>CBFGMV010000131.1:0-21643 GCA_965649915.1 uncultured Dyadobacter sp.
CCACAATTATTAAACACAATAAAGCCACTCAGAAATGGGTGGCTTTGTGCGTTTACTGTCACTATGTCAGCATTTTCCCAAGTGCTGGAATTGAAGAATTCAAACATTAATCCTCATTCCAGTAATACCCCTTTGCAAATTCTTGCAGAAATTTTTTGCAGAATACTGCAGCATTTATTCTTTTTTATATCTTTGTGACCTTAACTGTCGCAAGGCAACAACCAAGCATGAAATTATTCAATACTATTTGGTGGTGGCGTACTCATCTTTCCTGGATGGACAAGTAGGCTATTGCATGGTATAGAATCAAAATATACATCCAAACGGCTCGCTGTTCATCTGACAGCGAGCCGTTTTTTTTATACACTTTACATTACTATTTATCAATGAAAACCCTGAACAAAACTTACCCGATCACCACACGCCACAAAAAGCTCCTAGCAGACACCCTGACACCCGTTTCGATCTATCTGAAACTCAGAGACCGCTTCGTGAACACGATCCTCCTGGAAAGCTCCGACTACCACGGCAATGAGAACTCTTTCACCTATATCTGCTGTGATCCGATTGCATCCTTCAAGCTCAACAATAGCACCATCACTCAAAAATTTCCGGATGGTTCGGAGAATAATTTCGACCTGACTAACCGCAAAGACGCTGTTCAGGCATTGTATGGCTTTGCACAGAGTTTTGTTTCGGAAAAAAGCAAGTTCCCATTCATCACAAACGGCCTGTTTGGCCACATGACATACGATGCCGTTACTTACTTTGAAGATATCGAGATCCAGCCGGCAAATGCCGAGACCGAAATCGACCAGATATTCTATCAGGTTTACAGGTATGTTATTGCCATCAACCATTTCAAAAATGAACTATACATTCTTGAACACCAATATGGCGAGATAACCGAGGAGGGTGGCATCGATCAGATCGAGGTGCTGATCAAGAACCGAAACTTTCCGCAGTATGGTTTCAGCATTACGGCTGACGAAACTTCGAACGTTACCGACGACGAAATGCGGAAAGTGATCCAGAAAGGTATCGATCACTGCCTCCGCGGGGATGTGTTCCAAATCGTACCTTCGCGTCGTTTCAGCCGCAAATTTCAGGGCGACGAATTCAATGTTTACCGCGCATTGAGATCCATCAATCCTTCGCCTTATCTCTTCTATTTCGACTACGGCAATTACAAGATCTTCGGATCTTCTCCCGAAAAGCAGATATTCATTAAAAACGGCCAGGCGGAAATCCACCCGATTGCAGGTACATTCCGCCGCACAGGCGACGATCAGGCCGATGCGGAAGCAGCTCAGGGCCTGCTTAACGACCCCAAAGAGACCGCTGAGCACGTGATGCTGGTCGATCTGGCACGGAATGACCTGAGCCGCAGCTGCGACGCCGTAAAAGTCACGAATTACAAGGAAGTGCAATATTATTCGCACGTGATCCACCTCGTTTCGAAAGTAGTTGGGAAAATGAATGAAGGCGTCAACCCGCTTCAATTGGTGGCCGACACCTTTCCCGCAGGCACGTTATCGGGCGCACCCAAACATAATGCGATGAAGCTGATTAACCAGATGGAGAACAGCAATCGCAGCATTTACGGCGGTGCTATCGGTTTTATGGATTTCAATGGCGATTTCAACCACGCCATCGCGATCCGGACCTTCCTCAGCAAGGATAACACACTTTTCTTCCGCGCGGGAATGGGCGTAGTGGCGAAATCCAACGTCGAGAGCGAGTTGCAGGAGATTAACAGCAAGCTGGCCGCATTGCGCCAGGCGATTCAGGTTGCGGAAGGACTTTAAAATCGGAAAACATGTCGCAGATCAAGATATATGGCCTCAAATCTTCGCTCTACGCGATCCGGGAGCGGTTGTCCGACACATTGCATGGCTGCATTGTAGATGCCTTCCAATATCCGCAAAACAAACGGGCGCACCGGTTCTTTTACCTCGATGAAGGAGATTTCTTTTATCCCGAAGGCAGAAGCGAACGCTACACGATCATCGAAATAGCATTGTTTGAAGGCCGTTCGATCGAAGCGAAGAAGCATTTGTACCGGCTGATCTTCCAAAAATTCGAAGAAGAGCTCGGTATCGCGCCGCACGACGTGGAAATTACGCTCACGGAGACACCACCGCACAACTGGGGCATTCGTGGGAAAGCAGGGGACGAGTTGGTCCTGGATTATAAAATTGCCGTTTAAAACGATTCGAAATCAAATGAAAATATTAGTTCTCGACAATTACGATTCTTTCACCTACAACCTCGTGTACATCCTCCGCGAGCTGCACGACCAGGTGGACATTTACCGGAACGACAAAATCGCGCTGGAAGACGTCGGAAATTACGACAAGATCCTGCTTTCGCCGGGTCCCGGCATCCCTTCCGAAGCAGGCATTATGCACGACGTGATTCGTGAATACGGTTCTTCCAAGAGCATTCTGGGCATTTGTCTCGGCCATCAGGGAATTGGGGAGGTTTACGGCGCCGAACTGGAAAACATGACCGATGTGCTGCACGGCATTGCCGACACAGCCATTGTTACCGACCCAAGCGACCGCATTTTCAAAGGCTTGCCTTCACATATCAAAGTAGGACGCTACCATTCCTGGACTGTCATTCCCGAGACATTTACAGACGACCTTACGATCACGGCCGTAGACGAGCAAGGCCGCGTAATGGGGCTTTCTCACAAAAAATATGATGTGAAAGGGCTCCAATTTCACCCGGAATCGGTTCTAACAGAGCACGGCAAAGAAATGCTGCAAAACTGGTTGCAAATCTGACCTCCGCATTGAAATAACACCACCTTACCCGACGATATTAGCTTTTAAAACTGTCATGAAACACATTCTTAGCCACCTTTTTGAATACAAAGTCCTTAATAAAGAGCAAGCCAAAGACGTTTTGATGGGCATCGGAACCGGCAAATACACCAATTCCGAAATTGCCTCATTTTTAACAACATATGCCATGCGCAGCATTACCGTTGAAGAGCTGGAAGGCTTTCGCGATGGCTTGCTCGAACTGTGCCTTTCGGTAGATTTGTCGGCTTACGATCCTATCGACGTTTGCGGGACGGGCGGGGATGGCAAGGATACGTTCAACATTTCGACGCTGTCCTGTTTTGTGGTGGCGGGAGCCGGTCAGAAGGTGGCGAAACATGGTAACCACGGCGTATCGTCGCTGGTGGGGTCGTCGACGGTGCTGGAACATCTCGGCGTAAAATTCACCAATGATAAAGATTACCTCGAACGGAAGATCGACCAGGCGGGCGTATGCTTTTTGCATGCCCCTCTTTTCCACCCCGCTATGAAGAATGTGGCACCGGTGAGGAAGGAATTGGGCGTGAAAACATTCTTCAACATGCTCGGTCCCATGGTGAACCCTGTATCGCCGAAAAAACAGCTTGTGGGCGTATTCAGTCTTGAATTAGCGCGCCTTTTTGCTTATCTTTACCAACAAACGGATAAGCAATTTCTGGTTCTTCACGCATTAGACGGCTACGACGAAGTGTCATTGACAGGTGCTTTTAAAATTATAACCGCTCATTCCGAGCAAGTTCTTACCCCCTCTCATTTAGGGCTTCAAACTTTGCGCGCCGACGATTTATCGGGTGGCGAAACAGTCGAAGATTCGGCCCGGATTTTTATGAGTGTTTTGAATGATGGAGTAACGCCTTCTCAGAAGGAAGCTGTGCTGGCCAATGCGGCGATGGCGCTTTATTGCGCGAATCCGTCATTGTCGCTCACCGACGCTGTGGCAACCGCGCGGGAGTCGCTCGAAAGCAAAAAAGCGTTGGCAGCGTTCAAAAAATTAATCGAAGAATAGTTAACGGGAATGCATTTCTCCCTTTTAATATCATTGCAGTTACAGCATTTTTAGATGAATATTTTAGAAAAAATTATCGCCCGAAAGCAGGAAGAAATCAGCGAGTCGAAAAAACACAGAACCATTTCCGAGCTGGAAAGGGAGCCATTGTTCTCGCGTCCAACTACTTCCCTTGCCAAGGCGCTAAGGTCATCTACTTCACCCCGCATTATCTCGGAATTCAAACGGAAATCCCCTTCGAAAGGCATTATCAATGGCGACGTACAGCCACAGATCGTGACGCGGGAGTATGTGAATGCAGGCGCCGTGGGCCTTTCGGTACTTACCGATACCGACTTTTTCGGCGGCTCATTTGCCGATTTCCTCGCCGCACGGGAAGCCAACCCGCATATTCCGATGCTTCGAAAGGATTTTATTGTCGACGAATACCAGCTTTTTGAAGCCAAATCCATCGGCGCGGACGTGATCCTGCTCATTGCAGCGAACCTCACGCCTTCGGAAATAGCCCATTTGAGCCGCAGAGCGCATGATCTGGGACTGGAAGTACTGCTGGAAGTCCATAATGCGGAAGAACTGGCTGTGAGCACAGGTGAGCATATCGATATCGTCGGCGTCAATAATCGTAACCTCAAAACTTTTGAAACCTCCATTGAAACGTCGATCCAGCTTAGCGAGCTGATCCCGGTGCAATTCGTGAAGATTTCGGAAAGCGGTTTGCAGGACGCCGAAACCATTGTGAAGCTGTTTCAATACGGCTACAAAGGATTTTTGATCGGAGAAACATTTATGAAAACGGCAGACCCAGGCGCCGCACTTGCTGGTTTGCAACAAGATTTAACTCAACATAGCAATTTAAATCCTCTGATTCTATGAAAATTAAAGTTTGCGGATTGCGCCAGCAAGGCAACATCGAGCAGGTAGTGGCCTTACAACCCCACTTTATAGGGTTTATTTTCTATGACAAGTCGCCGCGTTTCGTAGGGGAGGAACTGGACGAAGAATACATCCGCAGCATTCCTCAGAACATCAAGAAAGTAGGTGTGTTTGTGAATGCAAACCCCGGCCACATTCTGAATATGGTCAAAAAATACGACCTGCAATATGTGCAGCTGCACGGCAACGAAATGCCCGACATCTGCCGCAGCATCCGCCAGAAAGGGGTAAGCGTAATCAAGGCATTCTCGATCGACGAGAAATTCAACTTTGCCATGCTGAACAACTACAAATCGTTTTGCGACCTGTTTTTGTTCGATACCAAAGGCGATCAGCCGGGCGGCAACGGCGCAGCATTCGACTGGAAATTGCTGAGCAAATACGATAATGAAAAGCCTTTCCTCCTCAGCGGCGGCATTGGGCTTGAAAATCTTGAAGAAATCATCGCATTGTCCCAAACACTTCCCATTTACGGCATCGACGTCAACAGTAAGTTCGAAACCGAACAGGCCGTGAAGGACATTGCCAAGCTGGAAGAGTTATTTAGTTTAGTTCGCGTAAAAGAACAAGAAGAAGCGGAAGCTTAGTTTTATGGAATCAATTGCAGAAAAGAAGTCGTATCAGGTAAATGACCGTGGTTATTATGGCACCTTCGGGGGCGCATTCATTCCTGAAATGTTGTACCCGAATGTAGAAGAGCTGCGTGAAAACTACCTGCAAGTGATCGCAGACCCTTCTTTTCAGAAAGAATTCAATGATTTACTGCGCGATTACGTAGGCCGCCCCACGCCGCTTTACCGCGCGAACCGGCTTTCGGAAAAATATAAAACCAACATTTTCCTCAAAAGGGAAGACCTTTGCCACACCGGCGCTCATAAGGTGAACAACACCATCGGACAGATCCTGATGGCACAGCGCCTGGGCAAAAAACGCATTGTAGCGGAAACCGGCGCAGGACAACACGGCGTGGCTACGGCTACCGTGTGCGCATTGATGAACCTGGAATGCGTCGTGTACATGGGCGAGATCGATATCGAGCGCCAGGCACCTAATGTAGCGCGCATGAAAATGCTCGGCGCGGAAGTGCGCCCGGCTACCTGCGGCTCGCGTACGCTGAAAGACGCTACGAATGAGGCTATGCGCCACTGGATCAACAACCCGGTCGATACGCATTACATCATCGGCTCCGTGGTGGGTCCGCACCCTTATCCGGACATGGTAGCGCGGTTCCAGTCGGTTATCTCCGCAGAAATCCGCTCACAACTGAATGCGCACATTGGTAAGGAAACGCCCGATTACGTGGTGGCTTGCGTGGGCGGCGGCAGCAATGCAGCAGGTACATTTTACCACTTCCTGGACGATGAAAATGTGAAGCTGGTGGCGGTGGAGGCGGCCGGCTTAGGCCTTACTTCCGGCCATTCGGCTGCTACAACTGCATTGGGCAAGCCCGGCGTGCTCCACGGCAGCCGCACCATCCTCATGCAAACGGAAGATGGCCAGGTAACGGAACCATTCTCCATCTCCGCAGGGTTGGACTATCCGGGTATCGGCCCTCAGCACGCATGGCTTTACGCCAGCGGCCGCGGTACATTCCTTTCGGCGACCGACGACGAGGCGGTGCAGGCCGCTTTTGAGCTGACGCGTCTCGAAGGCATCATCCCTGCATTGGAATCATCCCACGCATTGTCCGCTCTGGGCCGCCTGGGGGCTTCCGACAACGAAACGGTAGTACTTACCCTCTCGGGCCGCGGTGACAAGGACATGGGTACTTATATGAAATACATCGATTAATTCTCACCTCAATACAACATCACATGGCTACATTGACATTGCCGGAGGTTTTCGATCTCCGGTTGAAGATTCAGGAACTGGAAACCAAGGTAAATTCAGGTGAACTGTCGCTCTTCGAACGCTGCGATATGGAAGACGAAATCCTGGAAATGAAAGAAAAACTGGGCGAGTTCGACCGCCTCAAATTCAGCGACGAAGGCGAATGCCTCAATTGCTCCGCTTAGGATCACCTTTAATCCATACCACCATATGCAGAGATTTAAACTGTTTTTGCTTGCTTCCATGGTTCTTTTCAGCACCATGTCGTTTGTTTCACCTTCCAATCCACCTAAAAAAATGCTGCGTCACGTTGTTCTTTTCAAATTCAAAGACTCTGCAACGCCTGCTCAGGTCAAAGAAGTGGAAGATGCATTCAGAAAACTTCCCTCCAAAGTGAAGGAGGTGAAAGGATTTGAATGGGGTACCAACAACAGCCCCGAAGGACTGGCACAGGGTTTCACACACGTATTTTTCGTGAGCTTCGACAGCGAAGCCGGTCGTGAAGTGTACCTGCCGCATCCGGACCACAAAGCATTTGTAAAAGTCCTGGAACCACACCTGGACAAAGTATTGGTTGTTGACTACTGGACACAGGAATGAACCGCATTGTAAATCTTTTTCAGAATTCTAATCACACGGACGGCCAGGGCCTGCTCAACGTGTATTTCACGGCCGGTTTCCCCGAGCTGAACGATACCCGGCGCGTTTTGCAGGCATTGCAGGATGGCGGCGCCGATCTGGTAGAAATAGGCATGCCTTATTCCGACCCCGTGGCCGACGGCGAGACGATCCAGCAAAGCAATGACCGCGCATTGGAAAACGGCATGTCCGTACGCATTCTCTTCGATCAGTTACAGGGCATGCGCGAGTCGATTACCGTGCCAGTGCTATTGATGGGTTATATCAATCCGGTATTGCAATTCGGTATCGAAGCATTTTGTGCCAAATGCGCCGAAGTCGGCGTGGATGGGCTCATTCTGCCTGATATGCCTATGGATGTGTATCTCGATGAGTACAAATCTATTTTCGACGCGCATGGTTTGCTGAACATCTTCCTCGTAACACCACAGACTTCGGAAAAACGCATCCGCCAGATCGACGAGGTAAGCGAGGGCTTTATCTACACCGTTTCCTCCGCCAGCGTTACCGGCTCGAAATCCGGCGTAAGCGGCGACATGGAATCATACTTCGAACGACTCGACGCGATGAACCTGCGTAACCCGCGACTGATCGGTTTTGGTATCAAAGATCACGACACATTCGCGAAGGCTTCGAGCCACGCCGCGGGTGCGATCATCGGCAGTGCGTTCATCCGCGTTTTGCAGGAGAGTACCGATCTTGAAAATGATATCAAAAGCTTTGTAAAAGGCGTCAAAAACTCTTCGGAGCCGATTCCGGCTTAAATTCACCGCGGAGCGGTCGATTTCAGAATCACTTCAGGCATCAATTTTGTACAAACAATCCGACCCCGGGTTGTTTGTTTTTTTATATACCAACGTTGCCTATGAAAACCGCTATTTCACTACTCACCGTCCTCATATGCAGCGTATATACGCCCGCATCGGCGCAGTTCAATTTCGACTTTGAAGGCGGCCTCATTTTGGGCACCAGTTACAATAAAGTACAAATTCCAAGCGGCGTGGGAACGCGCGTGAATCTTCCAGAGCAACTCGACCTCGACCGGAGTGCGTTCTATCGCATTCGTGCGGGGTACCGGATCGGCAACCGGCACAACATTTTCGCATTGTTCGCACCGCTCACGATTCACTACCGCGGGTCGCTTGATCAGAACACAAATTTTAACAACAACAACTTTCTTCCCGGTCAGCCGCTCAATGTCGACTACCGGTTCAACTCGTACCGGCTTACCTATCGCTACGATTTTCTGGCCAACGGGAAGTGGAGGGTAGGGGCGGGGATCACCGGCAAGATCCGCGACGCCGACATTCGTTTCAAAAGCGAGTATGACGACACCCATTACGATAACCTTGGCTTTGTGCCGCTCATTAATTTTTACGCATCCTGGAAACCGGCCTACCACTGGACCATCCTCCTCGAAGGCGACGCGCTCGCTGCGAAGCAGGGACGCGCGGAGGACATCTTCGGCGGCATTGCTTATAACTTCAATAATGCAATCGGTATTAAGCTCGGCTACCGCATGCTCGAAGGCGGAGCGGACAACGACAAGATTTACAATTTCAACTGGATCAACTATGCATCGGCCGGCCTGCTGATTTCCCTGTAAAAGCAAATGTTCCGCCACTGCCATTCGCAAAGCTAGCTTGGCAGCACCTGATGCAAGGACCATTGGTGTGACGATACCCAGACTTTTAAGCATTCTCTGGGGTAAATGTGATTGAAATTCGCTATATTTCTTTGTTTTCAGCGCGTGTGGGCATTCGGTAATTTTTACATGCCGCAGGCGTTATAGAAACTTCACAGTTATACCTAGACCACTATGGCTCCTTTCACTACATCCATGGAAGGCCTGTTGCTCCGCATTCAGGAATATCGTCAGAAATATTATCAGAACCAGTTGCTCAAAGGCGCTATCTTTTCGATAGCCCTGCTGCTGACTGTGTTTTTGTTTTTCAATACCATCGAATATTTCGGACGCTTCAGTTCACTGGTGCGCGGAATGCTGTTTTTCGGCTTTCTGGCAGTGCTCGCGTTTTCTTTCGTGCAATGGGTAGTACAACCGATCATCCATTTGTATGGTTTGAAAAAGCCACTTTCCGACGAGCAGGCCGCATTGCAGATCGGGCAATATTTTCCGGAAATCGGAGATAAACTGGTGAATACCCTGCAACTGGGAAACCTGACCGGCAGCCAATCGGATTTAATTGATGCCAGTATCCGGCAAAAATCAGGACAGTTGCTGATCGTCCGGTTTTCAGATGCCATTCGTTTTAATGAAAACAAAAAAAGGCTGAAATACGCGGTGTACCCGCTGGCAGCCATTGCGGTAATCCTGCTCTTCAATCCGTCGTTTTTCTCTTCCAGCTCGGAGCGCATTATCCATTTTCAGAAGAACTACACCTACGCACCATTCTCTTTCGAGTTGCAGAACAAGAACCTGAAAGCATTTCGGAATGAAGATTTTACATTGAAACTCATCTTAAAAGGCGAGGCCATACCATCTGCCGTTTACCTTGTTCAGAATGGTACCCGCTTCAAGCTGACTCAGGAAAGCGCCAAGGATTTTTCCTACACATTCAAAAATCTGCAGCGTGATGTCGCATTCTCATTCGACGCGGCAGGCTATGCCTCGGAGGAATACCGCATTAGAGTGAACGAACGGCCGTCTCTGCTGTCGTTTGATGTGAACCTGCATTATCCGGCGTATTTAAATAAACCTTCCGAAGGACTGAACAACGTAGGAAACCTCTCGGTACCGGAAGGCACCACTGTGGAGTGGAACTTTAATACTTCGTCTACCAAGTCTCTTGCTATCAAATTTGAAGATGATTCTGCATTTTACAAGGCCAAAGAAAATGAGGGCGACCATTTCGAGATCCGGAGAACGGTACGGAAATCCGCTCAGTACCAGGTTAATCTAAAGAATGAGGAAACCACTAATTCGGATAAGATCGGCTATTTTATTAATGTCATCCCCGACAAATATCCGGTGATGAACCTCGAAAATTTCCAGGACACCACCCTGTACAACTATCTTGTTCTGGGCGGCTCCATCAGCGATGACTATGGTTTTTCGCAGCTTAAAATGTTCTATACTGTCAAGAGAGCCAATGAAGATGCGGCATCCCTGCCCAAGGGAATCCCGATTTCGTTTAATAAATCCGTCAATACCCAAAGCTTCTTTTTCCAATGGTATGTGGATAGCCTCAAATTGGCACCGGGCGATAAAATCGAGTATTACGCCCAGGTTTGGGATAACGACGGCGTAAATGGTGCTAAAAGTGCTCGGTCCCGGTCTATTCAGTTTACGGTTCCCTCCAAAGATCAGCTCGAAGCGGAGGTCAGGAAATCGGAACAGGAAACGGAGAATCAAATGCAGTCGGCTATGAAAAAAGCGCAGAGCCTGCAGAAAGATCTCGACAACCTGGACAATCGTTTGAAAAGTAACAAGGAACTCGACTTCAAAGAGCAAAAACAGATCGAGGAAGTATTACGCAAACGGGAGGAATTGATGAAAGAACTGGAGGCACTGAAAGAAAAACATCAGAACTCCAACGAAAAGTCGAAACAGTTCAATCAGCAAAGTCCTGAGTTGCAAAACAAGATCGAACAGCTACAAAAGCTGATGAACGATCTCATGGACGAGGATACCGAGAAATTGTATAAGGAACTCAAAAAACTCCTTGAACAAAAACAGAGCGACCGGATGTCGACCATGATGGAGAAACTCCGCAACAAGGAGAACAACCTCGAAAAGGAACTCGAAAGAACCATGAAGCTCTTCAAGCAAATGCAGATGGAGCAGAAGATGGAAAATCTGGTTGAAAAACTGAATGAACTGGCCGACAAGGAAGAACAGCTTGCCGAAAAGTCGCAGGAGAACGACAAGAACAAGAATGCAGATGATAAAAAAGGCAAGAATGAAGACCTGAAAAAAGAGCAGGAGAAAATTCAGGAGGATTTCAAAAAAGCGCAGGAAAACAGTAAGGAAATCGAGGAGATGGGCAAAGAACTCGAACAGGAGCTGGATATGCAGAAGGAGGAGCAAAAAAACGCCTCTGAGCAAATGGAACAGAGCAAGCAGCAGCTAGACAAGCAACAGAACCCGAAAGCGGCCCAGTCGCAAAAAAATGCGGCTAAATCGATGAAGAAAATGTCGCAGTCCATGGAAGAGCAAATGGAGTCTGCCGAAATGGAACAGATGCAGGAGAATCTGGATGCATTACGCGACATTCTGGAAAATCTGATCACATTATCATTCGACCAGGAGACGTTGATGAAAGATTTCCGCGGCGTGAGCTTGCAGGACCCCCGGTTCGTCAAACTCGGGCAGCAGCAGCTTAAACTAAAGGACGATGCTAAGATCGTGGAGGATAGCCTGTACGCGCTTGCTAATCGCGTGGTTCAGATCCAATCCTTCATTACCCGCGAACTGAACGATATGAAGTCCTACATGAACGAGAGCGTGAAGAGCATCAAGGACCGGCAGATCAATGTTGCCACTTCCAAACAGCAGTTCGCCATGACGTCGATGAACAACCTCGCCTTAATGCTGAGTGACGTATTCAACCAAATGCAACAGCAGATGGCCATGGCGATGCCGGGAGCAGGAAAAGGCAAAAAAGGCAAGCAGAAAGGGGAACAGCCGGGAATGGGTGAAATGCAGGAAAAGTTGAACGGACAGATCAAGCAGCTCGGGCAGGGCAAGGAAGGCCAGGGTAACAATTCTGAACAGCTCGCCCGCATGGCCGCGCAACAGGCGGCGATCCGCAAGATGATCCAGGAACTCATGGAATCTCAGAAGGGGACCGAAGTCGGCAAACAAATGGGCAAGGAACTGCAGGAGATATCTGAGAAGATGGATGAAACCGAAACAGATCTCGTCAATAAGCGCATTACCCCTGAAATGATCAAGCGCAACCAGGAAATAACCACCCGATTGCTCGAATCGGAAAAAGCGATGAAAGAGCAGGACGAGGACGAGCAGCGCAAGGCACAAAGTGCAAAGCAACAGCCTAAGCAGCCACCTGCCGCATTTGAAAAATACATTCGTGAAAAAGAGAAGCAAACCGAGCTGCTGCGGACGATACCACCTACATTCTCACCATTCTATAAACGCGAAGTGGATACCTACTTCCGCAAATACCAGGCAAAGAACTGATCACAGGCCCGATTTGTTGGCTAGGGTAGGGGACAGCGTTAACTCTTTTTAACAAGGGTTTTATGCGCTGTACTCTGCCTTTCATGTTCTTATCACGTATACTTTGTAAGTTTGTAAATTATTTACGATCAAACATTTAAAATATCATGCGCTCGGCTACGCCTGTGCGGGTACGGGCGTGTGAGTATCACATATGATTAGTTTCTTCTCGGAAGACGTTGATTTTAAGGTTGTTAATCCGATCAAGACAAAAAAGTGGATCAAAAACGCCTCAATTTCAGAGGGTTATGAAATTTCACAGCTCAACTATATATTCTGTTCGGATCAATACCTTCTGGAAATCAATAAACAGTACCTGGACCACGACTACTTCACCGACATTATTACGTTTGACAACAGTGAGGAAGACAACCAACTGGAAGGGGATATCTACATCAGCGTAGACAGGGTTAAGGATAATGCAGAGACGTTCCACACCAATTTTGACACAGAAATGCGCCGTGTGCTCATCCATGGCCTTCTCCACCTCTCGGGGTACGAGGACTCAAGTGAAGCCCTTAAAACGGCTATGAGGGGCAAAGAAGACGAGTATCTTAGGCAGTTCTAGTTAAATTTCCACGTGGAACACTTTAATTAAAGTGGTTTAATAAGTAGGTAAAAATTATGTTTCAAGAATATGATGTGATCGTGGTAGGTGCGGGCCATGCCGGTTGCGAAGCCGCAGCAGCGGCAGCGACAATGGGTTCCTCCGTGCTGCTGATCACCATGAATATGCATACCATCGCACAGATGTCGTGCAACCCCGCAATGGGCGGTGTCGCCAAGGGGCAAATTGTCCGTGAGATAGACGCACTCGGCGGGCAGTCGGGCATCGTATCCGACAAAACAATGATACAGTTCCGCATGCTAAACCTGTCCAAGGGTCCGGCCATGTGGAGCCCCCGCTGCCAGAGCGACCGCGTGCGCTTTGCTGAGGAGTGGCGGTCCATTCTCGAAAACAATCCCAATGTCGACTTCTGGCAAGACACCGCTAAGAACATTATTGTCGAAGACGGAAAGGCTTGCGGCGTCATTACAAGTCTGGGAATTGAAATTCGTTCGAAAGCAGTCGTGCTCACCAACGGTACCTTCCTGAACGGACTGATCCATATCGGCGAGAAAAACTTCGGTGGCGGTCGCACGGGTGAGAAATCCGCAACGGGCCTTACCGAGCAACTTGTCTCTCTCGGCTTCGAGGCAGGAAGGATGAAGACCGGAACTCCCCCGCGTGTGGATGGCCGCTCACTCGACTACTCGAAAATGGAGGAACAGCCTGGTGACGAAAACCCGGCCAAGTTCTCCTACTCGGATACCAAGCCGCTCGAAAAACAACGCAGCTGCTGGATCACCTATACCAATCAGGAAGTCCACGATGTGCTGAAAACCGGCTTCGAAAAATCGCCCATGTTCTCCGGACGCATTAAGGGGCTCGGTCCCCGTTATTGCCCCTCGGTAGAGGATAAGATCAATCGCTTCGCCGACAAGGATCGCCATCAGATTTTCGTCGAGCCGGAGGGATGGGATACTGTAGAAGTTTATGTAAATGGCTTCTCTACTTCGCTTCCCGAAGACGTGCAATATGCAGCATTGCGGAAAATTCCAGGCTTTGAGAACGCCAAAATGTTCCGTCCTGGTTATGCCATCGAGTACGACTATTTCCCGCCAACCCAGTTGAAGTCGACGCTCGAAACCCATTTGGTGAAAAACCTCTTCTTCGCCGGCCAGATTAATGGAACCACGGGATATGAAGAAGCCGCCTGCCAGGGACTAATGGCCGGCATCAATGCACACCGCAATGTCCGCAACCTGGATCCATTTGTACTGAAAAGATCCGAAGCCTACATCGGCGTGCTGATCGACGATCTCATTAATAAAGGCACCGAAGAACCTTACCGGATGTTCACGTCCCGCGCGGAATACAGGACGCTGTTACGCCAGGACAATGCGGACCTGCGACTAACCGAAAAAGGTTATGAAATCGGGCTGGCAAGCGATCAAAGAGTAGAAGCGGTGAGAAAGAAGAAAAAGGAAACTGAGGAAATCATCAATAAACTCAGCACTACCAAAGTCACACCCGACGAAATCAACGGCGTCCTCGAAAGCATCGGAACCGCCGCGATCCGTGAAAAAATCGCCATCGCACAGCTGCTCAGAAGGCCTCAGATATCAATCGACCAACTCCTGGAAGCGAGTGCCACAACGGCAGCGTTACTTGAAGAGTATGGCCCGGATTCAATCCATCAGGCAGAGATCAACCTCAAGTATGACAGCTACATTGAAAAGGAAATGCTGCTTGTAGAGAAAATGAACAAACTTGAAAACCTCGTGATCATCGACAATTTCAATTACGATGTGGTCACTTCTTTGTCTTTCGAAGGCCGTGAAAAACTGAAAAGAACACGTCCAGCTACGATCGGCCAGGCTTCCCGCATCAGCGGCGTCAGCCCTTCGGATATATCTGTATTAATGCTTTACATAGGTCGCTAATGTCTCTAGAAACGCTCGATAAATGCCCGGTATGTGATCAATCCAGTTTCAGTAATTATCTGAACGTGGAGGATTACACCGTCTCGCATAAAGAATTCACCATCCAGCAATGCAATTCCTGCTACTTTCTGTTCACCAATCCACGTCCGTCAGAAGCGTTCATTGGCGCATATTATGAATCCCAGGACTATATTTCTCATCACGACGAAGCCAGGGATCTGATGAGTAAAGTGTATACTTCCGTCCGGAATCACACCATCAAACAGAAGGTGGAGCTAGTCAACAGTCTGGTACAACCCAAAGGAAAATTGCTGGATATTGGCTGCGGAACAGGCAATTTTCTAAATGCGATGAAGCTGGATGGCTGGAAAATATCCGGTACCGAACCCGACTCCGGCGCACGCGAGGTAGCCTCAAAAAGGGTAGGGGCAACATTGTTTGAAAGCATTTTTGAAGGCAGTCTCGGAACAGAGCAATTTGATATTATTACCATGTGGCACGTACTGGAACACGTACATAAACTTAATGAAACGATAGACTGGCTCCAGAATCACCTGAAACCGAACGGCCGGATCATCATTGCGGTCCCCAATCCACAGTCGTATGATGCCGTAAAATATGGCCGTTTTTGGGCCGCCTACGACGTTCCTCGGCATTTGTATCATTTCACCCGCGCTACGATGAAAAACCTTCTCCAAAGGCATGGATTAGCGGTTAAAAAGGTACTTCCCATGTGGTTCGATTCCTTTTATGTGAGTATGCTCAGCACGAAATACAAAAACAGCAAAACAAATCTCGTCGATAGTGCGATCACCGGTCTGCAATCCAATTTGAAAGGGCGCGCCGGCAGCAATAAAGAGCTGAATACTTCCAGTCTGATCTATATTATCTCGAAAAACTAAAAAGCTTTAACCTATCAAGCAGCCCTCAATACCCACTGTATTGGGGGCTTTTTAAATTAATCTTAAATGTTAAGAACCATCGCATTTGCCATTGTCTCTTTGCTGATTTTCGGGCGCTGCGCCCAGCAGGTAACGCCTACGGGAGGAAAAAAAGACTCAATTCCACCCAGTCTCGTAGAAAGCAATCCTATCAACAAAACGCTAAACTTCAAGGGGAGGAAGGTAGAATTGTTTTTCGATGAGTACGTTATCGTCGATAATATCAATCAGAAGCTCGTCATTACCCCGGAAGCGGACAATCCATATTCCTATAAGCAAAATGGCATGTCGGTTCTCTTGACGTTCAAAAACCAGTTTAAAGACAGCACCACCTACACACTCAACTTCGGTGACGCCATTAAGGATTTTGCCGAAAAAAACCCGGCCAAAAACCTCAAAATTGTATTCAGTACAGGCAACTCGCTTGACTCAGGCCGGGTTTACGGCACGTTAAAGGACATCAAGACGAACAAGCCCATTTTTGACGCCCTGGTAGGGCTTTATAATGTAAGTGACACGCTCAATATCGCGAAACAGAAGCCCTATTACTTCTCCCGGACCGACAGCAGCGGCGTATTTTCCATTGAAAACATACAAACCAAGTCGTACAAACTGGTTGCCATCGACGACAAAAACCGTAACATGCTCTATAATGCCAAGGATGAACGAATGGGCTTTTTGAGTAAACCCGTTGTTGCCGGCACCGATTCCGCGTCCTATCACATCAACATGTTTCTCTCTGATAACACGCTTTTGAAAATCCAGCGAACCATTCCTAAGGTCAATAACTACTCTGTTATTTTCAGCAAACCCCTCGAAAATGTAGATGTGACCTTTATGAATAAAGACACGCTGCCCTATCTGCTGGAAGCTGGAGGAACTCTCAAATTTTTCAATGTAGAACCACACCCTGATTCCACGCTTGTAAAGCTTGCGGCTAGGGATTCTCTGGGTAAAATCACCGAATTCGAGCAAAAAATAGCCTTTCAGGCACAACGTGGAAAGGAACGCCAGCGGGATCCGATGTCATTTACAACGTTGCCCGAAGCCAACAAACCGGTCACCAATACATTTACCTATAAGATCATGCTCAGCAAGCCTGTTCGGTTCATAGACGAGCAAAAGATCGCATTGATCACCGACAGTCTCACACATGAGCCGTTAAATGCGTTCAAATGGAGCTGGAACAAAAATCATAATGTTATCACAATCGAAGCCAAATCCTTCGCTAAGGACACGGTCAAATGGGATATCCCGAAAGGATCGATTATCAGTGTAGAAGGCGATACGCTTCCTAAAACCATGCTTAGGCACCCTATTCTTAAGGAAGAAGATTATGGAATTATCCGGGGCCGCGTGACCAATGCCGACACAGCGACTCACATCATGATCGACCTGGTGGACGAACAATACAAGGTCATTCAGACAGTTTATGATTCACCATACGTTTTCCGGAATATTCCGCAGGGCAAATACTTTCTTCGGATTACAATCGACAAAAATCGAAACAAAAGGTGGGACACCGGTGAAATGGACAAGGACCTACAGCCAGAACCGATCTACTACCTCCCGGATAAGATCCTTCTCAAGGCAAATTTCGAGCTGAACGATATCAACATTACGATTCCTGGAGAAAAATAACGACATTTTTGTCTACAGTCTGTGGATAACTATGTGTATAACGCCGAAATTTTGTTGGTAAGACCCCCTAAAATGTGAACAATTGTGTGGATAACCCTATATAAGTGTGGATAAAAAATCAATTTAGGCTCTGGAGTGGATAACCAACATCTAAATCGGAGTTAACAGTACGTTGATCCACTTTAGAAACTGTGGATAACAAAAATAGCGAACTAAAGGGGTTTACCCACATTCTGATGTGAATAGAATATTTCCTAACTTGTGTTTCAGCTACTTAAATGTTGATTATAAAAAATTCTACAGTGGATAACTTAACATAGTTATCCACAAAATGTGAATAACTATGTTAATCTACAGTGGATAAGGCTTTTATTCACAAATCCACAGGTACAATGAATGATAATAACTAAAGGAAAAGATTTTTTTATCTATTATGAAAAGGGTTGCGAGCTGTTTGATGATAGGATTTCTGCTTTCCGGGGCCGCCGCCGCGTTTGGGCAGGGTGAGCGGGAGCTGGCGGAGGAGTACTTCAAGAACGGGGATTGCCCGAAGGCGCTGAGCTATTATTCTTCCTTTTTAAAAAACTCCTTTGAGAAGGTTTCGCTGAAGAATTATGCGAGCTGTATCGTAAAGAGCAAAGCATGGAATGATGGCGAGCAGTTTTTCAAAAAGCAGATCAAAGGAGATGCCAATAACGCGGCCTGGTACTATATCTATTGGGGCGTTTTGCTTGAGAATCAGGGAAAGACGCAGGAGGCCTCTAAAAAGTATGAGATGGCCATTACGTCGTCGGGAATGAGAACGGAGCTCAAACGTGACCTGGCGGAGGAATTCAGGGCAAATAACCAGTCCGAATGGGCAAAGAATATCTTACTCGAAGCGAGGGAAAGTGCAAAGCGTGCAGATATTTTCCAACTTGAACTGGCCAGCATTTACCGCGACCTGAATGAACCGGAGAAAATGATCGACGAGCTGCTGTCCTACGGGATGCGCTACCAGAATACCGAAGTCGTACAGAATATGCTTCAGGATTTTACCAAGGATGAAAAGGAGCAGGCCTTGCTGGAAAAAGTACTTTATGATAAGATCCAGAAATTTCCAAATGAAGGTTTTTACAATGAATTGCTGATCTGGTACCAGATACAAAGAAAGGATTTTTACAAGGCATTCATACAGGAGCGCGCACTCGACCGCCGTTTCAAACACAACGGTTCAAGGTTGTATAATCTCGGAATGCTCGCTTTGCAGAACCTTGATTATGCCAATGCGGGACTGATCTTCGATCATCTTGTGAAAGAGTATCCGAAGGGCCAGCTCTATCCGGTGGCCCGCAGAATGGCCATCTTTGCGCGTGAGGAACAGGTAAAGAATACCTACCCTGTTAAGCGGAGTGAAGTTCAGAAACTGCTTGGGCAATATCAGCAGTTGGTGGATGAGTTAGGGATCAATGTCAGGACCATTGAAGCGCTGCGCAACATGGCAATTCTGAATGCATTTTACATGGACGACTTCAAAAAAGCCATTGAAATCCTTCAGATGGCCATCGAGGCGGGTAAAGCGGAAAAGAGTTTCGTAGATAAATGCAAGCTGGATCTTGGCGACATTTACCTTTTGCAAGGCGAACCCTGGGAAGCGACCCTGGTTTATTCGCAGGTAGAAAAGTCGCAGAAAGACGATGTGCTGGGCTATGAGGCGAAATTGCGCAATGCAAAGTTACACTACTTTAAAGGAGAGTTCGAGTTGGCTAAGGCGGTCCTTGATATTCTGAAGAAAGCAACCACCAGAGAGATTGCGAATGATGCGAATGAGCTTTCGCTGCTGATCATGGATAATACGGGTTTGGATAGCACCGAAGCCGCCATGAAAGCTTACTCCGCAGTGGAGCTACAATTATTCCAAAACAAGAAATTCGAAGCGCTGGATACGCTGAGGAGCTTATACCAAAAATACCAGAGCCACAGTCTGGCCGATGAAATTTTGTGGCTTACTGCTAAGACATACATCAAGCTGGACAGTAACAGGCAGGCAATGGAAGATCTGAAATTGCTCTATTCTAAATTTGGCCATGACCTTTATGGAGACGACGCATTATTCGCGATGGCGAAACTCTACCAGGAGAAATTGAATGACAAAGACCAGGCCATGAAGTTCTATCAGGAATTGATGGAAAAATATCCGGGAAGTATTTTTGTCGCCGAGTCGAGGAAACGGTTCAGGATTTTGAGAGGAGATGTGATCAACTAGAATTTTCGCTAACCAATGCGAAAGGCCCCGAAGTTTGTCGCTTCGGGGCCTTTTACGTTTTGAAATTCGCGGTCATCTACCCGTGCGAATTCAAATATTCAAATCTCAGGCGATGTGAATCTGCAATATTCTATTTTAAATCCCTCATTAATAGCTCCTTGAATGCCTGAAAGTCGGGTTTCATTTTGATAGCCACTTTTTCAATATCAAGCAGTGATTTCAACCTTTCGGGTATGTCGATACTTTTTCCGATCGTTTCTTCCACCAGATCGATAAATTTCGCCGGATGAGCCGTTGAAAGGAAAACGCCGACAAAGTCGCCCTGTTTTTTTTTGCGGTACTCCTGAAGTCCCTTATATGCTACCGCGGTGTGTGGACACATCACGTAGTTGGCGCTACCAAAAACTTCGCGCATTGCTTTTTGGGTCTGCTCGTCATTGAAGAATGATCCGGAAACTTTTTCAGCCACTGATTTCCATTCGTCACCGAAAAATCGCTTAAGTCTTACAAAGTTGCTCGGGCTGCCTACATCCATAGCATTAGAGATGGTCTCAATAGATGGCAGGGGCTGGTACTCGCCCGATTCCAGATAACGTGGCACCGCATTGTTCAGGTTGGTTGCTGCTATGAAATGCTCAATGGGTAATCCCATACGATATGCCAGGATGCCGGCACTGAGATTCCCAAAGTTTCCACTCGGAACCGAGATTACTAATGGCTTTCCGAACTTTTTCAATTGCGCATAGGCCGCAAAGTAATAAAATGACTGTGGAATGAGTCGGGCAATATTGATAGAGTTGGCCGAGGCGAGGTTATATTTAGCATTTAGGTCAGGATCCAGGAATGCCTCTTTTACCAACCGTTGACAGTCGTCAAATGTGCCATCCACCTCTATGGCCGTGACATTGTGTCCGAGCGTAGTGAGTTGTTTCTCCTGAATATCGCTTACTTTTCCGCTGGGGTAGAGGATGGTGACGGAAATACCAGGCACTTTAAAGAATCCCTGAGCGACTGCGCCTCCTGTATCACCGGAGGTGGCCACGAGTATTCTTATTTCCTTTTCAGACCGTTGCAAAAAATAGGACATGATTGCAGCCATGAACCGTGCTCCGAAGTCCTTAAAGGCCATGGATGGGCC
This sequence comes from uncultured Dyadobacter sp., assembly GCA_965649915.1. Taxonomy (GTDB): domain Bacteria; phylum Bacteroidota; class Bacteroidia; order Cytophagales; family Spirosomataceae; genus Dyadobacter. Next base: position 20,892 of record CBFGMV010000131.1, read on the forward strand.
ATGAAACAGTTCCAGCACGTAGTCGTTCGGAGTGATCTGGACAACGGGAGCTTCAAAATCGTATGCACGCTCAATGATGGATTCAATTTCGCTTCTTGTAATTTCACTGCCCAAAAGTGTGTGTGTTACTTCGATGGCAATCTCGCGGAAAGATTTATTTTCAATATCAGCGAGAAATTCCCCGGAGATTGTCGGGATAGACTCTGGCATGTAGAGACCGTTATCAGGTGGCAGGCTGTTAAAAATTGCTTCTTCGAGCGATGCTTTTAAACTTGCAGTTTTTGTACTGTAGAATTTCATTTGATTGATCCGGAAATTGGGAGCGCAAATTTAACTAAAATCCTGCCAGGTCATTCACCATGAAGGCCTTTAAATGAATTTCTGGGCATGGGTGCCAGTGTTTTGAGTCGGATTGTGGATCTTAGCAGAAGATAATTTTGTTAGTTCGTGATAATGAGCAAATCAATAAATCAAACCAAATAATATGTCGATAGGAATTTTCAATGTGCCCGCACTTAAAAACGAGCCGGTAAAAAATTACGCAACAGGCAGCCCGGAACGCTCTGAGCTCAAAAAAGCGCTTGCCGACGCCCGTGCGAAGGTCATTGACATACCACAATATATAGGTAGTGAAGAAATCTTTTCGCAGAACAAGCAAAAGGTGTCTCCGCCGCATGATCATCAGCACGTGCTGGGCTTACTTTTCTGCCGGTCACAATTACCAGCAAGGCATCGTACCAACCACCGATTTC
>CBFGMV010000132.1:0-21533 GCA_965649915.1 uncultured Dyadobacter sp.
GAGGCGATGTGGAGGGATGCTGTCGCGCTCGCGCGTGTACGTACGTGAGGCTTGGTCGCTGGGTGGTGCCCAGGTCTGGCCCGAGGGTTGGACCGAGGTCTCGCCCCGGCCCCAGGGTTGAAACCCTGGGTTGTGTGGGGAGGGACTGTCACTCATCCCAGTCAGTGAGGTAGGAACCTTCCTCCGTCTTTACCGAATGCGCAACGGCTTCGTTGATTTCTGCCATTTCGGACGGGGTCAGGTCCCTCCATTTCCCTACCGGCAGGTTATCCAGCGTTACGTTCATGATGCGGACCCGTCTGAGCCTGGTGACATTATAGCCCAGGTATTCGCACATTCGCCTGATCTGGCGGTTGAGGCCTTGCGTGAGGATGACCGTAAAAACAAAACTGCTTTCCTTTCTGACGAAACACTTTTTGGTGACTTGTCCCAAAACCGGAACACCCGCCGACATTTTTTGTACAAAATCCGGCGTAATCGGTTTGTTGACCGTCACCACATATTCCTTTTCATGGCTGTTTCCCGCCCTCAGTATCTTATTGACGATATCGCCGTCGCTGGTCAGGAAAATGAGTCCTTCGGAAGGCTTATCGAGCCGCCCGATCGGGAAAATGCGTTCCTTATGCCGGATGTAATCGATGATATTGCCTTTGATGTGCCGCTCTGTAGTACAGGTAATGCCCACGGGTTTGTTGAATGCAATGTATACGCCCGCCTTTTTGGCTTTCAGCGGTTTTCCATTGATTTTCACGTCGTCCCCCTCCGAGGCTTTGTCGCCCAACACGGCCACGCGGCCATTCAATGTCACCCGACCTTGCTCCACGAGCTTGTCGGCCTCTCTCCTCGAACAGAAACCCGTTTCGCTGATAAATTTATTGATCCTGATTGGCTCCACTGCTTGATTGATCCTTTTCCCTCGTCAAGGTTTGCTAAATAGTTGCCAAATTAATCCAAATCGGAAAAAATATGTGGTTACAAACAAAGATTCCCGCGTTTTTCCTCTTTATCTCACAATTCTAAATTCTTTCCATCATAAATAGAACAAATTGCCGGTCTATGAAAAATCGCTTTTTACTGAGTCAACTCTTTATCTGGATAACTATTTTTTCCCTGCATGCGCAGCCCGTCAGGCGCCCGGTAGATGTGATCGTCACTACCGACCGCGACGACTGGACCTACAAACCGGGCGATAAGGTGCAGTTTATCGTCACCGTGCTCCGCAATGGCAATCCAGTCAAAAACGCCCAGGTCCGCTATGAGATTGGTCTCGAAAAACTCGAACCGACCATCAAGGAAAACAAAACAGCCGCGAACGGAACACTCACCATCGACGGTGGAACATTAAAGACACCAGGCTTCCTGCGCTGCATTGCTTGGGCTACTGTCGACGGAGTGGAATTCAGGGGTCTGGCCACAGCTGGTTTCGACCCTTTGAAAATACAGCCAACGGTCTCAAACCCGGAAGATTTCGACGCTTTTTGGGATAATGCAAAAAAGGAACTCGCAAACGTGCCTATGGATGCTAAGATGACCTTGCTGCCCGAAAGATGTACCGAGAAGACCAACGTATACCATCTCAGCCTGCAAAATAATCGCCCGGGTGTACGGGTGTACGGAATTTTGAGTATACCTAAAAAAGAGGGTAAATACCCAGCATTGCTTCGTGTACCCGGCGCCGGTGTGCGCGCCTATGCGGGCGACGTCGCGACGGCCGACAAGGAAATTATCACGCTCGAAATCGGCATCCATGGCATTCCGGTGAACATGGACCCATCGGTGTACCTCGATATGGGACAAGGCGTATTAAACGGCTATCCGGCATACAACCTGGATGACAAGGATAAGTTTTATTACAAAAGGGTTTACCTCGGCTGCGTACGTGCCAATGATTTCCTGACCAGCCTGCCTCAGTACGACGGCAAAAATCTGGCGGTGAACGGCGGAAGCCAGGGTGGTGCATTATCGATCATCACCGCCGGCCTGGACCCCCGCGTCAAATGGCTGGGCGCATTCTATCCCGCATTGAGCGACGTCACAGGCTACCTGCACGGTCGTGCGGGAGGATGGCCCCATTACTTCGATAAAAACGGAGTTAAAACCAATAATACCAAGGAAAAGCTTAACACAGTTGGCTATTACGACGTGGTTAACTTCGCTAGGCGGGTAAAAGTCCCGGGCCTCTATATCTGGGGATTCAACGACGAAACCTGCCCTCCGACATCGATGTACTCAGCCTATAACGTCACCACGGCTCCAAAAGAGCTGAAACTTTTTCTGGACACGGGGCACTGGACTTATGCGGAGGAACGGGAAATGATGAATAATTGGCTCGTTGAAAAATTGAAAGGCAAATAACCAAAATCAAGTATACCGAAACTCATTTTATGGATCGCAGGACATTCATCGAAAAGTCCGCGCTGGCCGGCGCGGCTTTCTCATCGCTTCCTTTGCTCACCGCATTGAAACGGGCAGCTCCTTACCGCACGGCGCTGATCGGCGCGGGCTGGTGGGGTACCAACATCTTGCGCTGTGCTGTTCAGGCAGGGGAATCGAAGCTCGTTGCATTATGCGACGTGGACCAGAACCAGCTGAAAACGTGTGCGGAAGTGTTTTCAAAGCTCACACCCGACAAGCCGAAGCTCTACGGTGATTTCCGCGAAATGCTGGCAAAAGAAAAGCCCGAGATCGTAATCGTGGCCACACCGGACCACTGGCATGCGTTATGTTGCATCGCGGCTATTGAGTCGGGAGCGCACGTCTATGTCGAAAAACCCATCTCGCATACCATTAAAGAAGGCAGGGCGATGGTGAATGCTACACGCAAGCATGGGCGTATCGTTCAGGTAGGGACGCACCGGCGGGTGTCCCCGCACAATGTGTCCGGGATGGAATTTCTGAAATCGGGCAAGGCAGGCAAAATAGGGATGGCGCGAGCCTTCGTACATTACGGTGGCGGCCCCGGTCAGAAGACGCCGGATGCAGAACCGCCGCAAGGCATGGACTGGGATTTTTACTGCGGCCCGGCGCCGTTGGTGCCCTACAACAAAACCATCCATCCGCGCGGGTTCCGTGGTTATCTCAACTTCGCAAACGGCACACTAGGCGACTGGGGCATCCACTGGCTGGATCAGGTGTTGTGGTGGTCGGAGCAAAAGTATCCTAAGAAGATCTATTCGACGGGCGGTCGCGCAATCCGGCAAGACAATACCGATGCGCCCGACCACCAGGTCGCCGTTTATGATTTTGACGGCTTCACGCTCGAATGGGAACACCGCAATTTTGCGGCCAACAATGCCGAAAAAACACACCCCAACCAAGCCGTAGGTGTTTATTTCTACGGCACGGAAGGGACGTTCCACATGGGATGGCTGGATGGCTGGACATTCTACCCCACCAATCCTAACAAGCCGGTGATACACCAGGACGCACAGCTTAACAAGCCGGACGACCAGAATATTCAGCAGCTTTGGGCCAATTTTCTGGACTCGATCAAAAGCAACAAGCCGCCGATCTGCGAAATCGAGATCGGGCAGCGGTCGACCAATGTAGCTTTACTGGGTATGCTTTCGTACAAATTGGGAAGAAGCATCGTTTGGGATGGTGAAAAAGAACTGATACCCGGAGACGATGAAGCCAATAAGCTGCTTAGCAGAGCCTACCGTGGGGAATGGAAGTATCCCCAGGCATAGGCATTAATCAATTTTGATAACCTCCGCGGGGATCTTGTGCTGATCCACCAGTTCACGGGTGAAGCGTACATGCCCGCGGGGGGCCATCAGATACAATTTACCTCCCTTCATCCCTGCCAGCTCACTCAGCAACTTCCATTTCGACAAATTACCCTGCATCTGGTCCGTTTTCATGCAGACTTCCAGATAGTGCCTGTTGAACATGTTCACGCCCGTTACATCGGGGGTAAAGCGCGTGTTATCCGCAGCCCGTTCGTAAGATTTCGGCGTCTCGTATCCTTCCATGTTGGCCTGGATGTCCTTAAAACCGTGCGACTTTGCCCACTTAATTACCTGTGGGATGAGTGATTCCTTTTCCATATTTAAATTGTATAATTTTTACCCGATTAAGCGGGGTACTGCTAAAAAAATCCAGCCGAGACTGAAACAGAGGAAGCGCGAGAGAAATGGCTACCCGGTATCCGGGAATTAGTGAAAGATACCTTATTTTCTGGAAATCAACAAATTAACAAACCTTAAATCAATCTTCCAGCTCATCAAGAAAACTATTGTAAGCCGAAAGAAGTTCGCGGTGCGCTTTGGCATCCTTTTGTGCCTGAGCGATTTCCACACCTTTCTGATAAATTTCCTCAGCCCTTTCCACCTGATCCAATGCAGCAAAAAATGCGCCAGCGTGGTAGTAGGTTGGTAAATAATCAGGGTGATCGGTCAGCAGCAATTCAAAAAAGCGCCGTGCCTCGCCAACATCCGACTTAGCGTATTCGATCGCCAGTGCATAAGCATTAAACGGATCGGCTGGATCCTCTTCATAAAACGCAAGCAGATTCGTGACTAAAGTGTTATTCATTGAAATTATTATGCTTGCATACCATTTACTTTTCCTTTAATTTGCCCGGGTTAAGTTATTCTCTTCAACCGCAAAGATACGTAACCATACCCTTATGAAAATACTCGTTTGTATAACTAATGTTCCGGATACAACCGCAAAGATAACTTTCACGGATAATAACACGCGGTTTAACAAGGCCGGTGTGCAGTTTATTATCGGTCCTTACGACGACTATGCCTTGGCGCGCGGCGTCGAATTGAAAGAGCAAACCGGCGGAAGCCTGACCGTCCTCCACGTAGGTGAATCGGACGCTGAACCCCAGATCCGCAAGGCATTAGCCATCGGAGCCGACGATGCGATCCGCATCAATGCAGAGCCGCTTGACTCCAACTACACGGCCATTCAGATTGCCCATATTGCCAGCCAGAATAATTATGATCTGATTTTAATGGGCCGCGAATCCATCGACTACAACAGCGGCGTGGTGCATGGCCTCGTCGGCGAAATTCTTGGAATTCCCTCCTATTCTCCGGTCATGAAACTCGAAATCCAAGGCAATAATGCGACTTTGACCCGTGAAATCGACGGAGGAAAAGAAGTTCTGCAAGCCCCCCTGCCATTGGTACTGGGCTGCCAGGAACCCATTGCCGAATGGAAAATCCCCAACATGCGTGGGATCATGACCGCACGGACCAAGCCTTTGCTGGTAGTGGAGCCCGTGGAGGTAGAAGACATGACGGTTCCTCAGACCTACGCACTCCCCGCTCCGAAAGGAGCCTGTAAAATGATCCCGGCGGGCGAGGCTGAAACGCTGATCAAGCTGTTGCAGACCGAGGCAAAGATCCTTTGACTTTTTCCGACCTTTTTACACCAACTGAAAACAACATGTCAGTCCTTATATATGTAGAGCTCGACAACGGCTCGATCAAAAAAACTTCACTGGAAGCAGTAGCTTACGGTGCTCAGGTGGCTGCAAAAACCGGCACCAGCGCTACTGTGCTCGCATTAGGGCAGGCGCAGGCCTTCGAACTGGAAAAAGCAGGACATTACGGTGCCGCCAAAGTGCTGCACGCTGCCGATGATCGCCTGCAACACGAGAACAGCCTCGCCTATGCCGACGTCCTTGCACAAGCCGCGCAGCAGGAAGGCAGTAAAGTGATTATCCTCTCTAAATCCGGCCTGGGCGACGCGATGGCCGCACGTGCTGCGGCGAAGCTCAAAGCCGGGATCGTTTCAGGCGTCACGTCCCTGCCCGAAACGGATGGCGGCTTCACGGTAACCCGCAGTATTTTCACAGGAAAAGCATTTGCGACGACGGCGCTGACATCGGAAATAAAAATCCTGGTCGTGCGTAAGAATGCCATTGAGATCGACGATTCGGCATTGAGCGGGCAGGCGGCCGATGTGGTGGCATTCAGCCCCGCGTTGAGGGACTCGGATTTCAAAGCGACGGTGGTGAGCGTGGAAAAGGCGGACTCCGAACTATCCCTAACCGAAGCCGAAATCATCGTTTCGGGAGGGCGCGGGATGAAAGGGCCCGAGCACTGGCAACCCCTGCTCGATCTGGCCAAAGCGCTGGGAGCGGCAACCGGGTGTTCGAAGCCCGTCTCGGACCTCGACTGGCGGCCTCATCACGAACACATCGGGCAAACCGGCATTAAAGTGGCCCCGAACCTGTACATAGCCTGCGGCATTTCGGGTGCCATTCAACATCTGGCGGGTGTAAACGGCTCCAAATGCATCGTAGTCATCAACAAAGACCCCGAAGCGCCGTTTTTTAAAGCGGCTGATTATGGAATCGTAGGAGACGTCTTCGAGATCCTCCCTAAATTAACCGAAGCAGTAAAAAGCCTCAAATAAGAACACAGGGGCTATTTTCTGAAATTAATTGGATGTCACCTATGCAAAAAAGGGGCTAAAAATCAACCTGTTAAGATTATTTGATTTTTACACCGGCCATAGCTCCGGCATCTTAACCCGTGCTGCATTTTTTTATGCAGCACGGGTTATTTATTTTTGCACCTTTGATTCGCCGATGGTGTTTTTTGAACAGGAACACTTTGATAGATTTACATGTTAATGCGTTGAAAATCAACATTCAATTAACATCTGAATTTTAAGAACCGGACTCACCATTTAATCCGGAGGCAAATTCACCACAACTGTTAACCATTTGCGCATTTAATTTGAACGTGAAAAAAATCAAGTTAGAAATTCTGGGGCTTTCACCAAGCCAATCCCAAGCCGGCTCATTTGCATTGGTTCTTGGCGAAGAACTAGGCAACCGAAGGCTGCCCATCATCATCGGTGTCTTCGAAGCGCAGGCGATTGCCGTCCAGATTGAAAACATAGTGCCCAACCGGCCGATGACGCACGATCTGTTCAAATCGTTCGCAGAAGGCATGAACTACACACTCAAAGAAATCGTCATCTCTGACCTCAAAGAAGGCATTTTCTACGCCAAAATCGTTTGCACCGATAACCTGCGCGAAGTCGAGATCGATGCACGTCCATCGGACGCCATAGCCATCGGGCTGCGTTTCGATATTCCAATTTATACCTACGAAACCATTTTGTCGGAGGCAGGCATCGTTTCCAGCTCCATGAGCGAGGAGGAAGATGAAGACGAAGATGCCGTGCGCGAAACCATTAAGCCAACGGGCTCGAAAGAGTCACTCCGCGACCTGTCCTATGACGAACTCCAGCGCATGCTCGACGACGCCCTCAATAAGGAAGACTACGAGAAGGCTGCGAAGATCAGGGATGAGATGGGAAGAAGAAACTGAAAACCTGTTTATAGTTAAAAATAGTTAAGGATTATCCTGCAAAGGGCCGTTTTGAAATTATAATCCTTATTTTTGCCCGAGTAGTTTCCCTGCAAACCGAACTAACGACAAGCGAAATCAACGCTGTTATGCCGAAAAAAAAGAAGATCGGGAGTTACCCCAACGCAATGATCGTAATGAGCCTGACGGCTGCATTATTCCTGATCGGCTTTTGCGGTCTCCTGGTGATCCAATCCAAAAAACTGGTGTCCATTATCCGTCAGAATATCGAAGTGAGGGTATTTCTGAATAAAGAGGTGGGAAAAGCCGGCCAGGACTCTATCCTGCACTTGATACAGAACAAGCCTTTCGTACTGAAGTCCACTGAGACGCAGCCGATCACATTCGTTTCGAAGGAAGAAGCCGCAAAAGAATTCATCGAGGGTACCAAAGAAGATTTTGCTACTTTTTTAGGTGAGAATCCCCTCCGGGACAGCTACCGTGTGAAGATCGGGGAAGAATACTTTGAGGAAGCGAAGCTGCAACAGATCAAAAAAGACCTGGAAACAATTAAAAGCGTGTATGAGGTAGTTTACCAGGAAGATCTGGCGGACAATATCAACCGCAATGTAACCAAGATTTATATCGTACTGGCCAGCTTTGCATTGGTCATGCTGATCATCATCGTGCTCCTGGTAAACAACACCATTAAACTGGCCATCTATTCCCAGCGCTTCCTGATCCGCAGTATGCAGCTCGTAGGGGCCACCAACGGATTTATTCAGAAACCATACGTGCTGCGTGGCGCCGTTCAGGGCCTCGTCGGGGGTGTTCTGGCGGGTCTTATGCTCATTGGGTTGCAGCAGCTTGCGATCCGCAATGTGGAGGGCCTCGCGATGCTTCAGGAATACGATAAGATCATCATGCTTGTCGTGATCGTGCTGGCACTCGGCATCATGATCGGCGTGGCCAGTACCTATCAGTCGCTCGCCCGCTATCTGCGCATGACGCTGGATGATCTGTACTGATCTGTCCCTGCCGTCCTCTTTTCAGCCTATTCAGAACAATAACCGACCAATAAAGTTATGAGTACTTCAAAAAATGAACTCCCATTCTCATCATCCAACTATGTGATGATGCTGACCGGCATCGCGGTGATCCTGGCAGGCTTTCTGATCATGACCTTCGACGGCGAAGAATTCGGCTTCGGCTTTCTTGGCCTGACGCTCGGCCCTATTATCGTCATCGCCGGCTTCATCATCGAGTTTTGGGCGATCCTACGTAAACCCGCGAATTCATGAGCATCTGGCAGGCGATTATTTTAGCAATTGTTGAGGGTATTACCGAATTTTTGCCCATCTCTTCCACCGGGCACATGATTATTGCCTCCTCTTTCATGGGGATCAGCCATCTGGAATTTACCAAAATGTTTACGGTCAATATCCAGTTCGGCGCCATTCTTTCCGTGTTGGTTCTCTACTGGAAACGTTTTTTCCAAACTACCGACTTCTATTTCAAACTGCTGGTCGCATTTCTTCCCGCTGCGGTGATCGGCTTTCTGCTGAACGACTTCATAGACGCATTGCTTGAAAACGTTTGGGTTGTAGCCATTTCGCTTCTGCTGGGCGGTATCGTATTGATTTTCATCGACCGCATTGCCAACGACACCCGCGAGAAGGAAATTTCGTACGGAACTGCGTTAAAAATCGGTTTCTTTCAATGCATTGCGATGATTCCGGGCGTTTCCCGCTCCGCATCCACCATCATCGGGGGAATGCTGCAAGGGCTGTCCAGAAAGCAGGCGGCCGAATTTTCGTTTTTCCTCGCCGTACCGACCATGGCAGCCGCAGGCGGTTACAAGCTTTTGAAAACCTATGATACCATTCAGTCGGAAGACATTAAGACGTTGCTGATCGGTAACCTCGTCGCATTCGTGGTGGCGATGCTCGCGATCCGGTTTTTCATCAGCTTCCTGACTAAATACGGCTTTAAGGTATTTGGCTATTATCGCATTATCCTGGGCCTGATCCTGCTGGGTCTGCTGGCCTCGGGCTACCAACTGGACGTGGTCTGATCCGTCGTCCGCTATTTTTATTACCCTCATTCCAAAGATTTGAAACAAGAAGAACATATACCCGACGAAGGCGAGGTCATCCTGATCGACAAGCCCTTGACGTGGACTTCATTTGATGTGGCCAACAAGCTTAAAAGAGCTTGCAAGTTCAAAAAAATAGGCCATGCCGGTACACTGGATCCGCTCGCTACCGGAGTGCTGATCCTCTGTACCGGTAAAAAAACCAAACAGATCGACAGTTTCCAGGCGCAGGAGAAAGAATACACCGGAACGCTGGTATTGGGTAAAACGACACCGTCCGTTGATCTGGAAACAGAATTCGACGCCGAATATCCGGTCGATCACATCACGACCGACGTACTCGAAGCGGCCCGGGCACAACTTACCGGCCACATTGAGCAGATTCCGCCCATTTATTCGGCAGTAAAGGTCGACGGTGAGCGGCTCTACAAAAAGGCACGCCGCGGCGAAGTGGCCGAAATCAAGAAGCGGCCGGTGGAGATCAAGCTGTTTGAAATCGACCCTACCCACTTTCCTTCCATCGATTTTAGGATCATTTGTTCAAAAGGTACTTATATTCGCAGTATCGTTCGGGACTTCGGTCAGCTTGCGGGCAGTGGCGCTTACATGAGCGCTTTGTGCAGGACGCGGATCGGGGATTTCGAACTGAAAGATGCATGGGACCTGACGGCCTACATTCATCAGAAACGAGTAGCTTTGAATTTGGAAGTTGACGAATGAATATTTATCATAGCCTGGATTCCTTTCATAAACTGGAATACGGCGTCGTAACAAGTGGCACTTTTGACGGTGTGCATCTTGGACATCAGAAAATACTTTCCCGCCTGAAAGAAATCAGCGAGCAATCCGGCGGTGAAACCGTGGTGCTGACCTTCTGGCCCCACCCCCGCACCGTTGTTTCAGAGGATAGTCAGGATTTACAGCTACTCTCCACGATCGAGGAAAAGATCGAACTGTTCGCTCAACTGGGAATCCAGCACCTGGCCATCATACCATTCACGCGGTCTTTTTCCGAATTATCCTCGAAAGAATTTATACAGCAGATCCTGGTCGAGAAAATCGGCACCCGGAAGCTCGTCATCGGCTATGATCATCGGTTTGGGCGCAACCGGGAAGGCAGTTTTGAATTCTTGAAGGAAAACTGCTCCGAGTACGGTTTTGAAGTCGAAGAAATTCCAAGGGAAGATATCGAACATACGGCTATCAGTTCCTCACGCATTCGTAAGGCATTGATTACGGGCCATATACACGAGGCCAACGATCTGCTGGGCCGACCTTACTCATTATCGGGAACGGTTGTGAAAGGCAAACAGCTCGGCCGGACGATCGGGTTCCCCACCGCCAACATCCACGTACATGAATCGTACAAGCTGGTTCCCATGAATGGCGTGTATGTGATCCGTGCAGTGTACAATGGCGATACGTTCGGGGGGATGCTCAATATCGGGACACGCCCTACCGTGGACGGCATCGGTCGGACCATCGAAGCGAATCTATTTGATTTTGACCATGAAATATATGGGGAAGACCTTAAAATAGAACTGCTGCATTACCTGCGGCCCGAAGAAAAATTCAATGGCCTCGATATGCTGGTAAAGCAGATCCGGGTCGATAAGGAAAATAGCCTCGCCTATTTTTCCTGACCAACCAAAACTTTTTTCGAAATTCCTGCAAGTGAAGCGTGCCCGGCCCGGCACGCTTTTATTGTGGTCGCTATACGTAGAATCATCGAAACAGGTGCTTTGGCACACGGCAGCGACACAAATTCATTTTCTGTATGGGACATTACGACGCAATTGTTATCGGAGCGGGCCAGGCTGGAACACCACTTTGCCGCAAGCTCGCCGAATTCGGATTGAAAACAGCATTAATTGAAACGCGTTGGGTCGGCGGGACCTGTGTCAACGACGGCTGCTCTCCTACCAAAGCCATGGTTGCCTCGGCGAAAGCCGCCTGGTCGGCCAGGCACAATGAATCCCTGGGCGTACATGTCGGCAGCATTACCGTCGATCTCGATCAGATCCTCGAACGCAAGAACCAGATCGTGCAAATGATGCGCCGCAACTCCGAAAAGCGAATTGAAGACACAGCAAACCTCGATCTGATATACGGTACGGCGCGATTTTCAGGACGAAGGGAAATCACAGTTGCATTGAACGACGGCGGTTCGGAGGTGCTCACGGCCGACAAATTCTTCATCAACACGGGCCTGCAACCATTCATACCCGACATCGAGGGCATTCATGACATCCCCTACCTCACCTCGACCACCATATTGGACCTCACGGAGGTACCCGAACATCTGCTGATTCTCGGCAGCGGCTACATTGCCCTGGAATTTGGACAAATGTTCAGCCGGTTTGGGAGCAAGGTCACACTGGTAGAACCTTCGGGCCGTATACTGAAACGTGAGGACGAAGACATCGCCGAAGCAGTCACCAGGATCTTCGCACAAGAGGACATTGAAATACTCACCGGGACCAAGGCAACCGCATTCAGCCAAAACGGCCATATCATTACCGTCACACTCGACGCTGCGGGCCGGAAAAGCCAACGCTCCTGCACGCACGTGCTGGTAGCGGCCGGCAGGAAACCCCGGACCGATGATATGAATCCGGGTGCGGCTGGTGTGGAGCTGAATGACAAAGGTTATATACGGGTCAACGATCACCTCGAAACATCCGCTGAGGGCATTTTTGCCCTGGGAGACATCAAAGGCGGTCCGGCATTCACCCATGTTTCTTATGACGACTACCGGCTTATTGTCCGCCATGTTATCGACAAAGAGCAAGTAAGTATCGCCGACAGACTGATCCCTTCTTGCATTTTCATCGATCCTCAACTTGGCCGTGTGGGTATGACTGAGCAGGAAGCGCGTAAAATGGGACTGGACATCCGCGTTGCTACATTGACGAATGACAGCGTGGCCCGCTCCATTGAAACCGGTGACGAGCGCGGTATGATGAAGGCGATTGTAGAAGCCGACACAGGGAAGATCCTCGGAGCTGCGGTTCTGGCGGAACAGGGCGGCGAGATCATTACGGTACTCCAAATGGCCATGTTGGGCGGTATCAAGTGGCAGCAGATCAGGGACGGCATGTTTGCGCACCCTACCTATTCCGAATCGTTGAACAACCTCTTTATGAGTCTGGAACAATGATCGCGATGGATTTTTTGGCGTGAAATGGATCGTTTTCGGGCAGATTTATGTAGAAAATAAATAGGCAGATCCAATTTGTGATCCTAAACCACCGAGCCCAAACGATACATCATGATCGTCGTCGAGCACCTCAGTAAACATTTCAATGATATACAGGCCGTTGACGATATTTCCTTCACTGTGAAGGAAGGTGAGACCATGGTGTTGCTCGGAACGAGCGGCTGTGGTAAAACGACCACGCTTAAAATGCTCAACCGCCTCATCGACGCGACCTCCGGACAGATCCACATTAACGGAAAGGATATTTTCAATGAAAAGCCCGAACTGATTCGTCGCTCGATCGGCTACATTTCACAGAACAGCGGCCTTTTCCCCCATTATACCGTCAGTGAAAACATTGCGATCGTGCCAAAGCTGCTTGCCTGGAATACGGTCGACATCCGACAGAGAACGGAACAGCTTCTTGCACGTCTCCGGTTGCCTGCCGCGACTTTCGGTAGTAAATACCCGGACGAACTCAGCGGCGGGCAAAAACAGCGTGTCGCCATTGCCAGGGCCCTGATCGCCGATCCGCCGGTACTGCTCATGGACGAGCCGTTCGGGGCACTTGACCCCGTAACCCGTGCCGATGTCCGCAAGGCGTTTGCAGACTTACCTGAACTGAAAAACAAGACGATCGTGCTCGTTACACATGATGTGCAGGAAGCATTGGAACTGGGCGATCGTGTGTGCCTGATGGATCGGGGACGCATTATCCAGCAGGGTTTGCCTGGCGAATTATTATTCAGGCCGGTCAACGATTTTGTCAGAACTTTCTTCGATCAGCAGCGCTTTATGCTCGAATTGAAAACTATTTTGCTCCGTAGAGAAATTAATGCGTTACCAAATTCAAAAACTACGTCTAAATATTACTTGACTCCGGATCAGAATCTTTGGGACGCGCTGGAAGCGATTTCGACGGCAGGCCTGGCGGACATCGATGTCAAGGGAACGGACGGGATCGTCAAGAAAATTTCCGTATCCGACATTTACAGGATTTATAATAATGTAAAAAAAGGCAGCTAATGGAAGAACGGCAAACCTTAGGGGCATTCATGATGCAGCAGGCAGACAAGCTGTGGGCGCAGACCATCGCGCACATCGGCCTGACCTGTATCTCGCTTCTGATCGCTGTCTCCGTCGGCCTTCCACTCGGCATCTGGATCGCCCGCCGAAAGAATGCCGCATGGTTGGTGCTGGGGTTTGCCGGCGTGCTGCAAACCATTCCCAGCATCGCCCTGCTTGGATTTATGATCCCATTGCTGGGAATTGGTGCATTGCCCGCCATTACCGCACTGTTCCTGTACGCCTTACTGCCCATTATCCGCAACACCTACACCGGCATTACCGGAGTCGATCCGGCGGTACGCGAATCGGCAGTAGGCATGGGGATGACCTATTGGCAAGTGCTTTTCAATGTCGAATTACCCCTTGCCATGCCGGTAATCCTGGCCGGAATAAGGACGGCGACGGTCATCAACGTAGGGGTCGCTACGCTGGCGGCCTACATCGCTGCGGGCGGCCTGGGTGAATTTATCTTTGGCGGGATCGCGTTGAACAACACCCAAATGATACTGGCCGGGGCAATACCTGCCGCATTACTGGCTGTTTTGTTTGATTTCCTCCTTTCACTGCTCCAAAAGAGCGACCTGAAACGGATGCGGAAAGCAACCCTGCTATTACCTGCATTGCTGCTGGTACTTTCTTCCTTTTACCTGATACCTCATTCCAAGGCCAAATTGCTGGGCGGCTTTACACCCGAATTCATGGGTCGTGAGGATGGTTACCTGGGCTTGAAATCGGTGTACCGGCTGGATATCCCTACTGTCGTGATCAGTGATGCAGTGATGTACAAGGCCGCCTTCGAGAAGCAGCTGGATGTGATCAGCGGGTACAGTACCGACGGCCGACTGAAAGCATTCGACCTCGTCACGCTAGAAGATGACCAGCATATTTTCCCTCCTTATTATGCGGCCCCGCTGGTCAGGCAGGAAACGCTCCAACGCCATCCCGAGCTGCGGCCCGTGCTCGAAATGCTGACAGGGTTGATCAACGACTCGGTCATGACCGAACTGAATTATCGGGTCGATTATCTCAAACAGAGTCCTGAAAAAGTGGCTCATGATTTCCTGTTGGCCAAAAACCTTTACAAAAAGCCCGCAGAAACGACCGTGGGAACGATTCGCCTGGGTTCCAAGATTTTCGCCGAACAGTACATTCTTATCCACATGTACAAGGAACTGATCGAGGGCTACACCAAACTCAAAGCAGTTACCAAGACCGGCCTGGGTGGAACCAAGATCTGCTTCGACGCATTGCATCATGGTGAAATCGATATGTATCCCGAGTACACCGGCACAGGTCTGCTGGCGATACTGAAAACGGACAAACCGCAGTTGCAGCGCCTGGCGGGTGACCGCGGCAAGGTTTATGATTTTGTTAAAACTGAATTCTCAAACCGCTATCAGCTGGAATGGCTCCGGCCTATCGGTTTCAACAATGCCTACGCGCTCATGATGCGGCGCGGACAGGCACAATCCTTGAATATCCAAACCATCACCGATCTGAAAAACTATGCAACTAATGGAAACCACCAGCATTAGGGAAGCGTACCGGAATGTCCGGAAACACAGCGAGAAAATATGTGCGCCGCTCGAAACGGAGGATTACGTCCCTCAGCCGGTGCCATTTGTAAGTCCGCCGAAGTGGCACCTGGCCCATTCAACCTGGTTTTTTGAGACGTTTATTCTCAAAGCCTCCGCACCAGGCTACCAGGTCTACGATCCGGATTTTAACTACCTCTTTAACAGTTACTACAACAATGTGGGCGAGCGCACGCTGCGAACAGACAGGGGAAATGTTACACGGCCCACCACCAAAAGCGTGTACGCCTATCGCGCATACGTCGACGCTCAAATGGATGCATTCCTGGAAGATTGCTACGATTCCGACATAATAACTTTGGTGGAGCTGGGCCTGCACCACGAGCAGCAACACCAGGAGTTACTGGTAACGGATATCAAGTACATTCTGGGCCATAATCCACTCTTTCCCGTGTACGACCCGGCACACAACCTTGTCCAAGGCCGCAATGCAGAATCAGGATTGCTAATGATCCCCGAGGGGATTTATGACATAGGCCACCACGGAGATGGCTTTTGTTTCGACAATGAACTGGGCCGTCACAAAGTATATCTGCATGAATTTGAAATAGACAAAGCGCTGGTTACCAATGATGAATACCTTGAATTCATGGAAGCGGGCGGCTATCAGAATTTCAATCTTTGGCTCGATGAAGGCTGGTCATGGGTGAATGAAAATGCCGTTCGTAACCCGATGTACTGGCACCAAATCGATGGCACCTGGCATCAGTACACGCTGGCCGGACTACAAAAGATTGATCCGGACGCAATCCTGAGCCATATCAGTTTCTTCGAAGCATCGGCATTTGCCCAATGGAGGGGAATGCGGCTCCCCACCGAGTTCGAATGGGAGGTTGCATCGGTGAACCTGGACTGGGGGCAGCGCTGGGAATGGACCAACAGTGCTTACCTGCCCTACCCTGGTTTCAGTAAGGCACCGGGCGCCGTTGGTGAATACAACGGCAAATTTATGGTGAATCAGATGGTCCTGCGCGGAGCGTCGGTCGCCACCTCACCGGGACACGCACGCAAAACTTACCGTAATTTCTTTCACACACACGAGCGCTGGCAGTACACAGGCATACGGCTGGCGCGATAATCCATTGACCATGACAGACATACAAATTTTCGCCAAAGACATCCACAAGGGCCTATCTGCCCCATTGAAACACATTTCGAGCAAGTACTTTTACGACGACATCGGAAGCGGCATTTTTCAGGACATTATGAAAATGCCTGAGTACTACCCCACGCCCTGCGAATTTGAGATTTTATCTTTGCAAGGTGAAAACATCCTCAAACAGCTCCGGTTCGACCAGCCGTTCCAGATTGTCGAGTTTGGGGCGGGTGACGGTATTAAAACACGGCAGCTGCTTAAAAAACTGGTCGACGCCTACGTTGATTTTACCTATGTGCCCATTGATATCTCGGCAAAAGCCATCGAAGGACTGGTAACCAATATGGCGGAACGCCTTCCGGGGTTGAAGATCAAACCCATGATCGGGAATTATTTTTCCATGATGGAAGAACTCTCGGCTACCAAAGTACCGAGCCTGCTCCTCTTCCTGGGCGGCAATATCGGAAACTACGAACCGCATGAAGTCCACAGCCTGCTGACCGACTTCCGGAGCTGTATGAACCCAGGCGACTACCTGTTGACAGGCTTTGACCTTCAAAAGAACCCGGCTACGATACGGTGCGCATACGACGACCCGCGGGGCATTACGAAAGCATTCAACATTAACCTGCTGCATCGGATCAACCGGGAACTGGGAGGGAGTTTCAAGACCAATCAGTTTGACTTTTATTCCCATTACAATCCTGTCAATGGCGAGGTCAGGAGTTACCTGGTCAGTCTTGTGCCGCAGAAAGTACATGTGCGGCATTTGGACAGATGCTACGACTTTGACCGTAATGAGCTGATATGGACTGAGTTGTCCAAAAAATACACATTAAAGGAAATAGAAGATGTCGCGACTGCAAGCAATTTCCGGGTGGTCGAAAATTTCAAAGACTGTAAGGCTTATTTCGCCGATAGCCTCTGGACATTATAAGTAAAAAGGTTGCCACGCGGCAACCTTTTTACTTACTCAAAACTGCAATCCGATACACTAGTTACTGGAAACGAACTTGTTAAACCGGCTTTCCTTCCCGTCGGCAGTCTGCTCCTGGTACAGGAATTCGAGTTTACTTTCGTCAAATTTGGCAAAAAACTCGTCCCAGCTTATTTCCTGCAAAGAACCGTCCCCGCTATAACCGGGAAAATCGATCCGCAGGATGCCGGTGTCGTCCTTTTTACCGCCGGTGCCCTTCACCATGGAGGGTATACCGCCCCGCTTTTCGGCCCATTGACGGATCGTATCGTGGTCGCGCGTGGATGTACTGGATTTTGAAGCGCTGCTTCCCGACTTTTTACCGGCCGTTGAGGCCTTGCCTGTCGCAGAAGACTTCTTGCCGGAATCCTTACTGTCGCCGGCAGCCTTGCGGGTGGAACTCTTTTCATCACCGGAACTCTTGCTGGCAGCCGGCGCCTTTTTGCCTGCTGACGAGCTAGTGCCTGCCGCGCTCTTTTTATTGTTGTCTGCCGAAGCAGCCGATGTGCTTTTAGCGGAGCTTTTCGCTGTACTTTTCGTCGCAGCGCCCTTTTCCGCATTCGTTGTTGATTTTGCTTTGGATGGTGCTTCCTTCGTATTGTTTTTTGTAGTGGCCATGGTTCAGTTTGTTTTGATTTGGACCATTGACCTTCAAAAAGCGTGCCTTGCGTTTCATGCTTCGTTAAAAGCTCTCAAAGCCCCTTTCAATCGGAAACCACACACCCGCAGCCCTGCTTTTTCTAACGTCGCCTGCGAAATCCGGTTGCTCACATTACAGCGTGCGGCGGGGACCCGTCCCATTTCGTACGCAACACGTTTCAGCTCCTGCACCAGAAAAGTGGCATAGCCGCGACACCTGAATGCTTCTCTGGTTTGCATATAAAGGTCGGCATAGGGAATGTTATAGTTCAGCATCAATCCGCCGCTGGCTACGATTTCTCCGTTGGCAACGACTACATACTCACTATCGTCGCCATCCATGGGATCATCGTCGGTCCGGCGACGGAAAAGGACGCCGGGCAGGGTGAAATCCGTTTGGAAATGGTCTTCGAAAAGAATGGCTTCGGCAAAGGAATTTTCACAAAAGCGATGCAGCATCGTGGTCAGGAAAATGTCGTTGCTCTGGCATTCGATCCAGATGGCCTTGCTCAGGTTTCTGAATTCCTCGAAAATGGCCGTCGCATGCCTGCGATAATGGGGAATGAGAAAAAACTCGAAAATCGTGTCGCGATCCTGCCGGCGGTCGGTGCCCCACACGGAGCCATAGCCGACCGAAACGCCATCCATTTCAAACAGCCAGGTATCAGCCCAGCCATAGTCATGGCACTTATTGCATACAAACTGGAATTGGTTTTCATGCAGGAACATCGTGCGGAACGCCCTGATCTCTTCCAGCCCGGTGGGGTGAACATTCAGTTGCATAGTGTGATGCGGATACATCAATAAGGTAGCACATTAGGATGACAAATACTAGCCGTTTTTCAACAAAACACTTGAAATACCAAGCTGTTTTTGTACGGGAGGGCGCAATGAAATCACGTCAGCATAAGCAAATCAGGTTAGGTCGGAAATCATTTCTTATCCAAGTTCCAATACTCATGCATCATATGAAGCTCCCCCTTCAATTTATTGCTTTTATAATACTTTGTCTGCCACCCTGCCTTGCGCAGCAGGATAACACATCCAAACTGTGGTACAAACAGCCCGCCCGGCAATGGGAAGAGGCGTTGCCGGTCGGCAACGGCGCATTGGCTGCCATGGTTTTCGGAGGGGTCAGCAATGAACAGATCCAGTTCAATGAAGAAACCTTATGGACCGGCGAACCCCGAAGCTACGCGCATGAGGGTGCAGCCCGCCACCTGACGGCTATCAGGACGTTACTGAACGAAGGGCAGCAGAAAGAGGCCGAAGCGCTCGCCAACAAAGAGTTTATGAGCCAGCCGCTCCGGCAAATGGCCTATCAGGCGTTTGGCGACGTTTACATCGATTTTCCCGGTCATGAAAAATTCTCCGGTTACCAACGCGAACTGGATCTGGCGACTGCCACCGCCACCGTCCGCTATAATGCCGGGGGTGTGGACTATACCCGACAGGCATTCGCCAGCTATCCGGCCAAGGCCATTTACTATGAACTCACCAGTTCGAAAAAAGAGGCTCTCGGCTTCTCGGTTCGCATGGACGCCATTCACAAGAGCAAAAAAGTCACGGCCAGTGGTAACGAACTGATGCTCGAAGTGAAGGTTGAGAATGGTGTACTTTCGGGCATTGCACGGCTGAAAGTGTTAACGGATGGGAAAGTCAGGGAGGCGAATGGCCAACTCACCATTGCGCATGCGACCCGTGCGACGCTGGTGTTGTCGGCAGCGACGCCTTATGTCAATTACAAGAGCATTAATGGGGATCCCGGTGTCAAAACGAGCTCCATTCTCCGCAATGCCACTACGTACCAGGCAGCCTACAAAGCACATTTAACCGATTATCAAAACCTTTTCAACCGCTTCCGGTTCTTCCTGCCTGCTAACGACGCATCCGGCCTGCCGACCGACGAGCGGCTGATCCGTTTCAAAAGTAACCCGGATGATCCTGCATTACTTGCCTTGTACGTGCAGTACGCGCGCTACCTGCTCATCGCGAGCAGCCGCCCGGGAACGCACGCAGCCAACTTACAGGGTAAATGGAACCATAAACTGGCCCCTTCATGGGACAGCAAATACACGGTCAACATCAATACGGAAATGAATTACTGGCCGGCGGAGCTGACCAACCTGAGCGAATGCCACGAGCCGCTTTTCGATCTGGTTAAAGACGCGTCCCAGACCGGTGCCGAGGTGGCGAAAGTACATTATAATGCCAATGGGTGGGTCTTGCATCACAACACGGATCTCTGGCGAGGAGCTGCTCCCATCAATGCTTCAAACCATGGTATATGGGTGACAGGCGGCGCTTGGCTTAGTCTGCATTTGTGGGAGCATTACCGCTTTACGCAGGACAGGGCTTTTCTCCAAAAAACCGCATATCCGTTGATGAAAGGGGCAGCCGAATTCTTCCTCGATTTTCTGGTGAAAGATCCCAAAACAGGCTACCTGATCAGTTCGCCCTCCAACTCACCGGAAAACGGGGGCCTGGTGGCCGGCCCTACGATGGACCATCAGATCATCCGTGCCTTGTTCAAAGCTTGTATTGAAACAGCGGCGATCCTCCAAACCGACGCCGCATTTGCCGAAAAACTTACTCAAACCTCAAAGCAAATCGCTCCGAACCAGATCGGTCGCCACGGACAGTTGCAGGAATGGATGACCGATATCGACGACACCACCAACCATCATCGTCATGTCTCGCATTTATGGGGGGTGTACCCGGGCGAAGAGATCACTCCGACCGCCACGCCCGGCCTGACCCGCGCTGCTATCAAATCATTGAATTACCGGGGCGATGACGGTACAGGTTGGAGCCTGGCATGGAAGATCAACTATTGGGCGCGGTTCCTCGACGGCGAGCACGCCTATACGATGATCCGCAAACTGTTTAACCCGGTATTCGACGCCGGACAGAAAATGAGCGGCGGAGGATCCTACCCCAACCTCTTCGACGCGCATCCGCCTTTTCAGATTGACGGAAATTTCGGCGGGGCATCAGGCATTTTGGAGACATTGGTCCAAAGCCATTTAAGCGAAATCAACCTCTTACCTGCATTACCTGCTGCGTTGCCGGAGGGCAAAGTAAGGGGCATTTGTACCAGAGGCGGTTTTGAAATGGATCTGGAATGGAAAAACGGCAAACTTCAGACTGTCACTGTTTTATCCAAAACCGGCAATAAATGCACCATGCGCTACGGCGACAAGGTGATCACCATCCCAACCGTGCAGGGAAGGAGCTATCGTTTCGACGGGACTCTGAACGCGTTAAAATAAATTCTTTTTTTTGACGGCGTTCAAAATGCTGCTGACATACTGCTGTCACAGGCCGGTGTTTAGTTTGTAATGCAATCAAACAATAAACATTAAAAACCTTTGACATGGAAACTAGCAGCATCGAAAAAGAAATCACAACAAACGCCAACGTTATCAATTCCGAAGCATTACTGGCACATTGGCAAGGGCATCGCAGCCTTAGCAGGAAGGTTATTGAAGCATTTCCTGAAGATCAGTTTTACAATTTTTCGATCGGCGGCATGCGCACTTATGCCGAGCTAACGATGGAAATGATCGGCCTGACCGCACC
>CBFGMV010000133.1:0-21329 GCA_965649915.1 uncultured Dyadobacter sp.
CCCCGCAAGGACGCTACTTTCCGGACCGAGTTTGGGCTGGGCGCTACCAAAATTCCCTGGCAAAACAGTCTGACCAAACATCCTTATTACCAGAAATGGTACATCAAAGGCAATATCGTCACATCGAGCATTTCGCTGCCTTCGGTGATGATGCGGTACCCGCACGTACTGACCGTCTATGCCGAGGCGAAGGCCCGTGGAACCGGTGGACCCGACCAGGCTGCTTACGATGCATTGAACAAAGTCCGGCTGCGCGGCCGGGCAGCAGGTACCAAAGCGCTCGCGCTGACGGATGGGCTTACCGCTGCCCAGTTTGCCGATGAGGTGGTTCAGGAACGTGCGTGGGAGTTTGCCTGTGAAAGAACACGCTGGTTTGACCTGATCCGTCTTGAAAAGGTGGAGGAGGCCAATGCTAAAAAAAGTACGGATGATTTGCAGCCTATCAAACCGATCGTAAAAGCGAATTACTGGTTTCCGCTGCCCTACACCGACACGTCCATCAACCCGAATTTGAACGAGTAACCTTCATTTAGCCCTGCATGCTTTGACTTCGCTCAGCGCGACCGTTATGTCCGCTGAGCGAAGTCGGAGGCGGGGTGATTATTGAAATAACAACTATTTACCCAAACCCTATGACGATCCGTTTTCCGATCATACCGGCATTGTTTGTAACTGCAATTTTCTGCGCGCTTTCCCCGCCGGGCCAGGACGACCCCAAGGATGCCGACTGGCCGGTGTACGGCGGCAACAATGCCGGCAACCGCTATTCGTCATTGACCCAGATCAATAAGGGCAATGTGAAAAACCTGCAACCCGCCTGGTCGTATGATACCGGTGAAAACAACAAACCCGGGGAGCGTGGCATGGATATCCAGTGCCAGCCCATCGTGATCGACGGCATTATGTATGGCGCCACGCCGCGCTTGAAGGTCTTTGCCGTTGACGCCGCGAGCGGAAAGGAGCTCTGGAAATTTGATCCTTTCGAAGGCAAAAGACCCAGGTTCCACCCGGTTCGTGGGGTCGTGTACTGGTCGGAAGGGAATGATAAGCGCATTCTGTTTACTGCCGGAGCTTCTTTATTTGCATTGAATGCAGAAACCGGGCGGCTGGTGGAGGGTTTTGGTAAAAACGGGGAGGTGGATTTCCATGACGGGCTGGGGGACAAGGAAACGTATGGTTACGATCCTTATCAGTTCAATATCCGTAATACCACACCGGGTGTCATTTACAAAAACCTGTTGATTACCGGCTCGTCGGTCTCGGAGGGCGGGGATGCATTGCCCGGGCACATCCGCGCATTCGATGTGCGCACAGGCAAGGTGGCCTGGGTGTTCAGGACTATCCCGCTGCCGGGAGAATATGGCTATGAGACGTGGTCGAAGGACTCGTACCGAAAGCTGGGTGGTGCCAATTGCTGGGCGGGCATGGTGATCGATGAAAAGCGGGGAATGGTTTTTCTGGGAACGGGCTCTCCGTCCGTCGACTTCTATGGTGCGGCCCGAAAGGGTACCAACCTGTTTGCCAATTGCGTGATCGCCCTGGATGCCGGCACCGGCAAGCGGCGGTGGCATTTCCAGACCGTCCATCACGACCTTTGGGATCGGGACATTCCTTGTCCGCCTAACCTCATTACTGTGAAAAAGAATGGCAAAATGGTCGATGCGGTGTCACAGGCTACCAAGGACGGGTATATTTTTCTATTGGACCGGGAGACGGGTAAGCCATTGTTTCCTGTAAAAGAAGTACCCACCCCCGCGGCCGCAGCATTACCTGGTGACGCGCCCTGGCCCACGCAGCCTGTTCCGGTGAAACCGGCGCCATTTGCCAACCAGACATTGACCCAGTCAGACATAACCACCCGCACGCCCGAAGCGCACGCATACGTACTCGACCGGTTCAAAAGCAGCAACAAAGGACCCAAAAACCAGCCGCCCGACACCCTTGGCGGTTTGCTTTACGGTATCGGCGGCGGAGCTGAATGGGGCGGTACGGCAGCCGACCCCGGCGGTATCGTGTATGTCAATGGCAACAATATGCTCTGGTGGCTCAAAATGCGGAACGCCGGATCCGCGCAGCCTGGGATAGCTGTTTCGAAGGGTTCGGTTCTTTTCAATACGAATTGCGCAGCCTGCCATGCGACTGACGCCAAGGGTGCGACAGCGTCGGCAGCTGCTCAGGCTTATCCGGTTTTGAAGGATGTTGGCCTCCGCATGAGCCGGGAGCAGATCGCGACATTGTTGGAGACCGGGCGCGGACGAATGCCTTCTTTTCAGCATATTTCGAAAGAAGACCGCAATGCGATCGTCAATTTCCTTTTAAAACAGGAGGAGAAACCATCGGCCAATGACATTCATGCGCAAACGGCTCAGGCGAGAACCCAAAACGGTGCCGATTTTCCGTACATGCCGCCATATGTCAACAACGGTAATGTGCAGTTCCGGGATCAGGACAATTACCCGGCTATCAAACCGCCCTGGGGCACTTTAAATGCCATTGACATGAATACCGGCGAATACCTGTGGAAGGTGACATTGGGCGAGTATCCCGAGCTCGCACGCCAGGGCCTGCCGCCAACCGGCACCGAAAACCACGGGGGACCGATCGTAACAGCGGGCGGACTCCTGTTTATCGCTGCCACCTATGACGAAAAGCTGAGGGCATTCGATACCGCTACCGGCAAGGTGGTGTGGGAGTACAAACTGCCTGCCGGCGGTTTCGCGACGCCGATTACTTATATGGTCAAAGGAAAGCAATATATTGCGATCGCAGCCGGGGGAACCCGCTATGGCCTGAAACCAGGCGGCACTTACATGGCATTCGCACTACCATAGCAAAGAAAGTGCGGCAGGAACGTCCATTTTCCAGCCAGGAGCTTCGGTTCCCGGCCCCTAACTGAGTAAAAAGTTTAAAACGATGAAAAAGTACCTGCTGAGCTGTGACTGGGGAACGTCCTCATTTAGATTAAGACTGGTGCATGTGAAGGACCATGAGGTTGCGGGTGAAGTTACTTCCCCCGGCGGGATCGGGACGGCCTATAATGCATGGAAAGAAGCGGACATCGCCCGGGGAGTAGCGCGGGATGTCTTTTTTAAAGATATCCTGGCCAAACATATCGCGGTGCTCGGCCAGCAGACAGGTGTAGATACCACTGGTGTCCCTATCGTGCTTTCGGGCATGGCGTCATCTTCCATCGGCATGAAGGAACTGCCTTACGCGAGTTTGCCTTTTGCGCTCGACGGAAGCCACGTGCATGTCGGGTACTTTGGGGAAGAGGAAGGTTTTGCACATGAAATGATGCTGGTTTCGGGGGTAAAAAGTGATCATGATGTGATGCGGGGCGAGGAAACCCAGCTGATCGGCCTAGGTGCCGCGATGGACCTTTCGGGGCGAGACGCCGTTTTCATCTTTCCCGGAACGCATTCGAAACATATGTTTGTCCGGGACGGCCGACTGGTGGATTTTAAGACGTTCATGACCGGCGAAGTGTTCAATCTCATGGCATATCACAGCATCCTCAAAGATTCTATCGAACCTATTCAGCAGGCCGATTTTACGGCGGAGGCACGGGATGCGTTCCGTGCGGGTCTGCGCGAATCGGGTTCGGGCAATATTTTAAATGCATTATTTACAGTAAGAACTAACCAGCTTTTTGATTTATTAGATAAGAGGCAAAATGGCATGTTCCTGAGCGGGCTGCTGATCGGCTATGAAATCCGCGACCTGACGAAGGAAACCAATGCGCACCTCGTCCTCTGCGGGGGCCATAACCTGTACCATTTGTATCAGGCAGCCATCGAAACACTGAACCTGGCCGGCCGGGCAACGATTCTTCCATCGGGGATCGTGGACAGGGCAGCGACGGTCGGGCATATCCGCATATTTGAGAACCAGAATTTAACATTGAATAGAACAAATTTATGAGTGAGCGTACATTTTCATGGGAGCTGTTTAACAAAGCGCCGCTGGTCGGCATTATCCGTAATATTTCACCGGAAGATGTCAAGCGCATTCTTCCCATTTACCGGGAAGCCGGACTGACGACCGTCGAAATCACCATGAACACCCCGGGAGCGAGCGACATCATCCGCTATGCCCTCGAAAGCGAGCATTACGGATTGAATATCGGAGCGGGCACCGTTTGTACCAAAGACGACCTGGAAGCGGCACTCGAGGCCGGGGCACAATTCATCGTCACGCCCGTGATCAGTAAAAAGGTCATTAAATCCTGTGTCAAAAAAGGTATTCCGGTTTTCCCGGGGGCATTTACACCTACTGAAATTTACAATGCCTGGACAATGGGTGCGTCGATGGTCAAAATTTACCCGGCTACCTCCCTGGGGCCGGAGTATATCAAAGACCTGAAAGCGCCGATGAACCAGCTCAAATTACTGCCAACCGGCGGCGTCGGCCTGGAAAACATGTCGGCATTTCTCAAAGCAGGTGCCAATGGACTGGGTGTCGGCGGGCAGCTGTTTGACAAGAAACTGATCCAGGAGAAAGACTGGGATGGCCTGAAAGCACATTTCCTCCAATTCGCACAAAAACTTGCTTAGAAATGGGTAAAATCAAGAATTACCGCTGGATCATCGTGGTCCTGCTCTTTCTCGCTACGACCATCAATTACCTCGACAGGCAGATCATCGGCTTGCTGAAACCCATTCTGGAAAAGGAATTTGTGTGGACGGAAACTGATTTTGCGCGCATTGTGATGGCATTTACGGCTGCCTATGCCGTGGGTTTGCTGGTGTTCGGCTGGCTCATCGACAAGATCGGAACGAAGGCCGGCTATTCTTTTACGATCGTCTTCTGGAGTGTCGCCGGCATGCTGCACGCGGTGGCACGCAGCGCGTTCGGATTCGGGGTGGCACGTGTCGGGCTGGGGCTGGGAGAGGCAGGCAATTATCCGGCGGCTGTCAAAACGGTCGCAGAATGGTTTCCTAAAAAAGAACGGGCGTTGGCTACCGGGCTGTTCAATGCCGGAACCAGCGTCGGGGTGGTCGTGGCCTTACTGCTGGTGCCCTGGATTTTAAGTCGTTATGGGTGGCAGGAAGTGTTCTGGATCACCGGCGCCCTGGGTTTTGTGTGGCTGGTGTTCTGGCTGGTGTTTTATGACATACCGGCGAAACAAAAGCGCATTACCGCCGAAGAACTGGAATACATTGTCAGCGGGCAGGACCGGGACGAGAATGCGGCTGAAAAGCAGCCCGTGAAATGGCTCAAACTGTTTACATTTCCGCAAACCTGGGCGTACATTACAGGTAAAGGCCTTATCGATCCCATTTACTGGTTTTTCCTCTTTTGGCTGCCGTCGTACTTCGCCTCCACTTTCAACCTGGATCTTAAAAAGCCAAGCCTGGAACTGATGTTGATTTACACCGCTACCACAGTGGGCAGCATTGGCGGTGGCTACCTGTCTTCCTGGCTGATCAAAAAAGGGTGGCCGACCCTCAAAGCGCGCAAGACCGTACTGCTTGTGCTGGCGTTCTGTGAACTGTCCGTGATCCTTATCCAGTTTTCTTCCGGGGTATGGATGGCCGTCGGGCTCATTAGTCTTGCCGTGGCGTTGCATCAGGCCTGGGCGACCAATGTGTTTACCCTACCTTCCGACCTTTTTCCCAAACAGGCCGTCAGTTCCGTGGTAGGCATTGGCGGCATGGCCGGGGCTGTTGGCGGTATCCTGTTCCCGATCCTGATCGGCGATCTGCTGGACACCTATAAGGCAGTAGGAAACATTCAGGCGGGATACAACATTATTTTCACGATTTGCGGTTTTACCTATCTCGTAGCCTGGCTGATCATTCACTGGCTCACCAGGACACCCAAAGTGGTGGAGCTCGATGAGCTGCGTTAATCCTTAGCCTGTTTATTTACAAATCCGCCGTCGTTGATCTCAAAGCTATGTCTTTCCTTCTTCCTGAACATGGCTTTGAGCGAGTCCAGAAGCGATTCTTTCTTTAATTCCGTAGGCTCGTAGGGAGTGATTGTTTTGGTCCCTACCTGCTTATGAAACGGCCCCGGGCGTTTTGCTTTTTCAAAAATCACCACACTGTCGTAAAAGGCAATGCTGTTGATATGGCGGGATATCTCGTCGAAAGTAATGGCGCTTTTGTCGTGAATATGGTGTTCGTAAAGCTTGTCTACGAGCCCTTTGGAGTACTCGATGAATGTGCCCGGCTTCCTCAGGCCGCCGTGAAATTCCGTCCAGTAGGAGGTGTGCGTATCTTCTACTGCGTAGAGTCCGCCTTCTTTCACTTTCAGGTAAAGTGTTTCGAACGAGACGAGCTGCTGCATCATCGTATGTCCGCCATCGTCGAGAATAATATCGAGTTCGGGCAATTGTGCCATTACATTTTCAAGAAATCCCTTATCACTTTGCGAGCCGATAAAGATGGTCGTATTCTCTTCTTCTAGTTTTTTACAATCCGGATTAATGTCAATGGCGTAGATGTGCGCATCAGGACCAAAGAACTTCTTCCACAATTGCAGCGAGCCCCCGTGCGAGATGCCTATTTCGAGCATATTTACCTTCTTGCCGCGGTATTGCGAAAAGTGTTTTTCATAAATATCAAAATAGTGGTCCCATTTGTGAATGAGGTTGCCTTCATGGCTGTAAAACAAATCTCTGATTGTCATGGCTTTAAAGTTTTATCCGGTTTTTGTAGCTGAAAGTCCGGCTTCCGGGCACACAAGATAGGTGATTTGAAGGAAATGTAAATGGGGTTACATAGTAGTAGCAAACGATCCCGTAAGATTGCAAGCATGCATTCCAAAGTCTATATTTGGTTGTATTTAATGAGAAAAAAGCGACGGCATGGGCATTTATATTCAAAGAACTGATTCTGACGACCCCGATTTTCAGGCTATGGTGAGGCTGTTGGACGCCGATCTCGCAGAGCGTGATGGTGCCGACCATTCATTTTATTCCCAATTCAATAAGATAGACAAGATCCGGCACGCGGTGGTATGTTATGTGGAGGAAAAGCCTGTCGGCTGCGGGGCCATCAAAGCATTCGATAACGGGGCGATGGAAGTAAAACGCATGTACGTGGCTCCTGACGGCCGTAAAAAGGGTATCGCGACACATGTCCTGAGCGAACTGGAACGCTGGGCGAAGGAAATGGGTTACCGGAAATGCGTACTTGAAACGGGTAAAAGGCAGCCGGAGGCCATCGCATTGTATGAGAAAAACGGCTATGCCCGGACGCCTAATTACGGGCAATATGTAGGGATCGAAAACAGTGTTTGTTTCGAAAAGGTGTTGTAAAATTAATGCATTGATTTTGACAAGCAGCGATCGTTTTTAATAGGATGTGGTTCACATTGCGCCGATTGTAATGCTTTTTCGTTGCATCCCTAACGGGATTTTAGAATTACGCGGGAAATGTTGTGCTACCGATATTACATCGCTACGCGATTTTGTGGGTAGGGCAATAAGCCAAATTCAATGGGTTGGCACTCACAACGGGCCGATTGAAGTGCTTTGTCGTTGCATCCCTACGGGATTTTGGAATGGTGCGAGAAATGTTGTACTACCGATATTACATCGCTACGCGATTTTGTAGGTGGTGCAACGGGCGAAATGTTTTGTCTTAGTAGCTAAAAAATGCCGTTAGGCATGCAATATTGGTAGGCCTTTTAAGGCATGGTCGGTATACAGGAGAGCTCGGAAATGCCGTTAGGCATGCAATGTTGGTAGAACTGAGCAAATTGTGCCGTACCGGCGTCGGTTCCTTTCCGGACGCCGACGATTCGCGAATAAGCTTGCACGATCTTAATCGCTTGCGCATATGCGGGCCGATGCGCAAGCGTATAGGAGTAAGCGTGGGGCGACAGAAAGTTACTGAGGTTCCAGAACTGCAAATTTTTTGTTTCGGACATCCAGTAACAGCCTGTGATGCAGGAATAACTTATTGCCTGTCATCCCGCCAATCCCCAGTTTTCGCATCTGGTTGATCTGGGCGGCGCTGGCACCTTCCATGTAGGTGACGTGGCGAATGGGAACTCGTGTAAATGCCATTGTGAGACTGTCTCTGGTTGGACTGGTTCGGGCGGTCAGGATCTTGTCCCAGGATGTTACCTGGTATTGAACCGGTGACAGACCAGGCGTGGCCATCCGGTCGAAGTTCTCCTTGTCGGTCAGGAGCTCAAATGCGCTGGAACCGGTGTCGAAGAACAGCATTGTCTCCGCTCCATGGATGATAGCGGGCAAAAGTACAGACCTGCCCGGGAAAGAAAATTCCGACATCAGCGGCTCCGCTTTCAGGGAAGTAGGCAATTCGGCGCCATTGGTAATCCGCTTCTGCGGATAGTCTATCATTATCACTCTGTTTTCCATGAAATCCGACCCGATCGTGCCGATGATCACCATTGGGTTGATGGAACCGGATTGTGCCCTGGGGTCGGAAAACTGCTTCACGGCAATGGATTTTGCGGTTACCGGCATTGTACCTATATGGAAGGTGTAGTTTTCCAATGTCTGTGCGGAGTCCGTCATCGGAATAGCGCCTTTGGCGATGCCCAGCAATGTCTCCCGGTAAAACATGGAGTAGGGAGAGCCTGAATCAAATTGCATATACAACTGCTGCGGGCAACCGGGAAGCCGGACGGGCAACAGCAACGCCGCATACGGCTCCCAATTTGTGCCGAGGGAGTCGCCCTGCCACTCAAATGCGATGGTGTGGGAAGTCGCCGGTAGCACCAGCTGGTTGGCCGGCAGACCGCGCGCCTGCTGGCCTCTGGCGTGATTAATCCATACTCCCGATCCCAATGCGATCAGCAAAAAAAGACACCGATGTGCGTTCATTTCTTTCAGACTTCAAGGTTTGACTAGATGAGTCAAATGTAGCCGCAATGCACAAAGGACAGCCGGCCAGAAGCCCGACTTTTGCCCGACATTTAATAATTACCGCGTTTGAGTGTTTTATTACAGGCTATGAATCAGCTTTTTACATTGGATAAGTGCTCTTCCGATCCATAATGCATTCGCGAAGTACATGAAGAAAACA
Organism: uncultured Dyadobacter sp.; assembly: GCA_965649915.1. Taxonomy (GTDB): domain Bacteria; phylum Bacteroidota; class Bacteroidia; order Cytophagales; family Spirosomataceae; genus Dyadobacter. Next base: position 9,006 of record CBFGMV010000133.1, read on the forward strand.
GGTACCAGGTAGTGGAGAACATAGCCGGCAGGGAGCCGTGGGGCGACTGAAAAATTGTAGGCGACAGTGAGCAAAAGCAGCAGGTGCAGCACCAGTAACCAGTAGATTTGCGTCCTGAGCACCCGTCGGCCAAAGGCCAGAGCGGTCGGAGGCAGGTCTTTCATCTTCCTTAATAAAAAGAGGGGCAACAGAAAATGAATGAACGGCAAAACGAGATAGCTGAAACAGGACAGACAAAGCAATCTCAGGTCATGGATGCTCTTTGTCGCGTCGGTGTCTCCGGTGATCGGATCAGGAGCTTGCGCGTTATGCGGTTCGTTGAGGTCTTCAAACGGGATATTCAGGACCGTCGAAATGGTCCGTAGGGTATAAGGTCGGGGAGTGGTTTTGCCATTTTCGATCCGCTGTATGGTCCGTACCGTCAAATGCGTTAGTTCAGCCAGCTCTTCCTGCGTTAGTCCTCGCTTTTTTCTCGCCTGACTTACAATTCCTGCAATCCCGACTTCCGGAATGGCTTGTTCGATGCGCTGGGGACTTGGTGTTTTCATGTGTCAGCCAACCAGATCGACGTACTCGCGCAGCACGCGCTCCAATTCCTCTCGCTTGGCAACCAGATCCGCCATGTCGTTCAGATGGACGAGCCGCCGATCCTTATAATCACCTTCGAGCAGCTCCGACCGGATTTCCGTAATGGCGATGTGATGAAACACAATCTGCACATTTTTGATGGTGCGGGGGTTGAACGTCAGCAGATCCGCAGAGGTGTAATAACTGGGAGCATTCCATTTGATGCGCTCGGCTATTCTGGGACTGGCCGACTTAATGATAGCCCTTGCAGCTTCGATTTCCGCTTTCAATGGATGTTCCAGGCGTGCCATAAACTCGGCGACCTGCTCTGCGTCGCTCATCCTGGGCGCGCGCGGTTTGCCAGCGGTTTTCTTTGGTTCTGAGGACATGACGGATTGGTTCAGACAACAGGTTTCTCGATCGCAGCGGCTGTCGCTGCTGATGGTTCAGTCGTAATATACTTTTTATGTTCCTTACCCCAATCGATCATGGCCAGGATAATGTTGCCAAAAGTCTTGCAATAGGGTGTCGACTCGTATTCTACCAGCACCGGGGAGTCGGGGTACACCGTCCGGGTGATCAGTTTGTTCATTTCCATTTCTTTCAGTTCTCTCGAGAGCATACGGGTCGTGATACCCGGAATACTCCTTTCAATTTCGCGAAAACGTTTATTTCCGTTGCATATCGAGTTAATAATGGGAAGTTTCCACTTGCCTCCGATCACATAAATCGTGTCCTGCAATGCCTTTACCTCCTCGGCTTGACTGCGTTCCATAGCTTTGATAGTTGGTATATCAGGTGATATTGATTACAAAGTTATATCACTCGCCGTTCATTTCGTAGCACTTTCATTGAAATCAGGGAGCGGGAGGAAATTTTATAAAGACATTAAGACGATCGAGAGCGAAGGTTGTCATGAAAAGTAAAGTATATTTGTCTTTTAGATAAACAAAATGTACTTTTAGACAATTAAACTTACAATGCCATGCACAAGATTTTAAAGTATCTGGCCATATTATTTACGCTTGCCGGTATTGCGGTACTTTTTATCGACGAGTCAAAAGGTTCCGAAATACCTTTGCTGGCAGGACTGTTTATGCTATTCGTAAGCAAAGAAGCAATAGAAGATGAGCGCGTAAAGATTTTGAAATCTTCTTCCGCATATATTGCGCTGATGGTGGGGTACGCTTTGAAGCTGATTAGCACGAATCTTTACGAACATCAGGCGCTTTCATTTCAGCTGGTCGATATCAATCACTTCCTTATACTCGTATTCGCTTTGGCTATCTGTATTTACTATTTACGATTGTACCTTTCTTGGGAATAGCTGTTTGAAAATGAAAAATTCCCTTAAAGTCGAACGGGCCAAGCAGAATATAACACAAGCCGAATTGGCGGAAAAAGTAGGTGTTTCAAGGCAAACCATCAATTCTATCGAGATTGGAAAGTTTGTTCCATCAACCCTGCTCGCGTTAAAAATTGCCTTCGTGTTCCAGACAACGGTCGACGAAATATTTACCCTGGTAGAAACAGACTGGATTTAGGGCTGCGCAGCGTTCAAAACGTCTGCTTAGTTTGGATGTAACTAATAGTAGTATTATTTTGCCTGAAATTGTATTTTATTGGTAATGAATAATATATATACTACTTAGGCCATGAAACGTGCATTTGTCCTCTTTTTAATCAGTAATGTCACGCTGGCCACAATGGCCGGGGCCCAACAATCGGACGGACGGTGGGATTTCGGCGTTTCTTCGCATTATGCCCAAGAGTTTTTTCGGGAAAAATTTACAAATACGGCTTTCGGGCCGGCTCTCATTACCTATAAGAATGAACGCAGTAAAGTCGCTTTTGGTGGTGGTTTTTGGGCGGAACGATGGATGTCACGGCATTTATCGCTGCTGGCACAATTGGATTACCATTACACACGGGTTGATGCCTGGCTGATGACCGGGGCGATCAGTAAGGCGGGCAACAATCTGGATTTTACCGAAAGAAGTCAATCTCTCGCAGCGAGTCTGAAAGGGAGGTGGTATTTTAATCCTCAATCGAAGGTGAAATGGTTTGCTGAAGCCGGCACGAAGGCCGACCGAATTGTCCGTTTCCGTCATAAGTACTGGCGGTATGATTTCAAACAGTCGAACCCGCCGCTTTACAATGCGATTGTACCTGGGCTGGTGGTGGGGGCGGGTGTCCGATGGAGGCGGCTCGGGGTCGCGGCAGAATACCAGCGCTACGTCCTCAACGACGCTTATACCGACCTGCTTGCAGCTGGTGAATCACAGGGGAGAATGCGTCGGGACCTTTCGCGCCAGAATGTCACGCTGACCGCGACATTCTCACTGGCCAGACGGCCCTAGCGCTGCCGAGTAGGTCTGGAACAGCCTCATTCTTTTTGTTTTTGAGCAGCGCTTTCAACGCCCGGGGCTGCTGAGTAAACAGATTTGTAGGCTCCGGCGCGTCGGCCTTCATCAAATGGAATGACTAACTTTTGCAACGAACACTGAAAGGAGAGGAGGGTTAATTGATGACGACCTGCTGAGAAAGGTTATGAGTTTCTTTATGTTTTTGCTGTGCGTGAGCCCAATGGCCGCTGTACCATCTGCACACGGTTAGAAATACAAGTAACAGCAATAGCAGCGACTGCAAAATGAAATACTTGTGTCGGGCGTCTCTGATCATTTTCCGGGAGGATAGTCATGGAGATTCTAAGTTAGAAATAGTGCTCAGAAAACGCTAAAAACGCGCATTTCAAAAACATTCCAATTTACTTACCAGTTGACAGGTAGCTGATTGGCCTGGAATCCCGGTGACACGCGTGGCTCCCCGGATCAGATCGTTCCGATGACGTCGTTCAGATCGGCGTCTTCGGGCAGGTTTAGTTTTTTACGGATGCGATGTCGGATCACGCGGACACTTTGAACCGAAATGCCCAGCGTATTAGCCATTTCCTTATAGTTCAGGTTCAGCTTCGCCAACGCCATGAAGCGCGTTTCGGCAGGGGTAAGGCCAGGCATCTTGTCACGTAACCTGTTGAGATACCCGGAATGGATCTTTTCAAACAGCGCACGGAAATGCTCCCATTGCTCGTCGGTGAGGATAGTCAGCTTTTGAAGCTCCTGCCGGGTTTCTTCACTCACATTGATACCGTATCGCGAGCTAAGTTCTTCGACAAGCTGGTTCTTTTCCGAAATGTTTCTGGTAAATTCTTCCAGTTGAATGGTCGCAAAGTTCAACTCTTGTTCCGCCTTTTGCAGCTGTGCCTGGACGCGGCGCTCTTTTTCACGAGCCCGGTAATAGTAGGTATTGTAGAAATAGAGTGAAAGAACCAGGAGCAGAACAATGAGGATCAGGAGGGTATTTCGTTCCAGTGTTTTGATCTGCTGTTCGGCTGCTATCCGCTCCATGGCAGCTTTATGGGTCTGGATCTGGGACCTTTCGGATGCACGGTGCATTTGAATCGAATTGAATTCCTGCTGGAAGCGGTCTTTCATTAAATTGGCCGAGTCGAGGTAGACTGTGGTGCGGCTGAGTTCGCCTTTGGCGGCATACACCTTCCCATAAATCTGGAAAAGGTGTTCGAGGGGTGTCTCGATGCCCGATTTACGGATCGATCGCCGGGCTTCCTGCATTGTTTTCTCCGCATCGGCGATCCGGTTCTGGCGAAAAAAGATGTCGCTCAGCAGCGTTTGTGACTTGGCGGTCTGATCGAAATCGCCGATTTTGACGGCCTGTTCAATGTTGGCTTCCAGCAGCGGTACAGCGCGGGTGTAGTCGCTCCGAAGATAAGCCGAGAGCCCCAGCCCGCCTTGTGCAATGCCTTTCCATACTGCGTAGTCGTCGATCGCGACATTTTCAATGATTTTCTGAAAGTAGTAATCGGCCGAATCGAGCGATTTGGTTTTGACGTAGCTCAATCCGATCGTGTTCCTGGCGGTATTATGCACGCCGCGCAGCGACCGGGTTACCTCCACGGTGAGTGCTTCCCGTGAAAAACGGATCGCATTCGGGTAATCGGTAAAAAAATAATAGGCCTCGCCCATTTGAGTAAGCATGTAGGCCTTTTCGGGGAGCTCCTTGCCGGTGCCTTTTTGGAGCACCGGATACATTTTGAGATATTCCTCGAATGCAAGCTCATAGTTCTTGCTGGTTTGCCAGTACCAGTTTTTAAGCAGCATTCTCGACGCGAGGAGTGTGGGCACATACCCCGCCGCCTCCGACCGCGCGATGAGGGCCGGGAGCTCAGGCGGTAATGTCCGGTCTCCGTGGGCGGCGATCAGAGCAGCCATGCGGGCGTGCAGCAGATCGGCTTCCAGCACCAATGCGTGATCGCCGGCCTTGGCGGCAGCGCTTCTCAGGTTGGCGATCGACTTGAAAGATTGGACGGTATCAGCCAAATGTACGTGCGTCGCGAACAGTTGATAGATCTCCGAATAGCGGTCCGCGTGTGTTCTGTGAAGGAGCCGTTCAAATTGCGCCTGGCTGGTTTGGGCAAAAAAGAGCCAGAAGACTGCAAGCACAAGGCGGCGGGTCGTGAACAGAAATTTCATCAAGGAAGGAGGGATGTGGTTGTTTTTGCTTAGCGCAGGAAATTTACAAAAAAATGGCGGTCATTTCTGACCGCCCGCAACCCACAACAATAAGTGGCACAGTGTTAATCTGCGATTACATGATTGTAGTCCTTGACTAATCTTAGGCGCTTGACGAACCTGTATTTGTGGTCATCTATCACATTAACTCATGGAATACAGCAAGTTACTTGCTCGCAAATACCCGGCGGCATTGCTCCGGAGATCCGGATCCTGTAATGTGATAAACGAGGTTGCGGACGCTAAGCTACTATAAATGTGGCTGTCTTCAAAACCGGATCAAAATGATAGGGCAACTCATTTTTTTGATAGGCGTTCCTTCGTGGTTTAGTGACAAACATGGTCGCTTTCGTCGAATCTACAAAGGAAAATGGCCGCCAGGAGCCTGATTGGCATGGCTTTTGAGGCTATTGAGGCATATTATGGAAAGTTTATCACAATCAGTAACCCCAGGCAGACTCATTATTGTCGCCTACCGGCTGCCTTTCAAAATCATCCGGGAGCATGATGAGGCGAGGCTTTTTCAGAACTCCGGCGGCCTCGTTTCGGCGGTATTATCGCTGGTAAAAGATCAGCAAAGCCAGGCCTTCGATGCCCGGCAAAAAATCCAGTGGATCGGCTTTTCGGAGAACACTCCGGAAGAGCTGGAAGGCCAGACAATGGAGAATGAAAATTTCCAGGCCCATCCCGTATTCATTTCCGAAGAGCTTAATGAAAATTACTATGAAGGCTTCTGTAACAATCTGATATGGCCGCTTTGTCATTATTTTCCTTCGCTTGCACAATTTCATGACGTTTACTTTGAAGCGTACCAGCAGGCCAACCAGCTCTTCTTCGAAAAGCTGCGGGAAGTGATCCGGCCGGGCGATGTGGTTTGGGTTCAGGATTACCAGCTGATGCTCCTACCGGAACTGATCCGCAAGCATTATCCCGACAATAAAAGCGGCTTCTTCTTTCACATTCCATTCCCTTCCTTTGAGATATTCCGGATGCTGCCCGTTGCCTGGCGAAAGGCGATCATAGACGGGATTCTCGGCGCCGATGTGGTAGGCTTTCACACGAACGATTACGTGGAATATTTTTTGAAAGCTGCGAGACTTGTCTCCGAACTGGGGAATAAATTACATTATATCAACCTGGGAAACCGGATCGTGAAGGTGGATTCGTTTCCGATCAGTATCGATTTTGACAAATTTAATGACGCCTTCGACGATCCCGACGTATCAGCCGCACGTTCGGAGGCACGGCAGTCGCTGAAGGAGCGGATCATTTTTTCGGTGGACCGCCTCGATTACTCAAAGGGAATCATTCACAGACTCCGCGGTTACCAGCGGTTTTTGGAATTGAATGCCGGATGGCACGAGAAGGTTTCGCTGGTAATGGTCGTGGTTCCTTCCAGGGATACGATCGAGCAGTACCAGCAGATGAAATCCGATATCGACCAGACGGTTGGTAAGATCAATGCTGACTTTGGAAGCATTTCCTGGCAGCCGATCATTTACCAGTACCGGTCGATGCCTTATCCCGAACTCGTAGGTATGTACACAGCGAGCGATGTCGCGCTGATCACGCCTGTGCGGGACGGGATGAACCTGGTGTGCAAGGAATATGTTGCGAGCCGGAAAGACGGCAAAGGTGTGCTGATCCTCAGTGAAATGGCCGGAGCAGCGGCCGAGTTGGGCGAAGCCCTGATTATCAATCCGCTCGACCGGCAGGACATCGCCGATGCGATCAAGACTGCATTCGAAATGCCGGAAGAGGAACAAACCAAACGAATGGAAGCCATGCGTGAAAGGATTCGCGATTACGATGTCTTTGCATGGACCAATGACTTTTTTACCCAAATGACAATGCTGGAATTAGAACACGACCGCCTGCGACAGGTTTTCCTCAATAACAAAGGAATAGACGCAATCCGGGCTGCATACCAGTCCTCCAACAACAGGATCCTGTTTTTCGACTATGACGGGACGCTGGCGCCGATTGTGCCCGATCCCGCGAAAGCGATTATCGGGGAAGACGTGAAGAAATTGCTGCACGAAATCGCAAAGCGCGATACGGTGGTGATCGTCAGCGGAAGAGACCGTTATTTTCTGGATAAGCTGTTCAGCGAACTGCCGGTCCATATGATTGCAGAGCACGGTGCGCTGATCAAGGAGAAGGGAGCATCGGAATGGCAGCTGAACGAGGGATATGAGGAGAACTGGAAAGAAAGTATCCGCCCGATGATGCAGATTTATGCCAAACGGTGCCCGGGCGCATTCGTGGAGGAAAAGGAAACTGCATTGGCCTGGCATTACCGGACAGCCGATGATAAGGAGTACGCAAGCCGCCGGGCGCAGGAATTGCTTTGGCAGCTGAAGAACTACATACAGCCGGAGCTAAACTTGCAGGTAATTGACGGCAACAAAGTTGTTGAGGTGAAGAAGACGGCGTTCAATAAAGGTACGGCGACGCGCACACTGGTCGAAAAAGGCGTCTTCGATTTCATCATGGCTATTGGCGACGATACGACCGATGAGGATATGTTTGAGGCATTACCCGAGACTTCGTTCACCGTCAAAATCGGCGACGATCTGTCGGCCGCCCGTAACCATATCCGAAGCCAGGATGAAGTATTCCACTTCCTGCATTTTATGGTATCACCGGTAGGTGAGTAATATCCGGTTTTGTATTTTAGCGGTTCTATGGAGGAATCGCTAAAATTACTTCAATCGGTAGTGGAAGTCATCCACCCGCTCGACGAAGCGGATTGGGACGCACTGGCCGGGATATGGAAGCCGTTTACGGCCCGGCGCAAGGAGGTCGTGACCGCAGCCGGAGAGACTGAGCGTTACCTGTATTTTGTGACGGAAGGAGTGCAGCGAATTTATTACCTGGACGACCGGAACCGGGAAGCGACCTTGGCATTTACTTACCCGCCCTCTTTCGGAGGGATTATCGATTCGCTGCTGATGGAAGTGCCGTCGCGCTATTATTATGAGACGTTGACACCTTCCCGTTTTATCCGTACACCTTACAGCGATTTTAAGCAGATTGCCTTTCAGCGGCCCGGTATCGAGAGAATGCTGCGGGCTGGCATTACACAATCACTGTCGGGCATTTTGGAGCGGCTGGTAGAAGTTCAGTGTTTCTCGTCCGAGGATAAGTTCAGAAATCTCCTGAAACGCAGCCCTCATATCCTGCAACTTGTTCCGCATAAATATCTCGCCAATTATCTGGGCATCGATCCTACAAATTTCAGTAAGCTTGTAAATAAGGTCCGGATTTAAAATGTTGGTTTTTACCAAACATTATGGAATGGCGGTTGTGCAACTTTGCATTATCCAAACGATAAGATTCCATGAAAACGGTTAACAAGGGCGCGTTACTGCAAAAACTCGACGACCAGGTCGAGCGGCACATTGCCGATACCATCGCATTGTTTCAAAACAGGGATAGTGACTTCCTGAACCGGCCATCGGCCACCGGCGGGTGGAGCATAGCGCAATGCCTGGACCATTTGAACAGCTACGGAAATTATTACCTGCCTAAGATGCGCGAAAAGCTGGCTGAGGCTTCGCCAACCAATGCAACGACTTTTACGAGTACCTGGCTGGGCAGTTATTTCATCCGGATGATGGATCCGCAAACGGGCAAGCGAAAATATAAAGCTTTCAAAGGGCATATACCCGAGGCTAATCTGGATTCCGCTGCCGTGGTGGGGGAATTTATCCGCCAGCAGGAGGACTTATTGTATCTCTTGCGCGAGGGTGTGCAAAAAGACATCGACGCGATCCGGATACCGGTTTCGATCCTGCCGTTCATTCGTATGAAGATCGGTGACACGTTCCAGTTTATCATTGCGCACAACGAGCGTCACATGCAGCAGGCGAAGCGGAATCTGGTCCCGCAGCACATTTATTAGCCATAAAAAGAGGCGTTGCCGGAGCATGGATCAACAGGCGGAGGCGGCGACTACAAAAAAAGCAGTTCCGGTTATCGGAACTGCTTTTACTTTTTTTTAGCCGTTAAACGTACAGCAGCGCCATTACGAAATTGACAAACTTCCGGTTTCGTTGATATTTTCGAGTTTAACAAAATGGCATACATATCCGGCAGAGCGCAAAGCTGACTGAATGCGCGTAAAATCGGATAGTTCGGAGGTCAGCGTCAACAGAAAGTCCTGGAAATCATATGCCCAGTGTTTGACGTTCAGTTGTTTCAGGCAATCGTGCAGTCTTTGCAGCGACTTACTAGCCTTGATGTTGGTACGGAAGGAAATTTTATAGGTATTCTTCATTGTTTGTTACGTGAAATTGAGTGCAGATGTTACCGCTGAATTCAGATCGTTGATTAAGTGATTCAAATTTGGTGTTTATTTATAATAATTCCAAATAAGTAAGGTGGAATATTTGACTAAAACAAAAAAAGCTTCGCAACCACGGTGGAAAGTTGCAAAGCTTTTTTGATAACTAATGGTATTGTTATATTAAGAATTTATTAGATTTTATAAATTCCTGCATTGTAGATCTACATGGCACTCAAACCCAGTTGGTTTCGAGGAAGCCAACCCAGTTGCGCCACATAATGCGTTCGATGTCTTCCTCGGAATAGCCGCGTTTGGACAGAATGGTGGTGATGGATTGCAGATCGGCGATGGAGTCCAGGTCTCCGGGGGATTGTTCCTTGCCGTAGGCCCCATCCAGATCCGAACCGATACCCACATGCAATGCATTGCCTGCCAGCTGGCAGATGTGGTCGATATGTTGAGCGATGTGTTCAATTTTGAGACCGGTACTTTCGGGTGTCGATTTGCCCCGTTCCCATCCGGGAATCATCATCCACGCATCGAAGGCCATTCCAATCACGGCGTTTCTTTCCAGTAATACCTTGATCATGTCGTCTGAAAACTGTCTGTTATGCGGCGTAATGGCACGCGTGAGGTTATGACTGGCCCAGACCGGTCCTCTGTAAAGGTCCATAGCTTCCCAGAAGGCGGTGTCGCAAAGGTGCGTTGCATCGAGGATCATATCGAGTTGGTCCATTTCGCGGAGGAGGTCTTTGCCTTTTTCGGACAAAGGCGCGTCGGAATCCGTACCATAGGCGTACACACCAGGTCCGTAATGCGCGGGGCCGATCGCGCGTAAACCATATCCGTAAGCGGTTTCCAGGTTTTTCAGGGTAACCAGAGAATCGGCTCCTTCGAGGCTCAAAATATAGCCGATAGGCAGACTTTCAGTCGATTCTGCGTTCTGCCAAAGGTCGAGGTGGGCGCGAAGTCCTGCAAGTCCGGTGATTTGCACCATTTCACCAGCTTCTTCCATGGCTTTGTACCAGGCTACCTGTGCCTGCGTGATCGCCCATGCCTGTGCCTGTGAATGCCAGCCGGGAATTTTGCTGTCGGGCCTGATGAAGCGCCCGATCTGTGTCGCAACGCAAATACCGATGTTACCCTTTCGCATTTCAGGAAAGCTTACCACGCCAAGGCCGCGGTCGGGTTTGTCGGTAAGGTTCTTTTCGCGTTCACGGATTGCGTAAAGGTCTTGCGTCAGGTCCCGGTTCCATTCCACCGCATTCATGGAAAGGTCGAGATGTGCATCGAAGAGGAACATTGGTATGTGGGGTTAATGAGTTAATGACTGAATGATTGAATGAGTGAATGTGTGAATGAGTTAATGAGCCGCCGTGGAACGGGGAATGAGTGAATGACAGAATGTGTTAATGATCCGCCGTGGGGCCGGGAACGATTGAATGGGGGACTGGGTCGCCAGAATCATGAGTGAGTGAGTTTTGATCGCCTGAGCGACAGCTATACAACCAAATTCTATTCATTCAGCCATTCATTCATTTATTAACTCATTCACACATTCAGTCATTCGGTCATTCAATCATTCAGTCATTCACTCATTCAAAACTAAACAGTAACGCGCCTGCTGCGCGCTGTGATTTGCCATTCGGTGGTGACGTCGCCGTTTTCGATGACGGTTGCGAAATCATTTAATGCTACGGTCGGACAGATGTGATAGGGGAGTGCGTAAAACACATCACCGATTTGTATCGATTCCCAGGTTTCGGAACCGACCTGCAAAACGCCGTGCTCTTCACTTTGCCCGAGTACAGTATAGTCGCTCAAGTTGAGCAGGCGCAGCCGGCTGTCGACCGGATTTTCTGCCGAAATCGCTTTATGCCCAAGGTCGATCGTCACGATACCGGCTGTTGGCTTGGACACCACACGGGTAAGGACGAGGGCGGCATGTTCGAAGGGCTGGCCATCGAAACGGTCTCCGTAGCCCCAATCCCAAAGCACATTCGTCCCGGGGCTCAGGTATACATCCGGGCGGAGTGTATGAACGGTAAATGAAGGCGAGCCTCCCGCGATGATCATCGGTTCGTATCCGCATTCGGCTTCAATGCGGTCGAGCAGCGGCAGTACGGTTTCATATGCCTGGTCAGCAGCCGCCTTCCGCTCGGAAAACTCGGGATTACGGATATGCCCGTCGTAAATGTGTACACCTCCGAAAGCGAGGCCGTCGAGGCTGTTGACGTAGCGGTAGAGAGAGAGCAATGTCTCGTCCGTAGCGTGGCCGGTGCGGTTCATCCCATTGTTTACGTCGAGAAACAGCGTCGAACGAATGCCGCGCGCCAAGGAGGCTTCGCTTAATAACGTTGCTGTTTGCTCATCGTCGACCAGCGATGCGAATACCGTCTCAGGATATTTTTCCCGTAGCTGGAAAAGTCTTTCGACATTGGGGCCTACGAGCTGATAGGCGATGAGTATCCATCGGGCTCCTGCTTCCGCGAGCATTTCCGCTTCCGCAATGGTGGCACATTTGAACTTCGAAATCCCAGCCGATAACTGGATCTTCACAATCTCCGGGCATTTGTGCGTCTTGACGTGCGGGACGAGCCGGTCGGGATTCCCCGCAATGCTCACCATACTTCGGATATTACTTTCAATACGATCTTTGTAAAAGATCAGAGACGGCGAAATGACGCTTTCAGGATTGTTGAGCAGGTACCACATGTGTGAATGATTGAATGACTGAATGACCGAATGAGTGAATGAGTGAATGTGCCGCAGTGGAACTGGGAATGACCGAATGAGTGAATGACTGAATGAGCCGCCGTGGAACGGGGAATGATTAAATGTGGGACTGGGGTCGCCAGAACCATGAGTGAGTGAGTG
>CBFGMV010000134.1:0-20305 GCA_965649915.1 uncultured Dyadobacter sp.
CAATTGGCTCTTCTTGATGATTTCGAAGGAAGAAGCTTTGCCGAATTTGTCGAATACCGGCTGGGTTTTATACTGGCCGGGGCTCCGTTTGAGCATATTGTCGTAGGTTTCGTAGGTGATCCGCTTGCCGGTGGCGTGATCTACGATCGGCGAATCCCGGTTCATGACAAATTGCTGGCTTACCTTACCATTGTACCGCGTAACCTTGGGTTCGTCGGATTGGCAAAATGCTGAAAATCTGACAGATCCGAACGCTATCAGGGCATATATGGAAATTTTATTCAAACGGCTCACGAAGATTCTCCCGCAAAAGATTGTAATAGTATCAGATATTTGATATTTTCATGCACAAATAATCAGTCAGTGCAACCTCCTAATAACTGGTAATCACCGGCAGATATTTTAGACAAATTTAACAAATTGCAAATATTGGTATGTACGAGCGGATCCGGGAGAAGTTGGGGATTCTGGCCGATGCTGCAAAATACGACGTTTCATGCTCGTCGAGCGGCAGTAACCGGAAAAATGAGAACAAAGGGATTGGAGATGCGGAAGGAACGGGAATCTGCCATACCTACACCGAAGACGGCCGATGCGTGTCGCTGTTGAAAATACTGCTGACCAATCACTGCATTTTCGATTGCGCATTCTGCGTTTCACGGCGAAGCAATGATATCAAACGTGCTGCATTCACGGTGGAGGAAGTGGTAGAGCTGACCATGAATTTTTACCGCCGTAATTACATTGAAGGGCTATTCCTGAGCTCCGGCATTTTCAAAAATGCCGATTATACCATGGAAAGGCTCGTTCGCATTGTTAAGAAGCTGCGGCAGGAAGAGCGCTTCAATGGGTATATCCATTTAAAAACGATACCGGGTGCGAGCGACGAGCTGCTGCGCGAGGCAGGCATGTACGCCGATCGCATGAGCATTAACCTTGAAATGCCGACGGAATCGGGCCTGAAACTGCTGGCGCCTGAAAAGTCGCATGCCGAGGTGAAGAAGCCATTGAAATACATCCAGAACAACATTAACCAGTTCGAAAGTGAGAAGGCGCTGATCAAAAGCATCCCGAAATTCGTGCCGGCGGGGCAGAGTACGCAGATCGTCGTGGGTGCTACGCCGGAGTCGGACAAGGAGATCATGCATACGGCCAATGCTTTTTACCAGAATTTTTCACTCAAACGGGTCTACTACTCAGGCTACATTCCGATCAGTCACGATTCGCGGCTGCCGGCTATCGGATCCCAACCGCCTTTGATCCGCGAAAACCGGTTGTACCAGGCCGATTGGCTGATGCGCTTTTACGGGTTCAAGGTACAGGAAATCCTCAATGACCTTCATCCGAACCTCGAAGCGGACGTGGATCCCAAACTGAGCTGGGCGTTACGAAACCTCGACCAATTCCCCGTCGACATTAACTCCGCCGACTACTACATGATCCTCCGCGTGCCTGGTATCGGTGTCGCGTCGGCGCTGAAAATCGTTCAGGCACGCAAGTTTAACCGCCTCTACGAAAACCATTTGCGAAAGCTGGGCATTGCATTTCGTAAGGCACGCCATTTTATCAGGTATGCCGACAGCCCGATGCAGCTGAAAGAATATGAAGCCGGCAATATCAAAGGCCTGATTCTTTCCGAAAGTAAAAGCAAATACCTGTCCAACCCGAATAACCAGTTGTCGCTGTTCTGATGGAGCTATATATTTTCGACGGGTCGCTGGAAGGGTTGCTGACGGCCGTTTTTGAATGCTATCAGCGAAAATCGCCGCAGGTTAAGCTGGTGACCGAAACGCGTTATGTTCCGGATGTATTCGACGCCGGGTTTCGGGTGACTTCCGACCGCGAAAAGGGGAAACGCGTTTGGAAAGGCCTTTGCAAAAAGCTGGGAAAGGAATGGCAGTTCCGCTTCTACAAGGCATTTCTATCGGAGCAGCCTGAAACTTTCCAGCATTTGCTGAATTTCGCCCGCTATATCATCGATCAGCCTGCGGGCGCATTTGAGAATTTTGCGCATCCCGATATTCTGGCCGTTTCTCAGACCGCCCAGAAAGTTCATCGGGAAAAGCATCGGATGGAGGCATTCGTGCGGTTTCAAAAAACGGGCGACGGTGTTTACTATGCCCACATTGAACCCGATTTTGACGTACTTCCCCTCCTTCCAGAGCATTTCCAGAACCGCTATGCCGACCAGCGCTGGGTGATTTATGATTTGAGGAGAAAATACGGAATCTATTACGATCTGGAAAAAACGGAGGAAATGGAACTCGATGCGGCGCCGCAAATGTCGATCGTCAATGCCCTACCCTCCGATTTGCTCGACCCGAAAGAGCAATTGTACACTTTGCTATGGCAGGACTATTTCAAAAGTACCAATATCCAGGCGCGCAAAAACACGCGGCTGCACGTGCGGCACGTACCGCGACGCTATTGGAAGTACCTTTCCGAGAAGCAAGGGTAGGTTTCGCCGATCTTCAATAATTTTTTCAAGGTATGTCGCCACGGTTTTGTAAACGCGTGGTGTCTTGTGAAATGTAGACATTCTGAGGTTGAATTGTCTTTTCCAACGATCGTTGGAAGTCCTTTTCGTCCACATTTTCCAACATGCTATGAAAACCTGTACGTTCCTAATTTGCTTTCTGCTCTCAGCGATTGCCTCCTTTGCCTCCGCTCCTGCGAGCGGTGATGCCAGTATCTTACCCGGGACTGGGATTACCGATGATCAGCCGCCAGCAGCTCCGTTCACCATTTGCCTGGAAGCTGAAAATGCCAACAGCAACGCCCCCATTTCCAATGACCCGAATGCTTCCGGTGGCCTGACACGCGGTTTTCAGGATGCCTCGGATTACTGGGTGCAGTACCAGACCGACGTCCCCACTTCGGGGAAGTACCTGATCACCCTCCGGTACTATGCCGAGCAAAACGCTTCGGTGAATGTTTCCGTCAATAACACTTCTTCCATGCAGGTGGAACTTCCTGCCTCGCATTCCTGGAACATTGTATCGAAAGAGCACACCTTCGAGGTGGTTTTGCACGCAGGCAACAACTGGATCCGGATCAGTGAGCTGCCGGGATCCAATGTGAGGCAGGATAAGGCCTGCTGGACAGAAAACGGCCCGAGCGATCCGGGCATGTGCGATTTTAACATTCGCCCCGTGGCCGTCGGAACCTGGCCCATCTACCAGCCCGGCCAAAGCATAACGCTCGATTCGCGGTGCACCGGCGGCAATTGCGCAGGTACGACATTTACCTGGTCTGGCAACGGCCTGAGCGCATCAGGGCCTACTGCCACGTTCAATGCGCCAACGACCCTGGGTGACTACTTCTATGCTGTAACAGCGTCGAAAGCGGGTTGCCCGGACACAACCGCCAGCGTGCAGATACGCGTGCAAAACACCCCGGCTGCCTGCGATTATGTAGCCGGAGCATTTCCCAGTACCTACTCGCCCGATTGCGGGCAAGGCGTGGGCATCTTTGCGGATTGTTACGGCACCGGTTGCGGCGGCCTGGATTACAAATGGACAGGCCCCGGCATATCGGGCTCGGGTACATCTCCCACATTGATTGCTCCCTCGGAAAACGGTATTTTTACCTACACGCTCACCACCTCTAAAGCAGGCTGTGCGGACAAGACCTCCGAGTTCAAGCTAACGATTACCGATTGCGGCGACGGTCCGTTTAAACTCTGCCTCGAATCAGAAGACCAGGGCGGCACGGGACCTGTTACCGAGGATCCTAATGCTTCCGGCGGTAAGACGAGAGGCGCCCGGGACCGTGACGATTACAGCGTATATTATTTAGTTCCTAATGTGAAGGTCGAGGGCGCCTATGCCATCACTTTCCGATACTATGCCGAAGCCAACACGGCTGTGGAAGTGAACATCAACGGCGACCTGTTTCCACACAAAATAGAGCTCCCGGCATCCAACTCCTGGAATATCGTCTCGACCGAGCGCACGATCGTTTTCGCATTGAAGAAAGGCATCAATACGATCCTGGTGAAAGGATTGCCCGGTTACAACCCGGTGCGCCACGATAAAATATGCATTGAGCAAATGACCGGGACCACTCCGGCCTGCGATTTCAATGTAACGGCACATGTCTCCACTACAACTCCCCAATGCGGCTCCCAGGTCACTATGACCGCCGATTGCACCGGGCCGGATTGCGGTTCCGTTTTCTACAACTGGTATGGGCCCGAAGGTTTTGCGCGATATACCCAAAATACTGATGTTACAGCCCCCTCGGCCAATGGAACCTACTATTACACGCTCGTTGCAGGCAAGGACGGATGTGCTAACAAAAATATTCAGGTTTCTTATGTGGTGAGCAGCTGCTCCGCTTCCGGCGGCAACACCTCTGCATGCGTGGAAGCAGAGAACTCGGCCAGCAATGGTGCGGGAACCAGCGACCCTAATGCATCGAACGGGCAGACCCGCGGTTCGCAGAACGATTACAATTACTATGTCGACTATCAAATAAATGATTTCAAGGCAGGGACTTATGCGGTTACGCTGCGCTACTATGCCGAGGCGAACGCCCAGGTAAGCGTGTCGGTAAATGGTAATGTTACCAATCCGGCGGTGCAGCTACCTCCTACCCACAGCTGGAACATCGTCGCGCGGGAGGAGACCTTCTACGTAACGCTTCCTGCGGGCAACAGCACCATCCGCATTCAGGGTTTGCCGGGCGCGGCATGTCGTCAGGACAAGATCTGCGTTGGCGATATGCAAAGCACTGCCCGTATGGCCGCGCCGGAAGTGCTTGAAAAACAGACCGATTCGCCATTGCTGCAAGCCTACCCTAATCCGGCACCCGGGGAATTCAAAGCCGCATTCTACCTGCAAACCGGGAAGGCTGCAACGCTGCTGATCACCGACACCCACGGCAAAGTATGGCACCAACGTCAGGTAAACGGTAAGGGCTCGCATGAAGAGCGCATCGATCTGGGTAATGCGCCGTCCGGGATTTACCTGCTGCAAGTGAAAAAGCCGGATTCGGTTGAAACCAAAAAGATCCTTTATACACGCTAAATGCAAAAAGCGGTTGCCTGAACATCGGGCAACCGCTTTTGCTTCTTCCATTTACTCTCGAGCCAAGCCCTTCGGAACGTTTCCATCCCGACCGATCATGCTTTCCCGACCTTTTCCATAGTCACCACCTGCATTATTTCGCTGATTTTCAATAATTTTTCAGGGTATGCCGCCACGGTTTTGTCGACGCGTGGTGTCTTGTAAAATGTAGACATTCTGAGGTTGAATTGTCTTTTCCAACGATCGTTGGAAGTCCTTTTCGTCCACATTTTCCAACATGCTATGAAAACTTGTACGTTCTTTCTTTGCTTTCTGCTCTCAGCGATTGCCTCTTTTGCCTCTGCGCCTGCCGGCGGTGATGCCGGCACCTCCTCCGGGATCCATGATGCCGGCGATCAACCGGCGCCGCCGTTTACCATTTGTCTTGAAGCCGAGAATGGCAATGGGGACGGTCCAATTTCCCCTGATCCGAATGCTTCGAATGGCTTAACCCGCGGCGCACAAAACGGCCCGGAGTATTTTGTGGACTACCATACCAATGTTCCGTCTACCGCCAGATACAAGGTAACCCTACGGTATTATGCCGAACGAAACTCGCTCGTGAATGTTTCCGTCAACGGCGGAAAACCCTACCAAATCGAACTACCCGCTTCACATTCCTGGAATATCGCGTGGGCGGAGCATACCTTCGAAGTAAATTTGATTGGGAGTACCAACCGGATTCGCATTCAGGAACTTCCGGGCTACGATGTCAGGCAAGACAAGGCCTGCTGGACGGAGATTCCCGGAACGGAATGGCCTATCCTATGTGATTTCCGGGTAAATCCCTGGGCGGTAGACAACCCGCCATTCTATCAGCCAGGCCAGGTCGTGACGTTAGATGCCAGATGCTCGGGCAACGACTGTGATGCCACTTCAATGGCATGGATCGGCAATGACATCAATATTCCCAGCGCTGTGGCGACGTTCGTTGCCCCCTCAACGCCTGGCGATTACACATATACTTTATTCGCTGCCCGATACGGCTGCCCGAAGGATACCTCCGTAAATGTGACGATCCGCGTTCAAAACGTATCAGCCGGATGCGACTTTCAGGTTGCACCTACGGCAGCCATGAGCCGTTATGAGGTTGGATCGGATATGGGCTTTGCCGCTAATTGTTCGGGGGCCAACTGCGATGAGCTTACCTATATATGGTCTGGAAACGGCATTCTGCGTGAAGGCCGTAACATTGGTGTGAAGGCACCCGACACCCCGGGGACTTATACCTACAATCTGATGGGAACTAAGCCCGGGTGCGGCGGTAAAACTGCATCGGTTACGGTGGAAGTAGTTATTCCGCCGGGTTGTGATTATGATGTTTCCTCCGCGGTATCCAATACGACGCCGAATTGTTCCGAACAAATCACTTTGACTTCGCAATGCACGGGACCGGATTGCGACGGTGTAAGATACGGCTGGGTCGGCGGCGGACTCAACACATCCACCGCTTCGGTCACGATACCAGCCCCTTCGGTAAAAGGCACCTACACTTATACTGTTTACGCTAACAAGGAGGGCTGCCGTGGCAAATCTTCGAGTGTGACTGTTGTGACCAATTGTGATTCAGGACCTACCCAACCATTCATTGCGTGCGTCGAAGCAGAAAACGCAACCAGCGACGGGGAGATCACCGACGATCCCAATGCGTCAAACGGCAAGACACGCGGCACTCAGAACGGCCCGAATTATTTTGTTGAATACGAAATCAATGGTGTGAAAGCTACTGGATATCATCAGGTTACTTTACGCTACTACGCTGCGCAGCAAACCGCGATCACCATCAGCGTGAATGGCGAAATGACGGCTCCGTTGATAGGCCTGGCCGCTTCCGGGTCGTGGAATATTGTCTGGACTGAAAAAGAGTTCTCCTTTAACCTGAAAGAAGGTAACAACAAAATACGCATTTGGAGTGGATATGGTTACAGTGTTATCCGTCAGGACAAGATTTGTGTTTACGGAAGCGGTGGGTCGGGAAATCCGCCCTCCTGCGATTTTAATATCACCACAGGAGCCTCCACAACGACGCCGGCGTGTTCGACGTCGGTATCCCTGGGTTCCAGTTGCTCCGGTTTTGATTGTCCGTCGGTATCCTATCAATGGAGCGGAAACGGCATGAATTCAACTTTCGCATCTACTACGGTCAGCCCTCCACGCGCCAATGGCACCTATACTTACACCTTAACAGCTTCTAAAAATGCCTGCCCATCGGTGATTAAGACGATCGACATTACCGTCAGCGGTTGTACACCGTCCGGACCGTTCAGCGCTTGTGCGGAAGCTGAATGGTCGGCCAGCAATGGGCCTACCAGCAGCGACCCGAACGCCTCGAACGGGCAAACCAAAGGTGCGCAGGATAACTATGATTATTATGTCGAATATTATATAGCCGACGTGCCCGTATCCGGTGTCTATCCGGTGAAGTTGCGGTACTATGCCGAGGCCAATGCGCAGGTCAGCGTAGCGGTGAATGGAAACATCACCAATCCGGCAGTGCAGCTGCCTGCTACTTACAGCTGGAACATCGTCTCCCGCGAAGAGACCATCTACGTGACATTACCTGCTGGCAACAACAAGATCCGCATTCAGGGATTGCCAGGCGCGGCCTGCCGTCAGGACAAGATCTGCGTTGGCGATCTACAAAGTACTGCCCGTATGGCCGCGCCGGAAGTGCTTCAAAAACAGACAGATTCTCCATTGCTGCAAGCCTATCCTAACCCCGCACCCGGCGAGTTCAAAGCTGCATTCTACCTGCAAACCGGGAAAGCCGCCACGCTGCTGATCACCGACACCCAGGGCAAGGTGTGGCACCGACGTCAGGTAAATGGTAAGGGCTCGCACGAAGAACGCATCGATCTGGGCAATGCGCCATCGGGAATTTACCTGCTGCAAGTGAAAAAGCCCGATTCGGTTGAAACCAAGAAGATCCTTTATACACACTAAATGAAAAAAGCGGTTGCCTGAACATCGGGCAACCGCTTTTGCTACTTCCATTTGCTCCCCAGCCAGGCCCTTCGGAACGTTTCCATCTCGGTCGATAGTGTTTTCCCGGCCTTTTCATAGGTCACCACCTGCAATCTGGGATTCTCCGCCAGTTCCAGCATCGCGGTTTTGGGGTCGTCGCGGTGTTTGTATTCTACCGCAATCTGATCGCCCGGCTTGTGGTTTTTCAGGATAGCGGTCAGTTCGTCGTTTTTAGTCACTGCCCTTCCGTCCAGTTTCAGGATTTCGTCGTCGACGTCCAGTCCCGCTTTGTAAAGCGGGCTGCCGATCATGGTGTTGGAGGTGATGGTTAGTCCTGCGCCCTCCTTATACCGGATATCGCCGATCCAGGCTTGCCCTTCAAACTGCTTTTTCAGCAACAGCCCTGCCCTGGACAACAGCGGCGTGTAATCCAGCGACTCGTGACCATTGATGTATTTGGCAAAAAACTGCTGTGCAAATGCCTTGTCCTTTGTATAGGTTGCTAAAACCGATTCCAGGTCCTGCACCTGATAGGGAATTTCCGGTTTGCCATGTTTAGCCCAAACAGCTTTCATGAAATCGTCAAGATTCAGCCCTTTACCCCTCAGTTGGAGGTCCAGTGCGAGCGCCACCGACGCGCCGTAGGGGTAATAGGAAGTGTAAATGTTCGGATAATTCGTCTTATCGATTGCCACGCCTGCGTCCACGAATACCGCGTTGCTGCTTGCCTGCACGGGCGAAATCCGCTTTGCCCCGGGGGTGTTTTCCTTTGTATTAACGAGGGAAGTTAATGTCTGACAATACTCTTCCAGCGAATCGAACCCCGCCCTTTCGAGCAGTAAATCACCATAGTATTGGGTAAAACCTTCGGCGAACCAAAGTTCGAAACTCATATTACTCTTCTCAAAATTGAAAGGTTCCAGCGTTTTGGGGCGAATGCGCTCGACGTTCCAGGTATGGAAAAATTCGTGCGAGAATACACCCAGCAGGTTATCGGAACCGTCGAATGCAACCGGCAGAGCGATCATCGTGCTGTTGCGGTGCTCCATACCGTCTCCCTTTACATATGGGTTAATGCTGGCGAGAAACGTGTAGCTGCCGTTATCGAATACCGGAAATTCACCAAAAACCATTCTCGCCTCTTCGGTAATGCGCTTGACTTTGCCAGCAAATGCGGAAGCCAGCGAATCACTGCCTTTCGCTTCCAATGCAAGCCTGAACTGCGAGGGCTTGTTATCGGCATTGGGTACGGTCCATTCCTTAATGGTCAGCTTCCCGATTTTAGTGGGGGAATCCATGAAATATTGCAAATCGGGGGCCGTAAACACATTCGTTTCGCCGGTGGTTTTGAGCTGGGTGGCGATGGTCCAGGCGTTTGGTTTCGGCAGGTTGAAAGCGACCGTGATCGGCGCCTTTTGCAGTTCTTTGACCCACATAAATGTAGCCGGCATGTTCAAATGGACACTGCTCGCATCAATCCCGGCGTAGGTACCGTCGGCGTGATTGGCATACAAAACGTATTCGACCTTTACAAAACCATTGATCCCGGCCACTTTATATACATCCCCATCCACACGCTGTACCGGCATGGATTTCCCCGATTTGTCAAAGGCTACGACATCATAAATATTCTTCCCGTACTCGTGCGTAGCATACCTGCCCGGGGACGAGCGCGACATTCTGAAATGCAACTCTTTTTGCGCCGCGTCGGAAACGCTCAGGGCAATGCGGGCCTCGTGATGGACGATATTGGGAAAGGAGACGTCGTAGCAGATCGTCTGCGCGAGCGCGTACGAGCAAAGCATGGGTGTGGCGAGCAAAGCGGCCAGTTTTTTCATGGGCTAATCAAACGTTTTGAATGGATAGCACCCAATTTAAGCCATTCAGCCAACATTTACAGCTGCCATAGACATACTAACCCGATTATTGCTTAATTTTTCAGGTTCAAATCCCATTTAAACTGCAAAAAGTATCGACGTCCATGAAGAAAGTTTTCCTTCCCCTAGCCCTGACCATCGCTTTCACCACTCAACACGCATTCAGCCAAACGAAAGCGCTTTTCAATGGCAAAGACCTCAAAGGCTGGCATATCGACATCCCTGAAATGGACAAAAACCCGAATGCAGTCAATCCTTTTCTGGTGCGCAACGGGCTGCTGGTAAGTCTCGGAACTCCCGGCGGACATTTGATCACAGACGCTCAGCATGAGAATTTCCGTTTTACGTTCCAGTACCGCTTCGCAGGCAAGCCGGGCAATTGCGGCGCTTTGGTATTTGTTTCAAAACCGAGGGATTTATACGAAATGTTTCCCAAATCCATTGAAGTACAGCTCATGAACCAGAATGCGGGTGATTTCTGGTGCATTCAGGAAGATATCACCGTACCCGACATGGAAAAACGCCGCGGCCCGAAAGAAAAGTGGGGCGTGAACGGCGACAAACTTCGCCGCATTCCCAACCTGACGGACGGCACCGAAAAGCCCTTGGGCGAATGGAATTCGATGGTGATCGAATGTGTTAAGAATACAATCAAAGTGTGGCTCAACGGCGTGCTGGTCAACTACGGCTATGATGCAACGGCTTCAAAAGGGCAGATCGCATTGCAGTCGGAAGGCTCCGAAGTCGAGTTCAAGGAAGTTAAGATTACGCCCATTAAAGCGCTGTCCAGGTAATGAAACTCAAATCAAACCGCCTTTTCAGGAATATCGCCATTATCGTGGTACTGATCGCCAATATTGGATGTGATCAGATCTCGAAGAATGTGGTCAGGGAAAATGTAGGTTTTTACCAAACGATCCACGTTATCCAGGATTACGTGACCATTACTTATGTCGAAAATACCGGCGCATTTCTGAGCATTGGCAGTTCTTTGCCCGATACATTGAAAATTATGGTGTTATCAGTCATTCCGCTAATCGCACTCCTTTTCGGAATCATTTATTTACTGACGAAAAAGAACCTGACCTGGCTAAGTGCCCTCGCATTGAGTTTCGCCATCGGCGGCGGCATCGGTAACATTTACGACCGCCTCATCCACGGCTCGGTAACCGATTTTATGCACATTAACTTCGGGTTATTTCAAACGGGGATATTCAACATGGCCGATGTTTCGATTATGACAGGGATGTTTATTTTTCTGTATCAATCATATAGTCGTCAAAAATCACGTTTCCCGGGGATTTGAGTTGGTAATCGAGCGCGTGACACCAGCAATTGGCAAGCGTCTGCCTGTAAAGTGATAGCAAATGCCCGCTCCGGAGGAGCTCCCTGTTTATAGCTCCCCGGATTTCCCCGAAATCGCCGGCCCCGACGGGGCCTTCTATCTGCACGAGTCGACGTTATTGTTGTTACATGCCTAACGGCATTTGCCCCGAAAACTGAATTTCCGATTTTGCTACCAATATTACATCGCTAACGCGATTGGTGTTGCTTTAAAAGTGTATTCGCCATACTCATTCCGCATTCAAGTGCCGACAGGCACGCAACATTGGTAGCAAAATGTCGCACTCAACGTCCCGTCAAAATGCCGTCAGGCATGTAACAACAATACCGCAGGAGGCCTCGCCGGGGCCAAAACGTTCGATGGGTTTGGTTTGCTACAAGCAGGTTGCCTCTCCGGGGCCGATGAATTCGCAACGTACCATTAACATCAAAACACTGCTCTAAACTCCAAAATGTGCCAACTGATTTGTGCCAATGCCGTCAGGCATGAAACATTGGTAGCAATTCGCCGCCACTCATAGCCCCATTAAAATGCCGTCAGGCATGCAACAGCATGGCGAACTCAGGAGGCCTCGCCGGGGTCAACGATCCGGCGACGCCGGTTTGCTATAAACAGGTTGCCCCTCCGCGGCCGACGAATTCGCAGACCATCAACGTCAAAACACTTTGTTCAGAACCCTAAAATGCAAAATGGCTCCCGACAATCCGGAAGCCATTTTTGCATTATTGGAATAATAAGCCTGCTAGGCAGCGCCAACTGACTTGCGGATGATGTTCAATGCAGAACCTGCTTTGAACCATTCGATCTGCTGAGCATTGTAAGTATGATTTACAGGGAATTCCTCGTTGGTACCGTCGTTGTGATGCAACACGATCGTCAGAGGTTGTCCTTCTGCAAATGTTTCCAATCCAACGATATCGATCGTATCGTCTTCCTGGATCTTGTCGTAATCTGCTGTGTTCGCGAAAGTAAGCGCGAGCATTCCCTGCTTTTTCAGGTTGGTTTCGTGAATACGGGCGAAAGATTTCGTCAGGATCGCCCGCACGCCCAGGAAGCGTGGCTCCATCGCCGCGTGCTCGCGGGATGAACCTTCTCCGTAGTTTTCGTCACCCACCACGATCGTACCGATTCCATGCGCTTTGTAATCGCGTTGAACGGCCGGCACTTCCGCATACTGATTGTCCAACTGGTTTTTAATGGTGTTGGTTTTCTCGTTGTAGTAGTTAACCGCACCGATCAGCATGTTGTTCGAGATATTGTCGAGGTGTCCGCGGTATTTCAGCCAGGGGCCGGCCATCGAAATGTGGTCGGTGGTACACTTCCCTTTTGCTTTGATCAAAAGTTTCAACCCTTTCAGATCTGTTCCTTCCCATTCCGCAAACGGTTCAAGGAGCTGCAAACGATCCGAAGTCGGGCTAACCAATACCTGAACGTTGCTTCCGTCTTCCGCAGGAGCCTGATAACCGGCATCTTCCACCGCGAAACCTTTGGTAGGCAATTCCAAACCGGTTGGCTCGTCGAGCAGTACCTCCACGCCGTCAGTATTCACGAGCTTGTCGACACGCGGGTCGAAAGTAAGGCGACCGGCAATAGCCATGGCGGTTACGATCTCGGGAGAGGCTACGAACGAGTGCGTGTTGGGATTACCATCGGCACGTTTCGAGAAGTTACGGTTGAATGAGGTAATGATCGAGTTTTTCTCGCCTTTTTCGGCACCGTGGCGTGCCCATTGGCCGATACAAGGCCCGCAGGCATTGGCCAGCACTACCCCACCGATTTGCTCGAATGTATCCAGAAAGCCGTCACGCTCCACAGTATATCTCACCTGCTCAGAACCAGGCGTGATCGTGTATTCGGAAGTTACTTGTAGTTTCTTGTCAACCGCCTGCCTGGCGAGGGAAGCGGCACGGCTCACGTCCTCGTAGGAAGAGTTGGTACAGGAGCCGATCAGACCCACCGAAAGGACTTCAGGCCATCCATTTTCCTTCACCGCTGTCGCGAATTTGGAAAGCGGCCAGGCCAGGTCCGGCGTAAATGGTCCATTAATATGAGGTTCCAATGCCGACAGATCCAGTTCGAGCAACTGATCGTAATAAGTTGCGGGATCTGCATAAACTTCATCGTCGGAACGCAGATGATGCCTGATTGCATCTGCCGCGTCGGCGATATCGGCGCGGTCCGTTGCCCTCAGGTAGGCTGCGCTCTTCTCGTCATAGGCGAATATCGAAGTCGTTGCCCCGATCTCAGCACCCATATTACAGATGGTGCCTTTACCGGTTGCAGAAAGACTTTCGGCACCATCGCCGAAATACTCGACTACGTAGCCGGTACCGCCTTTCACGGTAAGCTGGCCTGCAACCCAGAGGATCACGTCTTTCGCAGCAGTCCATCCGCTCAGTTTGCCGGTCAGTTTTACACCAATGAGGCGTGGCTGTTTCAATTCCCACGCGAGGCCCGACATGACATCGGAGGCATCTGCACCGCCGACACCGATCGCGATCATGCCCAATCCACCTGCATTAGGCGTGTGGGAGTCGGTACCGATCATCATGCCGCCCGGGAATGCATAGTTTTCGAGCACAACCTGGTGGATGATACCCGCACCGGCCCGCCAGAAACCTAAGCCATACTTGTTGGATACGGACGAAAGGAAATCGTATACTTCTTTATTTTTATCAACGGCATTCTTCAGATCCTGTGCAGCGCCCACTTCGGCCTGGATCAGGTGATCGCAGTGTACCGTAGAAGGAACCGCTACCTTCGGGCGACCTGCCTGCATGAATTGCAGCAGTGCCATTTGAGCGGTCGCATCCTGCATCGCTACGCGGTCAGGAGCGAAATCTACGTATGATTTACCCCGTTCATAGCTCTGAGTGGGGGTTCCTTCCCACAAATGGGAATATAGAATCTTCTCTGCCAGGGTAAGAGGCCGCCCTACAACCTTGCGGGCGGCTTCTACTCTTTCTTCCATACGGGCGTAAACACCCTTGATCATATCTAAGTCAAACGCCATATCTCACAAATTAATGATTACACATTCACACTTATCAACAACTGTACCACCAGTGACTATCTGCTCAACTGTTTCACAGGCGGTGCAAACTTGGTCAGGTCAATGCCGACAACCGCAGCTTTGTACTCATCCACATTAGGAATACGTCCAAGGATTGCAGAAAGGACAACAACCGGTGTGGATGCGAGTAGCGACTCTCCTTTTTTACGCTCTGAATCTTCCACTACCCTTCCCTGGAAAAGACGGGTCGAAGTCGCCAAAACAGTGTCGCCTTTGGCTGCTTTTTCCTGGTTACCCATGCAAAGGTTGCAGCCCGGGCGTTCCAGGTACATCATGTTTTCGTATTCGGTACGTGCGGCTACTTTCGGAGCATTATCGTCGAATTCAAAACCCGAGTATTTCTGCAACACATCCCAGTCGCCCTCACTTTTGAGCTCCTCAATGATGTTATAGGTGGGTGCTGCCACAACAAGCGGAGCGTGGAATTCAACCTTGCCTTGCTGGTCTTCCAGGTTCTTGAGCATTTGGGAAACAATTTTCAAATCTCCCTTGTGGACCATGCAAGAACCGACAAAACCAAGGTCTACCTTT
Organism: uncultured Dyadobacter sp.; assembly: GCA_965649915.1. Lineage (GTDB taxonomy): Bacteria > Bacteroidota > Bacteroidia > Cytophagales > Spirosomataceae > Dyadobacter. The sequence goes on from CBFGMV010000134.1 coordinate 14,860, forward strand.
TTATCTTCGCCATAGTAAGACAGCGGGCGGATCGTATCGTGCGTGTAACGCTTCGAAACTTCCTTATTATTCACATCCGGATCGGCGATCATCGGCTCAACGATCACGTCGAGGTCGATTACCACCTCCGCATAATACTTGGCATTCGCATCGGGCGTCAGCGCTGGTTTTTCACCTGATTTAATCTCCGCGATCCGCTTGTCGGCCTTGTTGATCAATCCCTGAAGAACCTGCTTGTGGTTATCCATGCCCTTGTCGATCATGATCTGGATTCTGCCTTTGGCAATTTCCAGTGATTCGATCAGGGTGTCGTCCTCGGAAATATTGATGGAAGCCTTGGCCTTCATCTCCGCAGTCCAGTCTGTAAATGTAAATGCCTGGTCAGCTGGCAGCGTTCCGATGTGAACCTCGATAATTCGGCCCTGGAATACGTTCTCTCCGCCAAACTGTTGCAGCATCTGGGCTTGCGTCGCATGAACCACATCACGGAAATCCATGTGCTCTTTCATATCGCCCTTGAACGTGACCTTCACGGATTCGGGGATCGGCATGGAAGCTTCACCCGTCGCCAATGCAATCGCAACGGTTCCTGAGTCGGCACCGAATGCAACACCTTTGGACATCCTTGTATGCGAGTCGCCACCGATGATGATCGCCCACTCATCCACCGTAATGTCGTTCAGTACCTTGTGGATTACGTCGGTCATGGAGTGATACTCTCCTTTCGGGTCGCGGGCGGTGATCAGACCGAAGTCGTTCATAAACTTCATCAGCTTAGGAATATTAGCCTGCGCTTTTTTATCCCAAACCGACGCCGTGTGACAACCCGACTGGTATGCGCCGTCAACGATCGGCGAAATGACCGTCGCAGCCATAGATTCCAGCTCCTGCGAAGTCATAAGGCCCGTCGTATCCTGCGACCCGACGATATTGACCTCTACACGAACGTCCGAACCGGCGTGCAGCACCTTACCCGGTGTAGTACCAACGGCGTTTCTGTTGAAGATTTTTTCAACTGCCGTCAGACCTTGTCCTTCATTGGAAATCTCTTTGGAAGGAGCGAATACCAAAGTTGGTTCGATACCTAGAATCTTCGCCGCAACAGTCTGGATCTTTTTACCGAAAACAATGGCATAGGATCCGCCGGCTCTGATAAATTCCTTTTTCTGAGGCGTCAGTGCTTTCGAAATGTCAATCAGCTCCTGCTCGCCATGATATAGCTTCTTGGTTTTTGTATTAATGGTTAGAACCGTTCCCGTAGCAACAGAGTACACTTCTTCCAGAACGGGATCGCCACTTTCGTTGCGAACCACATTACCGTTCTCGTCCACCTTTTTCACCCAGTTTTTAAGGTCGATACCGATACCGCCGGTCACGTCGACCGTGGTAAGGAAAATCGGCGAGATACCATTGGTACCTCCTACGATCGGGGCAATGTTCACAAACGGAACGTATGGGCTTGCCTGTTTACCAGTCCAAAGCGCCACGTTGTTCACACCCGACATCCGGGATGAGCCCACGCCCATGGTGCCTTTCTCCGCGATCAGCATTACACTCTTGCCGGGATGTTGTTCCTGCAATAGTTTAATCTCCTGCTGCGCCTGAGGAGTGATCATGCACTGGCCATGCAATTCACGGTCTGAACGCGAGTGGGCCTGGTTACCGGGAGAAAGCAAATCGGTAGAAATGTCGCCCTCACCGGCAATAAACGTAACTATATGTATTTCCTCAGGAACCTCCGGCAGTTTCGTGAAGAATTCGGCCTTCGCGTAACTTTCCAGAATTTCCCTGGCGATGTCACTACCACTTTTGAATGCCTCTTTCAGGCGGTCGGTATCCGCGTCGTACAGGAAAACCTGTGTTTTCAAGACCTCCGCGGCCTGTTTTGCAACAGAGACGTCCTCACCCAGGGCCAGGTCGAGCAACACGCCGATGGAAGGGCCGCCTTTCATATGAGACAGCAACTCAAAAGCAAAAGCAGGCGATATTTCTTCTACTACGGATTCTCCGAGAATGATCTCCTTTAAAAACCGGGCTTTCACACCAGCAGCACTCGTGGTTCCGGGTAAGGTGTTGTAAATAAAAAATTTAAGAGAATCGTCCCGGTGCTCGTTCTCTGAATCTTTGATTTGTGCAATGATCTCTCCAAGCAATTCGGCACCATCAATTGGCTTCGGGTGAAGCCCCTGGGTTTTTCTTTCTTCAATCTCTTTAATGTAGTCCTGATAGATATTCATGATGAAATCTTTTCAATGTTAAAGGCAATATCTGTTGTCAATAAAACGGGCGAAAGTACGAAATTACAGAATATACGGAGGTATTCCGGCCTATTTTCGCTACTATTTAAAACCAGTATATTCTAGCCGTACATTTAGATAACCTTCACAAAAAAAAATTTGTTCTGACAAGCTGCGTATTCTGGGTATTATTTGAAATGTCCCCTTCGGGAGGCCCGACAGCACGCTCCGTTTTTCACCCGGCTTTTATTCACGCTTTGATTTTTTCTCGGATTGTGCCCTATATTTGGACATTCAAAGTGCTACCAGATCCCTTAATTAGAAAGTTATGTCAAAAAATCTGGTGATCGTAGAGTCACCGGCGAAGGCCAAAACCATTGAAAGTTACCTAGGGCAGGATTTCACTGTCAAGTCCAGTTTCGGACATGTCCGTGACCTCCCGGAACACGATATGGGTGTCGATGTTGAGCATGGTTTCCAACCCTCTTACGAAATATCCTCCGACAAAGTCAAAGTCATTTCCGAGCTGAAAAAACTGGCAAAAGATGCCGAAGTATGGCTCGCAACGGATGATGACCGCGAAGGAGAAGCCATCTCCTGGCATTTGAAAGAAGCCCTCGGACTTCCGGATAATACCAAGCGGATCGTATTTCGGGAGATTACTAAAACCGCTCTGCAGAACGCGATCGCAAAACCGCGGACTATCGATGCAGACCTGGTAGACGCCCAGCAGGCACGCCGTATTCTCGACCGCCTCGTGGGTTATGAACTTTCACCGGTGCTTTGGAAAAAGATCCGTATCGGTAAATCCAACCTTTCGGCCGGCCGGGTTCAATCTGTGGCCGTACGTATAATAGTAGAGCGCGAACGGGAAATCGACGCATTCAAATCCAAAAGCAGCTTTAAGGTAACCGCCCATTTCGACCTGGGTAACGGCAAAGTGCTGAATGCGGAATTGGCTAAAAACTTTCCGACCGAACAGGAAGCACTGCAGTTTCTTGAAAAATGTATCGGGGCCCAGTTCTCGATCCGCAATCTCGAAGTTAAACCAGCCAAAAAAACACCTGCACCGCCATTTACAACTTCTACATTACAACAGGAAGCCTCCCGGAAACTAAGTTTTTCAGTTGCGCAAACCATGACTGTGGCGCAGCGGCTGTACGAAGCGGGAAAGATCTCCTACATGCGTACCGACTCAACCAACCTGTCGGAAGAAGCGTTGGATAAGGCAAAGCAGCAGATCACAAGAGAATACGGGGTAGATTACTACAACCGTCGTATATTCAAAACCAAGTCAGAGTCGGCGCAGGAAGCGCACGAAGCGATCCGTCCTACCGATTTCTCCACGCTGGTAGGCAGCAGCGACCGCAACGAGCAACGCCTGTACGAGCTGATCTGGAAACGCGCCATTGCTTCCCAGATGTCGGACGCGCAATTGGAGCGTACCACTGCGACCATCGGCATTTCGACCGCCTCGGAAGAACTGGTAGCACAGGGTGAAGTCATCAAATTTGAAGGGTTCCTGAAAGTTTACCTGGAATCCAGCGACGACGAAGGTGACGAAGAACAAAAAGGGATGCTTCCTCCGCTGAACATTGGTCAGATATTGAAATTGGCCGATATGAAGGCGACAGAAAGATTTACCCGTAACCCGCCACGCTATACGGAGGCGAGTTTGGTGAAGAAACTGGAAGAAATGGGCATCGGACGCCCTTCTACCTACGCGCCTACGATCTCTACGATCCTGAAACGGGAATATATCGTGAAGGAAGACCGTCAGGGCTTTGAAAGGGAATTTAAGGAAATGACCCTTGCCAATGATCAGATCAAAAGTAAGGTGAATAAAGAAGTATATGGTTCTGAAAAAGCCAAGCTATTCCCTACCAGTACAGGCATGGTGGTGAATGACTTCCTTGTCAGCCATTTCAATGACATTATCGATTATTCGTTCACTGCGAACGTAGAAAAAGACTTTGACCACATCGCGGACGGGCAACTGGGCTGGCAGCAGATGATCAAGGACTTTTATACACCATTCCAGAAGAAGGTAGCCGAAGCACGGGAAGAAGCGATCGACAAGAGCTTAACGACCCGCGACCTGGGTGAAGATCCGGCGACGGGCAAGAAAGTGTCGGTAAGGATCGGGAAATACGGGCCTTATGTGCAGATCGGCGATGTGGAAGATGAAGAAAAGCCCCGTTTCGCAAGTTTGGCGAAGGGCCAGCTGATGGAAACAATTACGCTGGAAGAGGCATTCGAATTGTTCAAACTGCCGCGCCAGGTAGGCTTCTTCGAAGAGAAGGATATGATTGTGAATGTCGGCAAATTCGGTCCTTATGTGAAGCACGACGGTAAATACTATTCATTGGCCAAAACGGACGATCCGATGGCAGTCACTGAAGATCGTTTGGTGGAGATCATCGAGGAAAAACGTTTGCAGGATAGTAACCGGACCATCAAGGAATTTGCAGAAGATCCGGAAGCGAAGGTATTAAATGGGCGCTACGGACCTTACATTGCTTTTGGAAAGAAGAATGTGAAGATCCCGAAAGGCACCGAGCCGGCTTCCCTCACCTACGACCAGGTTTTGAAACTTGCGGCGGAAACGCCGGATAAGCCGGCCGGACGTGGAGCTAAGAAACCGGCGGCGGCAAAAGCCCCGGCGGCCAAGAAGCCCGCCGCCAAAAAAGCGCCCAAGAAAGGTTAATATCGCCACAGATACACGGATTAACACGAAATAGCCCATGAAAAAACTAGTTGTACTTTCCGGAGCGGGGATCAGCGCTGAGAGCGGGATCAGTACTTTTCGTGATAACAACGGACTTTGGGATAATTACCGCATTGAGGATGTGGCGACTCCCGAAGCGTGGATTCGGAATCAGGAACTGGTGCTGGACTTTTACAACCAGCGCAGGAAGCAGGCGGCGGACGTAAAGCCCAATGCCGCGCATTATGCACTGGCAGCACTGGAAAAAGATTTTGATGTGACCATCGTGACGCAGAACGTGGACAACCTGCACGAAATAGCGGGATCTACCAATGTCATCCATTTGCATGGAGAACTTTTTAAGTCCCGCAGCACAAAAGACCCCAATCTGGTGTATGAAATGACGTCATGGGAACTGAAAACGGGCGATCTCTGTGAACTGGGGAGCCAGCTGCGGCCTCATATCGTGTGGTTTGGCGAAGAGGTGCCGATGATGGATGTG
>CBFGMV010000135.1:0-19815 GCA_965649915.1 uncultured Dyadobacter sp.
CACCGCTTGCATTGTTCTTGTCCCACACCCAGCCTTCGAAGATATTACAGTCGGCGATATCGAAATTCCCCTGATAAAATGGGACGACAGCGTCAGTACAGGTCAACGTTTTAGGAGAACTGCTTAGTACATAACCGCTTCCCTTAACACGTATACTCAACTGGTTCGGCTGACCATTCTTGAGACTGGCGGGTGTAGCAATACTGAAACCGTAATTTCCTGTCCCATAACCGGCATTCTTCAGATCAGCCTTATAAAGGTTTGCAGTCACAGTCGCATGTACCCTACTGCCTTCAACCAGTTCGACCGTAAGAGTACCTCCTGCATTGTTTTTGTCCCATACCCAGCCCTCCAAGATATTGCAATCGGCAATGTTGAAATTGCCCTGGTAAAATGGGACGGGACAAGCCACAGTTTTCGGAGAGTTGCTCAAGGCGTAATTACTACCTTTAATACGTGCACTTAACTGGTGCGGCTCACCATTTTTAAGACTAGGCGGTGTGGTAATGCTGAAACCGTAGTTTCCTGTCCCATAGCCAGCTGTCTTCAGATCAGCCTTATAAAGGTTTGCACTTTCAGTCGCATGTACCGTACTGCCTTCAACCAGTTCGACTGTCAGCGCACCGCCTGGATCAGCCTTGTCCCAAACCCAGCCCTGTAACAGGTTACAATCAGCTAGGTCGAAATTGCCTTGATACTCACAGGTCACACTCTTTGGTGAACCGGTCAATTCATAGGTGCTGCTCCGAACGCGTATACTTAAGTTGTGAGGATTGCCGTCTTTTAGGCTTATCGGTAAAGCGACTTTAAACCCATAATTCCCAGTACCCATACCGCTACCTTTAAGATCTTCCCGATATCCATTTGCTAATGTGGAAGCATGTAAGACGCTTCCTTCCATAATTTCCACCGTAAGAGCTGCATTAGGATAATTCTTATCCCAAATATACCCCTTGATTTCGGTACAATTAGCTGATTCCAAAACCCCGCTATAATCAACTGGTACAGACGCGACATTTAATGACGCTAACGCATAAACGTTGTACGCCCCAGGAATGATGGCCTGGACAGTCGTTATTGATCCAGAGATTAACGTACTGGCACTTCCCGCCAAGTTCACTTCATCAACAACGGATGTAATCCTTTCCCAACGTGATAGTGTTTGGTTCCAACCAACAATACTTAGATTCAGTAAAGAATTGCTGCTGAGGTTCGCTATTTCACTTTGATCATTCCAAGAAAGAGTAAGGCGAGTAGCATTAGTTCCCGAAATGTCCCAAAACTCCTTAGTACTCACTTTGGAAATAATAGTTTCTTTGTTTTCGACGTTAAACGGCCCGTCACCAGGAACAGATGCCGTATTCGGATTCTCCTGAAAATAAGCACCCATCGTTCCGTCTGCTTCCGCTGCAAACGGCCGGTAACTACCATTGTCCCCAACAGGAAATACAAAATGCCCACCCCCATTCTTTTTTACGTATCCATCGACAAACCTATGATCACTTATTCCCGTTAACCTGGAATTTTGCGAAAAGCTTACTACTCCGCCACTTCCGGATCTTTCAGTTACAATAATCGCATTTTGGCCGTAAGATATCCACGAAATACAAGACAGCAAAAAGCCGACGATGTAAAACTTTTTCATAATAAGACTCGCTTTTGCTCCTAATTTCTATCCCGTAACATTCGCACTGTAATCACCTAAAAACTTCATTTCTCCACCCGCTTCAACTTTGATGCTTTTAGCTGTGATATTCTGCCCAATTTCAACTATATGGCCTGAATTTATCTTCACAACTGAGGTAGATGTAGGAACACGACCGTTTGACCAGATTCCGGGATTCGGCCATGCGCCGGAAGCAATGGTTTGGACTACGTCTGAAAACAGCGAGGTAGTCTTAAAGTTCTTGTACAATAGCTGGTCCGTCTTTGATCCGGCTGTACCAAACCAATCATTTAAAATGTCTGCATAAACTCTTCGAAAATCTATCTGCATCTTAATATCACGATTTGTTTCCCACTGTGTGGGTGAAGGCGGTAAGAGCCCGTTGACCAAATCAGGATTTGTCCCAATAAGCTGTCGTTTGATACCCGTTCCAAAAACAAACATGGGCGCGCCAATGCCGTGATCAGTTCCTTTTGATGCGTTCGAAGTAGCCCTGCGACCGAAATCCGAGAAGGTCATCCCAAGCACTCTGTCTTCGGTGCCTTGTAACTTCAAATCTTTTTGAAATGCAGCAATACCATCAGATAATTTTCTCAGCAATTGGGCATGAACTCCTTCTGTACTGCTCGTTCCTACCTGATTTGCGTGCGTGTCAAATCCACCCAGTTCAACATAATAAATTTTAGATTTTAACCCGCCATGAATCAGTCTAGCAACTATTTTTAACTGTTCTGCCAATTCGTTTTTGGCAGATGCATCCGGATAGTTGGCGAAGTTGGTTCCCGCATTAGCTGCGGCCTTAATTTCTGCCCCGTACCCCACTGCAAGGACTTGCTGTTGCCTAATGTAGGCGATTAAATCTCCGGCATCGCAACATGGTAAATTATCTCCAGGCAAAACACTTGGCTCCCCTATCAACTGATAAAACGTGTTGGGATCCTGAAGCGTTATTCCCATCGACTGACTGCTACCCAGTAACGCGGTTGTGCTTATCTGACCGATTTGTATTGCCAACGGATCCTCCATTGTATCACTGGGGTAATTTGTTGGGTAACCGGGAAATCTATCGTTAAGGTAGCGCCCTGCCCATCCCGAGTTCGCATACTGAGACGAATCCACGGCAGTCATCCATATATCCGTTGACCGGTAATGTGACTGATCGGGGTTCGGATATGAAACTGAATTAATAATAGCCAGCTTTCCCTCGTCATACATTTCACGCATTCCTATCATAGCAGGGTGGAATCCTGTTTCGGGATTTCCAGCTAAACGCAGGACCTGATTTTCTGGAATAGCTATGTTATTTCTCAACTGATCATATTTCGAATAATATTCCAGGGGAATGACTGTGTTCAAGCCATCGTTTCCTCCACCCAAATATATGATCACCAGTATACGATCATTGTTTAGCGCAGATACGTTTGCCAAAGATTGTACCAGTGCCGAACCTTTGGCTAAGGATTTAATTCCAAAGCCATTCAACATAACCGGAGCCATTACAGATGATGCCGCACGAATGAAATCTCTCCTTTTCATAGATCCGATTAAAACAGTTGATATTCAGCCATTCTTAACATGTGTTTAAGCAGAGCGCGGCATCTGACAAGGACTGCGCTCTGCCTCGGCCACTCTGATGGAGCCGTACGATAGGAATTCCATTCTCTCACCCAGGTTCCGCGAGCACTGTTGTTCATCATCATTATGTTATCGATCAAAAAATCCCGTTGCAATTGGGATAATTCTGTACAGAAAAGATTTTTAGATAATTCAGCCAAGACATCCTCGCAAGTAATTGATGGCGTATTTATGACGTCAGAAAAATTGGGTTGAATAGTTCTTAACCGGTTCAATAAATCAGGACCGAATAAATACCCCGGCTTGATTTCTAACCATGGATTGGAAAATGCGTCGGTGCGGGATCCCCGAAGGCCAAGTGTAGTACCATTAATCCAGTTTTTAGAAAAACCAGTTTGATAGTAGGGCAGGGATCCAAAAACAGAAGGTTGATTTAAAAAATTGAGTTGTAAGACGTCCATACTACTACTCATATATTCCATCATAGTGCGGAACGGTACATATTCTGATGTCATATCAGGTACAGGAAGGTTGAAATTGCGGACCGCACCAATCATAAACTCTGCGGGCGATTTGATAATTGCTCCGATGTTACGCGTCTCAAAAAATATGTCGCTCGACAGAAGCCTCCTTAATACAGGAGCTATCGCAAAATTATTTTCGGGACTAGCAAAAAAATTGGCTAGCGGAATAATTACCTGATCTTCTACATCCTGCGTTACGTTAGGGTTAACATACCAACGATACAATTTTCTGCAAATAAAGTTTTTCGTTTCGGGATGATTTAGCAGCATACTAATAAGGTCAGCCAATTCCTCGTCACCAGCTGTTGGTCCACTGCGGCCTATTATAGTAGTATTATTGTAAAAAGCAGAAAAGGATTTATCATCAGTATCGTGGCGGCTTGGCGTGAATACATAGTCGAAAGAGGTTGACCCATCCTTGTATTCATTGACAATCTGCCATCCTGTCAAAACCCTGGCAGCTTCTTTGACATCCTGTTCAGAATAGTTGTGATTTCCGGCAAAATCCTTTTGTCCAACAGTAAACAATTCCTGAAGCTCTCTACCATAATTTTCGTTTGGATGCTCCTTCTCATTTTGATTTCCGTTTTGAAACGACAACATTGCAGGATCTTTAGTCATTCCTATCGTCATTTCCCTAAAATTGCCTAAGGCATTTGCACGCAAGAATCTTAGATATCTATTAAGTAGCCGATAATCCTCCACTGAGCCATAAGCTACCACAAAGTGATTCTGCCAAAATGCAGTTAACTTTTCAAGTACAGATGGATATCCGTTTTGCTCTGTCATGAGGCCAATCCACCAGTACTTTACATATTTTTGATATACTTGGGCACGGCTCGCATTGAAGGGTTTATCTAAAAATGGCTGCCCCGAATCGCCCCTGCCTGCTTCCATTTCTACTGGAGGAGGTGGAGCTGCACGATAGCTAGCATTATTAATCAAAATATCGACTGCCTCTATCGCTGTCTTACCAGTAAAGTTGACAATTTCCTGAGGTGTAGGACCAAATGTCGCTCTTCGAAGAAGATGACTAGCAGTTTGAGAAGTTAACGGTGTTGTGTATGTGCTTAAATTCGCCATATTCTAATGAGTAATCGCTTGGTTCTTAAGACAAATATAACCACTCAACTAAATATTTTGCAAATTAATTCTACAAATTGATAGTTTTCACTACAACATATATGAAATATTACTGACCATTTATTATGACTACCATTGAAGTGTCGTTCTATATAAATATAGAATAATTTGCCTTATTTCGCATAACATTTCGATCGACCACTATCAACTGATTGTTGATCCCTTACATCAATGTTCTCATGCATCGATTTCTGACGCTGGCTTGCTTAATCAAATATTCACATACTCCATTCAACAAGACCTTCCGCACTTTCAAAAGTTACCTACCAATGCGAGGAATATCGGCCACAACTTCAAATACACGAGAAAGCGAAGCACTCTCTATCTTAGAGAGTTGCAACGGCAAAGTTGCCTTAGTCCTTGGTGGCGACGTTTTTCACCAATCGTATTTACAAGTTAATTCGGATCGACAAGAGTCCCGAAGGTAGCCTGATGTCCTCTTATTAGGTCAGCCATCCTAAGCGATACGTAGTTGTTTAAGTTTGATCCTGATTCAAGGCACTTATATGGGAAATCCGGTGGAATCCAAATACAAAGTACCGGCTTGTCTTTTATGACAATGTGGTCGCAGATTGCAACATCAATCAAATTTTCGCTTCAGTGCGATTAAGGAGATTAACAAGATATACCTGGTGCTCCAAAAATTTCAGATTAGGGTGCTGGATCATGGCACTGTCTGGCTTGACCAATTTGTTTAGGTTGTCGAGGAGCCGTAGGGGCTGAAAATCGGATGTACAGAGGAAGTCCCGCCCCGAATGGGTTACGGCAACGAAAAATAGCTGGCTGAAATCACCCAACCACTGGTGAAGAGCGGCTACTCAAGTATTTGCCTCGTCTCTTGGCGACCGGCACCCAACTAACTGTTTAACAGTTCATTTCATCGGCTGATACTCAAAAAAAATCGACTTTAAGCAATCGACACAACCTCAGCCAGCGGGGGATGCCCGAATTGCATAATAAGGAGAGAAGAAGAGATCCTTCTATGAATTTTCAAAGATAAACTATTGACAATCTTCCAATTATAGAATTAATACTAATTTCTTGTTTTGATTTATAAAAGAAAAGACGTAAAATTGCTCAGACGAAACGTGCATTCTTATCATGATGAGAATCAGAATGGAATGACATGCTCCTCAAAATCACTCAACGTTATAAATCATGAAAAATCACTATCCCGGCTTACTTCCCAAGGCGCACCTCTGGACGGACGTTGTACTCCTTAATCTTTCGTTCTTCTTCGCCTACATTTTCCGCTTCGAAAACGGCATAGCGACCCTTTTCGAAAACCAGTATGTGAATCTGCTGCTGGTCGCCAATCTGGTCTGGATTTTCACGATTTACTCATTCAAAACTTATCGTTTTACCAGGCTATCCTATCACTTTAACACGCAGATCGGGAATTTCCTGAAAGCGGTTACGGTGCACGGGGCTATCATGATGGCATTCCTCTACCTGAGCAAACAAGGTGAGGAGTATTCAAGATATCAGTTCCTGATGACTTACGGCCTTTTCCTGACCCTCGCGGTTACTTCAAGGGCTGGTGCCGTTCTTTTTCTGAAACTATTCCGTCAGGCAGGTTACAACTACAATCGTTACGCGATCGTAGGAAAAGGAGATCTGGCTACATTGATCCGCGAATTTTATAGTACACGCAGGGAGCTCGGCTACCGTTTCTCCGGCGCAATTGACTTGTCGGCGCACAAGAATTCCGTCGAAGACCTCGAAACGATGGTCAAAGAACAGAAACTTGACTACCTGTATTGCTGCCTGTCGGAAATGAATGACGAGCAGGTGAAAGAAGTGATCCGCATAGGCGAACGCCAGCGCACGCATATTCGGCTGGTTCCCGACTTCCGTGGCTTTATGACCAACATGGCCACCATCGAGTACCACGACATGTATCCGATTATTCAGATTAATACGAAGCCGTTTTCGAGTTTGAACGAACAGACTGTGAAGCGGGCATTCGATCTGATCTTCTCTGCCATTGTCATGATCCTTGGCGCTCCGGTATTCTTCCTGGTTTGGGCGGCAATCAAAATTACATCTCCCGGGCCGGTGTTTTTCAAACAACAACGTTCAGGCCGTTGGGGCGAACTGTTCTACATTTACAAGTTCCGCAGCATGCGCGTGGATGCCGACAAAATGGGTTTGCAGCATTCGCAGGGTGACAATGATCCGCGCATTACGCCGATCGGCCGTATACTCCGCAAATCCAGATTGGACGAACTTCCTCAGTTCATCAATGTATTGAAAGGCGAAATGTCGGTCGTTGGACCACGTCCGCTATATAAATATGATGTAGACATGCTGATGGAAGCTGCTCCCCACGATTTCCAGCGTCTATTAACCGTAAAGCCGGGAATCACCTCGATCGGACAGATCAACGTGGGTTATGCCGATACCGTCGCTAAAAACGTGGAGCGGTTGAAATACGATCTCCAATATCTTAAATCATACAGCGTCTTTGACGACGTCCAGTTGATTTTCAGAACTGTGCAAGTAATGGTTCTCGGACGAGGACAATAATGTTTTATTAGTATCCAACATGTTAGTTAAGTCCAAATGGCGCCGCTGGTGCCATTTGGACTTACTGACCTGTCTCATCCGGCAAATGCGCGTTTCATACGCTTCCCGTTCCTGAACTCCCAACTCCGAACCAATCCTGCTGCGACATCAACAATGCGTTTGCGCAGGTAATTTTTGAAGGAGTGACCCGCAAAAGTCCCGAAATAATAATCATTAAATAACGGTGCTATCCGGGAGGCATTTTTAACTTTGCGCTACACGTGCTTTAACCATACTTATGAATATTGTCGTTTTGGGTGCCTCAGGGCAATTGGGCAGCTGCCTAAAAAAAGTCTCCGCCGAGAGAAATATCACAGACATCGCGTTCCCCGCGGAAGAGCAGGCGAACATTCTTGACAAAGAGCTCCTGGATCAGCTCTTTACCGCCGAAAAACCGGCATTCGTTATCAATTGCGCAGCTTACACGGCTGTCGATAAAGCAGAGGACGATGTAGACACGTGCAGGAAAGTGAACCGCGATGGGGCGGCGTATATAGCCGAAGTTTGCAAGAAGCATCAGGCTACGCTGATCCACGTTTCTACGGATTTTGTTTTCAAAGGGGATGTTCCAAAATTGCTTTCTGAAACCGATGCTGCCGAGCCTGAAAACATTTACGGCCTGACTAAGCTCGAAGGAGAGGCTGCTATTGCGGAGATCCTGCCCGAACACTTTACGCTGCGAACCAGCTGGCTGTACTCCGAATACGGAAACAACTTCGTAAAGACAATGCTGCGCCTGGGCAAAGAACGCGACCAATTGGGCGTCATTGTAGACCAGGTGGGCTCCCCTACCTACGCGATTGACCTGGCGGGCGCTATTTTAGACATTATCGCATCCGGCAGCAAAGCGTACGGCATCTACCATTACAGTAATGAAGGTGTAACTTCCTGGTACGACTTCGCGAGAGCTGTTTTCGATCTGAGCAGTACCGAGGTAGTACTTAACCCTGTCAAGACATCGGAATACGTTACCAAAGCGGTACGCCCGGCTTTTTCTGTCATGGATAAGACTAAAATCAAGAGCACCTTTTCCATTCAGATTCCCTACTGGCGCAGCAGCCTGGAAGTATGCCTTGAAAGACTTGCCGCCGGCAACTAGGCCTTAAAATGCCAAGTTTTTGCGGATAGCCAGCATCAGTCCAACCGCATTATCGAAGAGTTTGCCCTGATCCACTGAGACAGCGGCTCTCACATTGGATCCGCCCAACAGTTTAACGGGCGCCTCGAAAGCGAGAATGCCGGAGAACTGGTAGGTTTTATCGGGCAAAGGCTGATCGTAAGTGCCTTCATTACTTGACAATGATAATTTAGTGGTCCAGGTGGCCGCGTTCAATTTGCCTTTCATACCCGAATGGATCACCCATACGCGGTTGTTATTGGTAAAAAAGTCGGCGTACCTGGGCCAGTTGTTTTCCGTCTGCGGCGTAATGAAGGGAGTTCCTAGCCCCCGGCCGTGATAGGACCAACCATCCCTGACCTGACCATTGTTGAAATAATCATCCTTCCCACGGATTCTGTTGCCGTCGGTGGCCTCACTCCCGCCCTGGCTTTTGGTATACAAAAGCTCGAACGTAAGTCTTTCCAGACTAAAATATTTGCCTTCGCGATCCTTCATTTTGAAAGTCAGGCCGTTGAGCCCGTCCTTGATATTGTTCAGGTAAAAAAGCGAGCCATCCTCGACCAGGTTTTGCCTGTAAAACATGACGTTAACGGATTGAAAATCCAGCTCTAATCCGAAATCGATGCTGGCTACGTGATTGCCGATCCGGTTGGTTTCGTCAAACGAAGATATGCCGCTCACTTTTCCTTTGGGCTTGAAACCGGTGATGACATACCAGTACTTATCGAAGCCCTTCGGCATCTGACCGTTTTCGGTAAAATACGGCGACTTCCCGCCCCATTGCACCGCATGGTTAAAGCCTCCGTGCAGTTTCAGCTTGCCGTCAGGCTTACCCAGCCGAATGAAAAGGCTTTTGTTATGGAATTTCAGCTCGCTGGTCACAGGCCGCTTTCCATCCAGGTATCCATCCGAATAAAAACCTTTGAAATAAAGAAAATTCCGGATCAGGGGAACGTAGCTTTCAAATCCCAGCTGCACCCTGGGAACAGGTAGTGCATTACCCGACCACATATAGGCTCCCGTCCCCAGCTCATTGTCATTGAATCCCACATACTGTTTGCGCCGGCCGACGGTTAGCTGAAAACTTTTGAATGCAATTCCGGCATACGCCTGGGGAATCAACAGTTTGCTCTGCTCAGCCGCATTGCCCACCAGTTCAGCACCGTAGGCGAAAGACCATTTTGGAGCGGACAGCGAATCTTTTGACAATAATTTCCTTCCCTCTA
The DNA here is from genome assembly GCA_965649915.1 of uncultured Dyadobacter sp. Classification (GTDB taxonomy): domain Bacteria; phylum Bacteroidota; class Bacteroidia; order Cytophagales; family Spirosomataceae; genus Dyadobacter. The sequence goes on from CBFGMV010000135.1 coordinate 9,823, forward strand.
CGCCGGCTCTCCCGCTCAGCACCTGCCCGGAAGTCGGGACAATGCCCCATTGATTGGCATGTAACCAAAAAGGCGTCCGGGAGGCCGTCGAGCCGTAACCGGCTACTTCCACCCACGCCTTGCCGCCTGTGCGGGTGCTGGTGGTGTCGGCCGGATCGGCCGGCGCGGCACCGGCAGGGTTACAGAACAGAACAGATAAAAGCGCGGAAAGGGCTAATAGCGATGAGGTCAACAAGCCAGAATACTGCATTGTATTTGATACGAACATGTTTTACTTAGGAGGGCAACTTGGCGCCAGGGCAAACCAAATGAACCGAAAGATAAAGATTTCCGGCTATTAATAATACCAAAACCGACCATAAGGTCACTACCCATATACACACCGTTAACGCATCGTTAACATTTACATATGCTAGATTTATTTCAAAACCGTTCTAATTTTACCGGTGGTATATTACCCTGACGGTGAATCACCGCTAAACCTTTTTGCTGACCCCATGATCATAAAAGAAAATAGCTCGCAGGACCGCGATGGGCTGCCCCCGTTTGTCAATAGCTGGAAACAGCTTTACATACTGCTGATCGGCATGCTCGCATTACAGATTGTCCTCTTCTATTTATTTATGACCCGTTTTCAATGAGCACACTCGACTGGATTGTTCTTTCGCTCACCCTCTTATTTGTAGTGTTGTATGGTATCTATCGCAGCCGTGAGAAACACACGATGGATTCCTTTCTGCTGGCCGGGCAATCGATGCCCTGGTACCACGTCACCCTTTCGCTGATGGCCACCCAGGCCAGCGCGATCACCTTCCTTTCCGCGCCCGGGCAGGCCTACACCGACGGCATGCGCTTTGTACAGTTTTATTTCGGCTTACCGCTTGCGATGGTGGTACTGTGCGTGACATTCGTTCCCAAATTCGGCAAGCTCAAAATCTTTACGGCCTACGAATTTCTCGAAGGGCGTTTCGATCTGCGCACTCGCGGACTGACTGCCTTCCTATTCCTCTTGCAGCGCGGCTTGTCTACCGGGCTTTCCATTTATGCGCCATCGCTGATCCTTTCGGCTATCCTGGGTTGGGACATTACCTGGACCAACATTATTTCGGGCGGCATTGTGATGCTATACACCACTTTGGGCGGCTCACGCGCGGTCTCGCATACACACCTGCAGCAGATGGGCATCATTACCATTGGAATGGTCGTCGCCGGGGTGATGGTGGTAAAGTTCCTGCCCGAACAGGTGTCCTTCACAGATGCATTGCACGTGGCCGGCAAAATGGGCAAAGTCAATCTGATCGATTTTACATTCGACTTGAACAGCCGGTATAATGTGTGGTCGGGGCTGATCGGCGGGTTCTTTTTGCAGCTCTCCTACTTTGGTACCGATCAGTCGCAGGTAGGGCGCTTTCTGACGGGCAGCTCACAGGGACAAAGCCGTCTGGGGCTGGCCATGAACGGCCTGTTGAAAATTCCGATGCAATTTCTGATACTGCTGGTGGGGGTGCTCGTGTTTGCATTCTACCAGTTTACCAAACCGCCGTTGTTTTTTAACCAGACCGCCGTAGACCACGTCAGATCCACACCGTTTGCCGGCGAATACCAGGCGCTGGAAAAGAAGCACGACCAGATCCAGAGCGAAAAACGTCCGCATGTGATGGCATTGACCGAGGCGATCCGCAAGGACGATCAAACCGGGATTGCCGCATCCAGGACCATTCTCGCCGCTCTTGAAGAACAGGTCAAAGATGTACGTAAGCAGGCCACAACCGTCCTTTCGAAAGCCAATGGCGGGGATACCAATGACGTCAACTACATTTTCCTCCGGTTTGTGATCGATTATCTGCCGATGGGCATGGTGGGGCTGCTGATCGCGGTAATTCTGCTGGCCTCGATGGGATCGGTCGCCGCTGCATATAATTCACTGGCCTCCTGCACGATCGTCGATATTTACAAGCGCATGATCCGGAAGGACGACGACAGCCGCAACTACGTGGCTGCCTCCCGTTGGGCAACCTTCTTCTGGGGTATATTCTGCATTGCCGTGGCCCAGTATGCTTCCAGGCTTGGCAGCATGATCGAGGCCGTCAACATCCTGGGATCACTCTTTTACGGAACCATTCTGGGCATCTTTCTGGTCGCGTTCTATTTCAAAGGCATCGGCAGCAGGGCCGTTTTCTGGGGAAGCATCATCGGTGAGCTGTTTGTGATCGCCAGCTATGTCATCGACCTGACCGCATTTCTGTGGCTCAATCTGATCGGCTGCGCGCTGGTTATCATTTTTGCCTGGCTTATCGAAAAGCTCTGGCCTCAGCCCGTGGTTACAGCTTGATAACTATCGTCGAAATGTCCAATCAGGGACAATTCTCTTTAAAAATTAAATATTTTAAAGAAAGTATAGTGCTCAACCGTTTTTTTTCGGCTGCATAGGAAACTATTCGCGCATTTAAATCCTTAATAAGTACAATCGGGCAACGGGGGAGCTTATACGCAGCTCACTATTGTCACCGATTGTTACAAAATTTTATCCAAACCCACTGGCCATGCAAAAGCCGCTTAATCTTTTCCCAACCGGGGTCAGAATTCTGTTCATTCCGTCGGATAGCTGACCCGGATCCCGCTTTTTTCCAATTGGAGAACCTGTTCATCAACAAGGACTCAAAACACATTTTCTCTGTCCAAATCAAATTTACACCTACATGAATTATTGGTCTAAGCCACAAAAAACACCGCGTTTGGCGCTTAGCTCGGCATTCCTTTTATTGAATTTTCTCAGTTCCGTCTTCGCTCAGGGCATTCAGGAAAGTAACCGGGAAGCGCCGGTTTTAGAGCAGGCAACATTACAGCAGGTCGTTGCCTATGCGATTAAAAACCAACCGGCGATCCAGCAGTCGCTCATCGATGAGCAGATTACCGCCAACCAGGTCCGCAGCAAGCTTGCCGACTGGTACCCGCAGATCGGGTTTAATTATAATTTGCAGCACAACTTCATCGTGCAGACCAGCATCATTGCGGGCAATCCCGTTAAGCTGGGTGTCAACAACGTTTCGGCGGCTCAGTTCACCTTATCCCAGCAGATCTTCAACCGCGACGTACTGCTTGCCAGACGGACCCGGGCCGATGTACTGTTTGCCGCAAGCCAGAACACGGTCAACACCAAGACCGACCTGGCCGTCAATGTTTCCAAAGCATTTTATGATGTGCTTGCCACCACCCAGCAAATCCGTGTCGCCGACCAGGATATTGCCAGGCTGGAACGAAGCCTGAGAGATGCCCAGAACCAGTACAAATCAGGTGTGACCGACAAGATCGATTACAAAAGAGCGACCATTTCGCTCAACAACACCAAAGCCAACAGAAAAAGCAACGATGAGGTCCTGAAAGCCAAGCTGGAATATCTCAAAGCGCTCATGGGTTATCCCGTGCAAAAGGCGCTGGAGATCAGCTACGATACCCTGCAAATGGAGCGGGAGATCGGCCTGGATACCTTGCAGAACCTGGATCTGAGCGGACGCATCGAGTACCAGATCCTGACCACACAGAAAAAACTGGCCGAAGCCAATCTGCTCTACAACAAATGGAGCTATCTGCCCAATCTGTCGCTGAACGGTGCCTACAACCTGAACTTTCAGAACAATCAGTTCTCTGACCTTTACGGCAAGAACTATCCCAACTCTTTCGGGCTGCTCACCTTGTCGCTGCCGATCTACCAGGGAGGAAAGCGGAAAGCCAACACCCGGCAGGCGGAATGGCAATTGAAGCGGCTGGACTGGGACCTGAAAGGACTGCAAAACAATGTGAACTCCGAATATGCGAGCGCATTAGCCAATTACAAGGGTAACCTGACTAACCTGCTGGCTCAGAAAGAGAATGTAGAGCTGGCCCAGGAAGTATATGATGTGATCCAGTTGCAATACAAATCCGGTATCAAGACATACCTGGAAGTGGTCACCTCCGAGACTGATCTTCGTTTGGCACGTATCAATTATTATAATGCGCTCTACCAGGTTCTGGCCAGCAAAATCGACGTTCAGAAAGCGCTCGGACAGATCAACTACCAATAGCGGCCTTGGGGCCACCCATTCATCTCCTGATTTCCATTGAAAATACTTTTGATAATATGTTTTTAAATACAATGAAATATTATCCGGCTGCCCTTCTCGCATTGGCAGTGATCTCATGCGGCAAAAAAGAGCAGCAACAGCAACCTACTCAGCCGCCGGCCGTTCAGGTAACTTTGACCGAGGTAAAGGCCTCGGAAGCATCTTATTATGACGAGTACCCCGGGACTGTGGCGGCACTCAACGAAGTAGAACTTCGCCCGCAGGTAACCGGCTTTGTGACCGGTATTCATTTCAGCGACGGTGCACGCGTCCGCAAAGGCCAGCTGCTGTACACGATCGATGCGCAGCTTTATGATGCCAACTACGATCAGGCCGTTGCCAACCTGAGTGTGCAGGAAGCCAACCTGGTCCGCGCGCAGAAAGACGCCGACCGTTACCATGAGCTCGAAAAGAACGACGCGGTGGCCAAACAGCTCGTCGATAACGCCGATGCCGCACTGGAAGTAGCCAAAAGGCAGGCAGATGCCGCCAAGGCAAGCATCAAGGCAGCCCAAACCAGCGTTCGCTACACCAAGGTCCTGGCTCCGTTTGACGGCGTGATCGGTATATCGGCAGTGAAGGTAGGCGCTCCTGTTTCGACAGGACAGACTGTGCTGAACACGGTTTCGACCGACAATCAGCTCGCTGTCGATTTCAATGTGGATCAAAAGGAAATCTACCGGTTCACTTCCCTGATGAAATCCCAGAAGGCCAGCGATTCCACATTCTCGATCAGGTTCGGTAGCGATGTGTATCCGGTGAACGGCAAGATCGCGCTGATCGACCGCGCAGTTGATCCGCAGACCGGTAGCATTAAGACCCGACTGGTTTTCCCCAATAAAGACAACCAACTCCGCGCGGGCATGAGCGCTACGGTCAGGGTACTCAACAATGCAAGCGCGAAATCGCTGCTGATCCCTTACAAAGCCGTAACCGAACAGCTGGGTGAATTTTTCGTTTATGTGGCCGGCGATAGCAGCAAGGTCACGCAGCGCAAGGTGGAGCTTGGTACCGCGATCGGCACCAACATCATCATCAGGGACGGACTTAAAGAAGGAGAAAAAATTGCGGTGGAAGGAGTTCAGAACCTTCGTGAAGGAGCGGTTATTCAGGAAGGCGGCGCCAAGCAGTAATCCGCCGGTTCCTTTTTCTATTTCATAAACCAGTACGAAATGATTGCAGATATTTTCATAAAAAGGCCGGTCACAGCGATAGTATCCTCGGTTGTGCTTGTCCTGGTGGGCCTCATTGCTCTTACCACCCTTCCGGTGGCCCAATATCCCGACGTCACCCCTCCTACTGTTACCGTAAGCGGTAACTTCACGGGAGCCGACGCGCAAACGGTCGAACAGACGACGACGACACCCATTGAAACGCAGATCAACGGTGTGCCTGGCATGACCTACATGTCCAGCAACAGTACCAGCAGCGGGCAAAGCAGCATTAACATCACCTTCGACGTAGGCACTGACGTTAACATCGCAGCGCTTGACGTGCAGAACCGCGTGAGCGTGGCCGAACCTACCCTGCCCGATGCGGTAAAACGCCTTGGACTCACGGTCCGCAAGCGCCAGCCCAGTATCATGATCGCATTGGCATTGTACTCACCCAATGGCTCTCACGACGCGCAGTTTATCGGTAACTATGCCAACATTTACATTAAGGATGCACTTCAGCGTGTGAAAGGTGTGGGTGATATCGTATCCCGTGCAGATGATTTCGGGATGCGTATCTGGCTGAACCCCGAGAAGCTGGCCAACCTGAGGATGACCCCTTCGGATATATCGGCAGCGCTGGCTGAGCAAAACCTGCAAATTGCAGCGGGAACGGTGGGTGGCACCCCGCAACCCAATGCGCAGGCATTCGAATACAGCGTGCTGACCAACAGCCGCCTGAACACCAAGGAACAGTTCGAAGACATCATCGTCAGATCTTCACCCGAAGAAGGAAGCGTGGTGTATCTGCGGGATGTGGCGCGTGTGGAGCTGGGTAAATTCGATTACGGTGTGAATGCATTCGTAGCCGGTAAACCTGCTGCTTTCGTGTTGATCTACCAGGCCCCCGGCGCCAATGCGCTCGACACTTATGAAGGCGTGATGAAGGCGCTGACCGAAATGAAGAAAACCTTTCCCAAGGACATCGACTACGTGATCCCTGTTGAAACGGCATCGGTCGTAAAGGTCTCCATTGAAGAAGTACTTCACACCTTCGGGGAAGCGATGCTGCTGGTAGTGATCGTAGTGTTCCTGTTCCTTCAGAACTGGCGCGCGACATTGATCCCCATCCTGGCGATCCCCGTATCACTGATCGGAACGTTCATTTTCTTCATTCCTTTTGGCTTTACGATCAACACCCTGACGCTGTTCGCGTTCGTGCTCGCGATCGGTATTGTCGTCGATGATGCGATTGTGGTCGTCGAGGCTGTGCAGCATTATATTGATGAAAAGAAAATGTCGCCCAGGGCCGCCACCGAACAGGCGATGAAAGATATTTCCGGCCCGGTAATTGCCATTGCCCTTATCCTTGCGGCCGTATTTGTGCCTGTTGGCTTTGTGCCCGGGATTGTCGGACGGCTCTATCAGCAATTTGCGATCACTATCGCTGTTTCAGTATTGCTATCGGCATTTGTCGCCCTTTCTCTGACACCAGCACTTTGCTCGATCATGCTGCGTCCTTCCAAAGGTGAAGGCGATAAAAAGAACCTGCTTGAAAAGTTCTTTGACCGCTTTAACCGCTGGTTCGACAAGGTCTCCCGCTCTTATACCCGCGGCGTATCCAAATGGATCAGGGCCACTCCCCTGGTACTGGTCATGATGGTGTGTCTGTTTGTCGGGCTGTTTTTTCTTTTCAAAAACAAACCTTCGGGCTTTATTCCCGTGGAAGACGAGGGCCGTCTTTTTGTAACCTACGAAATGCAGGAAGCCACCTCCACCACCCGGAACGTAGCGATGATCAAAGACATTATGCAGCGCGTATCCTCGATTCCGGAAGTGAAGGTAGTCGGTGGTCTGGCCGGACTTAATGTGATCAGCTTTTCGAATAAATCCAATGTAGGAACCATGTTCGTCAGCTTGCATCCCTGGGCCGACCGTAAAGGCGCAGAACACCACGTTCAGGCAGTGATCAAAGAAATTCAGAAACGGACTGCCGATATCAAGGAAGCCCGCGTACTGGCGATCGCTCCGCCCGCTATCCCGGGTCTGGGTGCCACTTCCGGTTTTACATTCCAGTTGCAGCAATCCACGAGCACCGATAACATCCAGCAGTTTGAAACAGTGGCCCGAAACTTCCTCGGTGCTGTCAACAAACGTCCTGAAATTGCGATGGCCTACACCTTCTTCAATGCAAGGACACCCAGCTATCAGATTGATGTCGACCGTGAGAAGACAAAAAAGCTGGGCGTGCAGGTCAACGACGTGTTCAGCTCATTGTCGACCTTACTGGGTAGCTCATATGTCAACGACTTCAACCTGTATGGCCGTAATTTCCGGGTAATGGTGCAAGCCGACAGCAGCTTCCGCTCGTCGCTGGACAAAATTCAGAAGTTCTACGTCCGCAACCGTGCCGGAAATATGGTACCGCTCAGCGCGCTGGTCACTTCCAGGGTCGTCGAAAACCCTGCGCTGATCTCGCATTACAACATCTACCGCTCGGTGGAAATCAATGGAACGCCCAAACCGGGATTCAGTAGCGGCCAGGCCATTACTGCATTGCGGGAAGAGGCTGCCAAGCTGCCGGCCGGGTATAGTTATGAATTCTCGGGTATGAGCAGTGAGGAGATCAAGGCCGGCGACAGCACGACCACTATTTTTGCGATCTCCATTGTGTTTGTATTCCTTTTCCTTGCCGCACTCTACGAAAGCTGGTCTATTCCCTTCTCGGTGTTGTTTGCCGTGCCCATCGGCGCATTCGGCTCGATTCTGACACTGACATTGTTGCCCAACCTGTCCAACAACATCTATGCGCAGATCGGTTTGATCACCCTGATCGGTTTGGCTGCTAAAAACGCCATTCTGATCGTCGAATTTGCCAAAGAGCGCGTCGATGGTGGTATGGAGCTGGTCAAGGCCACCCTTGAAGCGGTACAGCTGCGTTTGCGGCCGATTATCATGACCTCACTGGCATTCATCCTGGGCGTGCTTCCGCTCGCATTTGCCAGCGGCGCTGCGGCCGAATCCCGCAAGACGATCGGCTGGACTGTGTTCGGGGGGATGATTGCAGCGACATCGCTCGCAATTTTTGTAGTGCCTGTATTATTTGTAGCCATTGAAAAGCTGGTTACCGGTAAAAAAGCGCAGCAAGCCAGACCCGGCAATGCCGGCACGGCGGCGCACTAGCGACTGCCAACCCAAAAGGAAAGCGGACTATGACAGTTGTCATGGTCCGCTTTTTTATTACTTTGGGAGAGAACTTATTCTCATCATGTATGTATGTCAAAGAAGTCTTTTCCATCTGGCGGCTGCTGAAAGGCATCTGGGTGGGAGTCGTCGCCGTCACCTTCTATGCCACGCTGGTTTTCTACCTTTTCAGCTACCAGGGCTGGCATTTCCTTTCTTTTCCGATCTCCATCACCACAATCCTGGGCACGGCATTGTCGCTGCTGCTGGGTTTTAGGACCAATTCGGCCTACGACCGTTGGTGGGAAGCCCGAAAATGCTGGGGAGAGATCGTCAACGACAGCCGCACGCTGCTCAGACAGGTCAAGGCTTTTGTAGAGACCACACAGCAGGAAAAAGAGCTGGTCGTCTCCAACATTGCCCACTTGCAGATCGCCTGGTGCTATGCGCTTGCCAATTCGCTCAGACGGAGCCAGACGCTGGTATATGCCGATTTGCATCTCACTCCCCAAGAGCTTGCTTACGCCAGCAGCCAGGATAATGTTCCCAATGCGATCCTGAACCTGATTCAGTTTAAACTGACGGAACTGCACGATGCCGGTAAAATTAAGACTTTGCTTTATCAGAACGCCGACGACACGCTGCAAAGGCTTTGCAATGCGATGGGAAAATGCGAGCGGATCAAAAATACCGTGTTCCCTACCCAATACAGTTTCTTTGTGCATTTGGTGATCTTTATTTTCACATTGGTGCTTCCCATGGGTCTTGTAGAAAGCATCGGCCGGATCGCGATACCGATCACTTTTACGATCTCTTTCCTTTTCTTTTATGTCGAATGGATCGCCTACACACTGCAAAGTCCATTCGAGAACGGCCCCAATGATATTCCGATGACATCCCTGTCGCGTAACATCGAAATCAATCTGCTTCAACTGATCGAGGCAGATAAGATTCCGGAAAAAATCCTTCCTAAAAACGGCGTGGTGATGTAACAAAACGGGGCTGGCCGCAATGGCCAGCCCCGTTTCAATTTCTTTAACGCAACTACTTTATTTGGGTTTTACAGTAGTGTAGTACAAATCCAGACTCACTCCCGGACTCGCGTGCTGCTGACTTCCGACCACCAATCTGTCCACACTCATACTGAATTGCGTATTAGCATCCCGAAACTGTCCTCCTGAACTGAAAGGTCCGCTACGGATCACCAATCCTCCAACGTCACCCGACTCGGTGGTCATGATCTCGGTTGCATAGGAGCTGATGTCAAACAAATAATACTCGTCGTTGTTGACCACATCGCGTACATACCTGCTGGCGACCGGCACGGGCTGGGAGGTGGAGGCCAGGGTGTACAATGGAATCGGCAACCCATTTCCATCTGTATAGAATTGGTTATTCTTGTCAACACGGTAAATATACAACGCCGGAGGAACCCTCAGCGCATTGGTTACCGATGCCCTCAGCGGCCGGATACGAAGGAAGGCCTTGTTGACTGCCGTATATTTGGTGTATTTGAAATGATTCAGGTAAGGAAGGTCCACCCGCATCATAAT
>CBFGMV010000136.1:0-19622 GCA_965649915.1 uncultured Dyadobacter sp.
CCTGGTAGCGCTTGGCTTCGTCATAGCAGCCTCTCGGACCGATCGGGTTTACGTGACCCCAATAGTCTTCGGTTTGCGGATGCACCAGCGGATCGCCATAAACTTCTGATGTAGATGCGATGATGAAACGTGCATTTTTAACACGGGCCAGCCCCAACAGGTTGTGCGTTCCCATCGCACCCACTTTAAGCGTCTGGATCGGTATTTTCAGATAATCGATCGGACTGGCGGGAGATGCGAAATGCATGATGTAATCCAGTTCGCCCGGCACATGCACAAATTTGGTCACATCGTGATGGTTAAACTCAAAGTTTGGGTTTGGCATCAGGTGCTCGATATTGCGCATATCACCGGTGATCAGGTTATCCATTCCGATCACGTACATTCCCTCCTTTAAAAAACGCTCGCAGAGATGCGAACCCAGGAAACCAGCTGCTCCCGTAATTAAGACACGTTTCATTAAAATGAGATAAGTTAAAGTAAATACTTATTATATGATCAGGCCGGTACAACCTTCTCACGGCCTATGCTGTAATAGGTATACCCCATTTCACGCATTTGCTCTAATTCGTAAAGGTTCCTGCCGTCGAAAACCACTTTGTTTTTCAACAGTTTACCCATTTTTTCAAATTCCGGGGTACGGAACTGCGGCCATTCCGTGAAGATCATCAGGGCGTCGGCATCGTCCAGCGCGGCATAAGGTGTGTGGCAGAACGTAACTTTATCGCCCAAAATGCCTTTCACATTGTTCATCGCCTCAGGATCGTAGGCAGTCACCTTCGCGCCAGCCGCCAGCAATGCCTCGATGTTTTCCAATGCCGGTGCTTCCCGGATATCGTCCGTATAGGGTTTGAATGCCAATCCCCAAACTGCAATGGTTTTGCCTTTCAACCCATCGGGGAAATAACCATCGACCATCGGCAGCAATTTCTTCTTCTGATCGTCATTAACATCCATTACCGACGTCAGAATGCGGAAGTCGTAGTTATAATCCTTGGAAGTCTTGGCCAACGCCTGTACATCCTTGGGAAAGCAGCTTCCGCCATATCCGATCCCTGCAAACAGGAAGCGTTTTCCAATCCGGCTGTCGGTACCGATACCACGACGAATATCGTCTACATTGGCACCTACTTTTTCGCAAAGGTTGGCAATCTCATTCATGAAGGTGATCTTCATCGCCAGGAATGAGTTAGCCGCATATTTGGTCATTTCAGCCGAACGCTCGTCCATAAAAATAACCGGGTTGCCCTGCCGAACCAGTGGTGCGTAAAGCTTCTCCATTACCTTTTTGGCTTTTTCCGAGGAAGTACCTACCACGACGCGGTCAGGTTTCATGAAATCCTCGACAGCAACCCCTTCTCTGAGGAATTCCGGGTTGGAGACCACATCGAATTCTACCTTGGCATTCTTCGCGATTGCGGCCTGCACTTTTTCGGCAGTTCCAACCGGAACAGTGCTTTTGTCGATGATCACCGTATACTGTTCCAGGATCGGGCCGAGATCGTCCGCCACTTTAAGAATGTATTTTAGATCGGCAGAGCCATCTTCACCCGGAGGTGTAGGCAGCGCCAGGAAGATCACCTGGGCATCCTTGATCCCTTCTACCAGGTCTGTCGTGAACAACAAGCGGCCTTCTGCCACGTTCCGGTCGAAAAGCACATCCAACCCGGGCTCATAAATGGGTATTTCTCCTTTTTGAAGGCGTTCCACCTTCCTGACGTCGATGTCGACACAAGTTACCTGGTTGCCGGTCTCGGCAAAGCAGGTACCTGTAACCAGACCTACGTATCCTGTTCCTACTACTGCAATTTTCATAAACGGTTAATTATTGTATAGCTGTTCTGCACTTATTTAATTAAAATCCGGGAATTGTACTTAACTAAGTCCAGTGCGTAAGGACGGTTGCAAAAGTAATTTTTTTAACCGAATGTCCGCCTTTGGCGCGTGGATTTGTTCGTTAGTGGCTAGTGAAATTGTTGCTTTCTCATTATCATTGGGTAATCACACAAATATAATCATCAACACCTATGGACACACGTAAATCAGAAACGAGCACCAGCCAGGCCGACGAGGTCTGTAACCTTATCAGGGAGACAGTCAAAGATTTCACCACGTTGCATATCAAGCCTCATGTCCGGGTCTGGGACGATCAGCAGCATTTTCCGAAAGCTATTTTCAAGGCAATGGGTGATCTCGGGCTGATGGGTATGCTGGTACCCGAAACCTACGGAGGTGCCGGCCTGGGTTATCGTGAATATGTTACCGCCATTATCGAACTTGCCAAAACCGACCCCTCGGTAGCATTGTCCATGGCCGCACACAACTCCCTTTGTACGAACCATATATACATGTTCGGTAATGAAGAGCAAAAGCAAAAGTACCTCCCAGGGCTCGCAACCGGCCACATGGTGGGGGCTTGGGGCCTCACAGAACCCAATACCGGCTCGGATGCGGGTAATATGCAGACAGTAGCCGTCAGAGATGGCGACGATTGGATCATTAATGGTTCAAAAAACTTCATTACCAATGGAAAAAGTGCCGATGTACTCGTGGTGATGACACGCACCGGCGAGCCTGGCGATAAACACGGCGCGACAGCGTTTGTCATCGACAGCGATACGCCGGGTTTCAGAGCGGGCCGGAAAGAAGACAAGCTCGGTATGCGCGCCTCGGAAACCGTAGAACTGCTCTTTCAGGATTGCCGCATTGCCGACAGTCAGCGCCTGGGCGAAACAGGCGACGGATTTATCCAATCCCTTAAAGTGCTCGACGGCGGCCGCATTTCCATCGCAGCTTTGGGCGTGGGTACGGCCTGGGGTGCATATGAGGCTGCATTGGCCTATTCCAAAGAGCGCAGGCAGTTTGGCAAAGCCATCTGCGACTTTCAAGCGATCGCTTTCAAACTGGCGGATATGTACACAGATGTGCAGGCGTCTTCACTGCTCACTTTCCACGCCGCCGCACTCAAAGATGCGGGTGAAAAAGTGACGCTCGCCAGCTCTGTCGCGAAGTACCATTCATCGGAAACCGCCGTTCGCGTTGCGAATGAGGCCGTGCAGATCTTCGGCGGTTATGGGTTTGTGAAAGATTATCCCGCCGAAAAATTCTATCGCGACAGCAAACTGTGCACAATCGGCGAAGGCACCAGCGAGATTCAAAAGATGGTTATTTCAAAGGAAATTTTGAGGAGTTGATGCCCGCTCCTGAGATTGTCGGTCATTAGGATAACAAAACTTCTCACCATAAGCTGCCGGTTTTGGGATATTCGAACCACTTATCCGGGGGATCGACCGACGAGCCCTCGTACTTCGCATTAATCCGAGTACGATTGGAATGCAGGGTGCTTATGGCTATTTTCGCCATAGACCTTAAACTGAATTGTTATGACCCCTTTTATCGTTCTGCTCGTACTGGTAGTACTTACCATTCTAATGACCGTCAAGGTAGTGCCGCAGCAAAGTGCCTATATCCTGGAACGTCTTGGTAAGTTCTACGCAGTCCTCCAACCCGGTGTCAACTTCATCATCCCTTTTTTCGACCGTATCGCATACAAATACACACTCAAAGAAGCTGCCGTAGACATTCCCGAACAGATATGCATCACCCGCGACAACGTGCAGGTGCGCATGGACGGAGTTATTTTTATACAGGTAATCGATCCTAAAAAAGCAGCCTACGGGATTGCTGATTATACTTTTGCAGTCATTCAGCTGGCTCAAACTACCATGCGGAGTGAGATAGGCAAGCTGGACCTGGACAAAACATTTGAAGAACGGATGACCATCAACCGTGCCGTTGTGGAATCAATCGACGAGGCTGCTACCGGGTGGGGCGTAAAAGTACTGCGCTATGAAATCAAGAATATTACCCCGCCTCAGAGCGTGCTCAATGCGATGGAAAAACAGATGCAGGCCGAACGTGAACGACGGGCAGTGATCCTGCAATCGGATGGTGAAAAGCAAGCGGCGATTAATGTTGCCGAGGGGCAGAAACAAAAAGTGGTGCTGGAATCGGAAGGTATCCGGCTCCGTCAGATCAATGAGGCAGAAGGAGAGGCTTCCGCTTTGAAATCGGTTGCAGAAGCTACGGCGGAAAGTATCAGACTCGTTGCGCAGGCGATCCGGGAAGAAGGGGGCTCCGAAGCTGTGCAATTGAAAGTAGCTGAAAACTATGTGGAGCAATTCGGCAAAATTGCTAAGGCCGGGAATACCCTCATTCTGCCCGCCAACCTCGCCGATATGGGATCCCTGATCGCCACGGCATTAACAGTTGTCAAATCTGAACCTAAGAAATAGTATGGATTTGTCACTGCCACAAATATGGCTGATCGTAGGGCTGGTAATGTTGCTGGCTGAATTGGTAAGCGTCCTGCTGGTATTCGTCTTTTTTGCCACAGGAGCATTAATCACCGCCCTCCTGACCTCGCTGGGGCTTTTACCTACGACCGAAAGTCAGATTCTTGCATTCTCAGCCATTTCACTCATTTCATTGCTTGTACTCAGAAAGCATGCCCGCAGATTACTTGAACGCCGGGCGCATCCCGAATACAATGAATTTGTCGGGGAAACAGCCATGGTCATCCGGGATATACCCGACGACGGCGAAGGCCGCATCTATTACCGGGGCGCCGAATGGAAAGCAACATCTGAGAGCCATCACTCCATTACAGCCGGAAGCAAGGTTGTCATCAAGAAAACGGACGGAATAGTCCTGGTTGTGGAAGAATCCTGATTTTTAAAAGCCGAAGGCCGGAACGTTCATCCCGGCCTTCGGCTTTTAAAAATCAGTTAGCGCTTATTTCTTCAATGCTTCTTCCACCGGCATACCGATGTTTCCACTGGCTGGAAGAATGTGGAGAAGCGACGCCACCGTGGGGGCAATGTCGCATACAGAAGTCCGTTTCAAAGTCTCCCCCTTCTTTACTCCCCAGCCAAACATCACGAACGGAACCTGGGTATCGTAGTTGTAAGGCGTTCCATGAGACGTTCCCGTTGAAGTACCGTAAAACCAGCCCGGCTGTGAGATAACCTGCAAATCACCGCTCCGCTTCGCATTCACATTATTTTTGTACAATTCCAGCTGATAAGTATTCAGAGGCGCCTTACCCAGGTCGGTCAGGTCAAGCACATCTGCTATGCCCGGTACTGTCAGGGCTGCATCGCGTACGATACTGGCGACAGCGGCAATGGTTACATTCTTTTTCCTTAAAATGCTGTGATCCAGGTACAACTGATTGTTATCTGTTGCCACCACATATTTATCTTTTCCAAGTGCCTCATTCAATGCATCAGTCACCACGGTGGTCAGCAATTTCCTATCTACAAGCCCGGCGGGGAGTTTGTGTTCCTTCGCGAATCCGGGAACATCCACCACGCCATGGTCCGCAGTCAGGAAGACGGTATATTCTCCCTTGCCTACCCAGCCGTCCAGAAAATTGAACAAATCGGCGAATTCTCTGTCCAGTCGCAGATAGTCATCCTGCTGCTCCATTGAATTCGGTCCCACGCGGTGCCCGATTTTATCGGGTGATGAAAAACTGATCGCCAGGAAGTCGGTGTCAGCTCCCTTGCCGAGCTTTTCTCCCTTGACAGCCTCAATCGCCATCTCTTTGGTGATCGTGTTACCCCAGGGTGTATCGGTTACGATGCCGAAAGCGTCACCGGACATGCCCATCAACTCATAAGGAAACACCGGCTTTTTAGCACCCGGAAGTTTCCCTTCCCAGGCCACGTCGTCAGGAGAACTTTGTGTATAAGCCTCCGCAGGCAAAAGCAACTGCCATCCCTTTTTCAGGTATTCGGCAGGCATTTTTTTAGCATTGTAATCCTTGGCCCATTGGGGGAGGTCATCCATATAGTAAGTACTCGTCACCCAGTTTCCGGTTTTAGAATCAAACCAGTAAGCCGCATTGGCAGCGTGCCCCGCAGGAAGTATCGAGCCACGGTCCTTGATAGCCACGCCCACGGTCTTGGAGCGGAAATTGGTTGCGATACGCAGCTGATCGGTCACCGTGCTCACCAGAAGATTTTTCGGAGACATTTTCCCCACAGCGACATTATTGCTTCCCACCGTTTTGACCGTGCTGTCTTCCACGCAGTACACATCCTGTTTGGCAATGGGGTCGTACCACTCATTCCCTACAATCCCATTGATTGCCGGAATCGAACCCGTATAGGCGGAGGCATGCCCGGCAGCTGTAACTGTCAGCGCATAACTGTAATGATTATTCCGGCAATTGAAACCCTCATTCATCATGCGCTTGAAGCCTCCTTCGGTATACTGATCATAGTAGCGATAGAGGTAGTCGTAACGCATCTGGTCGACCACAATTCCCACCACGAGTTTGGGACGTGCTAGGGCGGGTGTCTTGGTAGCAGCCTTTTTGGGAGTTTGCGCATAAACGGCCGTAGAAGCCATTGCAGCTAGTACCCAGCAAGATAATTTTCTCACAATTAAGGGATTTAGGTAAAACAAAAAATGCGGGACCGGGTAAACCGGCCCGCAGTATCGAACAATTTAAAGTTTATTTTTTCAATGCTTCCTCTACCGGGTTACCTACGTTACCGCTAGGGGGGAGGATATGTAACAATGCCGAGATGGTCGGCGCAATGTCGGCAATGGTGGTCCGGCGCAGCGTTTCGCCCTTGTTAACACCCCAGCCGTAAAGCAAAAACGGCACGTGCGTATCGTAGTTGTAAGGAGTACCGTGATCGGTACCAGTCGATGACGAAGAAGCAAACCAGCCCGGCTGCACCAATACCTGCAGATCGCCGCTACGTTTCGCATTCACATTGTTTTTGAACAGTTCCAGCTGATACGTATTCAGCGGAGCCCTTCCCATATCGCGCAGGTTGATGAGATCCGCCACTCCGTCGACACCCAGCAATGCGTCGCGTAATGTCTGGTGCACGTCGGCAACTGAGATCTTCTTCTCTTTCAGCAATGCTTTGTTAAGGTACAACTGGTAGTTTTCGAAAGCTGAAATGTATTCCGCCTCGCCGTAAGCATCGTTCAAAGCCTTCACGATCGTTCTCGTCAGCGTGGTGGCATTCATTAAGCCTGCTGGCAACTTATGTTCCTGCCAGAATGCGGGTACGTCCATTGCACCGTGGTCAGCGGTGAGAAAAACAGTGTAGTTACCTTTTCCGGCCCAGCCGTCGAGGAAATTGAAGAAGTCGGCAAATTCCGCGTCTAGTTTCAGGTAATCATCCTCCTGCTCCACCGAGTTGGGGCCAAACATGTGGCCAATGCGATCGGGCGAAGAGAAACTTACCGCCAGAAAATCGGTTTCCGCACCTTTCCCAAGGTTTTCGCCCTTGATCGCAGCGATAGCCATTTCCTTGGTAATGGTATTTCCCCAGGGCGAGGTGGTCAGAGGACCATAGGCATCGCCGGCGTTGCCTGTAAGATCATGCGGAAAAACGGGCTTGGTGGCGCTGGACAACTTACCCTCCCAGGGCACATCGTCAGGAGAGCTTTGGGTATATTGCTCAATAGGTAAAAGTGTGTTCCAACCTTTCCCCATGTACAATGCAGGCTTTTTCTGACTGTTAAAATCGGCAGCCCATTGGGGCAGCGCCTCCATGTAATAAGTGCTGGTCACGAAATTACCGGTTTTTGAATCAAACCAGTAAGCGCCGGAAGCCGCGTGCCCGGCGGGCAGGATCGACGCTCTATCCTTGATGGCTACACCGATCGTCTTCGACCGGAAATTGGTTGCAATGCGTAACTGGTCGGTAACGGTGCTGACCAGCAGGTTCCGCGGCGACATTTTCCCCACAGTCACGTTGCTGCTGCCTACTGTTGCTACTGTATTATCGTCGGTGCAATAGACATTCTTGCTTTGAGCGGCATCGTACCAGTCGTTCCCTACAATCCCATTGATACCCGGCATCGAACCTGTATATACCGCCGAGTGCCCGGCCGCGGTCACCGTCAGGGCATAGTGATAGTGGTTATTCCGACAATTAAAGCCTTCATTCATGAGCCTTTTCAACCCTCCTTCCTTGTACTTATCGTAATATCGGTACAGATAATCATAGCGCATTTGGTCTACTACCATCCCCACTACCAATTTGGGTCTGGCTAACTTGGACGGCGTGGCTGCCGGCTTGGATTTGGTCTGGCCGAAAACCGAGTGGCTCATTACCAGGCCTGCGAACAACACTCTGAGAAGCGGATGGGAGATTAATTTCATTGGAGAAGCTAATTGCAGCAGTAAAGTTCTTTGTAAAATACTTGGCAAAGATAAAGATGTACTACGTTTAAAAGCAGAAAACCGGCGCGCTTTTCGCTACCGGCTTTGCTGCATCATAAACGGTTGTTTTCTTTACTTTTTCTCGCTGCCGCCTAACTGGGCTGGTGCGCCCGCCGCAGGTGCCGCTTTTTTGGCTTTTTCAAAATCGCCTGCCTTGATGATCACCAGCTTATTGTAATCGATATGCTTGTTGAATGCCGCTTTGATCTGCTCGGGAGTCAGCGCTTCTACCTTTTTCTCAAAATCGGCGTCCCATTGCATGGTCCGGTTCAGGTACAGGTTGCTCGTCAATGTATTCGTTAGCGAAGCATCCTGTGACCGCGCTACCTGCCGCGACTGGAGATACCCCGACTTCGCCGCTTTCAGTTCATCAGCAGTAAAGCCTTCCTTCATCACCTTGTCGATTTCCTCTTTGAACGCCGCTTCCAGCTTTTCCGCGTTCTGAGGCGCGTAAATGGCATAGGACATAAATGTACCGTTCTTGTCGAGCGGGCTGGCCGAGAACTGAGATCCTACCCCGTAACTCAATCCTTCCTTCTGACGAATGCGTGTTGCCAAACGGGAATTCAGAAAACCTCCGCCCAGCATATAGTTACCCAGGATCAATGCCGGGTAGTCGGGATCTGTATCCTGCAAAGGCATATTCAACCCTGCGATAAACATGGCGTTGGCTTTATCGGGCGTTTCGACCGATTTATTTTCAGCTTTCACCGGCTGGTAAGGTGACGCAATGCGTGTAAACGGCTTCGCACTTTTCCAGGCGCCGAACTCGTCATTCAGGATTTTCTGGATCTGGTCTTTGTCAAAATCACCTACCACAGTCGCCGATGCGTTGTTAGCTCCGTAAAAATCTTTGTGGAACTGGCGGATCTGATCGATCGTGGTCGCTTTGATACTGGCTACATCTTCATCGAATGTACCGACATAGCGAATATCCGTTTTCGGATAAGGCGAAACGATCCGGCGGTACTGGTTGAATGCAATGGCCTGGGGCTCGCTGCGCTGAGATTCGATGCCTGCCAGTTCTTCCTGTTTTAGCTTTTCAAACTCATTTTCATCAAATGATGGCGTTTTCAGCACTTCTGCCACCAGCTTCATCACCGCCGGTAAATTCTCGCGGGTTGTCTCGATACTCGCGCCAGCCTGGTTATTGGCTCCAAAAAAGCTGACCCTCGCTTTCAGATTATCAAATTCGTCTTTGATCTGCTGGCGGGTTTTGATTTTGGTTCCCTTATCCAGCATCGAACCTGTCAGGTCTGAGATTGTCGCTTTGTTTTGCAGGCTCTTTTCGTCTCCGTACCGCAATGTAATCCTCGCAGCCACCACATTGCCCCGTGTCTTCTTGGGCAGCAATGCAGTTTCAATTGCATTTGCTTTTTCAATGCGCGCCGTGCGGCTTTCCACATTGGCCGGCGACGGGTCAAATGCCTCTCCTTCCGCCACTACCGCCTCTCCTTTGTAATTCTTGACAAGGTCCTCCACCTTGGGTGCTTCCGGAATCTCCGCACGCACCGGCTTAGGCTCGGGCATAAACGATCCGAGCGTCCGGTTAGACGGTTTGAAATAGTATTGTGCAACCCGGAAAACGTCTTCCGGTGTCACTTTGCGGACGTTGTCGCGGAACAGGAAGGCCAGCCGCCAGTCACCGGTTGCAATGGCTTCGCTGATACTTAACCCTACCCTTTCCGAGTTGCGGAATTCGAGGTCCCAATTTTTCAGGATCGTCGTCTTGGCCCTTTCCACGTCTTCCTTCGAAGGTTTCAGGATCGCAGCGGAATCCAGTGTGGCAACAAATGCTTTTTTGGCTTCCTCCAACGACTTCTCTTTCAGTATTTCCGCTCCGAACAGTACGAAGCCCGGATCAAATAACTGAAAGGTGAACCCAAATTCGGATGATGCCTTTTTAGTCTCTACCAGGTTTTTATAAAGCTTTCCGTTCGGCTCCGTTGTCAAAAGCTCCGTAAGGACTTCCATGGCCGGATAGTCAGCGTGAGAACCCGGCATGATGTGGTAGGCCGCCATGAGCATCTGCACATCTCCGGTCCTTTTCAGTTCCACGAAGCGCTCACCGTCCTGGGTAGGCTCGACGGTATAAGATTTAGGAAGAACGCGTGTCGGTTTGGGTATTTTGCCAAAATAGTCGTTGATCATTGCCAATGTCTTCCCCTCGTCGATCTTTCCTGCGACCGTCAGCACCGCATTATCAGGCTGGTAGTATTTCCGGTAAAATCCCTGAAGGTTTTCAATGGGCACCCGTTCAATGTCGGAGCGGTTGCCAATGGTGGACTTCCCGTAATTATGCCACAGAAATGCGCCCGAGATTACCCGCTCCATCAACACCCTGAACGGACTGTTTTCCCCGGATTCAAACTCGTTACGTACCACACTGAACTCACTGTCCAGGTCCTTTTTAGCGATAAATGAATTCACCATCCGGTCCGATTCCAGGTCCAGGGCCCATTTGAGGTTCTCTTCTGTTGCGGAAAAAGTTTCAAAATAGTTAGTCCGGTCGTACCAGGTAGTGCCGTTCGGCCGTGCACCGTGCTCGGTCAGCTCCTGCGGAATGTTGGTGTGCTTGGGAGAGCCCTTGAATACCAGGTGTTCAAGCAAATGCGCCATACCTGTTTCGCCATAACCCTCGTGGCGTGAACCCACCAGATAAGTAACATTCACCGTGATCGTCGGCTTGGAGGGGTCTGGAAACATCAGCACCTTTAACCCGTTTTCGAGCGTGTACTCTGTGATCCCCTCCACAGATGTCACTTTAGTAACTCCCTTCGGCAATTGTTGCGCATTGGCGGCTCCTGCCAGCATAACAGCCAGCATCATTCCGGCCAATGAACGACGCCCGAACAAATTTGTTCTTTCAGATTTCATGACCATACTAAAATGAATTAGTTTAGATTTATAATCCCTGAAAATAATGCAGATAATCCCATTTCGCAATGGGTTGGTGACAAATGGCAAAATAACACGGCATGCAACAGAATACCGGTCCCCGGATGTATGGGTTGTACAGGTACACGCCCGGGAATCACTATACGGAATTCTTTCAGGCCATTCTCAGTTAAAAAACAGTCCCTCATTTCAAAGTAATGAATACGAGTAAAAGTATCCCGTTTTGTTTCGCCCTGCTTACCGGTCTCGCACTCCTGGGCTGCGCCGGCAGCGGAATCCCGATTTCAACCAATACTAAATACCCGATCGAAGTGCTCTACGACAACCAGCCCCTTGAGCGTCCCTATTCCGAGATCGGGATCGTGGAGATCGGCAGCGAAGACTCCCTGACGGAACGCCAGACGCAGGATAAGCGCATGATGTTCAGGGGAAACGACGCCAAAACCAAAGAACTCCTTACGGCACGGCTGGTTATCAAAGCTCAGAAAATCGGGGCGGATGCGATCATCAATGTCAAATATAAGTACTACACCAGCGTCAAGCAGGAAGGATATATGCTAAGCGGGCTGGCCGTGCGCTATCGCGGTGAATAACACTTCTAACAATATAACCCGGAACCATGCTCTTTACTGCCAAACTATCCGACATGCCCGTCGAAGCGGAATCGCGGGTCATTATCCGATTCCAGGATTGCGATCCGCTGATGCATTTGAACAACTCCAAATATTTCGATTATTTCTTTAATGCGAGGGAAGACCAGGTGTCGAAATTATATGGTTTCAGCTTCGAAGCGATGTTTCGTGAATTGCGTACGAGCTGGGTGGTGTATCAGCATCAGATCGCGTACGTAAGGCCTGCGCGTATCAGTGAATGGGTGCGCATCACCTCCCGTGTGATCCACTTTAATGAGGACACCATGGTTACCGAGTACTTCATGACCAATGATCTGCGGACCGAACTGAAGACCGTGCTCTGGACTACCTCCAAACACATCAGCATTACCAGCGGCCAGCGTGTGCCCCACCCCCAGGAAGTGATGGATTATCTCTCAACAACCTGCGTTCCGGGACTCGATTTCAATAGTCTGCATTTCAACGATCGCATTCACGCCATTAAGCAGGAACTGGTGCTGGCTAACGCGTAGACTGTTTTTCCGAAAGTAATTTTTTCCCGGCAGTAGTATCCTGCCTGGTGGAATCCGCCGGTAAAAAGGGAATTCTCACGCCCGGCCTGGGTGCGCGTGTAAAACGGTTGAAGCTGTGCGTAAACTGCATGCTCACGCCCCCGGTGGTAAAAGTACCGTTATTAAACATCAGGTTGTTCTGGATGTTACGGTTATATGCTTTCACGCGGACGGAGCCCCGGCTATTCAGCCAGTATTCCAGTGTCCATTCCCCAAGCAGCGTGCCTGCGTCATATTGCGATGCCCCTGTCTGTGACTGCGTACCCGAAGTGAAGCGCCCATCCCGCGTTACACGGAAACGATCGTTGAGAAAACGATAGGAAAACCGCAATTGGAGGTTATTCAATGCATTCTGGTCCAGCGATAACCCCGAAACCCCCACTTCCAGATTCTCGTTGATACCTGATGCCCAGCGGCTGATCTGGTTCGAAACCAGTTCGCTGATACTGCTCCCCAGGAAGTTCTGGCTTCCTACCGTGGCCAGGCTGGTTTCCGGCAATAACTGATTGACAACCAACAAACTGCTCACCTGCCTGCTCAACTCCTGCTCATCGGACTTCAGCTTGTTTTGAAATGCCTCCAGCTGTCCCCGGTAAGTACTGAGCGATGGATTATCAAGAATTTTCAGGTCGTACCGGATGGTCGGGGACATCAGCCGCTCGGACAACCCGATCGTTACTTCCACCGGATACCTTCTCGACAATGCGTCGCCACTGTTGCTGCCGAGGTTGCTGGTATTAGGCAGCACACCCGCCAGCGATACCATCTGGGTATAGCCTGCTTTGATATCCAGCTGAGCTCCGTAGGGATCGCCCGACCACACGATCCTGCTGCCCGGCTTAATGCTGAATTTTTTGTTGATAATATTCTGAAGGGTAAAGTTATATTCTCCCTTTTCGATCTCATAGGTTCCCGCCATCGTGAAATCGCCCTGTGTATCGATGTTAAGGTTCAGACGGCCGCTGCCATTTCCCCGAAGTACATCCCCGGTCTGGCGATCAAAAATGATTTCGCAGGTCGCATCGGGGGTCAGGTTGAAATTAAAGTCCATTTTGATCCCGCCGGCGATCTGACTGCGGCTTACTGAATCGACCGGTGCCGTAGCGGTGCTGTCGTGTACCGGCATTTTACTCACAAACTGAATGTAGTCCTGCGTGGTTACCTCCGTGGCACCGTCCAGCGGTATATGGATCTTGGTGCCTTTGTTACTCGTCACATTGGCTTCAATGCTGAGGTTATCTATTGGCCCAAAAACGGCGACCGGGCCTGTTACAAAGGCGGTTCCATAAAAAGTATCGTTATCCTTCGCATTGGTATTCAGGATCTTGAAATTGCGCAGGTCCGCATTGAAGCCCAGTGAAAAATACTTGAAACCATCATGAAACACCCCGCCCCGTAACGTCGCCGTATTACCGTCGGCATCGGTAAGCAGTATGTTGTTCACGGTAATCTCGCTTTCGCTAAAATTGATCTTGTCGCTGAAAGTGAAAACCGACTGGAGGTAGTCAAATTTCATTCTGCCCTTGTCGACCATTAATGAGCCTTCCAGAACCGGAGCATCCACCACTCCCTTGATCAACACGACACCTTGCGCGGTTCCGCTGACCCCCGAGATCAACCCTTCGGCAAAAGGTTCCAGCGCCTTGAAATCGATCTGATTAAAAATGGCTTTGAGATTCAGCGTATTGGTCGCAAGCTTAGGCCGATAAGAGCCTACGAGGTCAAAAACCCGTCTAGCATTCTTGCTCAGCTGTGCGTCGATCTGCAATTCGCTGCTGGTTTGATCCCAATCTCCCGTCCCCGACAAGTTACCGAACTCATACTGACCGTAACCGAGGCTTTCAATGGCAAAACTGGCATCCAGAATCACGCTGTTATAAATATCCTTGACTTTGGCATTCCCATCCATGATCCCGGCGAGCTTCGTATTGAAGACCGGGTTCAGACTCGCCAGTTTGAAGTTCTTAATGTCGAGGAAAAGGCTTTTGTCGGGCATTTCAGAAGCTGTACCGCTCAGAAATATCCGCTGTTTGCCGCTTACGAGTCCCAGGTTTGACATCGTAATGTCACTGCCGACGATCGATATCAGACTTTCAGAAGGCACATTCCACTCTTCGTCCAGCAGGTAAAGTTTAGAGTTTTTGAACCCGATATCCAGCCCTGCCGGCAGAAAACGGATTTCTCCCGCCAGGTTTGCCCGGTTGGTGCTTTTCACCTGATGGATCTCCCCGCCAAAATCAATATGATCGACATCCCACGTACCTTCCAGCTCCATTTTCTCGGTAGGCACCATCTTGCTCAGCTGCTGTTTTTCCGAAGTCACCAGAATTGACGCAAGCACCTCCGCATTGTTTACAAACTTGGAAGTGGTAACGTCTATCTGCGAATCGAAGAACTGATTGCCCCCGTAACGGACCGTATCAGAGGAAGCATTCAGCGTCAGGAATGCGGTGTTTCCCATTTTGAAATCTCCTTCCGCGCGTGCGCCTCGTGAGATATAAATGTCCGGGCTGAGAAATGCCAGGAAACGCGACAGGTTATGCGTTTCCACCGAATAATCGATATCATACCGGTTCGAAACAGACTTTAATGGCTTCCGTTCGTAATAGCTGTTACGGCTGGCCTCGTTATCGAAGAAATAAAGTTTATACTCTTCCAGAACCTGGCTGACGTCTTTCCATGCCTGGGTAGGAAGGAAATTACCTTCCACGTTCGCCGTCAAAAATTCGCTTTCCAGGCGCAGGCTTCGCTTTTCGGCTTTCTGGCGGGATGAAAGAACAAGGGTGTCTATCACCAGGTTACGCTCCTTGTTTGTCATCACCAGGTAGGTATCAAGCAATTTCGCGTCACCCGTCAGCTCATCGACGGTATTCCCGGAAACATTCACATTCAGCTGCGTCCGCAGCGTAATAGGATCTTTACTGATCCCCAGTTCCATCAAATTAGCCTTTTCGATCAGCCCCCTGACATCGAATGTGTTCTGCTGTTTGGAAAGGTCAAATTCTCCATCCAGGTTTACCACCAGGTTACTGTCCCGCGCACTGACCAGTCCATTGAAATACTGGTTCTGCAGATTGCCTTTGAGCCGGATATTTTTGTAATCATAATTTCTGAAACCGACCCTTTTCACGAGCGCATTCATATCGGTGGAAGCCGACGCGAGTTCGAGGCCCTTCCCGAATATTTTACCTTCAAAATCAAGCTCCTGCCAGTTATCCTCATCTTCCAGCAAAGTCCCCAATGCAAATGCGGATGTTTTAACTTCCCCCGCATAAGTGGTTGTCCTGGCATCAGCTATATGAAAAACCAGATCGCCTGCCACCTCTCCCAACTCCGACGATGCGGACGCATTGACCGCAAAATCTTCCAGCGTGCCTTTGAAAGTGCCATCCAGCAATGTATAGCCGAACTTTTGCAAATCCTTGTGCATATCCCATTCCGGATAGTATTGCACGAGGTCCATCGGATCTACTTTCGACAACGACAACCGGATGTCCATTACGACACCTTCGATAGTGGGCAATCCTTTGAAGCCAATGTCTCCGATCAGCCTGCTGTTCTTCCCGAAATGCAAGTCAGTGTCGGACAGCATAAAATCATCGACCTTCCCATTAAAGTCACCTGAAATCTGCCAGGTTTCGTTCAACCCATCAATATAGCTAGAAAACAACCCCAGGTCCCGCGAGTCCACCTGGCTACGCACCAGATGCCCCTTCATGCGTATCTTATGGTTAAAATCCCCAAGCTCGCCGGAGCGGTTATAATAGAATATCACTTCCTCTTTCAGATGCGAGTTACCGATATGCGCGTCGAGCTCTTTCAGCTCCATCTTTTTCTGGCAAAACAAAAACCGGGTATCCAGGTCGTGCATTTCGAGGCCCGTCTGCTTATCGATGGTTTTGAGGTTTTTGGCAAGAAATGAAATGGTATCCCCCTGCACCAGGAAATTGCTGAGCTCACCGTAGAGGTGGTTCAGCTGGAAATGCGAATAGTCGAACACACGGTCGCCGCGATCCCGGGGTCTGCGGGGGTCGTCGTAACCAAATGTTCCATCAATCACCTTGGCTTTTCCGATGATGAACGGCGTGTTGTTTTCGGGCGCACCGGGCGGGCGTGGCACAGCCGGGGCCGTCAGTTCGTTGATCCGCGCGATGAAACCATCGATATTAAGATCCCCCGATTTCGGCACGATCACCAAATGGACATCAGGCTGGAAGACATTCACCTCATCCAGAAATATTTCCCTGGCGGAGTTTTCAATGATGTTATTGAGGTTAAGATTGACATCGATACGTCCCACATCGATCATATCGGCACCCGAGGAGTCCTTCACCGACACTCCTTCCAGTGAGACGACGTCGAACCACTTGATATTTACTTTCTGGATTGAAACGGGATAACCCAGCTTTCCGGAGACATTCTCGGTGAGATACCCTACTGCCCACGTCTGCACCGATGGCAGCTGCAATGCTGTTGTAGCGATTCCAAGTGCCAAAAGCACGAAGATGAAAACTACAATCAGACCATTACCAAGCGCCTTCAGGAATTTTAACATATACAGCTTCGCAGCAGGATACTGCTTATCTTATTGTTAATGCTTAATTTTGCGAATATTTTCGGCCCTATGAACATCCTCGCCATAGAATCGTCGTGTGACGAAACCTCCTCAGCTGTAATTACAAACGGGAATATCCGCTCCAATGTTGTTGCTACGCAACTCATCCACACCCTATATGGCGGTGTTGTCCCGGAACTTGCTTCGAGAGCGCACCAGCAACATATCCTGCCCGTGGTGGATAAAGCATTGAATGATGCAAAAATAGCAAAAAAAGACCTGGATGCCATTGCTTTCACGAAGGGACCCGGTTTGTTGGGCGCATTGCTGGTGGGAACTTCCTTCGCCAAATCCATGGCACTCGGCCTCGACATTCCTTTGATAGAGATCAATCACATGCAGGCCCACGTGCTGGCACACTTCATAGAAGATCCCAGGCCGGCATTTCCTTTCCTTTGCCTGACAGTAAGCGGAGGGCATACCCAGATTGTGAAGGTTACCGGCCCGTTACAAATGGAAATTATCGGCGAAACGCGCGACGACGCAGTTGGTGAGGCATTTGATAAGACCGCCAAGTTACTCGACCTGCCCTACCCCGGCGGTCCGCTGATAGACCGGTATGCCGCCGATGGGAATCCGCAGGCGTTCCCCTTCCCCCTTCCTGAAATGCCCGGACTTGACTTTTCTTTCAGTGGTATCAAGACATCTTTCCTATATTTTTTGCAAAAGCAGGTCCGCCAAAACCCCGAATTCATCAGAGAAAATATCGCAGATATCTGCGCGAGCATACAATACACACTCATTGATATCCTTCTCAAGAAATTAAAAAAAGCAGCCTGTGAAACAGGCATTCGCGAAATTGCCATCGCCGGTGGCGTATCGGCCAATTCCGGCTTACGTACATCCTTGCAGGAACTTGGCCGTCAGCTGGGTTGGAATGTGTATATTCCTGCTTTTGAATATTGCACGGACAATGCGGCGATGATCGCCATTGCAGCCCATTACAAGTTTCTGGCAGGAGACTTTTGCGACCAGACGGTCAGTCCGCTGGCCCGTATGGAATTTTAAAGGCACGGACTAAACGGGAATCTATGAAACACTTTTGCTCAGCATTCGTTTTTATCACCCTTCTTTCATTTCAATACTATTTTGCAGCTGCTCAGACACCTCACCTGCTCCGTGAGGACCTGACGATCAAGCCGCTCTTCAAAATTACCGGCACGGACACCCAGACGCGTATGGTCTATGATCC
Source organism: uncultured Dyadobacter sp. (assembly GCA_965649915.1). GTDB lineage: Bacteria > Bacteroidota > Bacteroidia > Cytophagales > Spirosomataceae > Dyadobacter. The sequence continues at coordinate 18,146 of CBFGMV010000136.1, forward strand.
TTCCGACAAATCATTTTACACTATCGCCTGGAATGGTGAATTATTCCACCTCACGGCCAGTAGTTCGGGCCAATATCAGGTGCAAAGACTGGCCTCTGCGGAAGATCACGGGATTAACTACCTGCAAGGACTCGCTTTGCATGATGGAACGGTTTATCTCGTCGGTAATGTCGTGATCGCACAGGGTGTATCAGGCTATGGCAAAGCAGTCAAAGCTAAAATTACCAGCAACAAACCCGTTTGGACCGAAGTGTTCAGAACGGCCGAACACGCTTCCTCCAAAACACTTTACGACCACGCATTCAGCGCGATCTGCTTTTCTCCGGATGGAAAGGATATGTACATCGCCAGCGGCTCCCGGACCGACCACGGGGAAGTTAAGGACAACGACGGACTTTATCCCGGTCTCCGCGAAGTTGCCCTAACCAGCTGCATATTCAAGCTGCCCGCTAATACTGAAAAACTGGTGTTACCCAACGACTCGGCCGCACTTGCACCTTATGTACACGTGCGAGGGGTGCGAAACGCATTCAGCCTGGCATTCGCTGCGAACGGTGATCTGTTCAGTGTCGAGAATTCAGGCGATCGCGACGATCCGGAAGAGATGAACTGGATCCGGGCCGGAGGGCATTATGGTTTTCCGTGGGAAATGGGTGGGAATGACACGCCAATGCAATTTGCAGGTTACAAACCTGATGAAGATAAACTGGTTAACCGGGCCTACACCGCCTATCAGATCGGGGCATTTTACAACGACAGACTGTACCCGAAAAAGCCTCAAACTCTCACCTATCATAAACCGATCAGGAATGCCGGGCCGGACGCCGACAAATACCGGGACCCGGCCACCGGAAAAGTCATGGACGCCAGCGATAATGGTGCCACGATCAGTACATTCACCGCACATCGTTCACCCTTAGGCCTCGTTTTTGATACACATTCGACTTTTAATGGTGAGTATAAGGGAAAAGGTTTTGTACTGAGTTATCAGGAAGGCTCGGCCAACTACGGGCCTATGCAAGAAGCCGGACGGGACCTGCTGATGCTGGATTTGAAGAAAAACACAACTGGTGACGACTACACATTAAATGCATACCGCATTGCTGCCGGCTTTATAGAACCGACGGATGCGGAGATTGTTGACAATAAATTATATGTACTGGAAGGACAAGGCCAAATCTGGGAAATTTCGTTTCCCAAAGAGGTCGTTACCGGCATCAGGCCCGAGCAAAAGCCTTTCAAGGTTTATCCCAATCCGATCAGGGGGAAGATACAAATCGATGGCCTCGGTGATCTAAAAACAGTAGAGGCGACCGTAACGGACATTGCCGGTCGCATTCTGATCACCAAGCGATGTAATGTAACCGACGGCAGGGCGGAGCTCGATGTGTTGCAGCTGAGCCCGGGAACTTACTTTCTGAAAGTGGGATCCCAGTCCGGCAAGATGACTTCCAAATTCATTGTCTATCCATGATAT
>CBFGMV010000137.1:0-19515 GCA_965649915.1 uncultured Dyadobacter sp.
CCGGCGAATTGAAATTTAAACTTTCTTTGGAAACTGTGAAAGAAAGGTCTTCTTTGGTGATCAAAGATTACACAGGAACGATCGTTTACAGCACATCTATCCCCAAGTCAGAAAACTACTCGAAAATTTTCGACCTGTCGAACCTGGCTGACGGAAATTACAGCTTCGTGATCAACAACGGCAGCGAAATTTCTACAAAACCATTTGTAATCTCAACGGAAACAAAACGTCAGGTAACAGCAGTTATTAAATAACGACCTGATTGATTTGATATGAAAAAAGCAGCCCGGGGTTCCGGGCTGCTTTTATTTTTGAATGGGCGCGAGGACTAGTAAGCAAGCACCTTTTTCTCCTCACTGCTCTTGAACGCCAGGTCGATCACACGACAAGTGCGCAATACTTCTTCCGGTTTAACGGCCAGCTCGGCACCGTCTACGATCGCGTCGTAGACGTTTTGATAGAACGGCATATAGTCGCCCGCCTCACTTTTGACAATGCCTGTGAACGCTTCGCTGTAAAGTTTTCCCCAACGATCTTCCGGTTCAACACCCCAGGGCTTTTCGGTAGGCAGGACGTTTTTGCGCAGCGTTTCCTCCTGCGGATCTAGGCCGCCTTTGATGAATGAGCCCTTCGTGCCGTGCAGCACATAGCGCAGGTGGTTTTCGTAAACCATCAGGCTGGATTTGACGATCACCATTTTGTCGGCATAACCCAGGCGGATGTCGAAATAATCGTCGATCTCGCTGTTGGGCCTTACGATGCGGATATCTGCGGTAACGGTTTCGGGTTCGCCGAACAATACCAGGGCCTGGTCGATCAGATGCGGGCCGAGGTTATAAACATTACCGCCTACGGGAACCGCACGTTCTTTCCATGAACCGGCCACGGCCTCACGATAGCGGTCATACCGGCATTCGTACTCGATAATATCACCCAACTTCCCTTCTCCAAGCAATTTCTGAATGGTCAGGAAGTCTGAGTCCCAGCGGCGGTTTTGATAGGCTGTCAGTACCAAGCCTTTATCTTTCGCCAGTTTCACCAATTGACGGGCTTCGTCGGCGGTAGCCGAGAAAGGTTTCTCGATCACGACGTGTTTGCCGTTTTCAAGAGCGTCCATCGCGTACTCGAAATGCGTATCGTTGGGCGTGCATATAAAAACCAGGTCGATCTCCTCGTCGCTGAGTAATTCTTCCACCGACCGCGCGTTGCCGATCGTCGGGTCAAACTCCTGCGCCTCGTTTTTGGACCTTTCGACCACCGTTTTGATCTTGAAATTCGGGTTAGTACTCAGGAACGGCGAATGAAAATACCGACCCGACAAACCGAAACCGATTAAACCAACATTGAGAATTTTTGAAGGCATAGTTTTAGATTTTACTTTGACACAAAGGTAACCTTCCACGAAAAATGCGCAAGGAACCCGTGTAGGATGTTTAGGATTGATAGGAGATTCGAGTCATTAACATTATATTTGACTAGTATCAATGCCTTTTGCCATGACAACAGAGGAAAAGAAAATGGAGATTATTGGTAAAATCATCAGCTTAGAAAATGAGGAGCTGATTTCCAACATAACGCCAACTACTTCACAAGAAAATCGCGTAGCGATGTAATATTGGTAGAAATGTTGCATGAATTTAAGCTCGAATCCCGTCAGGGATGCAACAACCACCCCGACGAGTCATGCATTGTTGTTACATGCCCAAGGGCATTTTGCAATGGCTTATTGCCATTTTTTTGCTACCAATGTTGCATGCCTGACGGCATTATGTTCCCGCTACAACCTCTGGGTTAGATCTGAATGCATACGCCATTGAATCGAAACCTTTCAAGGCAGCGCAAACGCCACATACTTATCTCCCGACTTCGTATTCAGCTTCCCGCCACCACAGGCTATGACGACATATTGCCTGCCATTCACTGAATAGGTACTTGCGGAGGCATAACCAGCAGCCGGTAATGCTGCCTGCCATAAGATTTTGCCAGTCACCTTGTCGAATGCCCGGAATTGCTCATCGCGGCTTGCGGCGATGAAGATTAAACCGCTCGCGGTAACTAATGGTCCGCCATAATTATCGGTACCGGTTGGGGGAATGCCTTTGGTAGTTAACTCCTTGTATTCGCCGAGTGGTACCTGCCATTTTCTTTGCCCCGAATTCAGGTCGATGGCCGTTAATGTGCCCCAGGGCGGCTGGCTTACCGGATAGCCATTCCGATCATACCAGCGGTTATACCCGGTATGCTGGTAGGGAACCTGCGTTTTGGAATCGATTTTAATGCTTTCCTTACTTTCCTGATTAATCAGATAGGCGATGATCGACTTTCGTTCCGCGTCCGAAATGTGCGTGAATGAGGGCATCATACCTCGCCCATTTTGCAATATGGCTTCAATTTGTGCGGGTTTCAGGCGCTTTTCAAGGCTTGCGAGCGAGGGATAGGAGCCGTCGTGGTTACCCATTTTGTCGGCTCCGTGGCAGGCAGCGCAATTGATTTGATATAACTGAGCACCGGTTACGCTGGCCGCATTACCGGGTATTTCCTTTTTAATAAGTGAAGTATAAACAGGTATTTCCTTGGCTGGTACGTACATGACGCCACTTGGATCGGTCGCCGCACCGCCCCACTGTGCACCGCCGTCGGTGCCGGGGTAGAAGACGGTCATGCTGGATGTGATAGGAATGTAAGCGCTGCCGGTTTTGGCTTTTGAAAGCACCTCCACGAGCGAGTCGCGGTCGGCAACAAAGCTATTGAAGTCGTTGGCAGTAAATGATTGCCGGGTAAAAGGTGCTGGCAGGCTTGGGATCGGCTGTTTGGCACTGGGTTGCTCACCTTCGATGGCCGGGAAATTAAAAGGGGTTTCCCTGATCGGAAACAGCGGTTTGCCGGTAACCCGGTCGAGGACGAATACGTAACCTTGCTTCGTGACCTGCACGACGGCATCTACACGCTTACCCTTGTGCGTGACAGTCACCAGGTTTGGAGGGCAGGGCGGGTCGCGGTCCCAGATGTCGTGATGCACGAGTTGGTAATGCCACAGACGTTTGCCTGTTGTGGCGTCGAGGGCGATAAGGCAGTTGGCAAACAGGTTATTGCCGGGCCGGTTGCCGCCGTAAAAATCGTACGCTGCCGAGCCCGTCGGAATGTAAACGATCCCGCGGCCCCGGTCGATAGCCATACCGGCCCACGCATTTGCTCCGCCGAAATTCTGGCGGGCATTTGCGGGCCAGGTTTCGGCACCATACTCGCCTTTCGCCGGTATTGTCCTGAACGTCCAGGTCAGCTTGCCAGTACGCACATCGTATGCGCGCACGTCCCCAAGCAGCGCGGTTTCGTTTTCATTGACGCGCGCACCGGTTATCAGCAGATTCTTGTAAATCGTATTGGGCGTATTGGGCGTAATGTAATCATCCGCGCCGGGGCGTTCGAGACCGGTTTTAAGATTAATGCGGCCATTTTCGCCAAATGTGGTGATCAATGATCCGTCGGTTGCATTCAGTGCATAAATCCATTTCCCGGCACCGAAAAAGATGCGTTTTTGATTGCTGTCCGACCAATAGGTGACGCCACGGCTCGTCGTGCCGCCATTCCCAGGGATATCGGTTTTCCAGATTTGCTGCCCGGTGGCGGCATTCAATGCAAATGCCTGCGTGCCTGCCGACACGCCGTAAAGAATGCCGTCGATCACGATCGGGTTGCATTGCATCTGTGTTCGGTTCCGCAAGGTATCTGCGCCGCCGGAAGCGTAGGTCCACGCTACTTTGAGTTGGCCTACATTGACAGGAGTGATCTGTTGCAGCGGCGAATAATGGCTTCTGGCACCGTCGCCATTGTATTCCGGCCAGTCGTCATTTCCTGAATGGGTGCTGATCATGAAGCTGCTCAGCATGGCAATCGTGGCGGAGAGAAGAATCGGTGCAGGTTTCATGGAATGGGTTAGAAAATGGTTCAGGCTTCGGCCCAGAGCTGTTTCAATTTTTGCAGATCCCGTTTCATGGCATCAAAAACAACCTTTTTGTCGACCGTAATCTGGAATGCACCCTGATCTGCTCCACCAAGCGGGTATTCGAGGTGCAGACAAATGGGGACATCTATTTTAGAATCCTTTATTAGCTTTAAATAGGTTTTGAGATCAACCATTCCTTCTCCCAGCGGTACGCTTTTGACTCCCCATTTTCCGTTGTTCTGCGCCCACAGGAAATCCTTGATCACAATCGTCTTGATGTGGGGCTTGATGAGGTTGAAGCCGGTCTGCCACGAGAGCCCTCCTTCCACGGTGGCGTGGCGGATATCGTATTGAGCACCCATTGTTTTAGGATTGGCTTTTTGCAATATCTGCCATATTTCGAACATCGATGCGCCGACCATTCTGCCCGAATGGTTCTGGTAGCAACCATGAATGCCCAACTTTTCGTTCAGCTGGCCGAGTCCCGCCATTTTGCCGCCAAACTCACTGAGCTGTTCCGGAATGGCACGCTGCTCGTTGTAGCGATACCAGTTCATCCGGTAATATTTGAATCCCAGTTTTGCTGCGGTTTCCAGCACCTTTCTGTCGGCTGGATTGGAGGCATCTTCCACCGCGGTACAGAACATCAGCGGATTGAACCCTACTTTCTTCATTGCTTCCACAGCCAGCGGCAGGTCCGTTTCCACTTTTTCCGGAAGTACATGACCTTTTGGGCGTACCGTCAGGTCGATACCGTCGAATCCAAGCTCCCTGGCCGCTTCCGCCATGTCCTGGTAGTTGAGAAACTGAAGATGCTTTGAGAATATATTGATTTTCAGATCGTCCGCCGCTCTGGTAGCCGGGCTTCCAAACGATTCTTGCGCCAGCGACGGGATAATACTGCCGGCGAGGGCGCTGTTAATGAGGAATTCTCTGCGGGATAGGCTCATGGGCTTGTTCAGGATTTGGAAATGATGAAACTATGTTTGCCTTTTGGCTTCAATGTCTTGCTGGTGAGTACAATGCGGGTAACCGGCGCGCCGTCCCATTTGGTTTTAAAACTATTGTATTCCATGCCTTCGGTAGAGGGAAGTTCCGTGGCAACATTCCAGCTCTTGGGGTCATAAGAGAGCGAAACCATTTTTTTACCAGAAGTTGTCAGAATGATTTTGCCGGGCGTATTAATATCGACATGGCAGACCGTCATGAATATTTGCTGCAATGAGTCGGGCTTCTGTTTCAGGGCATAATCATCGGAGATTTCCACCGTGTTTTTACTGCGGTTCAGCTTGACTAGCCGGTTCCAGTTTTGCACGCCCGCCTCCTGCGGGTACGCGGGAGCGATGTTCATTGCCAGCGAAACTTCCTTTTCAGAAACATTGCTTTTAACATTTCTCGCATTGAACTGCTTGCCAGCCGGCTGCCCGAGTCCGTTGATAACCGGCAGGTTATGGTATTTGGATTGGGTAAACCAGAGCTCATATCTTTTGGAAGAAAACGTCCGTGCCGTATAATTACCCCGGCCCGCATCCACAATCACCGGCTCGCCATCGGCATACACGATAAAATCGCCGACGTCATTATGGTTGTGACTTTCCGCATTGTGGCCGGCGTGCGTGGCGAGGTACAGGCCGTTGTTGGAGCGGGCGGTGAGCACTTCAATGTCCGATAGCCACGATTGTGCTAGTTGTTTGTAAGTTTTGGATGGATCCGGCTTCAATTCAGAAGTTGTGAGCAGGTTCCATACTTTCCTCGGCCGCTGAAAGCCGTTTCCGCCGGTGATCGTCCCGAACTGGGCGTATGCCCATTCGCCTAATGCGGTCAGTTCCGGGTCCTGCACGGCTTTTCCGAAGCGGTAGAGCATTAAACCGTCCGGTTTTAGCTTCGGATCGGCGTCGGCGAAGTTCACGAAGTAGTCGTTCGCAATGTGCACTTTGTACACGTAGGCCGCCATTTTGCGGATCAGGTCATTGTCGTAAATATTGATTTTTCCGTTGGTAGCACTTTCGAGGATCGCGAGGGCGTCGTAGGCGCTGGCACCGGCGGCAAACCAATAGCTGGGGCCTTCGTCGCAGCCGCCGTCGTCTCCGAGGCTGTTGAAGTACCGGTCGAGGAACACCATATACTGATGCGCATTATCGCTGCGTTTCTGAGCATCTTTTTCGAGCAAAAGATCGGCGATAAGCAGGTTGGACACGATCCACGGGTTCCAGTTATTGACCGGATTGGTTGTGCTCAGCCAGCCGTAGCGTTTGGCGTCTTTCAGCGGTTCGAATATCTTTTTATTGGTTTCAAAATAAATGCGCGGTCGGATCAGCGGAGACATTTTATCCAGTTTCGCTCCCAGAAAGTAATCGGTAAGGGCGAGTACGCCTGCGGTTTCGGCGCCGAAAAGGTCCACGGTGGGGTCCTGTACATCGGGCAGGCCGTTTTTAGCCTTTTGTGCGCTCAAATGCGCCGGTACACCCCAGTAAGTCTCTTCACAAATGGCCCATACCGAATTCAGAATGGCTTCCATGAAGCGGTCTTTGCCTTCTACGGCTTCGGCCAGTACAAGGTTCATCAATTGGTTTCGTCGCCCGAACGACGCCGCAGCATGCCTTTCGCGGTCGCCGCTGCGGGTGAAATCGAGCAGAAGGCTTGCGGTAACCATCGGAATCGGCTTTTCCAGTGCTTCCTCACCCGCTTTGATAATTTTCGCGAGTTCGGCCGGGTCGGTTTTACTCCGCCATGCTTCGGCGGTTCTGGGGTAGGGTGCCCATTGGTCGAGCGGAATGAGGGCTGCGCGGAATGCGCTCTGGCTGTACTTTTGGGCGAGAATGTTTCGCTGGGCGACTTGCGCGGCTGCGGGCTGGGCGCCTGCCGACTGGGCGCCTGCGGACTGGGCGCCAGCGGACAACGCGATCGCCATGGCAAACGCCAGTAATGGTCTGATCATAACGGCTGTGGTTTAGGAAGTTGAATGTAACTTAATATAAGACTCCATTATCCAGTAGAATCACTTACTTCGGCCTTTAATTTAAATTCAATTAGTATAAATTCCTGAAAAAATATGAATACCGAACGCCCGAACCGCCGCGATTTTCTGAAAGCAGGTGCCGTTATCTCCTCCTTTATGATCGTCCCGCGGCATGTACTTGGGCGTGGTTACAAAGCGCCGAGCGACATGATTGCCCTGGGCTTTATCGGCTGCGGGCGGCAGAGCGGAGGTTTACGCAACCGCTTCCTCGATACACATGAGACACGCATCATCGCAGCTTCGGATGTGTATGCGGTCAAGCAGGAGGCATTTGTGAATGCGGCCAATAAATGGTATTCCGAAAAACTGGGGCAGGGCACGTACAAAGCGGCGGCAGGTATCAAGGACTTCCGGGAGTTGCTTTCACGCAAAGATATCGATGCGGTAGTGATAGCCGCACCCGACCACTGGCATGCTGCCATGGCCGTTCTTGCTGCCGAGGCTGGAAAGGATATTTATTGTGAAAAACCACTTTCACTGACGGTTAAGGAAGGCCGGGCAATGGTAAATGCAGCCAGAAATCACAACCGCGTTTTCCAGACAGGAAGTATGCAGCGCTCGGCGCCGGAGTTCACCAAAACCGTGCAGCTGGTGCGCAGCGGTGCCATTGGAACTATCAAAAAGGTGTATGTCAATGTAGGCGGGCCACCGAAAGTGTGGGATCTGCAAGGTGAAACCAAGCCGGAGGGGCTCGACTGGGATTTATGGATGGGCCCAAATACGGTTGAAAGACCGTATAATAATGAACTCGCGCCTGCGATGGATGCCACTTTCTGGCCCAAATGGAGGGATTATGCCGAATTTGGTGGCGGTGGTATGACCGACTGGGGCGCACATATGTTCGACATAGCGCAATGGGGCCTGAATATGGACGCCAGCGGGCCGGTCGGGCTTGTATATTCCGAGCCCGGAAAAGGGTTGGTTTACAAATATGCCAACGGCGTAGAACTGATCCACAGGCCCATGGAAGGCAAACAGCACTGCCATTTCATCGGCTCGGAAGGAGAAGTTTTCGTGGCCAGAGGAGAGCTCAAAACCACGCCGGAGACTTTAAAGGATAAGACAATTGCCGATGGGACTTCGGGCGTTTATGTGAGTGACAACCATTATAAGGACTTTCTGAATGCCATTAAAACCAGAAAGCCGCCGATTTGTGACGTCGAAACGGGGCATCGAACAGCCTCGGTTTGCAACATCGGAAACATTGCGTACCGCTTGCAACGTTCGCTGCGCTGGGATCCCGTCAAAGAATTATTCGTGGGAGATAAAGAGGCGGATAAGTTGCTGGGGAGACCTATGCGCAAAGAATGGAAAATCTGAGGGCAGGCAAGCCTGATCATACACAAAGCCGGGGGATGCGACAGTACTCCCCGGCTTTTTTATTTCGATCGGAAGGATGTGTCCGGGTTATAAAATTGTCACGGATTTTTCCAAATTGTGTATTTTTGTAACATGATTGCACAGCCCACCACCATTCATTTTAAAGAACTCGACGAGCTCGGAAGCGTTTCCGAAGCACTTCTAAGGCTTGGTGCGGATACCCCGGTATGGCTGTTTGAAGGAACAATGGGGGCCGGAAAGACGACGCTGATCACTGCATTATGCAAATATCTTGGGGTTACAACTCACGTTCAAAGCCCTACTTTCTCTCTGGTCAACGAGTATGACGCAGGCGGGAAAACCATCTATCATTTTGATTTTTACAGGATTAAGGACGAGACGGAAGCCTTGGATATGGGTGTTGAGGAATACCTCGATTCGGGCGATTTCTGTTTTGTAGAATGGCCGGGGAAGATCGAGAACCTCTGGCCCCTGAGCTACATGCAGCTGCATCTCGTTGCGGATGAAAGTGGCATGAGAATATTGGAAGTCACCAAGGTATAAGAGGTCTCAATTAGTCAGTAACAGTTTCACTTTCATTTGCTATTCAATGGCACAACCTCAGATTACCGGTTTTGAAGAGCTTGCCAAACAGTCCGTGCTGTATCCGCAGGAATCGCTGATGGCGGTCAGGAAGGACCAGAATTCACTGCATATTGGTTTGCCCAGGGAAATTTCATTGCAGGAGAACCGGATAGCGCTTACACCGGATGCGGTAGCGATCCTGGTCCGGAACGGGCACGAGGTGTGGGTCGAAAAAGATGCCGGTAAGGGAGCCAACCTGTCGGATCATGAATACAGTGAGGCTGGCGCGAAGATCGTACATAGCCCCAAGGAGGTTTACCAGGCCAATGTCATACTGAAAGTGGAGCCGCTGGTAGAAGAGGAGTTTGGTTTCGTGAAGGCCGGCACAACGCTGATTTCCGCATTAAACCTGCCTGCGCTGGAAAAGAGTTATTTTGAGAAGCTCAATGAGATGAAAATCACCGGCATAGGTTATGAGCTGATCGAGGATAAAGTAGGAGGGAAGCCGATCATCCGGGCAATGGGTGAGATAGCCGGGAGTACGGTGCTGCTCATCGCTGCCGAGTATCTCTCGACACCCAATGGCGGCCGGGGCATTATCCTGGGCGGCATTACCGGCGTCCCGCCCACCAAGATCGTGATCCTGGGCGCGGGTACAGTTGCCGAATACGCCACACGCGCGGCATTGAGCGTAGGCGCCGATGTGAAGGTTTTCGATAAACATATTTACCGTCTGCAAAGACTCAAGTACTCCATCGGGCAAAACTTATACACCTCCATCATCGATTCCGAAACGCTTGCGGAAGCCATCGGAAGGGCCGATGTGGTGATTGGTACGATGCGTGCCGAGAACGGACTCAGCCCCATGGTGGTGACACGCGACATGGTTTCCCAAATGAAACCGGGATCGGTGATTATCGATGTCAGCATCGATCAGGGCGGATCTTTTGAGACATCCCGGATGACGACCCACAAAAATCCGACATTCAAATATAATGATGTGATCCACTACTGTGTTCCCAACATTCCCTCACGGGTCGCGCATACGGCGAGCACGGCGCTTAGCAATGTTTTTCTGCCGTTTTTGCTGCAAACCGGAACGATCGGAGGCATCGAGGAAATGATTTATGCGAATCGGTGGTTTATGAAGGGAGTATATTGTCATAAAGGAACCCTCACCAACTCGCACATCGCCAGGAGTTTCAATATGCGTTACAAGGACCTGACATTGTTACTCGCGGCGAGAATGTAGGGGCTATCGGCAGTCGGCTATCGGCTGTCGCACTTTTTAAGTTTTAATTAAAGGAAAACAAAGCCGACTGCCAATAGCCGACGGCCGAAGTCAATAAAAACCATGATCAACAACAGTAATGAAAATGCCTTGATGGATGATGCGAATTCGCCGGATTTGAATCAGAAACTGATGGGTAATATATCACAGGATTTTATCAAGGTAGCCGATCAGCTTAAAGAAGCGTCGTACCAGATCCGGAAGCGCGGGTTTTCTGACTACCCTATTTTTGCCGTCACCAACAACAGCATGGACCTGGGTGCTCTGCTGATCGATTCCAGCGAACTGACCAATTTGTATGTTTACAAGGCGTCGTATCTGCAGGAGTTTGTGGACAGGAAACTGATCGGAGAAGAATCGGTATTGCTTTTTACTGAAAACTATAAGAATGCTGACGAGTATTGCTGTCTGTTCGCATTGATCGGTGAATTTTCGGGATTTGTGTTTGTGCCCTATCCGGAAGATTAGTCTGCGGAAGTTGGAGGAAAATACACTGGAGGCCGCTAAATAAACAGTTGGAACGCTTAGTAGGTTGTGGGGACCGGGTTCCTGAATTTTGTTTTAGTTTTAAAAATTAATTAATTGAAATTCAGCTCAAATAAATCCCCGTTTTATGGAATCTAAACTACCTCTTGAAAAAGAACTGGAACCCATTTTCCTACAAAAATTCCCTCCATTCTCCGACAGCGTCAAGGAATTCCTGGTGCAGTACGGTCCTTATTTTATCCTCGTATTGTCGGTGCTGGGTATCCTCGGCCTGCTGACTGCCTTTGGCGTTGGCGGAGCGGTGCTCGGCATGGGTGCAGCTTCGGTTGGGATCGGTTTTAATTTCTACGTGGGGATTGCATTGGGTATCGTGACGCTCGTTATGTATCTAATGGCTTTTTCTCCCCTTAAAGCGCGCAAAAGAGCCGGATGGAACCTGCTGTACTACGCATTGCTGATCGGGCTGGTGAGTAATCTGATTCAACTGAGCATTGTAGGTTTTATCATCGGCGGACTGATCGGTTTCTGGGTGTTGTTCCAGATCCGGGAAAAATACGCTTAAATATTAATCGCATCTTTTCGTGAAAGCGGGCGGGTTATCCGTCCGCTTTTTATTTTTGCCATTTGTCAGTCAAAAGAGACTTTTGTACCTGCGGCGGCAATCGCCTTGACAAATACTTTGCATATTTGGCGCGTATATACCGTTTTGAATTGTATGAACATCATTGAGGTAAGGAACGTAACGAAGGAATATTCCAATCATATCGCTTTGGACAATGTAAGTATTTCCATTCCCAAGGGCTGCATTTTTGGTCTGCTGGGGCCAAACGGAGCCGGTAAAACTTCTTTGATCCGCATCATCAACCAGATCACCGGCCCCGACAGCGGCGAGATACTTTTCGATGGAGTACCTCTCAATTCCCACCACATTTCGAGGATCGGTTACCTGCCGGAAGAGCGGGGCTTGTACAAAAAGATGAAAGTGGGGGAGCAGCTGCTCTACCTGGCGCAGCTTAAAGGGCTTTCAAAACAGGAGGCCATGGAAAGGCTGAAAACCTGGTTCATTAAATTTGATATTAAAACCTGGTGGGACAAAACAATAGCTGATCTCTCGAAGGGTATGCAGCAAAAAGTACAGTTTGTTTCGACAGTACTGCATGAGCCGGACCTGATCATCCTCGATGAGCCATTCTCCGGTTTCGACCCGATCAATGCAAATCTGATCCGGGACGAAATCCTCGAACTGAAGCAAAAAGGCAGTACCATTATATTCTCGACCCACCGCATGGAAACCGTTGAGGAGCTCTGCGATCACATTGCGCTGATACATAAATCCAGAAAAGTGCTCGACGGCCCGAAACGGCAGATCAAGGAGCAGTTCAAGACACATACTTATTTCGTAGAATACAAGGGCTATCTCGACGAGCTCGACAGTATTTATCAGGTGTTGGATCAAAAGGAGCTGGAAGAAGGTTACTTTCGGTCCAGCATTCACCTGGATGGTGAGGCTACTTCCAATGCATTGCTGCTCAATTTGGTGTCGAAGGTGGAAGTCCGCGCGTTCGGGGAGAATATCCCGACCATGAGCGATATTTTTATGAAGGCAGTTAATGAAGTACCGGAAGCGTAGGTATCCCGTTTCCTCTTATTAATCAAAATCTTATGCGAAACATATTTCTGGTTATCCAAAGAGAATACCTGGTCAGGGTCAAGAAAAAATCATTCCTGATCATGACTGTGCTGGGCCCTCTTCTTTTTGTGGGCTTCTATGCTACGGTAATATGGGTAGCGCTGGGTTCGGTGGATACCAAATCTGTCCAGGTACTCGACGAGAGCGGTTTATTCAAACAGGAATTTAAGGATTCCGAATCACTGAAATTCAGCTATGTCGACACCAGTCTGGACTCGGCGAAGGTCAATTTTAAGAACAGTGATGCTAATGCACTGGTATATATTCCGGCCAATGTAATCGACCATCCTAAGGGCGTGCGTATCTATTCTGCCAAAAATGTCAGTATGGACCTGAAATCGGAGATCGAAAAGGTTATCGAGAAGCAGATCGAGGATATCAAGCTGGAACAAGCGGGAATCACCCATAAGATCCTGGAAGATTCGCGGGTAAATATCAACTCGGAGACGATCAGCCTGAGCGAGGAGGGCGAAAAAACGAGCAGTTCCGGTGCGGCCACCATCATTGGTGGTATTTGCGCATTCCTGATTTATATGTCGGTTTTCATTTACGGGACACAGGTGATGCGGGGCATTACAGAAGAAAAAACCAGCCGGATCGTGGAGGTAATCATTTCATCCGTAAAGCCTTTTCAATTAATGCTCGGCAAAATCATCGGCGTAGCATTGGTGGGCCTCACGCAGTTCGTGCTCTGGATTTTACTCACCACCGCGTTGACCAGCGCCACTTCGGCCATTTTAGGAAGCAAAATGGCGAAAGATCCGGCCAAGATGGCGCAGGAGATGAACAAGGTACAAATGCCTAACCAGGGTGTCCCCGGCGGAAATGTCGACAATCCCGTTGCCGAAGTACTCGGTGCCGTGGCCAGCCTGAACATCCCCCTCATCGTGGGTTGCTTTTTGTTTTATTACCTGGGGGGATATCTGCTGTACAGTGCATTGTTCGGCGCGGTGGGTGCGGCGGTGGACAATGATGCGGACACGCAGCAGTTTATGCTCCCTATCACGCTGCCCATTATTTTTTCCTTCGTTTTTGCACAGTTTGTACTGCGTGACCCGGATGGTACGCTCGCATTCTGGACATCCATTATTCCCTTCACTTCACCCATTATTATGATGGTCCGCGTTCCGTTTGGCGTGCCGGCCTGGGAAATTGCCCTGTCGATGGTACTGCTGGTGCTCGGCTTCATCGGTACCACCTGGATCGCGGCGAGGATCTATCGGGTGGGCATTCTGATGTATGGCAAAAAGGTGTCGTATAAGGAGTTGGCCAAATGGATATTTTATAAGTGACCTCGGCAGTCGGCTGTCGGCGATTGGCTCTCAGAACTCTGCAATCGACTGCCGATGGCCAGTAGCCGGCAGCTCTTCTTTAACGTTTTTTAAGATTCGAAAGCCCTTGCCCTTGTGGTAATTTTGCTAATTTTGGCCGATCATTGATAGAACTGCTCAAAAAGAGTCGCCATCTTTGCCCATTGTGCATATAACTTTTCAAATTTACCGTCTTTCAGATGACCCGTTTCAACCGTATTAACAACCTTACGGGTTGGATTGTTTTTGCTATTGCATTCCTCACATATGCCCTGACCGTCGAACGAACCGCCAGTTTCTGGGATTGCGGCGAATTCATCGCCTGTGCGTTCAAGTTACAGGTGCCTCACCCTCCCGGTGCTCCGTTCTTTTTGCTGATAGGCAGGCTTTTTTCCCTTTTTTCATTTGGCGATCTTTCTACCGTAGCCTACTGGATCAACATGGTATCCGTGCTGAGCAGCGCATTTACCATTCTTTTCTTGTTCTGGACAATTACCTTATTGGTCCGCAAGCTGATCGCCAAGAACGACGAAGAACTTACTTCCGCCGATAACATTCTTTTGATGGGAGCCGGCATAGTAGGTGCGCTGGCTTACACCTGGTCCGACTCCTTCTGGTTTTCAGCTGTGGAAGCGGAGGTTTACGGGATGTCTTCTTTCTTCACGGCCATCGTCATCTGGGCTGTTTTTAAATGGGAGCGCATCCAGGACCCTGCTGCGGAAAACCGCTGGCTGATCCTGATCGCTTATCTGGTCGGACTCTCAATCGGCGTTCACTTGCTGAACCTGGTGACGATCCCGGCGCTTGCACTGGTCTATTATTTTAAGAAATATCAGAAAATCAATTTTTTTGGTGGAGTTATTGCCTTCGTTGGCGGTCTGGTCGTTCTCGGGATTATCAACTCCGGTATTATCCCTGGGCTTCCCAGCATCGCGGGTAAGTTCGAGATATTCTTTGTGAACACTTTGGGATTACCCTTTAAATCCGGTGTGATCTTCTTTATTGTCCTCTTTATCGGAGCATTGATATGGGGTATCCGCTATTCGCAGAAGAAAGCAAACGTGTTGCTGAACACAGGACTGCTTTCTCTGGCGTTTGTTTTGATCGGTTATGCAAGCTACCTGATGGTACTTGTGCGAGCAGAATATAACCCGCCGATCAACGAAAACAACCCTAATGATGTACTGAGCTTTGTTTCTTATCTCAAACGCGAACAATATGGCAGCCGGCCACTGCTTTATGGCCCATCGTTCGTATCGCGTCCGGTAAGTCAGAAGCGCGGCGCGCCGATGTACCGCAAGCAGGACGGGAAATATGTGATTTACGATTACCGTCCGGAATATGAATATGAGCCGGGTGCCAATATGCTGTTGCCTCGTATGTACAGCACGCAAGCAGGGCATCCCCAGCTGTATCAGCAGTTGACCGGCCTGGCGGAGGGTCAGCGGCCGACCATGGGGCATAACCTGTCGTTTATGTTCTCGTACCAGATAGGACATATGTACTGGCGCTATTTCCTCTGGAATTTTGTGGGCCGGGAAAGCGATGAGGAAGGAGCGGGCAACATGCTGCCATGGGACATTTCAAAAAAATACCCGGAGCCGATCGCCAACAACAAGGCGCATGACAACTATTTCATGCTGCCATTCCTGCTGGGCTTATTTGGCCTGGTGATGATGTATTTCCGTCAGAAACGCGACCTGCTCGTTCTGGGCTTCCTGTTTGTGCTGACCGGCGTTGCCCTTGTAGTTTACCTGAACTCACCACCGACCGAGCCGCGTGAGCGTGACTACATTTATGTGGGATCTTTCTATATTTTCTGTATCTGGATCGGATATGGTGTCATTGCGATAGCCGATGCCATCAGCAAGTTTGTGAAAAGCGGGACGGCACGTGCCGGTGTCGCAACTGCATTGGGCTTGGTAGTGCCGGTGATGATGGGCAGCAAGGGATGGGATAACCACAACAGGGACCATCGTTATCACTCGGTTGATTTTGCCAAAAACCTCCTCAACTCCTGCGCGCCGAATGCGATCCTTTTCACAGGTGGTGACAACGATACGTTCCCCTTGTGGTACGTGCAGGAAGTAGAAGGCTTCCGTACGGATGTGCGTGTGTGTAACCTCAGCTTGCTGGGAACCGACTGGTATATCGATCAGATGAAGCGCCGCACCTACAAGTCGGAGGCGCTGCCGATTTCATTGGATAAGAATAATTATGCATTCGGAAAGAACGACATCGTTCCTTTCTATGAAATTCCGAGCGTAAAAGGCGGTATCAACCTGAAAGAGTATTTGGGACTGGTGAAGCAGGAGAACAAGGCGATCCAGGTTCCGTTGACCAGCGGGGATATGACGTCCATTCTGCCGTCGTCGGTATTGTTCCTGCCGGTGAATGCAGATGCGGTAAAGAAAATGAATATCATCAAAAGCGATCTGATCCCATTTGTGAGCGACTCGATTAGCTGGACGATCGGAAAAGGTGATTTGTATAAATCGGATCTGATCATGCTGGATATCATTGCGACCAACGACTGGCAGCGTCCCATCTACTTCTCTTCGACACTCGGTGGATCCAGCTATCTGAATCTGAAAGAGTACATGCAGCTCGAGGGCTACGCTTACCGTTTACTGCCCGTGAAAGTGCCGGGAGCAAGCGATGGTTATGTGAACGTGGATGTGATGTACAACAACATGATGACGAAAATGTTCTGGCGTGACCTCGATAACCCGAACACCTACTATGACAATACCTACCTGGGATCTCCGGTTGCAACGGCGCGCATTGCATTCCTGCGTTTGACAGGACAGCTTATCGCGGATGGTCGCAAGGATGAGGCTAAGAAAGCCATTGAGCGCTCTCTGGCTACCATGCCGGATAAGAGCATTCCATACGATCAGTTCTCGGCTAACTTTATCGGGCCGTTGTTTGACCTGGGTGAAACCAAAAAAGCATTGGAAATTGCCGAGACAATGGCGACCCGTGCGGATGAGGTGCTGACGTGGGCGAAGGATAACGGCACTACCAGACGCCGCGATACAAGCGTTTACCTGTACACAATGCAAGTAATCGTCCAGGAATGCCGGGAAGCGAAACAAGAGGCCGCTGCGAAGAAGTACGAAGCGATATTCCAGAAACACCTGGCGGCATTTAATATGTACGGCGGGCAGCAGTAGGGTTCAGATATTAAAATTTGAAGGGGCGGCATTTGCGAGAGCAGATGCCGCCCCTTCTTTTTTATGATTTTGCACTCCTTTCAACTTGTTCGATAATGTAGTTGACAAGTAATTATCAAGCAACAGGATGAATTAGTTGCCGGTGGATAGATTCTATTGGTTAATTATCAATCAGTTATAAAGGATGTTGCCGCTGAATAAACGCCTTTGCTCCTCGTGGGTTATACAGCGGTCTTCTGCACGGGGAATGTTGCTTGCATATCTTTCCTGGAATCTCAACATTCACAAAATCAAACCCCGCCGTAAGCTTGGTACCTGACGGGCGGGGTTAGGGTTCAAATTAATTTCTCCATCTAAACCGTTCAAATTTATGAGGAATTACATTATCCGGCGCTCTGCGCTGGTGATTGCCTTTGCCTTTGTGTTTGGATGTAAGGACACCAGTGAAAAGGCTAACGTGCTTCCTGCCGACGAATTCACAGTTGGGCAAGCTCAGAGATGGTATTCCGACTTTCGCAAATCAGCACGGAGTGCAGGGCAGCCTGATGACAAAGTCGTTTGGGGAGCTGCGACGCAGCGGAAAGTGGCCACTGACGACGAAATTGTGGTAGCGCCAGTGCTGTCGGGCAATTTCCTCGGTTATCGCATTAAGGATGGCCGGAAGAACAAGCGAAAGCCTGATGAGGCGAGCGTAGCAGGAAGAATCCAGCGGAACCTGGTGGTGCGCAAGGTCCGAGGTAAGATCGAGGCGATGGAAATGCGCACAGTGTTCGACGCGGATTACAATCCGAAAATTAAGAATGGAAAAGTCGATCCTTCCAATTTTGAAGGAAAAGTTTACTTCTTCGATATGAGCGGGAAGTTGGTCAATGGATTGATCTACGAAGAAGGAAAACAGGTAGCAATGTTCGGCCCCAACAAAGGCGGCCGAACTTCCGATATGGTAGAAGTTTGCACGGACTGGTATCATCAGGGTTGTGTGGATGGTTATGGTTGTTCTGGCTGGGTTTATCAGGAGACTACTTGTGAAATGGTGTATATCAGCCAAAGCTCGGGAGCGACAGGGACCGTCTGGTCGAATTCACTGGATGTATCACTAAATGGAGGAAGCGACGTGCTCTTTGAAGCATTAATGCAATTGCCTTATGTATCGGATTTATGGTTTAATTTGAACGACGTGGAAAAAGAATATTTCGAAAATAAGAAATGGTTGATTCCGCAAGCAGCCTTCGCACGCCAAACCGCTATGGAGCTCACGCAGTGGTTTTACTGCACTGATTCGGACGATGGCAACTGGAATGCATTCAAACATGCGGTCTGGTCTGCGATACTGTGTATGCAATTTGGTACTTCGACAACCCTTCAAATAACTAATAACCACGAAATTGGGTCTCAACCGAATCGACAGGAGATGGACCTATATAATAATGATCTGGGGATTAAGGTTTACAAAAGTATCAGCGCCTCACTAGCCGCCTTACCATCAACCATGCCTGGTCTTAAATTGGGGTTGATTGTGGATAAAATTTTGGAGAAGGTTGCCTTGGGGCAAGGAACAAGGCTAAGCCCTGAAAACGTGCCGATAGGTACGCCTCAGACGCTCTTCTGGACAAATGGCGCTAATAGATGTCATTAATAAAGATATGAGTCTATTCAAAAGCCGCAAAAAATATGTGAAGAACAGGTCATTTGCAGCCCTGCTCTTCATAGGGGTATTAACAGGTTGTTCAATGGAAAAGGGAGAATTTTACATAGCGGATGTATCAAAAAAGCATATCTTCTTTGATTCTGTTTCATTTCACCCCGATTGCTGCGTAGCGACTTTTGTAACTGGAACATTGGATGGACCTGCCTGGATATTGGTCGAATACTATTCGAAGGGAGGGTTGATCGATAGTATTTATTTGCCGAAAGGGAAAGTGAATATCGAGAACTCTCATGGAGACTTCTATTGGCAAAAGAAGATTGTTGTTAAGTATTTTCCCGGAGAAGCGAAAAAAGGAAGTCTGAAAATCAAGACATTGATCTTTTGAAATTGAACACATGAAAAGAAAATGTCCCATTCAACAGTCATACTTTGACCAAGGTAATCGTCTTTTTCTTCGTTGAACTTGCATTCCTATAATTGATGGGGACGGGCTGCCTTGAAGAAAAGGGGTGTTTGTAATTACCAACCCCTCCCGAATGTTTCCGTTTAATGATTCTGACTATAAAATCCCGACTATGTGGAAGCAATTGTCACCTGTCAATTGATTGGACGGGACGACAAAGGTGAAATCTTTTGAAACCCATATTAACAAAGTGAAATGATAGATGAAGATTAACAGAGTCATTGCTCTAACACACCTTATTCTGTTAACAGTCGTTGGCTGCCGATGAGAGGAAGACGGCATGTTTGAAATTACCGATCCTTCCAAGTCGTATGTCTTTTATGATTCTTCATTCTTTAATGCGGATTGCTGCGTGGATGTAACGATTACTGGTGAAATCGATGGCACAGCCAAAGTGCAAATTCAATATGTTCCGCGGTCCGAGTATTGGGTTGGGGGCTTTGATCTAAAACCGGGCTGCATCGATTCGCTCCGGCTTCGGCAAGATTTCTTCGATAAGAAAATCAGAATATATTACATTTCTGGTACTGCTAAAAAGGGTTACGTGAAAATCGTCACTAAGGTTTTATAAACGAAAATCGGCC
>CBFGMV010000138.1:0-18682 GCA_965649915.1 uncultured Dyadobacter sp.
GAAAGACCCTGGTGGCAGGCTCATTTCACGGTCCTGCTATTATCCACGAGTGTTATCGAAAATGGATGAGGAAGCATTTTACAAGGATTACACCACAACGCCGATACCATGGATTACCCTTGAAAAAGGACCTTGGCTGAAACCGGCCATGTCCCATGCCCCGCAGGCAGAGCTCGCATTGTCTGTCACCGGGCACCAAAAAACAGATCAGGCCCACAGCCAGCTTAAAGTAAAAATTACCAACCATGGCAAAGTGCCGTCTTTTATGACCAAGCTGGATATCATCGGTGCCAGGCGAGCCTTTGTCGCAGCGGATAACTATTTCTGGCTAGCCGCAGGGGAGTCCCGCGAAATCGTCCTGGACGTCTTGTGGAGAGAACCCGGAAATGGGGACAAACCGATCCTGACTGTCAAGGGATGGAATTCCGCCGCAGTTCAATCGCCGCTTTAAGCTTGACAATGCCATCCGGATTTGTCTTTCAACATCAAAAAAACTGTCGAATATTAAACATTAAATAAGATGAGCGTAGATCAATATCAGAAGGAAGTAGGTATGATGAACCTGGAAAATCTCATCGAGCTTAGGGAGGGCCGCTCTGTTGAACCGTTTCCGATTTCGGATAAGGAGCTTATCGAGCGTTTCGAACGGATGTATACCGGCGCGGTCAACGATGTAATGCGGGAGTTTTGCATGCTCAATCAAGCCCTGCCAGGCCATATCGTCCCGCTTCGGGAGTATCGTACGGTTGCAGGAATTGCATTTACCGTTAAAAGTGCCCCCAATGCGATGATTAAGGGAGAAATGGAGTTCCGTGTGCAGATGCTCGACGAAATGCATGAAGACTCGTTCGTAGTCTGGGATACGACCAGCGATTCGAAGGCAACGCTTTGGGGCGGCGTAATGACAGCCACAGCCAAGGGAAAGAAAGTAAAAGCGGCCTGTATCGACGGAGGTATCCGCGATACCCATCAGATTTTGGAGGCAGATTTCCCTGTGTTTTATAAATACAGGATATCCAATGGAAGCCTTGGACGCTGCCTGATTACGCATTATCAGGTGACCATTCAGATTGGTGATGCCACTATCAAGCCTGGTGACGTCATTCTTGGTGATATCGATGGAGTGCTCGTCGTGCCCAGAGAGCGTGCGTACCAGGTGCTACTGCGGGCAGAAGAGATTATCGAAAACGAGAAAGTAATATTTGGATGGGTCAAAGACGGACAATCCATTCAGGATATTACCGGGAAGGGCGGCTATTTCTGAGTCGGCAGTTCCATTTACAATGCTGTTAAGCCTCGTCAAATGCTGACGGGGCTTTTCTGTGATCAGGGGTGTATTAACGGTATCACCCGGATTGATTTCTGACCAAAGTGACTGGATTTGTGGTTGTAGAGTCTTGGTTTGGTCAGGCAAACGGAAAGGACTATCCATTTGAGGTTTAGGATAGCCCTTTCTGGGAGAACTTAATGAAGGTGATCGATATTTACTGACGAGCGGCACCGGAATATGACCGGACAGCGCCAGTTCAGGGTGTAATCGTGTACGAAAATGTGCCATATCCTTTCAAGACGCCAATGCCGATCCCGAATCCTTCCGAGGCGGAAGTAAGCTGGATGATGACCGTTTTGTTGGTCGTCTGACCGGCATTGTTGAGCACCGAGAAATTAATGTCGCCGGAATAGCTGCCGGCCGGGATTGTTACTGCCAGCGCTGTCGGAGGCGTGTAATCTTGTCCCTGTACCGCCGTGCCGGAAAGTGTAAAATTAACGACCACATCCTTTTCGTTGGGCTGGTTCAGGTAAACCCGCGCCGCGCCGGCTGCAACATTTTTCCTGGCAGTGGCCGAATTGGTAATATTCGCCGTGCCATCCGGTGCTTTATTGGTAATGTAAACTGCTTTGGGCAGTTCGTTATACACTTCGTCTTCTTTGCAGCCAGTGATTAGTAGTACTAATGCAATTATTGAAAAGCAATTTAATGGCGTCTTCATATTTCGAGTGTTAGTAGCCAGGGTTTTGGATCAGATTTTGATTCTTAATCAATTCGTTGGCGGTTATCGGCCAGCGGAGCCAGTTGGGGTCGGTATGGCCGGTTACCGCAGCGTAACGGCCGGTGCGTTTAAGATCGAAATACCGCTTGCCTTCGAAAGCAAGTTCCAGAAAACGCTCCTGCTCGATAGCCAGGCGAACTTCGGCCTGGGATACAGCGCTGGTTGCAGCCAGCCCTGCACGGGTACGGATCTGGTTCAGCAGCGGTATGGCATCGGCGGTTTTTCCCAGCTCATTCAGCGCCTCGGCGCGCATCAGAATGACATCAGCAAGCCGGTAGATCACCTGGTTGGAATCAAAGAAGCGTGTCGCATTCTGATTGGCCAGCGTCCCCTGGTATTTGGCTATGTATTCTGTGTTGGCATCCCGCCAGGGAGCACCCGCGCCGGTATTTTTTACCGTGACCGGGCCCCTGAGATCTTCAAGCAAATATGCCGCGAGCAGCTTGGCCGAATACTTGACCGTCCAGTTCCCGGCCCCATATCCCGTGCCGCCCAGTGGCAGAAACCGGTTGACCAAATTGTTGTTGTTGCCTTCCAGGTAGGTGTTGTTATACTGAATTTCCCAGATCGACTCAGACGTATTTTTGCTGAGGAATATCGTACCGTAGTTAGCCCCTGAGACGAGGGAGTACCCCGCAGGGCTGTTGATCACTTTAAGCGCAGCTTCGGCAGCGAGTTCGTATTTTTTTTGCCATAAATACAGATCTGCCAGCGCCGACCTGACCGAGCCAAGCGACGCCTTGCCCTTCAATTCCACGGCACTACTGAACGGCTTGTCAGAAAGTCGGCTTTCGGCATCTTTCAGGTCGGATTCGATCTGCGTATACAGTTGATCGCGAGTAGACTGTTTCGGGAAAAAGTCTTGCGAGAGACTTTCATAAGGTTCGAGAATGAGGGGGACGTTGTCGAATGTCCTGGCTAAATAGAAATAGGCCATCGCTCTGAGGAAGTAGGCTTCGCCCAGGATGCGCTCTCTTCTGTTGTCAAGTCCGGGGTCAGCAATTCCAGGCACATTTTTGAGCACACTATTGGTTCGATTGATGGCTGCATACTGCTCATTCCAGCTAACCAATCCATTGGAGGCGTTTACGTCTCCATTCGTGATTTGCTGCTCGGTAAGCGTTGAACGGTCGGTGACCGCGAAGAGGTCGCTTCGGCCATCACCCCAAAATACATAACGCTCCGAGTTCTGGAATGCGTCGTAACATCCGTTGATGGCCACGTCCGCGTCAGCCCCGTTTTTGTAAAAATTGGCGGCGGAGATGCTGCTCGGGCTTAGCTGTACAGTTACATCCCGGCAACTTTGCAGGGGCGTCAGGAGCAGAGAAAGGTAGATGAGCCGGTTCTTGTGAATACTTTTCATAAGTTTGAATTTTATTTCTGGTCTAAAAACCAAGATTTACGCCGAACAGAAATGTTTTATATTGTGGGTAGGCAGCGTAGTCGAAACCCAGGTCGGTCACCGTGCTGTTTCCGTAGGAGTTTGATTCAGGGTCTATGCCCGTGTAGTGTGTGAAGGTGAACAGGTTTTGGGCTGTTGCATAAATGTTCAGACTTGTCACACCGAGCTTTTTAAGCATGCCAGCGGGGATATTATAGGATAAGGTCACAGTCTTGATCCTCAGGTAGGAGCCGTCTTCCAGCCACCTGGTCGAGCTGCGGTGATTGCCAGCCGGGTCGGTATGGTCGGCGCGGGGGATATCGGTAATGTCTCCCTCTTTTCGCCAGCGGTTGCGCAGGATCTTGGCGCCGTTCGCAAATTGGAACATGCTTTCGCTGACAGTCCGCGTGCCATTATAGACATCATTTCCCTGAGTAAACTGTGCAAGCACGTCCAGCTGGAAGTTTTTGTATTGAAGATTGTTGGTAAACCCTCCGGTAAATTTGGGCAATGCATTGCCGATGACGACTCGGTCGAGATTGTCGATGATATTGTCCTTGTTGACGTCGGTGAAACGCATGTCCCCGCCCTTGAAAACATAGCCGGTGGCATTGTCCGCCCTCAGTTGTTTCTCGTTTTCTGCCGAGGTCGCGTAAACGCCATTCGTCTTCCAGCCAAAGAATGCGCCAATCGACTCTCCTTCTCTGAGCAACCCGAACGTCTGAGCTTCACCGAAGCCGACACCACCGCGTGTGTTGATAATGTCATTGCCATTATAGAGCTTGGTGATCTTGTTTCTGTTAAAGCTGATATTGAAGTTGGAGCTCCATCTGAGCGCTTCACCTTCGAAGTTCACGGTGTTCATACTTAATTCAAGCCCCCGGTTTTCGGTATTTCCTACATTTTGAAGGGCGGTGCTAAATCCTGATGTGTTGGGCAGCTCCACATTCAGCAGCAGGTTGCCCGTCTTTTTTAGGTAAATGTCCGCGCTGAGATTAATCCTGGATTTCAAAAACGAAATATCGGCCCCCGCGTTGAACTGATCCGTCGTCTCCCATTTCAAGTCAGGATTTGCGATCGCCGACGGGCTCACCCCATTCAATCCCGCATAGCCCTGGCCGGTCGAATAGGCTCCCTGGCTGGTATAGTTGCCTATGCCTCCCTGATTACCCGTCCTACCATAACTTGCCCGGAATTTGAGGTCATTGACCACCGTTGAGATGCTTTTGAAAAAATCTTCCCTGCCAGCTTGCCAGCCTATCGAGGCCGCAGGAAAGAGTGCATACCGGTTATTAGCCCCGAATTTGGAGGAGCCGTCACGGCGCAAGCTTGCTTCCAGGTAGTATTTGTTGGCGTAGATGTATCCAACCCTTCCGAACAGCGAGGCCAGGCCGTCGGCTGTTCTGGAAGAGCTTGCTGATGTGGGCGTCGATGCCGCATTAAGGGTCTCAATATTGTTAGTCCCATAATCCCGGGCTGCCGCCGAGTTGCCGCCACTGTTGTTTTCTAGCTGGCTGTAACCAATCAATGCATTCAGGCGATGCGCTCCGAAAGAATTAACATAATTCAAAGTGTGCTCATAGATCCAGTTTGTAGCGTCATTATAGGCCGAGGAGCCATTGGTGACTGTGAGTCGGCGAGCGGTGCTGGGCTGAAAGTAATCGCTTTTGGCGGAGATCAGATCTGCGCCCCAGGAGGTTTTGAAAGTCAGACCGGGGAGGATGTTGTACTCTGCAAAGGCATTTGTTAAAAGGCGATTCCGCAGATTGTAACGAGTTTCAAGGTTTGAGACCGCAACTGGATTGATGATCGTCGATATATCTTCAAGAAAATACGTTCCGTCTACTGCATACACAGGATTGACGGGAGATTTGAACAATGCAGCCTGCAAGATACCGCCCTGGTTCTCCGGGGACCCGTTTTGTGCTCCTCTGGTAAAATTGATACTGGTACCAATTTTAAGTCTTGTCGTTGCCTGGTAATCCAGGTTCAGTTTTGCCGTATAGCGCTTATAGTCTGTGCTGATCAATACGCCTTTTTGTTTGAGCAAAGCCCCGCTCAGATAAAACCTTAGTTTACTGTCGCCTCCCTGAATGGTCATCTGGTAGTTATCCATGCTGCCGGTCTGCACAATTTCGTCCAGCCAGCTGGTGTTCGAGATCTGACCATTGCCACCGATCATCCCATTTTGGGGAAGTATGAAGCCATACAAAGAGGTCACACCGGCGCCGTTTGCACGCTGCTCCTGGATCATTTCAATGAATTCGCGGGAATCCATCAGTTTCGGCATGCGCTGCTTGTCTACTTTTTGAACGGCTTTGTAATAGTTGAAAGAAATGGATGCCTTTCCTGATTTTCCTCTCTTGGTGGTGATCAGCACCACGCCATTGGCTGCCCGCGAGCCGTAGATCGCAGATGCCGCCGCGTCTTTCAGAATCTCCATGGATTCAATATCATTAGGATTGATATCGGAGGAGTTTCCTAGAAAAGGTAAGCCGTCAACCACGTAAAGAGGGTCATTTCCCGCATTGATCGAGGTGGTTCCGCGTATCCTGATACTGAAATTCGTGCCTCCGGGCGCGCCTGTATTCTGAACGATCTGAACACCAGGTGTGCGTCCCTGCAGCAAAGCGACCGGCGAAGCCACCGGCAGGTTTTGAACCTGACGGCCATTCACTGTCGAAATGGCGCTGATAACATCACGTCGTTCTTTGGTCCCGTACCCGACCACTACCACTTCGTCCAGTTGCTTTTGGTCAACGGACAGTTCGACATTCACGACGGATTGACCGCTCAAAGCGATTTCCTGACCTACATACCCAATGGATGAAAAGACCAGCGTGGCGGGATTCTGATCGGGTAGCGTAACCTGGTACTTTCCATCTGCATCGGTGGTAGTACCCGTCGAAGTTCCTTTTACGGTAATCGTTGTTCCGGGCAGGGATGCCTTGTCTGCTGACCCGGTTACCGTCCCTGTGATTACCCTTTGCTGTGCCCATCCCAAAGAGGTGGCAACGATCACTGCCACGCAGCTTAGAAGCCATTTGTAGCGCTTTAGTTTCATGAGGTAGGATAGTAAATTTTATAATATAAAAATCAATTTTATTTAGTTACAATACTACTTCTTTAAACTGGTTCAATCCAAATTTTTGTCCATTTTTTTATAGAAGTTAATTTGCGATTGCCTACTCATAGGTAATGATACTTATCAAATGAGCTAGATAGGATCTTGATGCGTTGATTAACAGTGTGTTAAAAGGATAAATAACCATAAGCAAACTTATAACTAATGGGTTTAGTCAGCGGAGTTGAGGCTTTCCTTAGGTGATTGAACGAAGCTGAGCTTGCCGACGAGAGTAAGCATCCTGTCGTGAGTAAATTTTATAATATAAAATAAATTTACTTGATCATATCGCTAGTGGGTTATAACCATACTGGAAACGGTCATTATCATGATCAGATGCGGTCAAAGTATGGCTTTCCAACTTCATGATCCTACATAGCGAAGGTCGTTGCCAAGTCACCAATATGTAGAAATTTCTGACCTGGATACTTCGTGTTCCAGGCTCGGGGCCGTTTGGGAATAGTGGGAACGAGATTCAAATCTCTGTCATCATCACTCTGCCTTGGGAAGTATAGCCTACATTTTTGAGCGAACATTGCTACGGTAGTTGGGATAGCTGCAAGATGATTGTTGCACTGACCGGAGACAATTCCAGAACTGAACCTCTGGGAATGTATATGAGGCATCGTCTCTGCCGCGCCAAGGTCGCGAAATGCGACTCCTCGGCGGGAGCTGGCCATGGGAAAACCCCTGGACCCCTGCTATTCGCCTTCCGGCTCATAGCTAATCAAAAAAGACACATGGAAAATCAGGAACAAAAAGGCAGACCGCCGAAGGAGAAAGGCATGGCCAAATGAGAGCACTTCTCAGTCTGGGTAAGTGCTGATCAAAAAAGACAGATTAATCTAGGCCAGAAAATGCCGATCTTATGGATTTTGTTGCAGATTGAGAATCATTCCTAATTAGCTATATTCGTAAATCCCTTACCTATCGGTTACAATTGTATGGTTTCAAGAAAGCGGACGGCTTGTCTATTACTTTTGCTATTATTTCCTTCATTGAAAACCGTCGCTCAGCATTTACCAGGGGGTCAATTATTTTTGAAAAACAGAGTGGTGTCGCTGTCCGAAAGTACCGCGGACGAACTCGCGGCCAGCCCTACCCATCACCGGTCAGTGCCTGAGCGAAAATCGCTGGTGATTATCCAGTTTAACCAAATTCCTGATCAAGCGACGCAGTCTCGCCTGAAGAATGTCGGTGTTGAATTGCTGGATTATGTTCCCGAGAATGCTTATACGGCAACATTGACCAGTTCTGTCAATGTAAGGAACCTGAAAAGCATGGGGGTACGGGCTGTGTTCAAGCCTGGGGCAGAAGATGTCGTGGAACCATCGTTGTTGTCCGGAATTGTGCCCAAGCATGCCCGCAAGGTTGCCGGTAAGTTCGATGTTAGACTAAGCTTCGCTCGATCGTTCACAGCAGAAGAGGTGATGCGTGACATTGCCCAAGCTGGCTTCGAGCTAGTATCGGGCGATTTGAAGTCCTACCGGGTTCTCGACGTCAGAATTCCGGAGGGCAGTGTTCGGAGCTTGGCGGGATTTCCCTGGGTACAATACATCACACCGGTTACGGCACCAGGAGAAATGCTCAACGACAAAAGTACGGCGAGTACCCGAGCGAACATACTTGCGTCTACCGCGATTATGGGCTATAAGCTTACAGGTGACGGAGTTGTAATAGGTCTTGGAGATTTTTCAAATCCCACCATACATCCGGATATCGGTTCGCGTGTCGTCAATCATGGTACAATCAGCAATTTTTGGCATGGTGTGCACGTAGGAGGTACGGCAGCCGGATCGGGTCTTCTTAACGAAAAGTATCGGGGTTATGCGCCCGGATCTAAAATCGTTTATCAGGACTTGTCGGGGACATTGTCGAATGCAGCGCTGCTCGTCCAGGATTATGGGATGGTGGTAACCAGCAATACGTACGGCGGCTCCGACAACTGTAGCGGTTTTGGCAACTACTCTTTTGATGCCTCCTGGTTGGATGAACAGGCATTTAAATATCCCAATCTACAACACGTTTTTGCTGCCGGAAATAGTGGATCAGCGATTTGCCAGGGACTCTCCGGTGGTTTTGGCACGGTTCACGGCGGCTACCATTCAGCAAAGAACGTGCTGACAGTAGGAAATACCCAGCTAAACGGCGTGATCAACCCTTCCTCTTCCAAAGGGCCGGTTCAGGATGGGCGGATTAAACCGGAAGTAACCGCCCTGGGAACAAGTATTGTTTCAACCATACCAGGCAACACCTACCAGAGTGCTTCGGGAACCAGCATGGCTACGCCAGCAGTCACAGGCGGCGCGGCATTGCTATACGAGCGATATCGTCAGTTGCACCAGCAGAGTAACCCTAGAAATGCATTGATAAAGGCGTTGATCTGTAACGGTGCTAACGACCAGGGTTTGCCAGGGCCAGATTATACTTATGGTTTTGGGCAGATGAACCTGCTTCGTTCGGTAACTATGTTAGACGAAGGCCATTATTTTAGTGGACAGATCACACATTTGGCTACTAATACGCATCAGATCTTCGTGCCGGCAAATACCACCAAATTGAAAATCATGATCTATTGGAATGATCCTGGCGCGTCAGTGCTCGCGGGAGGAAAGGCGCTGGTAAACAATCTTGACCTTTCGGCAAGCCAGTCGGGAGGTGCCAAAGTCTTGCCCAAATTTCCTTCTATGGCTGCACCGACGGCCGCCGCGGTGTCAGGTGTTGATTCGGTCAATAACGTCGAGCAAATCGTTCTGGATGATCCTGCCGCGGGTACATATTCGATTCAAGTGTCGGCTACACGGATTCCTCAGGGTGTGCAGGAATATTTTGTTGTTTACGATATCATAGAACCTTCTGTAACTGTCACATATCCTTTGGAAGGCGAGCATCTGACAAAAGGCGACGCCATTAATATCTGCTGGGAATCTTATGGAGATACGTTAAGCACATTCAATGTGGCCTATTCGCTTGACAACGGCGGTGTTTGGACAACCCTTAATGCCAGCGTAGCGGCAAACCAACGTCAATTGGCCTGGACTGTACCCGATGCGGCGACGGGTAATACGAAAGTGAGAGTAATCCGGAATGGCACTGCTTTCGCGAATGTAAGCGGCCCTTTCTCTGTTCTGGGAGTTCCGGCTTCGACGCTCCAATCCGTTCAATGTGAAGGCTACATTGCAGTTCAGTGGAATGCGGTCAGCGGGGCCTCGGACTACGAAGTCATGGTATCGACCGGAAACGAGATGAGGGCAATTGCAGTCACAACCGAGTTGAAATACACATTGGCGGGATTATCAAAAGACTCCACTTACTATGTATCGGTTAGGGTGCGGAAAAATCAGGTGCCAGGGCGACGCTCAGTGGCTATCATCAGAAAGCCTGATAACGGAACCTGTCAGGGAACAATTTCGGACAATGACGTCAAAATAGAAGCCGTCGTCGCACCTCTGCCAACAGTGAGGCTGTTCACGAAAACGGCATACTCTGCCAGTCAGCCCGTTACCGTTCGAATTAAAAATCTGGACGACCAGCCACTGACCAGGCCATTCGAGATAGGTTATTCGCTTGGTGGCGAAATGCATTGGGAGCAAGTCAATATTACTTTACCGGCAGTCGCGAGCACAGAATATACTTTTCAGCAGCGTATAGATTTGGCATCCATCACCGAAGCAACGTTACTGGTCCGTATACGGCTCACCGGTGACCCTGTAAACGGAAACGACTCCCTTACAGTCTGGCTGCGGCAGATTCCCAATCCAAAGCTGGTGTTACCTTTTTTCCAGAATACCGCGGCCCTACCGGCTCTGGATATCAGGGCGTCAACTTTAGGTATTCAGAACGCAGAGAAGTACGACTTTACAAGGATTCAAGGTTACGGCCGGTTAAGGACGCAAGCGCCTCCGATTCCTTACTGGCTATCTGAGAGCACATTTGTTCTGGACGCACCTGAACGTATCTTTTCTCCGACTCTGAGTTATTTAGAGGGCACCTTTAACTTGTCGGGATACCGGGTGCGCGATGATGATATCAGACTTGATTTCCGCCATACCTACAGGGGTGGCGACTACAATTACGATTTGAACAGGGTATACATTCGCGGAGACAGCGACGATCCATGGATTACAGCCTATATTATTAATGGAGGACCGTATGGAGACACAGACATAGACAATAATTACAAACTGGCATCGGTGGAGATTTCGCAACTGCTCCGAAGTAACGGTCAGGAATTTTCGGCGGGTTTTCAGGTGAGGTGGGCGAGTTCGGCTTCCAATGTTTTTCCGGAAGGTGGCTACGCAATTCATGATATCAGGCTATTCAAAACCACTAGTGATGTGGAGGTCGTGACACTGGATGTGCCCTCAGCTTCGATTTGTGACTATCGCGGTTCTTATGCTATGAATGCAGTGTTCAAGAATAGTGGTACTGACGACTGTTTCAATGTTCCCGTCAAACTCTCTGTTGATGGTAACGTGTCGGAATACAACATTAACGTGATTCGGAAAGGCGAAAACAGCACCCTTACGGTCTATTATCCCGGAGAAATTTATAAGGAAGGAAAGCACCTTGTCAAAATATGGTGTGAAAAAGGTTCTGACATCAATCCGGCAAATGACACACTTACAGTTGAAACCTTCACCCCGGGCGTTGTTTCGGCGAATGGTTTTTACCTGGAAAATTTCGAATCCGGAAACGGAGGTTGGTATACCGAGGGAGCCCGCTCTTCGTGGCAGTTTGGTACGCCTAATAGCGCCGGTGTTGCGGGTGCCGCTAGCGGGAATGGCGCCTGGAAGACAAACCTTACCGGGCCTTATAACAATAACGAAGAGTCTTACCTGTATTCCCCGTGCCTCAATTTGAACCTAACCTATCCATTGTTGTTGAGTTTTAGTGCCCAAATGAACATGGAGTCCTGCAATGGGGATCTTTGTGACATGCTTTATGTCGAATACAATTACGGATACGGATGGTATCGGCTAGGTATAAAAGGTGCCGGTGTGAATTGGTACAATAGTGAGAAACAAGGAATGGGATTTTGGGGTGGAGAGATTGCTGCCGGATGGCGGGTATTTACGACGCAGTTGCCCACAGCCGGGAATATGCGGCTCCGTTTTGTTTTTAAAAGCAATGCCGCCGGCAATGGAGAGGGAATTGCCATCGACGATATTCATATTTATAGCAATCTAGGGTCCGATATTTATGAAGGAGGATCCGCTCCCCAGGAAATCGGCCCTGCCAATGCGCCGGGTAACGATTGGACCAACTATATTATTGATAACCAAATCGTCGCGTCGGTACATCCGCAAG
Organism: uncultured Dyadobacter sp.; assembly: GCA_965649915.1. Classification (GTDB taxonomy): domain Bacteria; phylum Bacteroidota; class Bacteroidia; order Cytophagales; family Spirosomataceae; genus Dyadobacter. The sequence continues at coordinate 11,867 of CBFGMV010000138.1, forward strand.
GGCAGGATATCGGGGGGATCAATCTCAAGACTTTCGTCAATGATGGGCCGTTGCGGGTTAGCGAGAAGCAGTTGGTGCTGGATCGGAATTTTGTAATAAGTTCGGCCAAAAATTTTGAGACGCCGGTTGGAGTTCGATTGTACATTCCCGAGAAAGATATTGAAAGGATGGTGAAGGCGGCAGACAGTCCGAACGTAAGTAAACCGAGATCGGCTTACGACCTCGCTGTGACAAAATATTCGGGACCAAACCAGGATGGTGACCTGACCAACAATACAAGGGAAGCATGGGACTATTTTACGCACGATGTAGTCACGAAGGTACCTTTTCGAAACGGATATTACATTGAATTTGCAATAAAGAGCTTCTCGGAATTCTGGCTCGCGAAAAATTACATTGGAACAGGAGCGCCTTTGCCAGTGACACTGATTGGTTTCACAGCCGAGAAACGGAGTTCCGGTGAAAGTGTTACGGTAAATTTGCAGTGGTCGACAGCTTCCGAGAAAGATTTTAGTCACTTTGTGGTGGAGGCGGCGGTGGGTTCCGAAAATCTGAAAATGGGATTGTTCCATGACCTTGGCACGATTGCCGGGCAAGGTATGGGTGGAACCAGAAAATACTACTTTCTCGACGGGCAGGGCAGGCCTGGCTCAACGCGTTACTACCGTCTGAAAATGGTCGACTTGGACGGTAGCTTCACGTATTCATCAATGAGGTCCGTCGTTTTTGATCATAATCCGGAATGGCGCGTTTTCCCAAATCCGTCAAAAGGGATTTTCAGCCTCGAACCAAAAACGGAAATAAAAGGCCCGGCTGTCATCGAAGTGATCGACCAGACTGGCAAGCTGTGCAGAAAATTGGAATTTCAGCAGGCTGGGCCTGTTTTGGAAGTCGATCTCGGCTCGCCGGACGTGGCCAATGGGCTTTATCTAATCAAATTGACATCAAATCAGGGAGAAAGGTGGTTTAGGGTTGTGAAGGAGTAAATGATACCGGAAACTCTACTTTCAACCCTCTGAATACCTGGGAGGAGGTCACCTGTTTGCTCCTGATGACTTTAGCTTAGCAACATTGGCCTGAAGCTCTTTGATGATCGCCTTTCGCTGACTTTCGGAAATTCCCTCAGTCTCCTGTTCTTCCCTTACCTGAAACCCGCTAAAATGGATATTCGCATAATGAGTAGAGGTGTTTCATCTAGAGAATATTTGGTTGTTTTTGATCTCGATTTTCAATCTCTTGCCGGTTTTGAGCCATGACCTTGCAGTAGGCCTCATTGCCTGCTCGCCTTTATTGCTGCCGTATATGTGGGCAACAGCGGTATTATCCGCGCCATCTTCTTCCGTCAAATCATCGTTCTCAGCTGGTGCTGCTACAATCATGAAACACCCGGTTACGGATCTGAGGCAAATTTCCTGGCTTATCAAAATACATTCAACACCCCGATAGGGGTATATTGTATTAGAAAACGACGGAGTGGCTATCAAAAAAGCTTTAATGTCCGCACCTGGATCTTGATCTTCGAAAAGGGAAACGCTAATCATCAGATATTTATATGTAATTGTGTTTTTGAGAAAACCCAATTACATATATTCGGGGGAAACGCAATTTGCCCTCTGATGATTAGATTTCTGCTATTAATGCTGATTTGCACACGTTCTATGGCGCAAGGCAATCAGATGCCTGTTGAGTCAGTACTGGAAGTGCCATGCAAAACCATTTATGATTTGTTTTTAGATAGGCAAAACTTTCTGTGGATTGCAACTGAGGTAGGCATATACCGTTATGACGGAATCAGCTTTACCCCGTTTGCTTCCAACGAGCAAAGCTCAATGAGTGTATCCGGGCTGAATCAGGATGAACAAGGAAGAATATGGTTTTACAACTTTACAGGACAGATTTTTTATATAGAGCACGATCAAACGCATCTGTTAAGGTCTTATGATGCACATTCCGAAACCAGGTTTCCAAAAATCCTAATACACAAGAACATCCTTTACGCGACTTCTGATAAAGGCATCTTTGTTTGCGACACCAGAACACGCACAGGCAAATATGTAGGTGTTGAAAATAAGCCTTCCGAGTGGACCAGCTCACTGGCGATACTTCATGATAGGTTAGTTGTGCAGGGCAAAACCGGCTTGTACATTTACCAGCCCGGCCATCAGGCGAAACTCCGGCAATTGCTGGCACCCTGGGACATGCTGCCCCATCAGGCATCATCCCTTCACGCGGAGACGCTTGGTGATACATTGTTGCTGTTTTCCAATCCCTCAGGCACGCTTACCAAGTTGGGGGTTCGTGGAGATTCAGTGCTTGTTTATCAACGAAAGATCTATCAGGAATTCATCAATACAATTTCAACTTCAAGTGATGCGATATGGGTAAATACGCAGAAAAAAAGTACTCTGCTTGATGGCTCAGCATCTATAAGCGGCCTAAACCTCAGCGACGTGGTAAGGGATCACGAAGGTAATATCTGGTTTTCAAGTTTGAACAACGGCTTACTGGTTAAAAAGAGCCATACTGCCAGACAGCGTATAATTCTTCCCTCATTGCCCGCCAATGATATTGTCAGAACCATAGCTAAACATGGAAATATGCTTTTGATGGGTACTCAATATGGGAAGATATATGCATACGACTATAAGCGTAATGAGCTCAGGCAGAACATTAAATTTCCAAAAGATTTTCAATCCATCCGCAAGATAGTCTCTATCGACGAACGCCGTGTGATAATCGGAACCCCCATTCAAGCATACGAGCTTAACATCGTTACAGGTGAGCTGCGGGTCATCGCCGCTCTGAGTGCTTTGAAACAAATGGACAGCACAAAGGACCTGATTTTTGCCACCACGGCCAACGGGCTGGTTATTCTTTTAAGGCATAGAAGTGATGGTCTAAGAAAACAGGTGGCCCAACAACTGAGAGGGGTTGATGAATACAATCCGGAGTCCAATTCATTTCGCTATGGCAAGAGATGTGATGCGCTCGCATATCATCCGGGAGAAAAGACATTGTTTGTTGCTTTTAAAAATGAATTATTTTCAATGAATGATAGAGGGATTACACCGGTATTATTCAAAGGGAGACCCATATACTGTGAAGCATTGCGATATCAGAACAACAAAATTTATATAGGCACAGTCAATAATGGACTGTTAGTTTATCATAATCGAAGTATTTCTCAGTTTACCCTTGAGGATGGTTTACTTTCAAATAATATTCTCAAACTGCGCGAGAGTGAGAATGCAATATGGCTGCTAACAGGGGGGGCCGTGCAAGTGTTGGATGTTCAAAAAAATCAGTTGGGCAATAGTAAAAATCTGTCAACATCAGATGGCGTTTTGACCACGGACCTGTTGGTTGTCGAAGACCAGGTATACCTTGCCACTGTAAGCGGGCTTTTTAAAATTCCACTCAACCAAAAGTCAGTTGGTGAGCAACTTTCCAATTACTTGTACAGTGTACTGGTCAATAACATGGCAATGGCCAAACAGGCCGTATTCGATCGCAATCAGAATAACCTCCAGTTCAACATATCCGTACCAATTTATAACAAAGCTAGGCAAACCTTCATTAAATACTGTCTAATAACTGGGAAAGACTCCGCCTGGAACGCTACCAGTCCCGGAATGCGGACCATTACATTCGCATCACTGGCCCCTGGGCAGTATACGCTCAAAGCCTTTGCTGTCAATCCCGAGCTGGGCGTAGCAAAAATCCCGATAGTTTATCATTTTGAGATCCGGCATTCGTGGTGGCAAAACGCATTGTTCCAAAACTTTGTGATCGCGATGTTTATCTCTTTTGCGAGTTATCTGATATTCAGGTTCATTGTCGATCGCAGAAACCTCCAGCGAAAAATTGAATGGCAACAACAGCTCATTTTGGAGGAGAGGCAGAGGATCAGCAGTGAAATTCACGATGACATCGGTGCTGGGATCTTTGCTATCCGACTATTTGCCGAAGTCGCAAGTAGGCGGGAGGACCCGCGAGAAGATTTGGGCCAGATTGTTCAAATGATCAATGATATAGCCAAGAAAATCAGAGAAACCATCTGGACCACAGATGTCGAGAATGACACTCTGGTGGATCTGATTACGTATATTAGAGATCAGGCTTATGGACAGTTCGAGCACATTGATGTCGATTTTGCCGCGAAAATTCCTAGTGAAATTCCGGAAGTTGTGGTGTCTGGACGTAATCGCAGAGAAATTTCACTCATGGTTAAAGAATTAATTCACAATGCTTATAAGCATTCGGATGCTTCAATAATCACATTGGAAATGTACATCAGCAACAAATCCCTGAGTATATGGATCAACGACGACGGTAAAGGATTTGACTATACGACAGTAAGGCCTGCATCAATGGGCCTGAAAAATGCGGAGGCGCGAATTCGTAGATTAAAAGGAAAAATCAAGATTCAGTCAGTGGGAGGAACTAAAATTTTCATAGAGATCCCTCTGAACGACCTGGGTGTCTAATTCTCGTTATCAGATTGCCCGGGCCCAGGTGTCGTCTTTTAGTTTCCGAGAGATACCGCCTAAATTACCATTCCAACCCAGCCTCTTAAATGCTCAGTACGAGGAAATTCTAGCGTGTCAATTACTAAGTTAACCTACTGAATCTATAATACTTATGCTATGTCCAGAATAGCACAACCCATTACAACGAGCGAAGAAATCTGCGGGAATTGCCGTAAGGAACCGCTCTTTGAAAATTGAAAAAGATATTTCCAGCGGGCGGAGGTGATCCTTTTGAGCGGGGAGAGAAAGAGCATGGAGGAGATAATAGTGAGCATCGGCCTTAGTAGTCCCATTGCCAATAAATGGCGCCAGCAGTTCCGTAAATTAGGCCTTGATGGTTTAAATTGTCCCTATTATTTGACACCCAAGGAAATGACCACCCAAGTCTTACCTGTGAACGTTCCACTATTTCGAGGTGGAAAAAACAACGAATATGATGCCGACCGTTACGCCGGTGTATTGGAACTGGTGCGTGATAAATCAAGCTGGAACAAGCCGGGAAATGAAAAATACAACCGTGGAGTGGCCGCGTATTTCTGTCACAATTCCTACGCGGCGCATGTGGTGGATATGGTAACGCGCTATGGCCAACCTTATGTCGAGCGCGTGTTCAGTGCAATGGACTGCGGGATTGTCATTAATCCGGATGCGGCCACCAATATGGTACAAGGCGCAGTGGTTGATGGAATCGGCAATTCATTCTATGGTGAACTGACTTTCAAAGATGGGGCTCCCCAGAAGAACAATTTTAGTAATTACCGGATGATCCGGATCAACGAAGTGCCGAAAAGCATTCAGGTGCATTTTGTCCAGAACGAACTAGACCCTACGGGATTGGGAGAGCCGCCGTTCCCACCGGTTTTTGGTGCGGTTGCCAATGCGCTGTACAAATTGAAGGGAAAACGTTATCACAATCAACCGTTCAGAGACGAAACCGAAAAGGTTATGTGAAAAGTCGTTCTTAGTACATTGCAAATATATTTAGCAATCGAAAGGCAAATTATGGAGATTACAAGAATAGGTAGCAGACCGTCCGGTAAAGGCCCGGACGACTGGTTCACCGGAGCGGTAAGAATTGATCCGCTTTTTGAGCCTAACGATGCACGGCGTGCCGCATCGGCACTGGTTACTTTTGAGCCCGGTGCAAGGACTGCTTGGCATACCCATCCGCTGGGCCAAACGCTGATCGTCACCGCTGGCAGCGGCTGGGTCCAGCGCGAAGGCGGGCCGGTAAAGCAAATATTTCCGGGTGACGTGATTTGGTTTGAAGCCAACGAAAAACACTGGCACGGCGCTACCGCAACAACGGCCATGAGTCACATCGCAATCCAGGAGAACCTGAATGGCAATGTGGTTACATGGATGGAGAAGGTTACCGAGGAGCAGTATGGCGTCTAACCCGATCATCTGTTCGATGAGACTACTCATAATTGTCGCATTGGTTGTATTCGGTTCTGCTTTGCGGCCCGCATGGGCCCAAAATAAGGACTGGATGGTGCGGATCGCAAAAATTGAAATCGATAGCGCATACTTGGAACACTACAAGGCAGCTATTCGGGAGCATACACAGGCTGCTATCGCTTCCGAGCCCGGCGTACTGGCTTTGTACGCCACGCAAGACAAGGCGCACCCCGCCCACGTGACTGTTTTTGAAGTATATGCCAGTAGACAGACTTATGAAGCCCATTTAAAGACGGCCCATTTTAAGAAATACAAGGCAGGGACGCTCAAAATGGTGAAATCATTACAACTTATTGACGTTGATTCGATTGCATTTGGGGCAAAACTAGATATGTTGGATAAGAAATAGGAACGAGCCTATAAATCACAAAGCCCCTAAACTTGTTGTTGGGGGCTTTATGGTTGTAGTCGAGGATGAACCGAGGAAGGCAAAAAGAAAAACTTAATACACTGGCTTTAGGTTAATTGACGCAATAAACCAGACGGAGTGAATAGCCTATTCTTGACTTTTGCGACATTCTCGCTAATCCTCGACTTTCTGACTCGGCAGTAGCGCATTGTTGTTCTAATGCTTCGGTGGCTTACATTTTGCTGACATCTTCCAGAGGAACGCCATTGTTGAGCATCATATCGGCAAAGGAATGGCGGGCGTCGTGCGTATCCAGCCTCCTGATGTTTCCGTTGATTTCCCGGATTTCGCATAGATGCGCAATATTTTTCAAATAGACGTTATAGCGGTAGTTACTATTTACTGGGATTAACTTGTGATTTTGTCAGCTTCCCCTAAAAGTGATCGTTGAATAAATGGAGCTTTCCGATTATATTT
>CBFGMV010000139.1:0-18148 GCA_965649915.1 uncultured Dyadobacter sp.
TAAAAACCCTCAAAAAAAATCGGAAAAGTACAGTATCCCGATCCCCGCTTGGTCTAATGGTGTTTGAAAAGTAAAATTTTGAACATGGACCGGTACCGCGATTTCAGTTTGGGGGAATTTGTATGGGATAAGTCGTTCCGCAACTGGGTGCTGAACCCCACGCGTGAGGACGACGAAACCTGGCAAACCTGGCTTGCGGCCAACCCCGACAAGCATGAGATGGTGGATCGCGCACGTCAGCTGGTGTTGTCGATAGTGCCGGCCAATGCGAAGTTGCCGCAACGCGAAAAACGAAAAGCGGTCGAACGCATCGTCGAAAGGCTCGAAACCCGCGCACTCGATACTACGGAACGTTACCCTATTCCATGGTACACCGGCCGGGCTGCGCGCGTAGCCGCCATGATCGTACTGTTAGCCGGACTTGGCTGGATATTCTGGCTCCGTCATCAGGAACGCACCGTAACCTACGACCAACTGGTTGCCGCGGCAGGAGTCGAAATGCGGGAGACCATCAATAACACAGCAAATCCGCTGACGGTCAGCCTTGAAGACGGCAGTCGCATTACCCTTGATCCGGGAAGCAAGGTAGGTTATCCCAAACATTTCCGGAATGGGCAGCGGGAGGTTTTCCTCTCGGGCAAAGCTTTCTTCGACATAGCGAAGGATCCTGCCAAACCATTCTTTGTATATGCCAACGAATTGGTCACCAAGGTGCTCGGGACGAGTTTTACGGTGCGCTCTTTTACCCATGAGCAGGAGGTGTCCGTGGCTGTCAAAACCGGTAAAGTGGCGGTTTTCTCCCGTGAGGATCCCGATGTGGCCGAAAAGCAGAGTACGCATGAACTGACGGGTGTGGTGATCGAGCCTAACCAGCAGATTGTTTTTGTGCGTAAGACCGTCAAAATCACCAAGAGCATTGTTGCAGAGCCCGAAGTGGTGACCCATACGCCCTTGCACGGCCTGGAATTCGATGAAGAACCGGTGTCCGCTGTGTTTGAAGCATTGCATGTCACCTACGGCATTGAAATTATTTATGATAAAAACATCATGGACGATTGCCCGATCACTGCAAGGCTGACGGACATGTCGCTCTACGAGAAGCTGGACCTCGTCTGCAAAGCGGTGGGCGCCAGTTATAAAGTCATCGACGGCCGTATCCTGATCGAAGGAAAAGGTTGCCGGAATAATTAAAGAAAAAGCCGGCCCATGCTCCAACATGGCCGGCTCCAATATCCTCCGGGGTTAGCACACCGTGACATCTCATGCAAATGGGATGAGGAGGAAGATTTTGCCAAGTTTCAATTAACAAAACCGTTCAAATTTATGAAAATACCGGTACAGTTCCATCGTAAATGGTTAGTTCTTATGCGAATCAGCGTTGCGCAAATGGTGATGTCAGTATGGTTGGTGGGGAATGCGTTCGCGGCGGACGTTCGCGGGCAGGAGCTTCTCAACAAGCGGATCAGTCTGCAGGCACAGGACCTCGAAGTAAAGAAAGTGCTGCACCAGATTGAAAAGCAGGCCGGCGTTCGGTTCATCTTCAGTTCCAGGATGATCCAGTCGGGCCGCAAAGTGACGGTGCAGCAGGCCAACCAGGAGTTATCCAAAGTACTGGATGATTTTCTGGCACCGCTGGGACTGACCTATGAAGTTTCAGGGAAAAACATCGTGATCCGCCCTTCTGATACTCCCAAACCTGCTTCCGGTGAGCCGGAGGCATCGGTCAGAAATGCTTTGCAGGTTAGTAATGAGCTCACCATCAGGGGCCGTGTGACAGATGCTGATAACAAAGAGCCTTTGCCGGGTGTGAATATTCTGGTGAAGGGTACACAATCGGGCACGTCCACGGACGCAAACGGAGGCTACACTTTAACGGTCGAAAATGCCAATACGGTGTTGATTTACAGTTTTGTAGGTTATGAGCCGCAGGAAGTGCCGGTCGGTAGCCGGACGGAGATTAATATTGTCCTTAAAACGGATCAGAAATCGCTGGAAGAAGTACTGGTCGTGGGTTATGGTACTGTTAAGAAAAGCGATATTACCGGGTCGGTCGCGTCCGTCAAATCGCAGGAGCTGACGGCCTATCCGGCGTTGGGTACGGTGCAGGCATTGCAGGGCCGGGCTGCCGGCGTACAGATCCAGGCGAACAACGGAGAGCCGGGATCGAATTTCAAGGTGCGTATCCGCGGAGGGACGTCTATCAATGCGAGCAGCGATCCCATTTATGTAGTGGATGGTTTTGTGGGCGGCACTTTGCCTCCGCCGGAGGATATCGAATCGATAGAAATTCTAAAAGATGCTTCTGCGACGGCTATTTATGGGTCGCGTGGTGCCAACGGTGTGATCATGGTCACTACCAAAAAAGGTACGTCGGGCAAACCGCGTATCGATTTCAATACCTCGTTTTCCAGCCAGAAGGAAATCAACCGCCTCGATTTGCTGAATGCGAAACAGTTCCTCGATTACGTACAGGAAGCACGCCCGACGATCGTGTCGCAGGGTGCCGATACCGATTGGCAGGATGAGATCTTTCGTCGCGGCGGCATTCAAAATCACCAACTGTCGGTAGCAGGCGGCAGTGAGGCAGTGAAATATTACGTGTCGGGCGCCTATTATGACCAGAAAGGCATTATTCTCAATTCGGGTTACAAGCGGTATTCCGTGACGAGCAATATCGATATTAATGCTACTAAACGGCTGAAACTGGGTGTGAACCTCTTCGCGCAGCGGGTGTCGCGCCAGCAGTCGCGTACGCAGGAGGGCTCGGGCGGGCTCACACCCGGCGTGATGTCGGCAGCGCTTAAATTCGAGCCCGACCAGCCGATACGGGATGCCAATGGCCGCTTTACTGTGGGTCGTTTGAGCGATCCTATCGATAATCCGTACGCGATTGCGACCCAGCTGGAAAATGAAACGCTTGCCGACCGCATCCAGGGTAACCTTTATGCCGAATACAATATTCTCAAAGACCTGAAATTCAGGGTTACGCTCGGTGCAACCACGAATAGCGGTCGTACAGGCACATTCACACCCACGACTTTGAATGATGGCCGCAATGTAGGCGGTGCTGCAACGGTCAATGGCAACAAAAGCACGTTGCTTTTGAATGAGAACTATTTGACCTACAACAAAAAAATAGGCGCATTGCACGATCTCTCCGTCATGGCGGGTTATTCGTACCAGAAATCTTCCAGCGAAAGGTGGGGCGGTTCCGGCCAGTCGTTTATTACCGACGCGGTTTCGTACTGGAACCTGGGCGGATCGTCCGTTTGGCAAGCCCCGAATTCGGAACTGACCGAATGGGTACTGGCCTCCTATTATGCCCGTTTGACCTACGCATTGGCCGATAAATACCTCTTCACTGCCAACATCCGCCAGGACGGTTCATCGAATTTTAGCAAAAACCACAAATGGGCGACATTCCCGTCGGGCGCATTTGCCTGGAAAATGTCGAGCGAGCCGTTTATGCAAAATATTTCAGTCATTAATCAATGGAAATGGCGCGTAAGTTATGGGTTGACGGGTAACCAGGCGATTGAGCCTTACCAGACGATGGCCCGCTTCTCGAACGTCTACACCATTATCAACGGCACACCGGTGAATGCCGTCCGTCCTACAACCGTCGCCAATGACGATCTTACCTGGGAAACGACGCATCAGTTCGACCTGGGCGCGGATGTAAGCTTGTTCAGTAACCGTATCAACCTCGTAGCCGATTACTATCGCCGTGTGACCAAAGACCTGCTTTTCAGCGTGCAATTGCCTCAATATTCGGGTTATACCAACCAATTGCAGAATATCGGCGAAGTGGAGAACAAAGGCTTTGAGTTTACATTGAATACCCGGAATCTGGTGGGTGCGTTCAAATGGAGCACTGACATTAATTTCTCGGTTAACCGTAATAAAATCCTGAAACTGCCCGCAGGTACCGATATCCTTTACGGTTCGGCGCCGGGGCACATGGTGGGGATGGGGCAAACGCAGATATTGCGTGAAGGGTATCCGGTCGGAAGTTTTTATGGCTGGATCTATGACGGTGTGTATCAGCAAGGCGACAGTTTCACTCCCGGTGGTGGTTTCGAAGTAGTGGCTGGCGGGGAGAAATTCAGGGATATCAATGGTAAAAAGGACTCGAATGGGCAATTGACCGGCGAGCCGGACGGAATGCTGAACAGCGACGACCGCACCATTATCGGTAACCCGCACCCGAAATTTACCTGGGGGATGAACAACGATTTCAGCTGGAAAGGATTTGACCTGAATGTGTTCTTTCAAGCTTCCAAAGGCAATGATATGCTGAGTTATACGCTCATGGAACTCAATCTGCTGTCGGCGATCAACAATGCGACCACTGAGGCGTTGAACCGCTGGACACCGACGAATACCAATACCGATGTACCCAAAGCGGCTGTCGGTCGGACGCGCAGGGTATCGACGCGTTGGGTTAAAGACGGCAGTTTCGTAAGGATGAAGAACCTGGCGGTAGGTTACAACTTCCCGAAACCGGTGCTGGAAAAGCTCAAAATCAGCAAGCTGCGTATTTATGCAAGCGCCCAGAACATCCTGACTTTCACCAAATACAAAGGCTACGACCCCGAAGTGAACTATTCATCGGACGGCAACACCGACAGTAACCGTAACCTTGGTCTCGACTACGGGAGCTATCCGAACGCCAAATCTTACACCATCGGCCTGAACCTGGGTTTTTAAAGCATTAAACGGACATCGAAATGAAGCATTTATTCAATAGATCAATATTCCTGACCGCGGCGGTTTCGCTGCTGCTGGGCTGTGCGGACCTGGACGAGAAGCCGGTGGGGCTACTCGCGCCGGAGGCATTGTTCAGGACTTCCAAAGACGTGGAAACGGCCATTATGGGCGCATATGGCTGGATGGCCACCGAGCGGCTTTATGGCCGTCAGTTTGTGTCGGCGCTCATGCTCCGCAGCGATATGGAGGATATCGGCGACCGCGGTACGCCGGCCGAGCGCCAGCAGGTGAACGACTTCAATATGGATGACAACAACAATATGGTCAACCAGTTCTGGCCGGTATGGTACCAGGTGATCAGCTCTACCAATGCAGCTATTTTCGGAGCGCAGGGGCTCAATTTACCTGAAAACGCCGGTAACCCGCTCATTGCGGAGGCCCGTTTCATCCGCGCATTCGCGTACTTCCACCTGGTGCAGGTTTTCGGCGATATACCTTACATCGATTATTTTATCAGCAATCCGGAGTCCGTTAAATCGATCTCCAAGACGCCTGCGGCTACGGTTTATGCCAGTATCATCGCCGACCTGGAATTTGCCAAACAATGGCTGCCCGATAAGCAGCCCTCGGAGGTGCGGAGCCGGGCAACCAAGGGAACGGCCGCTTCCTATCTGGCTTCGGTACACCTCACGATGGGGCAGTATCAGAAAGCCTACACCGAAGCAAAGTGGGTGATCGATAACAAGGACAAATTTGGCTACGCACTCGAAGCTGACTTTCAAACGCTGTTCAAGGCACCGCAGGCCCCAAATATGAAGGAGCATATTTTCGATATCGATTTCCTTGGTTTGAAATCGGGTGAAGGCGGTGCCAACGACGACATTATGGCTCCGATGACGGGCATTCGCGGAGGCGACGCGCCACGCAGCGGATGGAGCGTGATCGTGCCCTCTCTGAAAGTGTACAGTACCTGGGATAACCGCGATTACCGCAAGGAAGTGAGCTTTGAAGATTCGCTGCTGATCGGTGGTAAACTCGCGCCTTATACCGAATTCCCAAACACCAAACGCCCGCATATTGCCAAATACGCCCGTTTTGCCGGTAATTCCAATTCCGAGGGCCGCTATTCCGACCATAACTACGCCGCTATGCGCTACGCTGAAATATTGCTGATCGCGGCCGAAGCATCGGTGGAAGTGAACGGGCCGAATGCGGAGGCGCTGGGCTATATCAACCAGATCCGGGCGCGCGCCAGAAACTGGGCGGGCAAGCCAACGACTTTCCCCGAGGACGTGAAAGCGGGCCTCGCCAAAGATGCGATGATCGAACTGATCATGGACGAACGCCGCCTCGAACTCGCATTCGAGTACAAGCGCTGGTACGATATCAAGCGTCGGAATTTGGGTGAAAAGGTATTTAAAGGCACCAACTCATTGGAACCGCATGATAGTTTCAACGCAGCCCGCGATTACCTGATGCCGCTCCCGCGCGTGGAGTTGCAGGTGAACCCGAATTTGATGCCGCAGAATCCGGGGTATTGAGTTAATGATTGAATGATAGAATGATTGAATGTTAGAATATTTTTATTTCATTCAATCATTCCCTGTTCCACGGCGGCTCATCGCTCCGGCGACCCGGTCAATCGTTAATCGCGTAGCGATGTAATATTGGTAGTGCTAATCGGGTTGCGGCAGAATGCAAATCCCGTCAGGGATGTAATGTTGGTAGAAAGCAAAATGAGGTGACCGTTCCCGGAAATCCCGTTAGGGATGTAATGTTGGTAGAAAACAAAATGAGCTGACCGTGCCCGAAATCCTGTTAGGGATGTAACAACAACGACGTCGTTGCGGTCAACGGTGTTGTTGTTTCATACCCAAGGGCATTGCGTGGCGCTGGGTATTGTCTTGTTTCTACCAATGTTACATGCCTGACGGCATTTCACTCATCGCACCGGTAATCCGGCCACTCATTCAGTCATTCAGTCATTCACTCATTCACAGTTCCACTGCGGCTCATTCCCTGTTCCACGGCGGCTCATCGCTCCGGCGACCCGGTCAATCGTTAATCGCGTAGCGATGTAATATTGGTAGTGCTAATCGGGTTGCGGCAGAATGCAAATCCCGTCAGGGATGTAACGACGATGCTGTGGGCAATGTGCCTGCGATGCATTGTTGTTACATGCCCAGGGGCTTTTCGGGAGACGTTTATGTTTTGGGTTGCTACCGATATTACATGCCTGACGGCATTTGCTTTACATTTCGTATTTGTTTACTGTTCCAAAAAGTCCCTGAGACTGTTAGTTTCCTGCGGCGATATCGAGAATTTTCTTTCCGCAACCTTGTCCGCGATGACGGTGTCGGCTTGCAACAGCCTTATCGTTATCGCGGGTTGTTGAAGCCACCCGCGTTCGGCATTTTTTAACTCGGAGGGGACAAGCGGTTCGCTGAAATCGTAGGCCGGGCTTTTGAAATGAAAGACCAAAGCCGGAATTTTGCCTTGCCATTCGACGCGGCATTGTATCGGGGAAGTTTCGCTGAGAAGATCATCAGGGAAATGGGTGTTTTTAAGGATAACATCGAGCGTCGTGGCGGTAGGGAGCACGCGTATGTAGGGTGAGGGTTCGGGAAGTGGCATGTTTTTCAGAATTCTTTACACAATCAACAAAACCCGCTCTGGAATGATTCAGGGCGGGTTTTTCTGTTTTGTGACTGCGTTTTGATAATTGTGACGTTTTTGTGACGCCCGTTTTGGGCTCTTCGGTGACATCTCGCGCTTTATTTGGGGAATTTATTTACCTAAATCAAAAACCTATCGGAATTATGGAACCCTTCCTTGGTGAAATCAGAGCCTTTGCCGGAATCGGTCTGCCTGCTAACTGGGCATTTTGCGACGGCTCGCTGCTGTCTGTCGACGAGTATTCCTCATTGTTCCTGCTGATCGGGAACAAGTTTGGTGGCGACGGGATCACCAATTTTGCATTGCCGGATCTCCGTTCGCGGATCCCGATGGGACAAAGCGCCAATAATCCTATCGGGCGACAGGGAGGTGCAGAAAAAGTGCAGCTGGCAGTAGGAAACCTGCCTGTACATCGGCACACACCTGCGTGCAGCACGGCTACCAAATCTGATTCAAAAAGCGCGGTAAATGCCTTCTGGTCGGCAGCCGCCAATAAAGGGATTCGGTACGCAAAGCCGCCGGGAAACGTCAGCATGAATATGGAAAGTTTACAGCTAGCGGGCGAAAGTCATTCGCATGAAAACCGGATGCCTGTTCTGGCGGTCACCTACATCATCTCGCTGTCTGGCACATTTCCGACGCACGGCTAATTATCAACCCTTAATCATTCCCTAATTCATGAAACCATACATATCCGAGATCAGGACGTTCGCCTTTTCATGGGTGCCCAAGGGCTGGCTGCTCTGTGATGGAAAGGCGTTATCCATTAAGACATACCCTACATTGTACCAACTGATCGGGGACACCTTCGGGGGTGACGGCGAATACTTTAATTTGCCCGACCTTCGGGATAAGGTAGTCATAGGTACCGGTCCTGGCTATCCGGCCTTTGCCGAAGGCGGCGAAAAGACCCATCAGCTTACGATCCAGGAGATGCCCAGGCACCGGCACCAGGCGGTAGCGAGCTCCAACGGGGCGGACAAAAGCACTCCCAAAGACAATTTCTGGCCGTCCGACGGAGGATATGTTCTGGAAAGCGACAACCAGATGAGCGATCAGGCTACGGAGCCGACGGGTAACGGCGAGGCACACGACAATATGTCTCCCTATCTGGCGATCAATTACGCGATCTGCTTTGTAGGCCTTTATCCCGGCAATATCTATGAGGTTACCGACGATTTTACCGGCACAATCCGGGCATTTCCCAAAAAACTCGATGCTGGCTGGTGGCTTCCCTGTGACGGAACCGTTTTGCCGATTTCAAGCTATCCGGCATTGTGGAAGGTGATCGGAAATATCTATGGAGGTGACGGCGTGGACACGTTTGCATTACCCGATTTGCGGGGACGTTCGACGGTTAGTTGTGGCGAGCCAAAGGGGCTCTGGCCTTACAAGTTGGCAGAAAAGGGCGGGACGGCATCGGTGCACCTCGCAATTGGGCAGATGCCCAGGCACAGCCACGCCCCGCTTGCACATACGGAGGCTGCCAATTTAGTGCCTGCCGGGCAGGTATGGGCGAATGAGGACGCGCGCAACCCGGTCAATGATTTCTCGGGTACAAAGGGCGAAGGTGAGTTAATGAACCCGGCTGCAATCGGCGAATCGGGCGGGGACGAGCCGCACAACAATATGATGCCCTACCTCACATTGGAATATATGATTTCAGCCGGTGGAGATTGGCCTTATCCTCCACAGGATACCCATGAAGGCAAAGTTAATCTTTAACACATTAAATATCAGACAAATATGGATCCGCAGTATGTTGGCGAAATCGCCCCGTTCGCATTACGCTACGTGCCCCTTGGGTGGCGCCTCTGTGATGGCTCGGTGATACCGATAGCGAGGAACGAAAACTTGTTCAGATTGATCGGTAACCGTTTTGGCGGTGATGGTATTACCACTTTTGCTTTGCCCGACCTGCGTTCGCGCATACCGCTGGGCCATGGTGAGCACTACCCATTCGGGCAAAAAGGAGGCTCCGAGTCCGTCTTGCTGGCATTGGGTGAAATGCCACGGCACAGGCATTTCCCGGCTTGCAGCACCTCGGAAAAGGCAGATTCAAAAAACGCGACAGATGCTTTCTGGTCGGCAGCGGGCGGGCGCCGATACGCGTCGGCACCTGGCTTTAATCAAATGAATTTTGACAGTATCCAAAATGAAGGCAAGAGCGAACCCCATGAAAACCGCATGCCCATCTTTGCCGTCCGGTATTGCATTTCAATGGAGGGCATTTTCCCACAGGGCGAATAACCGTCGGTCGACTCAGACTTTTAACCTAAAAAAGATATTTTTATGAATGGTTATCTTTCAGAAATCAGATTATTCGCCTTTCCCGAGGGATTGAAAGGCTGGTTTTCGTGCGACGGCAGAACGCTGTCGGCAAGTGAATACCCGGTCCTTTTTCAATTGATAGGCACGACCTTCGGAGGAGAAGGTGACAATTTTAAAATCCCCGATCTTCGCGGCCGCGTGCTGATCGGTGACAGTCTGGCTTATCCCGGCTTTACCCGTGGCGGCGAGGAGAAACACGCGCTTACGATCCCGGAAATGCCGAAGCACCGCCATCAGGCCATTGCCAGTTCCAATAATGCCGATAACGATACGCCTGTAAACAGCTACTGGCCTGCTAATGCCGGCTATGTGACACAAAGCAACGCGGCTATGAGCGATCAAAGTATCGAGCAAGTGGGTGACGGCAAGGCACACGATAATATGTCGCCATACCTGTCCCTCAACTATTGCATATGCGTAAAAGACGGTATGCTACCGGATGCGTTGGGGGGCCTTGATGAATATTCAGGAACAATCAAGGCATTTGCGTCGAAGGTGAATTCGAGATCTGCTGCTCCTTGTGATGGGCGTTTGATAAAGATAGCTGACAATACGGCGTTGTTTTCATTGCTTAAAAATGTCTACGGCGGCGACGGGGTCACTACTTTCGCTTTACCTGATTTACAGGGAAGAGCGATGGCCAGTTGCGGAAAATCTGAGGATCTCACGGAATACCAATTGGGTGAAAAGGCCGGGGAAGCGACCGTAAAGCTGACTGTTGAGCAAATGAGCAAGCATTACCATCCTGCGCTGGCCAATACCCACGGCGATAAAATCCGTCCCGATGGGCAAATATGGGCGAATGAGGATTCGCGCAACCGGATTAATTGTTTTGCGAAAGAAAAGGGTACGGCGGCGATCATGAATCCGGCGGCCATCGGAGAGTCGGGTGGCGATCAGCCTCACAACAATATGATGCCTTACCAGGCAATTCAATATATGATTGTTACCTCGGGTGTTTACCCGTCTTGGGGCTGATCGTCCCGGAAAGATTGCTGTTGTGGCGATGAGTCATTGGCTGAAAGCCAATGACTGCTTTGATTATCAATAATTTACATTATGATGAAAACTTCTACCGGCCTGCTTCTGTACAGGACCCTGGCTATTGCATTGCTGTTCGTCAGCTTGTTGCCCAGTGCTCGTGCAAATACCTTTAATGTAACCCAAACGAGCGATGGTAACGACCCTTCGCAATTGCGCGGGGCGATCCTGGCAGCGGATGCGCTCGGCGGCGGGCCGCATACGATCAACGTACCGGCCGGAACTTACAACCTCACGCTGGGAACGATCCTGTTTGGGAGTAAGGCGCAGAATATTTCGATCGTCGGAGCCGGACCGGCGCTGACGATCGTGAATATGACCACCACCATGGAAAATCGTATCCTGTTTATCAACCGCTATGGGGATATACCCGATGTGACGACTTCTATCTCGGGGATTAAGTTCACCAATGGGAAAACTCAGGATGGCTACGGGGGTGGTGCCATTATTTTTGGTGGGCCAACCAATGTGACCAATCTTACTAATTGTGTGTTTGAAGGCAATGTAGCCACGAAGCTGGGTGGTGGTGCACTGTCGGCATTGGGCGGCGGCATACTGGCTATCGACAATTGTGCATTCACCAATAATCATGTAAATAGCCCAAACGACAATGCCAGCGGCGGGGCGATATTGCTCCGCTATATTAGTACGGCCATCACGGCAACAGGCAGTGCGACCATTATCAATTCTACCTTCACCAACAACTCGGCGACGTCCACGTTTTTTACTTCCGGCGGGGCGATTCACCTGCAATCGGAGCTGTCGCCTGAAAGCCCTTCTTTTTACACAAAAATAGAAAAGAACAAATTTCTTAATAACAGCACCGGGCTGGTCACCAACAGCGAGGGTGGCGCTATTTCCATTTTCAGTGATTTTACTGTGGACGTCAATTACAATGTCTTCGCCGGTAATACGCTGGGCGGCTCGGTGAAGGAAGCGCTGTCGTCGCGCAAATCGAACAATGGGGTAGTGAATGCCACCAACAACTGGTGGAGCTGCAACACCGACCCGCAAGCGGCGGGAACGTGTAGCGAGTCTGCCAATGCGATCGCCGGGCTGGGGACCGGTACGCTCACGACCACCCCGTGGCTCGTTTTGAAACCGACAGTCGGCAGTTCGACGCTTTGCGTGCCTTCTGCCAGCCAGACTACCGTTACCGCCAGTTTTCTCACCAACTCCGCCGGTTCACCTGTGTCGCTATCCAATTTGAGCCAACTGATCGGCCTGCCCATCAGTTTCAGCGCCGTGAATGGTAGTATTTCAGGCGCCCAGGCCAATATTCAGGCCGACGGCAAGGCAACTGCAACCTATACCGCAAGCGGAGCGGGGAACGGGAGTGCCAACGTAATGGTCGGCCATTTGACGAATGCCGATCCGACGGGACGCGTCGCTATCACGGCGGGCGCGTTAGCTGCGATCAATGTGGCTCCTGTGAAGGCCATAGCCTGTCCGGGTACTACATCAGTTAATTTCTCGGTGACGGCCAGCAGCGCTACCACGATGTCCTATCAGTGGTATCTTGGGAATTCGCCATTGTCCAATGACGGCAAATACAGCGGCGTCAATACGGCTACGCTGACGGTAAATAATGTTGTGGCCGGCGATCATGGCGGGCAGTATAAGGTTAAAATCAACAATTCCTGCGGTGATACTTTCTCAACCGCCGTCGCGCTGAATGTATTCCCGAGCCGCCTGTATGTGGCACAAGGTGCATCAGGGGAAGGTTCGGGATGGGGCGATGCGCTCGGCGATCTCAGCGATGCGCTGAATGCCGCGGCGGGCTGTTCGGGCATTACCGAAATATGGGTAAAAGCGGGAACGTATAAACCTTCGGGTCAGCCTTACAATCTTAATCTGGGTAGTGCTCGCCACAATGCATTTTACCTGATCAATAATGTTGCTATTTATGGCGGTTTTAACGGAGACGAAACCCAGCTTTCCGCCAGAAATGCGGGGGCTAATCAGACTGTTCTTTCAGGAGATATCGGTTCCGCAGGGGATACTGATAATTCCTATCACGTTATTGTCGCTGTAAATACCAATTCGGCTGCAAGGCTCGACGGTTTCATTATTCGCGACGGGAATGCCGATGGAACGGGCCTCAATGCCAGTATACTCGGAGCATCCGTAGACGCATCGGCGGGCGGCGGGATTACCCTGAACGCATCGTCCCCGAAGATCACAAATTGTGTTTTTACAGCTAATAAAGCCAATAATGGAGGAGGAATCATGCTGTTTGGGGATGGTACCGCACCGATGATCAGCCAGTGTGTGATATCTGATAATTCAGGTACGGGTGGTGGCGCTGGGATTTTTAATGGATATCACTCCACGGCAACCATTCAGCATTGCACCGTCGCGCGTAACACGTCTGCGGCCGAGGGGGCGGGAATATACAACATGTTGTCTGCGCCACAGATCGTCAACACGGTGGTATGGGGTAACACCGGACTGGCCCCGGCAGGTATTAACGATCTGATCTCGACTCCGGTCGTAGCGCATTCGATTGTCCAGGACGGACATATCGGCAGCGGGGTTGTGAATGTGGACGCATTGTTTACCGGCCAGGCGGATCCTGATGGGGCGGATGACCAATGGATGACCGCCGATGACGGGCTCCGGTTATCACCTTGCAGTCCGGGGATCAACACCGGTTTATACAATGATAACACGTTGCTGACTGATATTCTGGGACAACCCCGCATTTTCGACGTGACAGCCGATATGGGCGCTTACGAATTGCAATCCTACCGCGATGGCAGCAGCTTGTCGGTCAATGGCGATGTGGTTTCACAGGCAATTGTCGGCAATAATACTAATGGTTTCGTGGTATCCGGATGCCGGGTCATCGCGCATGTGACGCCGTCGGGGCTGGTGCCTGTGAGCGGAAGCGTACAGGCAAAGACGTTCGTAGAAGGAGCGGTTATTCAGTCAGGAGGGGTTCGGTTTGTCCAGCGGCATTATGACATCCTTCCCGCGAGTAATGCAGGAACCGCTACCGCGAAGATCAAGTTGTTTTTTCTCCAATCCGAATTCGATGCATTTAATAGTAGTGTGAGCGGTCCCAAATTGCCGGCTTCGCCTTCCGACGGATCGGCGAAAGCCAATCTGCTCGTTGTCCAATACCATGGTACATCAGCTACCGGCCAGCCAGGGTCATATAGCGGTAACATTACGACCATTGACCCCAACGATAGCGACATCTCCTGGAACGGTGATCTCAATCGTTGGGAAATCACATTCGATGTGACCGGATTTAGCGGCTTCTTTATCAGCAACGTAGATCCGCTACCTTTGAAGCTCGTCTGTTTTAAGGCGGAAAAGGTTGAAAATACAACGCGATTGGAATGGCTCACAGCCGAAGAAGTCAATACCAGCCATTTCGAAATTCATCGCAGCTCCGATGCGCGTCGTTGGGAAATAATGCCCGAACAACCTGCGGCCATCGGTTCGGGAGGACATCGTTATTTCGCTACCGATTACGATCCGGCAACGGGTTTGAATTATTATCGCCTGAAAATGGTGGATACCGACGGTTCGTTTGCATGGAGTCAGATCGTCGTGGCCGATCATGGAAATGCGGTTCAAATGCAAGCTTACCCCAATCCTGTTACTACTGTCCTGCAACTCGAAATCACGGGAACAGTTTCCGGAAATGCTACGCTAACAAATATGAGCGGGGTTGTCGTGATCAGGAAGGAACTGCAAAATGGCAAGGTTGAACTGCCTGTCGCTAACCTTACCAAAGGCATTTATCTTTTGCACGTGCAAGCCGGAGCGACTATACACACACGAAAGGTAGCGATCGAGTAGGTTAGATGCCCATGACCAGCTCTTCCAGGCTGCGGTCGTCGGGGACGTCGATTTTTTTGAGCAGCCGGTATTTGGTAGTGCGCACGGCGTGACTGCTGATTCCCAGCGTGGCGGACATTTCCTGGTAGCCCAGACCCAGTTTGGCCAGTGCTATGAACCGCATTTCGCCCTGGGTAAGGTCGGGGAATTTCTCGCGGAGGCGGTGCAGGTAATCGCCATGAACTTTGCCGAAAAGCTTTTTGAAATAATCCCAATCCTCCTGTGTAAGGATTGTACTTTCGCGTAATTGCGTCAGGGCCTCGGCACCGGGGCCCTGCTTGTTTTCCAGTATCTCGATCTGCTTGCTTTTTTCAGAAATGTTACGAGCAAACTCGTTCAATTGTAGCGAGGCATTTTCCAGCTCGTGTTCTTTTTGTTTGATTTCCAGCTCCTTCAATAGCTGGGCCTGCCGGTGTCGTTTCCGCTGCGTTTGATATACATATACCGCACCGGCAGCGATGAGCAAGACAAGCACCAATGACAGGTTGCGCTCGATCACTTTCAGTTTCTGATCCGATTCCGCCCTTTCCATTTTGGCCCGGAGTTTGTGCAACTCTGTCTTCTGTTGCGCCCGGATCATCAGTTTTTCATTGTACTTGCGATTCATACTGTCCCTGGCGAACAATGCGGAGTCCAGATAAGCTTCCGCCAGTTTCGGTTTGCCCTGCTCGGCGGACAGCTTCACGAAAATAGTGTACAAGTCCTGGAAATGACGGTATCGTTCGGGATGCGTAATATCCAGGTAATGCCTCGCCTTGTGCGCAAGTTGCTCCGCCTTCTTTAATGCGTTGTTTTTCAAATGGATATTGGCCTGAGTGATCAAGGACTGGGCAGCCGGACCATAATCTTTCTGTGCAATAGCTTCATCGATATTGG
This sequence comes from uncultured Dyadobacter sp., assembly GCA_965649915.1. Classification (GTDB taxonomy): domain Bacteria; phylum Bacteroidota; class Bacteroidia; order Cytophagales; family Spirosomataceae; genus Dyadobacter. The sequence goes on from CBFGMV010000139.1 coordinate 15,487, forward strand.
CTTGCAGCAAAGGCATCGCCTCCGCGTAATTACCCCGCAAATAGGCATTTTCGCCCAGACCGCCCCGTGCAATGGCCGCCCAGAGCTTGTAATTTCCTGGCGATTCCTTCCGGATCACCCTTCGAAAGTAATGGTCGGACGAATCGAGATTGCCGAGTTTCCGGTAAATGACGGCGGTTGTAACGAGCGCCGAGTTATGCCCGGCATGCATATCCGGGTTGAATTTCAAATTCAGGATCTGCCGAAGAAGGGGCAATGCCTTGTTATATTCCGAAAAATTATAGTAGGGGTGCGCAATAGCGGCCAGCGCATAACTTTTGTCAGGGAATTCGTCTGTACTTACTTCATTCAGAATGCCTTCCATCTGAATGTAGGTCTCAAATGCCAGCTCGTAATTTCTGCCATCGGTCCAGTAATAATCCCCGAGCACTTTAAGCGACCGTGCAATGAGCTGTTTGTTGTGTTGTTGGGTAGCCCTTGCCACGAGGTCATTGAGCATCGAGGCAATGCGGGTAGTCTGGTTTTTGTGCCGAATGGTCAGGTAATAGGCCTTCAAGAGGTCGGATTCCAGTTCGAGTTCATTGTCCTGATGCGATTTTGCCCGACTCTTCATGGAGGCGATCTCGCGAAATACCGATGCGGAATCGCCGTCGTCGATCAGTCGGATGTAGATTTTACTTAAATCCTGATACCGCTGAGGATAGGTTTTGTGTAGCAATTGATCCCATTGCGCCAGCGCGTTGCCAGCGCTCGATGCGAAGAGTACTGTGATCAGAAAGGCAACGAAGGAGCGGTTCATGGGATAGCGCGGTCAGACCGCAAATGATCAATAATAACAGGGACTTAGGGCTTAGGGGGTTAAATTTAATGTTAATGAACGGTGATAAGGCAGCGGCCGTAAACCGAGTTACTTTGCGGTTTTTTGGGAAACCGGTTGAAAAGCTGCCCCGGAATTTGCAAAAGAACACTTTTTAGTGATTTGTTTGAATAAAATGAATAATTGCTACAAGGAATGAGACCGCATTATTTGTAGATTTAGGAAACTTGCCCTGTAAGCATGAAAAGTGTCGTAAGCCTCGGTTTGCTCATCTTGCTGCTTTCCCACACGCTGGGATTGTCGCTGGCGGAGTTATGCATGGGCAACGCATTCAGGCAAGCAGGTGAAGTAATGCAAAAAAGTGAAGTCCCCCGGGCCTGCTCTTCGGCCTGGCACACGTTTGCCGAGCTGTCGGAGCGGATGCTCGAATCCAACGTGGCGAAAACGCCGCCCACGCCTTTGGGAACTGCCTTGAAGATGCTGAATGATCTGGCAAAAAGCTATTTACCCACGTGTTCGGTTGTCGGTGAATGGGTGGGGGAAGCAGCCATGCCGGCTGCAATTGCGCTTTTCGCAGAAATACTTCGTATACCCGTTAAAGGGCTGCCGAACCGGGCCACACCACCCCCGGAAATGATCGGGTAAGGATCCAGAGCACGCGGATACCGGGGACAGCTTCGGTAATAGGATCGCGTGCGGTTCATTCTCAATCATTTGTATTTTATTATCTCAGAAAAACATGCCAGTAATACCTACCGAACCGATAGGCAGCATTCCGCGGCCAGCATACCTGCAACAAGCCATGCAGGCTTTTGTCAAAGAAGAAATTTCATCGACCGACCTCGACAAACTGTTCTCTCAGGCTACGCGCGAGACGATCATATCCCTGGAAGCTACCGGCTCGCCGGTCATCTCTGATGGCGAACAAAGCAAACCCAGCTTTGCGACTTATCCTATCCATGGCGCATTGAACCTCGGTGCCGGAGGGGTGGTGATCCCGTTCGAAGACGGGCATACGCGGCAATTACCCGTGTTGACTTCGGGTCCGTTCCGTTACCGGAATTTTGCAGTGGATTATCTCCGGGAGGCACGGAAACATACCGCATTGCCGGTGAAACAGGCCGTGATCTCCGCATCGGCCATAAGCCTGCTGTATCCTGCGGCCGGTATCGACGGTTACCCACAAACGCAATTCATCGCCGACTTGCTCGATCAGGCGGAGGCGGACATTCGCAGGTGTCTGCATGAGCATGCTCATCATGTGCAGATCGACTTTACAGAAGCCCGTCTGGCCCTGAAACTCGATCCTAGTAAAGGCCTTTTGAAGCAATTTATTGATCTTAATAATCAGGTGCTCGGCCGGTTTACCGAAAGCGAACGGAGCAGAATAGGCATCCATACCTGCCCGGGCGGCGATCATGATTCCACCCACAGTGCCGACGTGCCGTATTCCGATCTGTTACCACTCTTTTTTCAGCTGAATGCCGGTAATTTCTATCTGGAATATGCTGGTGAGCAGGACAAGCAATCGGTACTCGAATCGATCCGGGAGAACATCAGGCCGGGACAACGGATATTTTTAGGGGTGATCGACGTGCTGAACCCGCGAATCGAAACGCCGGAAGAAGTCCGAGACCTGCTCCTGCAAGCCGCCGAATACATCCCCCTCAATCAACTCGGCTCCACCGACGACTGCGGCTTTTCGCCCTTCGCCGACGATGTCTCCACGGCCCGGGAGATTGCATTTGAAAAAATACGGGTGAGGGTAGAAGGGACGAGGTTAGCCGAGGCGAGGTTTTAATTTTGAATTAGTGAATGAGTCAGTGAGTGAATGAGTGAATGAGT
>CBFGMV010000140.1:0-17969 GCA_965649915.1 uncultured Dyadobacter sp.
AGTCAAATATTTAGATACAAAAGACAAATATTCAAATACATAAAAAATGGACTTATGAGTCTGCCAGGTGAAATATTTGCTTTATGGCAGAAAGTATCGGACAAATCATAAAACGTGTTGCCGAGAGCAAGGGTATCTCTCAGAAGGCGCTAGGGGAAAAAATTAATAGGACAAAGCAGGGAGTCGCTAGCATCTACAGGAGAGCAACTATTGATACTGACCTTTTGAGAGAAATCTCCGTCGCACTTGATCACGACTTCTTCGCGCACTTTTATGAGTATTCAGATTTGGAAAGATTTAAGCTCCAGCAGTTTTCAACTATGGAGTCTGAGATGGTATATTTAAACGAGAAGCTTGAACAAGCAACCAAGTTACTATCTTCACAGGAAGAGTTGTTGGTAGTTCAACGAAAGCTAATCACCAATTTGGAAGAGATCGTTGCGGGAATAAAAAAATGAACATCAAGATTAGAAAATGTTGATCTAAATCTCATCTCTCAACGGCTATTCGACCCATGAAAAAAATTGACGCTACCCGCTACAATGAAAAATATAGCCTTTCTATCCATTCAGGTAATTACAACATCGGTAGGAACCAGCACCGCACTTGCTCCTTCAACTCCATTGGCCACTCAGCAAATGTTTTAACAAGCGCCACAATCGCGAAAAAGCGTTCAGCTAGTCTCATCATCAAGAAGCTAGTTGAAATATACTGGTAAGAGTCGAATATCTATCTCTAAACCTACAAAAGCTTGGCCTGACTTAAGACGCAAATCCACGTCAATAATCCGATCGGATTTACCCTTACCTAAACCATCGGCCAGCGCCACAGCTGCATAAGTAATTCCTGTGTTGGGTAACGCCGCGTGTATTCTTATGACTCTTAACTTGACATTAGAAGCCGAAAATCTGAATACATTAACTAATATAGTATTTGACTATCAGCCCTTCTACTGTCACTAAGCAGTCCGCATTTCATGATCAAACCTACTGCCTCTAGACTTCATCCTTGATTATCAAAGTCTGTCATTATCAAAGCTCTGTTTTGATAGCTGCTTTCCACAGGATTGCGCCATCGTCGTAGTTCTTAGCTGTTGTGTAAACTTCGCTCGCAACCAAATTTTCGGCAAACGTATATACCCCACTGCGAACAATGGAGTAATTTGGGTCCAAAAATCTCACACAATTGACTGTTTTTCCGTCAAAATTGGTCGCAAATGGCCTAAAATCTCGCTAAAACTGGCCCAGTTTTGGAGGACATATTTATATATGTCTCATTATAAGATTGTTACAAAAAAACTAACGGAGCAGCTTTTGGCTGAAAAAGTCGAAATTTTCAGTTTCTTTTATTTTTTTTCTCGGACTAATTACCTAGTAATAAGCGTGTTACAAGTTTACCATAGAGGGGCGCAATGGGGTGACAACTTTTGTTGCGCTTTCCCAGCATCATAGCACGCCATTACTTTGCAAGCATCAAATTAAATCAACGGCAGATCAGATCCACAGATCAGTTGGACGGGTCCAGCGTCAAATTAAAATCAACGTGCTATGTTCACTTCTAATCCTTGGGGAAGCTACCTAGGTGTGCTCTCCGCTCTGCTGGTAGGGTACTATTTGTTTGTCGGCCTCAGGTTTTATGGCCGCGACCTATGGACGCGAATAGGAATAAAATCAGCTTTTCAACATGGCCCCGCCAGGATCATAGTCAGGCGCTCCCAGGAGCTTGACAGCCAACAAGACCTTGCTGATCCTGCGCTTCTACCGACCTCCGCTTCGCATCTGGTGGCGCAGAATTCATATACCACCACGGATCTGGACGGCCCAGCACAAGGGCCTTTTGATGAATTCCCCGGCGGGCTTCAACAGCTCAGGAATGATCTAAATCAAGCGGTAGAAGAAGCCTATCTAAAGGACTACGACAAAGAAGAGCTAGTCCTGCTTTTGCAACTAACACTAAAAAGTCAACATAGCTTGATCGGCACTGCCTTTCAAACATCTGTCAATGAGCACATCCAAACCGAGTGTGCAAAATATGGCTCCATGCATCTAAGCACGGCTGACCTAGTTGAAATATGGAAACAGTAGATCAACGGAGCCTGCTTTGAGGTACCCTGCGCTTAATGGGCGCAGGGACCACAAAGCAACCTTTCAGACCAATTCAACAAATATTTAACCATAAACCAAACTAATATGAAAACGCTAACCAATTTTCAGATTAACAAAAAGCTCTTAGGTGTGGTGACGCTACTGGTTCTTCAAAGAATCCAGGCAATGGCTCAGGACGGGGCAGCCGGCATCCAGGAGGCCGATTCACAGGTCCGCTCCTATTTTGAGCCAGGGACTAACCTGATGTACGCCATTGGCGCGGTGCTTGGCCTGGTTGGCGCTGTGAAAGTATTTCAAAAGTGGAATGCGGGTGACCAAGATACAGGAAAAGTCGCCGCAGCATGGTTTGGGAGCTGCATTTTTCTGGTGGTCGTAGCTACGGTCCTGCAGTCGTTCTTTGGTCTGTAAGAACCCGCGTATACAGACGATGGTAACCACTAATACACCATGGCCAAGATATACCCTATCAATAAAGGAATCAATAGAAGCATCATCTTCCGGGGTCTTAAAGCTCAGTACATATGGTATATGGCAGCGACAATGCTAGGCCAGTTGATCTTTTATGCGCTAATGTATTTAGCGGGAATCAACACTTATGTATGCCTTGTGGTAACCATTTTTCTGGCAACGATTTCGATGATCGGTGTCTATCATCTCAGCACTACTTATGGCGAACATGGTTTACTAAAGGCGCTGGCCGCAAGGCGGATTCCCAAAGTGATCAAAGCAACATCAAGATCAAAGTTCATTAATCCAAAGACGAGAAATGGAGCGCCTGCTTAACGAAAACTTACCAATTCTGGATGTGGAGCACGATATGATCCTTTCCAACCAAGGCGATGTAACGATTGCTTTCAGCATAGAGCTTCCCGAAATCTTTACGCTTTCAGAAGCCCAGTATGAAGCTTTTCATCAAACCTGGGTAAAAGCCATCAAGGTGCTAACCCCTGGAACAGTACTCTGCAAACAGGATTGGTTTGTAGCCAAAGGATTCGAACCCCAGCCGGAAGAAGGCAAGAGTTTTCTCAGCGAAAGTAGTGATGCGTTTTTCAAAGGGCGTCCTTACCTGGATCATCAGTGTTATCTGATGTTGACAAAGTCTGCTCAGGAACGGAAACTTTCCAATTCACTGATCTGTAATCTTGTCCGGCCTTTGATCGTCCCCCGGCAGACACTGCATGGCACATCATTGGACGAGTTTCTTGATAGCGCGACCCAGTTCAAAAGGATATTAGACGACTGCGGTTTTGCTAAACTCACCCAATTGGGCGACCAGGAGCTTCTCAGCAACATGCGGCGTGCAGGTCTAATTGAAAAGTATGCATTTCTTTCCACCGACAAAGATGAAAAACTGCTGCGGGATATCGTTTTTAACTACGGTATAAAAGTCGGTGACCGGCAATGCAGCCTTTACAGTATTGCCGATGCCGCTGAACTGCCTTCGAATTGTAGCGCCTCTGCGGTTTATGAGCGCTACTCAACCGACAGGACCAAGTTTAGCGTTGGATTTGCAAGCCTTTTGGGTCAGCTACTGCATTGCAATCACATCTACAACCAGTATGTCTTTGTAGGTGATGGTCAGAAAACTCTCAAGAGGCTGGAGAGCAAAAGACTCAGGCTTCAATCTCTGGCGTTATATGCCCGTGAAAATAGTCTAGCTCTGGAAGCGACCAATGAATTCCTGAACGAAGCCATCCGAGAGCAGCGTCTTCCCGTAAAAGCGCACATCAATGTTTTGGCTTGGACCGAAGATTCCACCGCAGTCAAAGAGCTTAAAAGCACAGTATCATCCGCGCTCGCACAGCTGGATACATCAGCAAAACTGGAAACAACCGGCGCCCCTCAGATCTTCTGGGCGGGCATACCGGGGAACGCAGCAGACTTCCCAATGAATGAGACCTTTGACACCTTCGCTGAGCAGGCTGCCTGTTTTTTGAATTTAGAGGCGCCATACCGCTCCGCGAACGGTAACTTCGGAATAAGGCTCGGAGACCGGCTGACAGGCAGGCCCGTGTTGGTGGATATCTCTGATGAGCCAGTCAGCAAAGGCATCTGTACCAATCGAAACAAGTTTATTTTGGGTCCTTCCGGCAGTGGTAAGAGCTTTTTCACCAACCACTTGGTCAGAAGCTATTATGAGTCGGGCGCCCACATCGTGCTGGTAGACGTGGGCCACAGCTATAAAGGTCTTTGCGATTTGCTGGGAGGCTACTACTTTACCTACGAAGAAAAAAAACCGATCCGGTTTAATCCCTTCCATCTCCAAACTGGTGATACGCTGGACACAGAAAAGAAGGAAAGCATCAAAACACTGCTGCTGGCGCTTTGGAAAAAGGATGACCAGAGTTTTACTCGCTCTGAATACGTCGCCCTTTCCAACGCACTGACACTTTACTACCAGCATGTGGCCCAAACAAAAGTGTTTCCTTGCTTTGATAGTTTCTATGAATTCTTCTGCTCAGAATTCGCAACCGTGCTTGCTGAGGACAGAGTCAAGGAAAAGGATTTTGACCTAGCCAACTTTCTTTACGTTCTCAGGCCCTACTACCGGGGTGGCGAGTTTGACTACCTACTGAATGCTCGTGAAAATATTGATCTTTTATCCGAGCGCTTTATTGTATTCGAGCTCGATAACATCAAGGAGCACCCGATCCTGTTTCCGGTGGTCACCATCATTATTATGGAGGTGTTTATATCCAAGATGAGAAAGCTATCAGGCATCAGGAAAGTGATTTTAATCGAAGAAGCCTGGAAAGCGATTGCCAGAGAAGGGATGGCAGAATACATTAAATACTTGTTCAAAACGGTCCGCAAGTTTTTTGGAGAAGCGCTGGTGGTCACTCAGGAAGTTGAAGACATTATCTCGTCTCCAATCGTCAAACAAGCCATTATTAACAACTCGGATTGCAAGATTCTGCTGGATCAATCCAAGTATCAAAATAAGTTTGATCAGATCCAAGAGCTTTTAGGGCTGACCGAAAAGGAAAAATCGCTGGTGCTCTCTGTAAACAAGGCCAACGACCCGCTGCTGCGCTACAAAGAAGTATTCATAAGCCTGGGCGGCACCCTATCCAGAGTTTACCGGACCGAAGTCAGCCTTGAAGAATATCTGACCTATACCACCGAACAGACCGAAAAGATCAAAGTTCAGGATTATGCCCAACGACTGGGAAGTATCCAGCTGGGAATCAAAACATTAGCCGAAGAACTACGGACAAAAAACAGTTAAGATCAACCCAAACGGCCATGGCAAAAAGGATTTTCTTGATATCGCTTCTTGTTTTTTTTACCGTCACCCCGTGCAAACACGCCCACGCAGCCATCCCCTGGGCCAAGATTATCAAAGAAGCGATCACACGGGTCGTGCGCGCGATGGATCTTCTGGTCCAGCGGAGACAGAACCGGCAGATCCGGCTTCAAAACGCGCAAAAGGCTTTGGAAAACGCGATGGCTAAGCTGAAACTGGATCAAATCGAAGATTGGGTCAAAAAGCAGCGGGATTTGTATGAGCAGTACTACCTGGAATTACGGAAAGTAAAAGCCATTGTAAGCAACTACTTCCGCATCAAGGCCATTGCAGACAAACAGGCCGCGATTTTGAGAGAGTATGAGGCGGCCTGGAATCTGTTTCGAAACGACAAGCATTTTACCGCTTCGGAGCTCGCTCAAATGCAGACAATCTACCGGGGGATGCTCAAAGAGAGCGCCCAAAGCATGGAGCTCTTAGAGCTGGTGGTCAAATCATTTACCACACAGATGACAGATGTTAGCCGCCTGCAATTCATCAATCAAGCCGCTGCTGCCACAGATAAGATCTATGATGAGCTCAGCCTGTTCAACCGCGAGAACAGGATGTTAAGCCTTTCCAGGGCAAAAAACGAATTTGATGCCCGGGTAACCAAAGCGCTCTACGGAATTCACTGACAGATACTTCGATGAAAACTTTACTATTAGCTACTTGGTTGGCCCTTTTGAGCCAAGCCGCGTCCGCGCAACTATTCAAGGAGTGGTTCCGGCAAAACAGCACTCAGCGCCAATACCTTCGCGAGCAGATCGCCGAGCTTAAAATCTATTTGGAGCTCACAAAAAATGGCTACCAGATCGCAAAAGAGGGACTAGCGCTGATTCATCAGATCAAAAACCAGGAGTTTGGTCTGCATAAAAACCGGTTCGATTCCCTTAGCATCGTAAAGCCTGACATTGGGGCTCTTCCCCACCTTCGGCGCATCACTGACTTGCATGGCAGCATCAATGAGCTTTGTGAGAAGCTTCCTGATCAGATCAGCAGCTGCGAAGGGCTGAAACCTGAGCAAAAAAGCCAGTTCTATAAAGGTATACGAGCGCTTTACCAAGACTGTCAAGTGCTGCTTGCAGATCTTTTTGCTACCATCAGGGATAAACAGCTCGCCCTGACAGATGAGCAGCGGATCTTCCGCATCCAGGCCTGTTATGAGCAGTTTGAATCCAACTACATTTTTGCGCAAGATCTGCGTCAACAAGCTGGCCTTGTCTGTCAGATTGCTGAGCTGGAATTAAAGGACATCGAAAACAGCCGCGCACTGCATAGCGAAAACTAAACATCCTATGAAAAAAATCACCCTGCTTCTACTTATATGGTTTTTTGCGCCCTATCGGCTCAGCGCCCAAACGCAGGAAGTCACCCAGCTGATTCTGAATCTGGAAAAATTGCGCCAGCTTCGCAAGACCCTGCAGGAGCTCAAGAAGGGCTACGACATTCTCTTTGCGGGCTATAATAAGATCCGCGACATTGCCCAGGGAAATTTTAAACTTCACCAGGCCTTTTTAGAAGGACTGCTGCAAATTAGCCCTGCCGTAAAGAATTATGGCCGCATTAAGGATATCGCGGCATTACAACTTGCGATCCTAGGCGAATACCGACAGGCGAGCAGACACCTGTTTTCATCGGCACAACTCACTACCGATGAGCTGACCTACCTCGAAAAAGTCTATGGACAGCTGCTGGCAGAAAGCATCAAAAATCTAAATGTGCTCACAGACGTACTAACTGCCCGAAAGCTGAGAGCTTCCGATCAGGAGCGTCTGAGCATCATCGATGCGATATACCAGGACATGACCGAAAAGTTGGCTTTTCTGCGAAGCTTTAACAGCGAAAACGGCCTTCTGCTGGCGCAGCGCAGTCAGGAACACTTGCAGCTGAGAACAGTCAGGGCACTTCACCAGATCGGCCCGCCATGAAAGCGCTCATCTGTGCATTTACCTTCTTAGCCCTGGCGATCATGCCGGATGTAGCTTTCGCGCAGGGCTACGAGACCCAGATCCGGGGTTTGAACAGCGTCTTGAATCAAATTTATGAACAAATGCTGCCGCTTTGTTCAAGGCTCATCAGCGTGGGTCGCGGAATCGCCGCCTTCGGAGCGATCTGGTATATAGGCCACCGGGTCTGGCGGCACATCGCAGCGGCCGAACCTGTCGATTTCTATCCGCTGCTTCGCCCATTTGTTCTCGGTTTTGCGATCCTTGTTTTTCCATCGGTAATCTCACTTTTAAATGCAGTTCTTTCACCGACGGTCCGGGGCACAGCCTCGATGGTCTCTGATTCGAACAAGGCCATAGAAACGCTCCTAAAGCAAAAGGAAGATGCCATCAAAAGCTCAGCATTCTGGGAGATGTATGTCGGCGATGATGCGCGGGGAAACAGAGAAAAGTGGCTGAAGTACATGTACGGCGATAGCTACTCTGAGGGTTTTGGCGATGGCATCGCAAACGACATCAAGTTCTACATGGCCAAGCAGTCCTATAACTTTCGCAATTCGATCAAGGCCGCTTTGAGCGAAGTCCTACGGGTGATTTTTGAAGCCGCCGCGCTCTGCATCAACACCATGCGTACCTTCTATTTGATTGTGTTGGCTATTATCGGACCAATTGCCTTTGGGATTGCTGTCTTTGACGGATTTCAATACACACTAACAGCCTGGATCGCTCGCTACATCAACGTATACCTATGGCTACCGGTGGCCAACATTTTTGGCGCAATCATCGGAAAAATACAGGAACAAATGATCGCAATGGACGTCAGGCAGGTCCAGGATGCGGGTGATACCTTCTTTAACGCCCACGATATGGCTTACCTGATTTTTTTAATCATTGGCATCGTCGGCTATTTTTCGGTGCCCTCCGTGGCCGGCTATATTATCCACGCGGGTGGGCCTAACTCACTGCTATACAAAGTCACCGCGCTGTTTGCCAACACGGCTACCGCAGCGGCTAGACTGGCCGCTCCTGCGCCCGGAGTGTTTCCGGGTTCTGATGTCCATTCTTCAAGCGCTAAAAACTGACCGGCTATGTTTACCAAAACCAAGAACATCCAAAGGGCCTTCCGTCATATCCGGCTCTTCACCTTTCTTCTAATTATTTCTTGCCTGCTGATGTGCTCAGTTGCGATTTATTTCAGCACCCGGCTCGCTGAGCGCTCCGCACAGAAAGTCTATCTGCTTGCCGGTGGAAAGGTGCTGGAAGCTTATGCCTCTGAGCGAAGGGATAACTTTTCGGTGGAGGCAAAGGATCATATTGAGACCTTCCATCGGCTGTTTTTTACGCTGGCCCCAGATGAAAAGCTAATCACCACTAATATCTCCAAGGCTTTGTATCTGGCTGATGCTTCTGCTCAAAAACAGTATGAAGACCTTCGAGAGTCTGGCTTCTATGCAAGGGTTATCTCCTCGAATATCTCCCAAGAGCTCTCCATTGACAGTGTTCATCTCAAAACGGATCAGCAGCCTTATCAATTTGAATGCTACGCGATTCAAAAAATCATTCGCCCTACAAGCATTGTCAGCCGGTCCCTGGTCACATCAGGCCAACTGCGCGACATCGCCCGAAGCGAACATAACAGCCACGGATTTCTGATTGAAAAATGGCGTACCCTAAAAAACGAAGATATCGCAATCAAAACCAGATAAGCTATGTTTTACCGATTCAAACCCAGCCGAAAACCAGCGGCAATCCATGCGGCCTCCGGGAAGGCAGCAAGGCTGATCTTTCAAAAAATAGCCCGCATCCAGCGGCGTGTGGCCAGTGGGCTCAATCATCACTACAGGCGTCAGTCGCAACAAAAACTCAAAACATTTTGGCTCCTTTTTGCTGCGTCTGGCCTGGCGGCGGCAGGTAGCCTCGTCTTTCAGGGATTTACAGGAAGCTCGCTATTCTCCCCAATCACCGCAGGACGCGGTAATGGCCCCGGCAACCTACCGGTGGTGGGGCCTTCTCCCCTTAGGCAGCTAATGATGGAGCTGTATTTAGACAGCCTTGAAAAAGCATTTATTCAAGACAGCATCCGTATTTCCAATCAAAACCGACCAGAACATGAACTTGCAGACCCATCCAACCGGCGTTGAAGATAGTCGTAGATTTTATTTGTGGTTGCCCCTGATCGCCCTTCCTTTCTTGACAGCGATCTACTATGTATTGGTGGTCAAGAGCATCTCTGTGAGCCCAGGGCCGGCAGCACCCCGTGAAGGGTTGCTGACCACTCTGCCGGACGCGTTTTTGAAACAAACTTCCCCAGAGAGTAAACTGGACTATTACCGAAAAGCTCAACGCGACTCTGTGCTGAGAGCCCAGCAGTTAAAAAAAGACCCCTATCTGAGCAGCACCATCACTGCCGGTACCGATTCAACAGCGTCTGCACTAAGAGGACTTGACGCCCCTCACCCATCGAAGATGGCGGCAGCCCAACGCACACCACATTCGGATGAGCACAAGGTCAAAAAAAGCCTGGATGCGCTCCAAAAGGCGCTATCGGTGCCGCAGCAGCCCGCCTTAGAGCCGCCGCCGCAAATTTGGCCAAACAGTGCCCCGTCCGAACTGGATCACCTGGAGGCGATGATGAGCCAGGCTCAGGACCAAGCCATGCAGCAGCAGCCGGATCCAGAACTTGAAAAGCTCGATGGCATGCTCGATAAGATCCTTCAAATACAGGACCCCTCATCGCTGCAAAATCTGCCACAGCGCACCGGGCGCCTACCAGCCCTTCACACCAGCTATCCTGTCGAGTCCGCACCAGTAGGCGTCCTGACTGCAGCCGGTAGCCAAACAGCTGCCCTTGCCGTTGAGCAAGTATCAGAGAGCGGCTTTTTCTCCTTGCAAGCCGCTGCACAAGAGCCCCAAATGCAGCTGACGGCGGTCATTGAAAGTGACCAGAAACTGGTCACTGGATCCCTAGTACGGCTTAGACTGACCAGCGAGCTGGCAGCGGGTCAAACCGTGGTCCCGGAAAACACGATGCTTTTTGGACTGTCCACCTTAGCCGGAGAAAGATTGTTGATCCATATCAGCTCCATTCAGCACCATGGCCAGTTGCTGCCGGTAGATCTGCACGTCTTTGACCTGGATGGTCAAAAAGGCATTTACATCCCTGGCTCCTTACCCAGGACAGTAATTAAACAAGCCGCTGGTCAAAACCTTCAGAGCCTTGACCTGGATATTGCAACAAATTCACTGGGCACCCAGGTTGCTGACGCTTCCATCCAGATGGCCAAAGGTTTTTTTGCGCGCAAAACGCGGCTTGTTCAGGTGAGTGTCTCTGAGGGATACCAGGTTATTTTAAAGGATAATCAATCAAATTTGCCATGAAATACCATTTATTTAAATCGCCCTGGGGCATTCCCCTGATGCTGGCAGCTTATCTTGCCGGCTCTGCATCGTCGGCTGCTCAGTACTTTCAGCTTACAGATAAAGCAAGTCTTCCCCTGAAAGTAAACCGTACGCAGACTATCGCCATAAGCTTCCCATACGGAATTCGGAGCGTCGACCTTGGAAGCAAGCAACTGCTGGCAAAAAAAGCTGCGGGCGCAGACAACGTGTTGCTGGTCAAGGCTGCTACCGACAGTATCGCCCCGACCAGCCTGATCGTTCTGACCTCGGACGGAACAATTCTCAGCTTCCAGGTCAGCTGCCAAAGCGGGCAGATTCCGACAAATCTTGTGATCCTACCCGATAGTGTTGGCAAAGCAAGACCACATGCCCTTATTATCGGCGTCAACCAGGCAGAAATTCAAAACCAGGTTGACAGGGCCCAACAGTCGCGCCAAAATCTGAATCGGCATACGTCGAACCAGGGGGTGTCAGCCACCCTGGAAGGCATCTATGTAATTGGTCGGCGGACACTTGTACGCCTAAGCATCGAAAACCGCTCTAAAAGCGATTACCGGCTTTCAGCTATCCGGTTTTTCAGCTGCGATAAAACACGCGCAAAAAGAACATCCAGCCAACAAGTGGAGCTGCCAGTGATCTTTCAGCAGCCTTCAAGTGTGCATCTTTTGACCGGCCAGCAGCAGACCGTTGTCGTAGTGCTTCCCCAGCAGAGCTTCGAGGGCCGGAAATACCTATCCGCGCAGATTTTTGAGACCCAATCTCATAGGAACCTGCGCATAAATATCCGGGCCAAAGACCTGCGCAATCTCACAACCCTTTGAATGAGCCTTTAAATATCAGAACCTATGGACAACAGAAACTTTGAATTCCTGAAAGCCCAGATCAAGTACACCGGTTTTGGTGACCGACTGGATCAACAACTGCAATCAGCAATAAACAAACAGTCGCCCGAGTTCGCCCTGCACCATGTGGCCCGGTTCTCAAATGATCAACTATCCAGTGCCCTGCATTTTAAAAAGTCACCGGGCAACGGGCTATACTTTTTCAACAGTTATTTAGCGACCCTGCAAAATCAGGACCAGACAGAAAAGCTCAATCAACGCTTCTACATCCAACGACAAGGCAGTATAACCCTTAAAGAGGCCTTTAATCTGCTGCAAGGACGCTCGGTTGAAAAACAGCTATTGGACCGGAACGGCCAGCAATACCGTACCTGGATTCACCTTGACTTCAAGCAGTCCGGGGCGTCGGGAAACTTCCCGATAAGATATTATCATCAAAACTACGGCTTCGACCTTGCCGGCCAGCTTTCAAAACTTCCACTCAAAGAGCTTGATGATCCCGGAAGTAAAGCCTGGCTGCTAGAATCGCTTCGGAAAGGTAATCGTCAGCAAGTAACCTTGCTTGAAGGTGCAATTGAACACAGGCTATACATCGAAGCAAACCCACAGTTCAAAGCCATCATTGCTTACGATCAAAACTCGGCCCGACGGCAAATCCATGAAAGCACCCAAGGGCGCGGGCAGGATCAGCGCAAAGACTACGAGCACAGCCTGGCGATTGGGCAAAATCAGCAGCATAACCAGGGATTATCAGCAAGCTAGCGCTGACTTGAAGGGATTTTGGGCGGCTATCACCAAAAAATAGCGATATGGACAAGGGAGCTAGCAGCGAATTTATCGATAAGGTCCGCAACACCGATCTGGTCAGCTACCTTTCCAAGTTAGGTTTACAACCAGACAAGGTCAGCGGGATAAATTACTGGTACCGCAGCCCATTTAGGCAAGAGAAAACGCCTTCCTTCAAGGTCAATAGGGCTCTTAACAGGTGGTATGATTTCGGAGAAGGTAAGGGCGGTAGCCTGATCGATTTTGGTATTCGCTACCGGCAATGCTCTGTGGCAGAATTTCTTCATAGTTTTAAAGCAGATATTGTCTTGCTACCCGCTGCGCAACCGCCCATCCCCGCGCAGCACAAGCAGATCAGGGAGAGCAAAATCAGCGTTATCGATGTCAAACCCCTTCAACAACCTGCGCTGATCGCCTACCTTGGACAGCGGGCTATCGACCTTGATATCGCCAGGGCGCATTGCCATCAGGTACACTACCAAATTGCAGACAATACTTATTACGCCATAGGTTTTGCCAATGATTCTGGTGGTTATGAGCTCCGAAACCCGTACAGTAAAATCAGCACCTCGCCTAAGGATATTACCCGCCTTGGGAGGGGAGCTGAGAAGACCGCCGTATTTGAGGGCTTTTTTGATTTTCTCTCTTATAGGTCCCTCAATCAACAAAACACAGATGCTGAAAATTATCTTGTGCTCAATTCCGTAGCCTTCTTTGCCAGAGCATTGCCTGAGCTGCAAACCATCAAGCGGGTCGAGCTGTATCTGGACCAAGATCAGGCAGGTAGACTGCTGACAAGCCGCGCTCTGGCTGAAAACGGCCATTTTGCCGACAAAAGCGTACTTTATCAAAATTACAAGGACCTAAATCAGTACCTGGTCGCAATCCAAAGCGCGGCCCAGCAAAGACCTAATCCCAACTTAGGCTTTGAGCTCTCTATCTGAGCTATAAATCTGTCGAAGGATCATTAAACGTTACAAGCAATGAAGCAACCCGTTTCCAAATCATCGTACAACATCTGGTTTACTCTTGACGCCCAGCAATATAACCAACTACAATCGCTGCGCCAGAAAACTACCTGCCGAAGCCTAGCCGAATACATCAGAAAGCTGATCTGTCAAGAGCCTATCACGATCAACCATCGTGATGCGTCCCTGGAAGGGTTGGTCACAGAGCTTTCCTTGTTGAGAAGGCACCTGGCCACCGCAAGCGAGGCCCTTGCATTATCGGCCGACAGGATCGCCAAAGCTAGCAACCAACCCCAGCTGGATAGTTGGCTTGACCGACATCAGAGGGACCGCCAGCTTATAGCCGGTCAAATCCAGCAAATATACCTTTGTAGCAAGAAGGCTGCTTTAAGATGGTTGCAATAATCCGCTCTTCCGGCTCGGTCAAGCGCTGCGCCCAATACAACGAGAACAAGGTCAAGGCCGGTCAGGCCGAATGCATCATGGCAGGCAACTATCCCTGTGAAGCAAATGAGCTGACCGCTAAACAACGAGTCCATGTTTTGCACAAACGGCTGGCGCTAAACGCAAGATGCAAGAAAGGCACGCTCCATATCGTGCTTTCCTTTCATGCTGGCGACCAGCTGAGCATCCCCAAGCTAAAAGGGATATCTCAGGCATACATGGACCAGATCGGTATGGGTGAGCAGCCTTATCTGGTCTATCAGCATCTTGATATGCTGCACCCCCATGTGCATATTGTTACTGTCACCGTTAAGGCAGATGGCGCCGGTATTCAGGCATTTCCAACCCGGCTGGCCTTAGCTAACAACGCGATAGGCTACATCGAAAAGCAGTTCCAACTAACCAAAGCCGCTGGACGGGATCTTAAAGAACAAAATGCCGAAAGCGCCCAGAAATTACAATACGGCAAGATGCAAGCCATGCAGTCCGTCTCACAGGTGCTTTCTGTGGTGCTGCCCCACTTTAAGTACCGCTCTCTTTTGGAGCTAAACGCTGTGCTCAGACATTACAACCTTGTCGCCAAAACAGGTAGACCAGGCACAAAGATTCACCGCCACAGCGGACTGGTTTATCAGATGCTTTCGGATCAAGGAAGAAAAACAGGTGTGCCAATCAAGGCTAGCGATATAGCTGGCAAACCCACGCTATCACACCTGCATCAGCGTTTCAAAGCCAACAGCGCTGATCTTGCGCAGCCAGACCAGCGTGTGAAAGCCTTGATAGATCTCGCGGCGCGGTCTGCTCAAAAGCCTAGCTTCTCTGAGCTGACAGCTCACCTTTCAGCCGATGGTGTGAAACCAGTTTTTGCGTTATCACCTAGCGGCGAGCTCGAAGAGATCATCTTTGTCGACTTCCGCACGCGGTGGACTTTTTCAGCCAGCCGGCTTGGCGGGCAGTATCAGCCTGCAAGAATGATGGAGCGTTTCACAGGATTTTCAACGGCAATCCAGCCACAGGATGCGCTTTATCTAACACCTCTACCTGGGCCATTGCCTGCAAAAGCGAATCTACATCAGCCGACCAGTCCGCACTGTACAGACCACATTGCACGCACAACTGAGGATGAGAGCCTTCTCAAACTGGTTATGATGCCCGAAAACAAGGACGATTATCTTCCATGGGAGCTAAAAAAGCGTCCCAAGAAAAAAAGCAGACAAATATCCATACATCTGTGAGCGAAACCAAATGGCTACTACCACCGGAGAAAATGAACAGGCTCTGCGCCGGATCATCGATATGAGCAGGTTCATCAGCCTTGCACTGCTATTTATACACTATTACTATTTCTGCTATGGTGCTTTTGAACATTGGGGGCTTACCAGAAATGCTACCGACAAAATCTTGGATCAAATCGCTAGGACGGGTCTATTTTCTAGCTTTGAAAAGTCCAGGGTCGCAGCGCTGATCTTTCTTTTTATTTCTCTTTTAGGCGTGCGTGGCAGAAAAGATGAAAAGCTCTCACTGGCCGTGCCTGTATATGCACTTTTGACCGGGCTTGTGAGCTATTACATTTCCTGCGCTGCTTTGCAGATCACTCAGACAAATCAGCTCAACGTGATGAGCTATATGATCTGGTGCTCGGCTAGTTATCTGCTCGCGCTTTGGGGCGGATCCCGGATGTCAAGAGTTATTCATCAAAAGATTACTGTCGATATCTTCAATGCCGACAATGAGAGCTTTCCACAACAGCAGCATCTATTGGAAAACCCATATTCAGTGAACCTGAAAGCGCATTACAAACACAATGGCAAAATGCTCCGAAGCTGGGTGAACTTTATCAATCCCTTCCGGGGAATACTAGTGGTGGGATCTCCCGGCTCGGGGAAGACCTATTATGTAATCCGCCATATCATCACCCAGCACATTAAAAAGGGTTTTTCTGCTTTCATTTATGACTTCAAGTTTGATGATCTGACCAGTATTGCCTACAACACCTGGCTGGAAGTGCGCGCAAGCGAACAGGTTGCCAAAGCCTTTTACTATGTCAATTTTGACGACCTTTCCCGCTCCCACCGGTGTAACCCCCTGGACCCAGACTCGATGACAGACATTTCAGATGCCGCAGAATCGGCCCGGACGATTCTGATGGGGCTGAACCGCGAATGGATACGCCGCCAGGGTGACTTCTTTGTTGAATCTCCGATCAACTTTTTGACTGCCATCATCTGGTTTCTAAAAAAATACCAGAATGGCAGGTATTGTACGCTACCGCATGCGGTCGAGCTTATGCAAACAGAGCATGCCAAACTGTTTTCGGTGCTTAGGACACAGCGGGAGATTCAGGTGCTGATCAACCCGTTCATATCCGCTTTCATTCACCACGCCAACCAGCAATTGGAAGGACAAATCGCTTCGGCGCAGATTTCGATGGCTCGCCTTTCTTCCCCTGCACTATACTACGTGCTCTCCGGCAATGATTTCTCCCTGGATATCAATAGCAGCAGTCATCCAAAGATCGTTTGTATGGGCAATAACCCAGGTAAGATCATGACCTATGGCGCTGTGGTCTCTCTTTATATTTCGCGCTTGATTAAGGCAGTCAATCAAAAAGATAAGTTAAAATCCAGCCTGATTTTCGACGAATTCCCCACTGTGTATCTGAATCACATCGATTCTTTGATTGCAACCGCACGTCAAAACAAGGTAGCCACCACACTTGGTATCCAGGACCTGAGCCAGCTCAGAAAAGATTACGGAAGGGAGCTGGCCGATGTAGTCATGAACATAACCGGTAATATCATTTGCGGCCAGGTTACTGGTGAAACTGCCAAGCAGCTCTCAGAGCGCTTCGGTAGGATCAACCAGGACCGGACCAGTCTTTCTATCAACCGGGCTGACACCTCCATAAACCGCTCTAAACAGCTCGATGCAGCAATTCCAGCGTCGCGGATTGCCGCTTTAAGTGCTGGTGAGTTTGTCGGAATGTGCGCTGACACCCCCGAGCGGCCTATCGAGCTTAAAACATTCCACTGCACCCTTGTTAATGACCACCAGGCTATTCATCGCCAGCAGCAGGCTCATAAGCCTTTACCTGTCATTCGTAATGTAAGTCCCCAGGTTATTCAAGCAAACTATAAACAGATTAAAGATGATGTGGAAACGATCATTTTTTCCGAAATGGAACGGATGCTTTCAGATCCGGAGCTTTCGCATTTAATCATAAGCAAATAGGAGCGCCGCCCTGAGCAGTTAGCAAAAGCGATGCTTCGTTCATCGTTCCTTGATGATTGGTTTGATACTGGGGTGCTATCCGAAGGTAACACCCCTTTTAACGTTCCATGCACTGGTCGGTGAGTCGTTAACGTGGAAACTGACCAGATTCCAGACACTGTTACAGTTACACTGCTGAAAGTATAGCTAAGCTCTCTATCAAGTCACCAGGCCAACCTCAAAACAAAGACATTCAATTTTTTCAAGTTTGCAATCCGTTGCTGCATCAAAGTATCTTACTTTTTTAGCTGCTGCTCCCGTTTCCACGCGTCACGTAATGCATCTACAATTGTCTTTTCGGCACGCCACTTCATTACGTTATTGACCTTATCGGACTGTGCATAAATCTGTTCGACATCTCCTTCACGGCGCGGGCCGATTGCATAGTTCAATTTCACGCCGTTGACTTCTTGGAAAGCATTAATTAATTGCAGAACGGAATAACCCTCCCCTGTACCCACATTAAATATATCGTAATAGTTAGTATCCGATTGCTTTTCGAGCAGGTCAAGTGCCCTCACATGCGCCTTTGCCAAGTCTACTACATGGATAAAATCGCGGATACAGGTGCCGTCGGGCGTGTTATAATCGTCACCAAAAACGGTAAGCGACCTACGCAGCCCGGCAGCTGTTTGTGTAATAAAGGGGACCAGATTGCTTGGCACGCCATTGGGCAATTCACCAATCAATGAGGACTCGTGAGCTCCGATCGGATTGAAATAATGAAGAGAGATCGCTTTCAGATCAGGACCGGAATGAACATGGTCACGTATGATATCTTGGGCAATGGCTTTGGTGTTGCCATAAGGTTAGTTGGCTGGCAACCTTGGCGCTGGTGCATCCGCAAACCGAAGACTATTGGGGCCACGTAAACCCGATCGGTCCGAGAGGCTGCTATGACGAAGCCAAGCGCTACCAGG
>CBFGMV010000141.1:0-17958 GCA_965649915.1 uncultured Dyadobacter sp.
TACAACCACGTGCTGCCGAAAACATTTTTCAAACTCAGAAACGTGTCGCTCACGTATTCGGTACCCAAGAAAGCATTGGCAAAACTGCCGGTAAGAGGTGCATCTCTGGGGATTTTTGGCCGGAACCTCGTGTTGTGGACACCTAAGGGCAATCACGTCGTCGACCCCGAAGCCAACACGTTCGGAACCAGCCTGAAAAACCTGTATGGTGAATTCGCTGCCGGTCCTTCTACCGCGACGTACGGCGTTCAGTTAAATCTATCATTCTAATCAGGATTCAAATGAAAGGTATTATAAAAAATAGTGTCCTGCTGCTTGCGGCGCTTTCACTGGGCTCTTGCAATGACTGGCTGGATGTAAACGAAGATCCCAACAACCCGACCAACGTGGCACCCGAATTTGTGCTGCCCGCGGCACAGGCATCGGTTGTAGGTATTGTGGGAGGGGATTTCGCAATCATTGGCGGTCTTTGGTCGCAGCATTGGACGCAATCCAATGCGAGTAACCAATACCGTGGCATCGATTCTTACGACCTCCAACCTGCCGATTATGATATCGCGTGGACGGAGTTGTATGCAGGCGGTCTGAACGACTTCGAAGATGTGAAGAACAAGGCGACCGAAAGCGGTAATAATAATATGTTGTTGCAGGCAGTAGCCGTGCAAACCTATGGTTTTCAAATGCTGGCCGACTGGTTCGATAAAATTCCGTTGAGCGAGGCGTTGCAAGTCCAAACCATCAAAGCTCCGAAATACGATGACGGACCGGCTGTTTATGCGGAGTTGCTCAAAAGACTCGACGCTGCCCTGGCACTCGACTTCAGTAACGGCAAATCAACCGCGGTAGGTTCTGACCTCGTTTACGGAGGATTGAGCGCAGAGAATCAGATCGATCAATGGAAGCGCTTTGCGAATACATTGAAGCTGAAAATGTATCTGCGCCAGACAGCAAGTGCTAATTCCGCTCAGGCAATTGCAGCTATCAAGGCAATGCTGGATGCGAACACCCCATTGCTGGAAGATGATGCAGCAGTCACCAAGTTTGTGGACGAGCCTAACCGCAGCAATCCATTGTATGAGAACAACGTGCGCCAGCTCAACACGGGTACCAACCTGCGTTTGAGCCGGACACTTCAGACTTATTTGCAGGCAAACGGCGACGATGCCAGACTTGCAGCTTACTTCACGCCCGGCACGGGTGGCCAGGCAGGTCTCGAGCAAGGTGATTTCCTCAGTGGTGTAGGGCCGAATGTACCTAGCGTAGCGAAAATGACCGCAACTGATCCGTTCTATTTTTTCAGTATCGATGAGGTTTATTTCATGCTCGCTGAGTCCTATCTGCGGACCGGTAACGACGCCAAAGCGAAAGAGTTCTACGACAAGGCTGTGGCAGCTGCGTATGCGAAATTCAATATTACGTTCGACGCGAAGATGATCGCAAAAGGCGGCGTTTACGAGTACCCGTCGACTGGCACCGCGGAGGTGAAGCTGAAAGCGATCATCTACCAGAAATGGGTTGCCATGTTCCGTCAGGGCTATGAGTCGTTCTGGGATCAGGCGCGTACGGGCTATCCCGAAAAGTCGGCAGTTCCTACCACCAATACGAAATATGTTCCGGGACAATGGACCGTTGCTGCGAAGTCTGTCATCGGTGATGCACTGCCAAAGCGCGTTCCATACACCGCTGCCTCGCGGGATGGTAACGTCAATACGCCTATTGCAGTACCGCTTACGGCCAAAGTTTGGTGGATGAAATAATTCAAATCAACAGCAAAAATGAAGCGATTAATTCAATATATAGCGATAGCCTTTATCGGAACGGTAGGCCTATCTTGCGAAGAAGACAAGGTAACGGAGGGTATTTCAGAGATCACCTTCTTTCCCGATTTTGATTACAAGGGAGAAACTACGGTGTTCTCCAAATGCGGTGCCGCATTTGCCGATCCGGGTGTAACCGCAGCTGAACAGGGGCAATCCATTCCGGTGACCACGAGTGTCAGCTCGCTGATCGGTGGCGGATCGCTGACCTCCGTTCCCGGCACAGCTGATCGCTACACGGTCACTTACACGGCGGTTAACAAGGACGGTTTTGACGCCACTGCCACACGGACCGTATGGCAGGTATGCACGGGCGACCTTAAGACTTCGATCGAAGGGTTGTACACGTCTACGGTATTCCGAAACGGGACCTCCGGAGCGCAGTACACCAATATGCAGTACGTTTTGATCCGGAAAAAGCCAGGTACCGAAAACACTTATCAGGTTTCTGATGCGATAGGGGGATGGTATCAACTGGGGAGAGCGCTGGGAGACGCTTACAACGCACCCGGGCTGGAAATTACGGTGAACAGCATTCCGAAAAATGATTTCAAATTTGGAGGATCACCGGTGGTTCTAACTTTTGGCGGGGCTGTAACTCCCAAATCCCTCACTGTAAATGCAGACACCAAAACACTGGTGTTGACCACGGATTGGGACGTTTACAACTTTGTTGCCACTCTGAAACAGGTATCACTATAAACGAGCATCAGATGAATAAGAAATTAGGATATTTAGCGATTTTCATAGCCGGCATTTTTCTTTCGGGATGCGATCTTGGTACTGAACCTGCCATAGAAGGGACCAAATTACAGGCTATGTGCGGCGAATGGTTCGTACAAGTGCTCCAAGATGGTGAAGACATCGGGGGAGGTTACTACCTGGTCACGACCTCCAACACAGCGGAGAACAATGAAACCGACCTGATCCTCGACGACCATGAAACCTGGCCGGCGAAAGTGATCACGAAGGTCAATCTGGGCGGGATGACCTTCAATGCTGCACCAAACCTTACGAATATGTATGACGCGAAAGTGGGTGTATCTATTCTTGAAGGCAAGATCATCAAAGGTGCTGCAACTTCTACCGGTGGAAACAAGACGGATTCGATTTACGTGAAGTTTGAGTTTGTCGATAAAGGAGAAAAGTCGGTGATAGACTACGCCGGCTACCGCCGCACAGGCTTCCTGGAAGACGAGCATTAACTACAAACAAAATAGGAGTACAAGGCCTTATCCGTGCGGGTAAGGCCTTTTTTATTTTTGGAACCCAGGGATATCTTTCCGATCTTGAATGACCTGATCCTTTAATAATTCATATGACAACTCCTTTTACGGGCAACATTACAAGAAAATTCTGCCTGATGTCCGCCGCGGCGCTGATAGCGGTTCTCACCGGCCAATCGGTAGCTGCGCAATCGCCATTAGCGAAATCGATCGAACTGAAAGCGCCTGCGCTTGAAAAAAAGCTGGTAGAATGGCGACGCCATTTTCACGAGAACCCCGAATTGGGTAACAGGGAATTCAAAACAGCGGAAAAAGTCGCGGCCCATTTGAAACAGCTGGGCATTGAAGTGACAACCGGCGTGGCGCATACCGGGGTGGTCGGTATCCTGAAAGGCGGCAAACCGGGCCCGGTGGTGGCATTGCGGGCTGATATGGACGGTCTGCCGGTGGCTGAACGAGTGGATGTTCCGTTCAAATCGAAAATTACGACGGAATACAAAGGGCAAAATACAGGCGTAATGCACGCGTGCGGGCACGATACGCACATTGCGATACTCATGGGCGTGGCCGAAGTCCTCGCGTCGGTCAGGAACGAGCTTCCAGGGACCATCAAATTCATATTCCAGCCGGCCGAAGAAGGTGCGCCGGAGGGCGAGGAGGGAGGTGCCGAACTGATGGTGAAGGAAGGGGTCCTGGAAAATCCGAAAGTAGAGGCGATTTTCGGTCTGCATATCGACTCGCAGATCGAAGTCGGCAAGATCGCCTACCGACCCGGCGCGACGATGGCTGCGGTGGATTTTTTTAGTATTGATGTAAAAGGGAAACAAACGCACGGCGCCTATCCCTGGTCGGGCGTCGATCCGATCGTCACCTCCTCGCAGATCGTAACCGCATTGCAAACCATCGTGAGCCGCAACCTGGACCTCACGCAAGCACCTGGCGTGGTTACGATAGGCGCTATACATGGAGGAGTGCGGCAGAACATTATTCCGGAATCCGTCAAAATGATTGGTACTATCCGGACTTTCGACGAGGGAATGCATTCTTATGTCCACAAACGACTCAATGAGATTTCGACCAACATAGCGGAAAGTGCCGGAGCCACCGCGACCGTCGATATCGATGTGATGTACCCAGTCACGCATAATGACGAGGCGCTGACTGCCAGAATGATCGGAACGCTGGAAAGTGTGGCCGGCAAAGAGAATGTTAATGTAATCCCTGTCAAAACGGGTGCCGAGGACTTTGCCTTTTACCAGCAAAAAGTGCCCGGTTTTTTCTTCTTTTTAGGCGGTATGCCAAAAGGTAAAAACGTGACGGAAGCCGCACCGCATCACACTCCCGACTTCTATGTGGATGAAGGCAGTCTTGTGCTTGGCGTGCGTTCCATTGCCCGCCTCGCTACCGACTACCTCGAAAAGGCGAAACTTAAAACGAAATAAGGCCTATTCCGGAATGTTCTTCCTGACCTGATCAAACAACAGGTTCGGGAAGAACCTTTTGAGATAAATCGCGGCAACCTCTTTGAAACCGCCGACATAGATCTCCTTTTTGTCCTTTCTGACCGCGTCAAGTATTTTTTCGGCACAAACGTCGGCCGGGATGCCCTTCTCCTGGTTGCTGTCCATTTTGCCAAATTTGTCCCCCGATGCGTTTAATGCATTCAGAGAAATATTCGTGCGGATGTAGCCCGGGCAAATGGTAGTGACTTTGATATTGTGCTGATAACCCTCAGCGCGGAGCGAGTCGTAAAAACCCTGTAAAGCATGTTTGGCGGCATTATAGCCCGATCGCATAATCGTGCCGATCTTACCCGCAACACTGCTCATGACAATGAAGTGCCCGGATTGCTGCGCGATCATATGTGGTAAAATTGCTTTCGTGAGTGCTACGGTGCTGAAAAAATTGACGTTCATCAGGCTCTGGTAAACTTCCAGGTCAGTGTCGTCGATGTACGAACGCTGACTGACTCCTGCATTATGCACCATGATATCAATCCGTCCGAAATGCGCGATCACTTGTTCCGCGGCAGGTTTTGCCTGGTCGAATTGAGTAACATCGAGCGGCAATACCAGCACATTAGCGTCCGGCAATGCGGTTTGCTGTTTTACCCTTTCCAGTTCCTCGCGGCGGCGGGCGGTCAGTACGAGTTTAGCACCCTCTTTGGCAAAAGCCATTGTCAATGCCTCGCCGATGCCCGACGACGCGCCGGTGATCCAGACAACCTTATCCTTGAAATTTGTCATATCTGTTGGCTATACAGCTGTGGAATGTAATAAAAATCGGAGCTGAACAGCATCGTCGGCTACGTTCAATGCAGCCTCCATGCCTACGCCCATCGCACGGTTGTCGCCGACGTGGCCAACCGGGAAATCATAGCATACCGGATATCCGAAGTCCGCCACATGCTCGGCGATAATCTGGTAAGAGTCCTTTCCGAACGTCGGGCTATTATTGTCCTTCATGTCTGTAAACTGCCCCACAACAAGCCCCGCCAGGTTTGCCAGCTTGCCAGCGCGTTTCAGCTGGATGATCATCCGGTCGAGATTATAGAGGTATTCATTAATGTCCTCGATAAAGAGAATTTTACCATCCGTATCGATCTCGGTCTCCGAGCCGATCATATGCGCCAACAGGCAAAGGTTACCGCCGACAACCTGCGCCGTGGCATTGCCGGTTCGGTTTAATGCGTGAGGCGGAACATCGTAGGAGAGCGGCTCACCGAACAGCATTTGCCGAAGTGATTCTGCCGCCAGTTCTGCGCCTTGGGTCGTAATGGTTTTGGCCATGGGCGCATGAATGCTCGCGTAGCCCAGCTGGAAAGTTCTGGAAAGAAAAGCGGTCAGGTCGCTGAAACCGACGATCCATTTCGGGTTTTGGAGAAATTTATCAAAATGAAGGCTATCGACGATCCGTGAACAACCGTAACCGCCACGGGCTGCGATAATGGCTTTAATGGAAGGATCATCAAGCATTTGCTGCATATCCGCCAGGCGGTCATCATCCGACGCCGAAAACTGGTTGAACGAAGTCTTCAAGGTTTGCCCTTCGACCACTTCGAGGCCCCATTGTTCCTTAAACAACCTGATGCCGGGAACAACATCTTCATACTTCACAATGCTGGCCGGAGCCAAAACCCCGACACGGTCACCGGGTTTCAGAAATGCAGGAAACTGGATTGGATTCATTCAGATTAATACGCAATGCCCAACGTTGGTTTTTGTTTGGGATGCAAAGATAGAGACTAGTAATGGCCTTTCAGCGAAAGAATGTAAACGGTATCACCGTCGACCCGATAGACAATACGGTGCTCATGACTGATCCTTCTGGAATATCTCCCAGCCAGGTCATGTTTCAAAAGTTCAGGCTTTCCGATTCCCTCCGCCGGAGTGTTGGAGATAGATTCCAGAAGTTGCTCGATTTTCTTGATGATGACTTTATTGCCGGATTTGTGCCAAAATGATAAGTGTGTGATCGCTTTTTCGGTAAATGTTATTTGGAATTTACCAGATCCCATAGGTTAGTACCAGGTTCGTATTTGACAGTTTTGCCTTCTTCTATCTGTTGCTCGCTTTCTTTAATCATGGCCACAAACTCAGGATCATAAGGTTTTTCTTCCTGTTCTTCGAATGCCACTTTAAATCCCCGTAAAAGTGCCTTCACAGCCTCTATCACTTCTTCTTTTTCGGTTTTAATGGTCAGCGTAGTCATATCCTTCAATGGTTATTGCGGATTGAAGTTACAAATTTTTCCAGTCAGAAGAAATCAGACGAAGATGACATCCTGCACCAGCGCACTACCCATTTCCCGGTTGATCAGCTCGATAATCTTGCTTTTAGCGCGTAAAAGTTCGCTGCGCAACGGTGCAGATTCGATTTGCAGGAACAGGGTACCGTCTTTGATATACACCTTCTTGGTACGGCTCGCAATGGCCGAGCCCATGATCTTGTCCCAATGCGCGACTACGTAGGATTGGTCGAAACGGTTACGCAGCTTATACCTATCGAGCATTTGATCGATAGCTTCCTTCAACGGCGTGATTCCCGGCCGTCGGGACGCTTTTTCCTTATCAAATCGATAGTGCATAGTGGTAACCTTGTTTGTGAATCTACAAAGGTAGCAAGATCGGGCTTCGTTGCGGGTACACGGAGTTACTTTTTTAGAAGCTGTTCGTACACCACATCCATGATCGATGTGCGGATATTCATCGACGAAATCTTGTTGTTCTCGCGAGTCGGATACACGCGGTTCGACAAAAAGACGTAATTCAGTCCCCAGGCCGGATCCGCCCAGGTCATAATGCCCGTGTAACCCGTGTGTCCAAAACTCGACGGACTCCCATATCGCGGTGCATTGCCTGTGTATTTAAATGTTGGCTTGTCAAACCCGATACCGCGACGGCTTCCCTCTTCCGGGTACTGGTAGCGTGTAAACTCGATGAGCGCATCTTTGCTCAGCAACTGCTGACCGCCGTAGTAGCCGTCCTGCAAATACATTTGCCAAACCTTCATTACATCATTCGAGGTCCCGAAAAGGCCCGCATGGCCGCTCAGGCCGCCGAGCATGGCAGCCGCCTCGTCGTGTACCTGTCCGTGGAGCTGCGTCATGCGGAAGAACGTGTCGCGCTCGGTAGGTACGATATCGTCCAGTTTGTAAAATCGCTTTGGATTGAAAGTGAGTGTGTTAGCGCCCAGTTTGTGATAGTAATGGTTTTTGAGATAATCTTCGAAATTCTCCCCGCTCAACCGTTTCACAATCTGTGGGTAAAGAATGAAGGAAAGGTCACTGTAAACATAGCCTTCCTTTTCGTTCAAAGGTGAATCGCGGATCGATTTGAATATCGTTTTGTCATAACTCTTGTAGATAAACAGGCTGTCGCCTACGACCGAGGTGGGGTAGCGTTTGGATTGCTTGGTACTGAATGTCTTCTTTTTCCAGCTGCCGTCGGCTTTTTGAGCCTCTTTCCAAAGAACAATGAATGCTTTCAGGCGTGCGCTATGCGTGAGCACGCGGCGCCATGGCAGGTCCGCTTTGTTGGAACCTTCGAAATCGGGCAGGTAATCCTTCATCGTAGCGTCCAGATCAAATTTTTTCTGATCCCAGAGGCTCATCAATGCCAGGGTTGATGCGGTGATTTTGGTAACCGAGGCGAGGTCGTACAAATCCGTCACTTTTACCGGGTGATTCCCTTCATAAGTCTGCTTGCCATATGCCTTGCGAAAAAACACCTTTCCGTCTTTGGCCAGCTGCACCACGCAGCCAGGAGTCGCTTTCTGCGTTACTGCTGCATTGGCGATGGAATCGATTTTAAATGTGATCACCTTCGAATCCAGCCCAAGCTCTTCCGGAATGGTGTATTTCAATCTACCCAGCGCCGGCGTTTCTATGCCTGCATTGTAAGGATACTGCGCATTGACGGTCACCGGGAGCTTGCCCGATGCCGGAATGGCGCCGAATATCAGCTGGGCCGACAAATCCTGGGTGTAAGGCGTAAGCTGATAAGCCATAACCAGTGCCTTCGCATCTTCGGTTTTAGGCATTTTATTCAGGGCATACGGATTTCCAAAAATAGAAACCACCGCTTTTTTGGTGGCAATCAGCTCCTGTAAAACTGCGCTCATGGGCTCGGTAAGACCATAGCTGGTCCGTGGGGAAATACTGCCCAAATGCACGCCGACCAGCAGCAGGTTATAGGCATTCAGCTTCGAACGCACCGCCTCGATCTGCTCAGTCGTTGCTTTTGCCGGGATCTGGAAATGGTCGACGGTGGTGTAGAGCCCCAGCGTGTTCTGGAAAGTGGTAATCGAATCGGCTCCGATTGAAATGGAGGCGATTTTCAACGTATCCAGCTCCCGGAGCGGCAGAATGCTGTTGTCGTTTTTAAGTACTGTAAGGGCCTTTTCGGTGAGCAGTCGGTTGGTGAGTTCGGCTGCTTTGGGGTTCAGGTCCTGATAAAGATTGTCCAGGTCAACCGGTTTGTAATGGTTGAGACCCGCCCAGGCCTTTGCTTCCAGTACTTTGCGGCAACGGTAGTCGATCTCCGCCTGAGTGATCTTGCCTTCCGCAATGCTCTTTTTGATTTCAGAGATGGATTTGTTCACATCCTCCGTGAATTCAAGCAGGTCCATGCCGGCTTCAAGGCCCATCGCATCGGCTTTGCCGTTGGGAAAGTATTTGGTTACTCCTTTCATATTCATCGCGTCGGAGTAGATCAGTCCTTCAAATCCCAGCTGGCTCCGCAGCAGATCTGTTACAATCGGTTTGGAAAGGGTGGAGGGCAGATTAGGCGTTTTGTCCAGAGCCGGAATGCTCAAATGCGCGATCATGATCCCGCTCAGTCCATTGTTGATCAATGCACGAAATGGATAGAGTTCCAGTGAATCAATGCGTTGTGCCGAATGGGATATCAACGGCAGGTCGTAATGCGAGTCGGTGCCGGTATCGCCGTGGCCGGGGAAATGTTTTGCGCTGGTAAGCAAGCCATTGTCCTGCATTCCGCGCATGTAGGCAACAGCCTTTTCTGCAACCTTATATTTGTTCTCTCCAAACGACCGGAAGCTGATCACCGGGTTGTCAGGGTTATTATTGACATCGGCAACCGGCGCAAAATTGATGTGCATCCCCAGCCTTCGCGCCTGTTTCGCGAGTTGTGCCCCCATGTCGTAAATGAGGTCGTTGTTGCCCTGAATGGCGCCCAACGTCATCTGGTACGGGTAGCGAACGGTACTATCGATCCGCATCGCCAGGCCAAACTCCGCATCCATCGCGACAAGTAATGGCACTTTTGAAATCGATTGGTAATGATTCGTCAGCCTTGCCTGAGGGATGGGCCCGCCCTGAAAGAACACGATCCCGCCTACTTTATTCTCACGGATCAGCTTTTCGACCGCCGTCGGGTTACTCGTTTTAGGATCAATCAACGCCCGCTTGGTATCCGACACGGCCGCAACCATGATCAGCTGCGCAATACGTTCATCCGGTGTCAGCGTCGCAAAAACAGAATCGACCCATTGCCGGGACGCGTTCGTACTGTTTTTTTGCAAAAAGCCGGGAGGAGTGCTGATCTGGGCTTTTGTTGTAAATGCTGTGAAGAAAAGAAGTGTAACTAGGGTTAGGTGGTGTCTGGTCATTGGGGTTGGGAAACTTATTCAGAGTATTGTTATTCGTTGACTGATTTTAAAACTTTTCTAACGAGGTCAGGCTTAATCCAAACTCCGCATTCATTTATCAATATGTCGATCACCGGTTTCACGGCGGTTATGTAATTTTTCTCCTTTGCTTCCGCCAGCGCACCCAAAGTGCCGATCACTGACAGGCCCATCTGCGCGGCGACGGCCCGTCCCCTTCTTTCATCGATCAAAATTAAATCCGCTTGGAGTTCCGTGGCAAGGATAATTGCCTCGGCTTCGCCAGGATCGAGAACTTCCATTAACTCGTTCACAAGTGAAATGCCAGAAACTTCCCTGATTTCAATCCAATCTAATGCAAGTTTATGCCGGAATGCAATATTTAAATCCTGTAATTCCAGATATACTTTGCTTGGAATTATGATTTTTTCATAGAGACTTTGAAGGACATGCAGGTGTCCCGCCTGAACAAGTCCACTGATGACAGAGGTGTCACTTACTACGATCACTCGAAAGCTTTCTTAGCGTTTCCAAATCTGCTTCAAAGTCTTCAATATCATAATGCCATGCAATTTTCCGCTTTCCAAGCTCCTGCTGGAATTTGATATGGCCCAGTCCCGTCATTTTACCACCCTGGCCGACAGTTATTTTTTCGTCTTCATACAAACGTACAGCAAGCTCGATCCTTAGTTCCTGTTCGGTTAGCCCAGTGCTGTTGATTACATTATCATCCAGTTCCAGAAGCATATATTCCAATATTAAGTTTTTGAATGAAGTCTAAGTAAATATACACAACCTTTCCCGTTCTCCCAGCAACCCGTACTAGAACACCAGCCCCAACAACAACCCTGCCAGAATGATCACGTACGAGGGAACCTTGCCGAATGCCACGACAATGAGTGTGGCAATGACTGTGATTACAGGCTGAATATTCGTCATCATCGGCTGAAATAGGGAAATAGCCGCGGAGATGGTAAGCCCGCAACTGGCGGCATGGATGCCTTCCAGAGAAGCCCGGATGCCGCGGTATCGTTTGAGCTGGTCCCAAAACGGGTAGGCGAAAAAGATGAAGAACGTGCCGGGCAGGAAAATACCCGCAGTCGCTACCAGGCCTCCCACGATCTGTCCCAGCCATCCGTGGGTTTGCAGCGAAACACTGCCCACGAAGGTAGCGATGGAAAAGACAGGTCCTGGCACAACCTGAGTGAGGGCCATTCCGGCCAGGAATTCCTGTTCGGTCAGGTAATGCTTAAACTCCACAAACTCATTGTAAAGAATGGGTATGAGTACTTGCCCTCCTCCAAAAACCAGGCTACCGTTCCGGTAGAAGTTCTCGAAAAGCCTGACAGGTAGTGAGTTGGTGATTTTTCCAATGATGGCCGCCGCGATGAGCACCGAAATCCAGAAGATAATGGGCCGCCACTTAATGCGGATCTCCGCCTTCTCCATTTTTTCATGTTTCTTGAAGTTAAGGGACGAAGCGACCCCGCCGCAGATAATGAGCACGGGAGTCATATAGGGCGAAGGGTAGAGATAGGCGAGGATGGTCGAGATGAGCAGGAAAGTCCAGCCCTGGGTATTGTGGATCACTTTCCGGGCTATGGACGATGCGCCGTACATCAGAAAAGCGACGGCCATCGGACCCACAAACCGCGTGAAATCCAGTGATATCGCATTTCTTTCGAGGTAATGGATGCCAATTGCGGCCAGGATCATCAGCACCATTGCAGGCAGCGACCACACCAGCAACGTCAGGTAGGCAAGTGGCTGTCCGCCAATCTTCAGACCGATCGCGGTAACCGTCTGGGTTGAGCTCGGTCCCGGCAGCACCGAGCATAATGCCTGCAATTCGAGCAGTTCCTCTTCGGTGATATACCGTCGCTTATGTACCAGCCGCTCGATCATCATCATCAGGTGCACCTGCGGGCCTCCGAATGCTGTGAGCGACAGCAGGAGTACGTCCATCAGGTAGATGATGTAACGAAAGCGGCGGATCGGTGGATGAGACAAGCTGTTGGTACTTTTATTTTTTCAAACCAAGCTCCCGCAACCGTTCATCCAGAAATTCGCCGGCAGTCATGTCAGTATAAAGCTTGGGGTATTCCGGGCTGATGCAACTTTCGAGGCTTGTCAGGTTCATGTCCGCACGAGGGTGCATAAAGAACGGGATCGAATAGCGCGATGTCCCCATTTTCTCCCGGGGCGGGTTCACCACCCGGTGAATGGTCGATTTGAGTTTGTGGTTCGTCAGCCGGTCTAGCATATCGCCTACGTTGACGACGATCTGGTCGGGTAATGCGGTAATGGCAATCCATTGACCGTCGCGCCGCAGCACTTCCAGGCCTTCGGCACTTGCGCCCATCAGCAAGGTGATGAGGTTGATATCCCCGTGTGCCGCTGCTCTCACCGCGCCTTCCGGTACCAGCTCCGGGTTGGGGATGGGAAAGTAATGCAAAGCGCGCAGCAGGCTGTCTCCGTTTTTGACCTTGTCTTCGAAATAATCTTCCGGGAGGCTGAGATAAATAGCGATAGCGCGCAGCAATGTCTTGCCCGTGTTTTCAAAAGTATCGTAGACTTCGAGCGTGTGTTTTTTAAAATCAGGAAATTCGTCGGGAAAAACATTGGAGGGCATCTGTCCGACCGGTGCCGGCTGGCCTACGTGATAAAACTCTTTCAGATCCGCTACCTTAAATCCTTTTGCGGTTTCTTTGCCTTTACCAATATAGCCCCGCTGCCCGAACAGCTCCGGAAACTCGTACTTTTTCTTGATCTCGTCGGGTTGCGAAAAGAACTCCTTCACCGACTCGTACAGGTCGTTTCGAAGGTCGTCGCTCAACCCGTGGTTCTTGATCGCCACAAACCCGATATTGGTAAATGCATCCCCAAGCTCCGCCACAAATTGCTGTTTTCGCTGCGGGTCTGCCGAGGTAAAATCTGCCAAATCGAGCGACGGGACTTGATTCAATAGCGCTGGTTCCATGTTGATTCCTTTTTTGATGCAAAGTAAAAACTATCCTGAGACTTGCCAAGCCTTTCGACTCCCGCCGGTTCAAACTAAAAATAGATAGAACAAAGGGGAGATAATTTATAACTTTAATGGATACTCATTAAATTTGATCCCCGTTTTGCAGAAACGTTTTGGGAAAACATGCATTGAAAGCAACGTTATGACACATACAGAACCGGATCATGATACCTGGGTACGCTTCATCTCCGGTGATCCCGAAGCGTTCAGCGCGCTTTACGACCGGTACGCCGACATACTGTATGCATTTGGCCTGCGGTACAGCCCGGATCACGGCCTGGTGAAAGACTGCATTCATGATCTTTTTATCGACCTGCACGGGTATCGCCGCAACCTGGCCAGAGAGGTCAATGTCAAGTTCTATCTGCTCAAATCCTTTCGGAGGAAACTTCATGCCGCGCACCGGAAATCGTCTCAGCTGAGTTTTGACCGGTGGAGCGGCGAGGACTCATTTGCGATCAACGCTTTTTCTTTCCGTATCGAGCAGGAGCTGATCGGGGATGAAAGGGAACGGGAAATCCTGCAACATCTGGCTGCGGAGATCAACCAGCTTCCCGACCGCCAGCGGGAGATCCTCTACCTTCGTTTTCATCAGGACCTCGGCTACGATGAAATTGCCGCTATCATGCAGATTTCCGTTCCCACCTGCCGGACGTTCGTCTACCGGGCGCTCAAACAGCTTCGGGGGAAACTCGAATTCGGTGCTATCCTATTGATTTTAAGCTGTTAGCTATTTTTTATTCACTTTTTTGTTAAAAAAAATCAATTCGGAAGTCTATATCTGCTGCATTCTTTTCTCTTGTGTTTTAAACAAACGCTTCCATGAAAAGAAAGAAAGACAAGCGGCAGCCGATCCCCGATCCCGACCATCTCACCGAAGCGGAAAGAATGGCGGGGGAACGGGCGAAGCTTCTGTTCAAAACCCTCCATGATGAAACCCTGCACAGCTCAGAGAAAGAACAACTCTGGAGCCAGGTAGAAGAATCCATTGAATTAAAAAAACAGAAGTCGTTCAACACCTTCTGGATTGCCATCGCAGCTTCGGTAACCCTGTTGCTGCTCGCGGGAGTCGGATACATTGTGTTTTACAAAAATACCGCGCAGACCATGCAGCAGGTGGCTTCACAGGCACGAGGCGTAACGAAGGAAACCCGGCTCATCTTGTCCGATAGCCGGTCGGTGAGTTTGCAGAAAGACAATTCAAGTTTGGTTTACAAGGAAAATGGTGCACTTATTCAGGTTGACTCTTCATCCACAATCGGCCAGCAGGTAGCCGGGGATCAGCAATTCAACACATTGATCGTGCCCTACGGAAAGCGCTCGGTAGTGACCCTTTCTGACGGTTCACGAATATGGCTGAACTCCGGCTCCAAGCTGGTATATCCATCTCATTTTGAGGATTCCCAACGCGAGGTGTATCTCGAAGGGCAGGCGTTTTTCTCGGTCACACATGCGGAAAAACAGCCATTCTACGTGCACACCCGGGATTTGCAGGTAAAAGTGCTGGGGACGGAGTTCGATGTAAGCGCCTATGACGACGACGGTTACACGGCAACCGTGCTGGCAACCGGTAGTGTGGAGCTGACAACCGGGCGGCAGTCGCTGTTCGGTTCAAAAGCGACGCGGATCACGCCGGGTACCCGTGCCGTATTCGATCCACGAAAAGCCGGCCTGAAAACGGCACAGGTGGATGTACGCGAATTTGTGTCCTGGAAAGACGGCTATCTGGCGCTGGCGAATGCACCTTTGGCCGAGATCCTGAAAAAACTGTCGAGGTATTACCGGGTTGAAATTGAATTGAAAGCACCCCATCTGGCCAACGTCACCTTTGGTGGTGGGCTGGACCTTCCGGACGACATCCGCGAAGCACTGGACGGGATTTCGGCGGTGACGTCGCTTACTTATAAACAACACGCAAACGAAAGGAGGTATGTATTAGAAGAAGGCACTACTAAACCATAAAAATCGGAAGACGCAGCAACGTCTTCCGATCCTTCACACTTGCCGGCAAGCAAGTGATCCTTAAACTAATGTATCAACAAAAGTCGAATCAAATTTATGAAAAAATTTGACCAGAAAGGGTATTGCCCTTTCGGAGAATTATGCCCACCGAAACTGCTGAGAATTATGAAACTGACAGTTCTGCTGTTATGGATCGGGATGATGAGCGTGCATGCAACAGGATACTCTCAGAAAAGCAGGATGGATGTCAAAATCCGGAACGGTAATCTGATCACGCTGTTCAGGCAAATTCAGGAGCAAACCAGCTATCGTATATTTTACAGGGAAGACCTTTTGACAGAAAAGCAGGAGATCAGTGTGAACCTGAACCTGAGAAACGAAACGGTGCCGGCCATTCTGAACGCCGCATTGAGGGGAACAAACCTAACGTATAAGGTAATAGGTAAGCAGATCGCGATCTACAAAAAAGAAGAAAGTAATGGGGCGGGACCCATTCAAACCAACGTCATGCCCGTCATGCCCGAGGTGGTGATCCGCGAGATTACCGGCTCGGTATTAGACACCAAAGGCAATCCGCTGCCAGGCGCCACGGTGATCGTTAAGGGAACCGACAAAGGCACGTCGGCGGATGCGAGCGGGAAGTTTACCGTGGAAGCCGAGCAAGGCGATGTGCTCGTGATTTCTTTTATCGGGTATCTCAAAAAAGAACAAAAGGTAGGCGCGCAGACTACGCTCAGCATTCAGCTGGAAGAGGATTTGAACGGTCTGGAAGAGATCGTGATCGTGGGCTACGGCTCGCAACGGAAGGCGACCATCACGGGTTCTATCGCAACGATCACGACCGAGGATCTGAAACAAAGCCCGACTGCGAGCATTACCAATGCACTGGCGGGACGTCTGCCGGGTTTATTCGCCAACCAGTTCGGCGGCGGTGAGCCGGGTGTAGACCGGAGCGATATTTTCATCCGCGGAACGGCTACTTATGGTAACCAGGCGCCGATCGTGATCATCGATGGTCTGGAACGGAACATGGATTACCTTGCACCTTCGGAGATCGAGACATTTACGATTTTGAAAGATGCCTCTGCCACAGCGCCTTACGGTGTTCGTGGTGCCAATGGCGTAATCCTGATCACGACGCGGCGTGGAAAGGTCCAGGATAAGGCAACGGTGAATTTCAAAGGATCGGTAGGTGTGAACCAACCGGTGAAGTTCCCTACTTACCTCGGCTCGGCGGATTACGCAATGCTTTACAATGAGGCAAGAAAAAACGACAACCCGGATGCCGACCCCGCGACCCTGAACTTGTTTTCGGAACAAGCCATTTCCGATTTCCGCAGAGCGAAGGGCGATAACTCCGATGGCCTGGGTTACAATTGGAATTATTTCGATTATGCATTCAAGCCGGGTGTGCAGCATGATTACAGTTTATCTATTAGCGGTGGATCGTTGAGGGCCAGGTATTTTGTCCTGGCCAACTACTTCCAGCAGGATGGCAATTACCGTCACACCGATCTGTCGGCTAATAACACGCAAGCGATTTTCAAGCGTTACAATTTCCGTTCGAACATTGATATAGACATTACGGATAATTTTTATGCAAAACTGGACATCGGCGCGCGCATTACCGACCGCAATGCGCCGGGTACCTCGGCTAACCGCATTGTAGAACTGGCCAATACGCAGCCGTCCTACCTGCCGATCGTGGTGGAGCCGAATGGGAACCCCGCCAACAGGGTTTTCGAAGCCAATAATCCGTTGGGAATGCTTTACGGGGACCAGATTTACCGGTTCAATATGCTGGGAGAATTGAGCCGCACCGGTTTCCTGAATGACAAGAATACCTATCTGAACGGATCGTTTGCATTGGGGCATAAGCTGAATTTTATCACCAAAGGGCTTTCGATCGAAGGTATGTTTTCCTACGACGCGTCTGATGGCGGATGGATCCGGAGGGATGTTACTACCTATTCGGAGGGTTATCGCGAGTACCCGGGTTACGCGACGTTCGTGCCCGTGGACGGCGCAGATGTGTACCGCACGCCGGGCTCGTACACAGGAGCTTACAAGACGGGCAATAAATACAATATCGACCAGACGATCCGGAACCAGTTCGACAAGAAGGATAGCGACAGCCGCTCGTACGTGCAGGCTAAGCTGGATTATATGCGCAACTTCGGCTTGCACGACGTATCGGGAATGGTACTTTTCAACAGGTCGAGACGGATTATCAACAATCAGGTACCATTCAGCTACCAGGGCGTGACGGCGCGGGCTACCTATG
Organism: uncultured Dyadobacter sp.; assembly: GCA_965649915.1. GTDB lineage: Bacteria > Bacteroidota > Bacteroidia > Cytophagales > Spirosomataceae > Dyadobacter. The sequence continues at coordinate 17,442 of CBFGMV010000141.1, forward strand.
GTTACGACGATCGTTACCTGTTCGAAGTGAATGCCGCCTATAATGGCTCGGAGAACTTCGCCAAAGGCAAGCGGTACGGGTTCTTTCCGTCGGTGGCGGCAGGTTGGGTGCTTACCAAAGAGCAATTCATGACCGGCGCGCAAAGCTGGTTGAATAATCTGAAAATCAGGGGATCATATGGTTTGGTAGGAAGCGACAAGGTGCCTAACGACAGACGGTTCATCTACCTGCAATATTTTACCAGAAGAGATCACGATTACAATTTCGGAACAGATAACTTTGGCTCCGGCGCGGGAGGCTATTTGCAGGAAGGCGACCTCGCAAACCCTAACCTGACCTGGGAAAAGGCCAGAAAAGCCAATATCGGCATCGATGCGACGTTTTTTAAACACCTCACATTGACCCTCGACCTTTTCCGCGAGCACCGTTACGACATTATTACCGACATGAGCGGCGGCAACAAGCTCGGTTTCCCGGACATCGTGGGTAAAGATGCACCCTACCTCAACTCGGGGAT
>CBFGMV010000142.1:0-17907 GCA_965649915.1 uncultured Dyadobacter sp.
AATGAATAAATAAATTTTGAATGATTGAATGACCGAATAATGAAAAGAGTTCAAAGTTTTGGGTTACACCTAAAACTTTGAACTCTTTCTGGCGCAATGGCCTTTTGACTCATTGACTCATTGACTCATTGACTCATTGACTCATTGACTCATTGACTCATCGACTCATTCCCAGTTCCACTGCGGCTCATTGACTCACTAAACCTTCAGCATCCAGCCGAAAACATCTTCTTCTTTGCCGGTACGGAGGTCGGTGAGGTAGTTTTTTACTTTGTTCACGAATGAATCTTCCTTGATTTCAGGCAATGGGTAGTCAACACCTTCGTACGCGATCGTTGCGAACGGAGAAATTACTACCGCGGTACCTGCACCGAATGCAGCTTCCAGTCTGCCTTCTTTCAATGCGTCAATGATTTCTTTCACGCTGATACGGCGTTCTTCCACCGGAATGCCCCAGTGCTGGGCGACAGCTACAATACTTTTGCGTGTGATACCGTCCAGTGTGGTCTCGGAAACATGCGGTGTAAGCAGTTTGCCATCCAGTACGAACATGATGTTCATGGTACCGGATTCTTCGATGTACGCGTGGTCGCGGGCGTCAGTCCAGATCAGCTGATCGTAGCCTTCCTGCTGGGCCAATCTGGCCGGGTACAGCGAGCCTGCGTAGTTACCTGCGCATTTGGTCGCGCCTACGCCGCCTTCGGCAGCGCGGATGAAATGAGTTTCCACTTTCACCCGTGGAGGTTTGGCATAGTAGGTGCCTACCGGGCTGGTGAAAATGATGAAATAGTATGAATCAGATGCTTTGACACCGATATAGGGGTCGGTGGCAAACATATAAGGACGGATATACAATGAGCAGCCGGGCTGTGAAGGCACCCATCCTGCGTCCAGACGAAGCAGTTCGGTGAGGCCGTTCATGAAAATCTCTTCAGGGATTGCCGGCATGCAAAGCCGCTCGGCCGATTTGTTCAGCCGTTTCCAGTTATCGATGGCGCGGAAAAGAAGGACTTCGCCCGCGTCATTTTTATAGGCTTTCATTCCCTCGAAGATAGCCTGTCCGTAATGCAGTGCGGCTGTTGCGGGGCTAAGAGAGAGGTCACCGTAAGGGACAATACGAAGATCTTGCCATTGGCCTTCACGGTATTCGGCGATAAACATGTGGTCGGAGATGTTCCGTCCAAAAACGAGGTTGTTGAAGTCAACCTCCTGCAAACGGGATTGGGTAGTTTGCTGAACTTCTATTTGTACTGTGTCGGCTGTCATGATGCCAAAAATTTAATTTTTCAAACGCTTTCCGAAGCTTACAATCAGAAAAAAGGCAGGATTTGGAGACCCCGGCGCATTCTTTCCTAAGTCCCGCAATTTAACAAATTAAATCTGTAAATAATTGATATTTAGTATAACAATTATTTTTGACGAACAACACGCGGTTGCCACGTAACTTCTTCAATGCCTAACTCGTACGTCATGGCGCGACACAGCATGAAAAGGTAGTCGGACAGGCGGTTGAGGTATCGAACCACGATCGGCTCTACTTCCTCACCCTGCTGCAAATGAATAACATTTCGCTCCGCACGCCGGCAAACAGTGCGCGCAATGTGTCCGAATGAAACGGAGGAATGCCCGCCAGGGAGGATGAACGATCTTAGCGCGGGGATTCGGCTGTCGATCCCGTCCATTTCTTTTTCGAGAAGGGTGATATCCTCGTCGTAGAGGTCGGGCAGGATTTTCTTTTTCTGATCAGGTTCAGAGGCCAGATGAGAGCCAATGGTGAACAGGCGGTCCTGAATCTCTTTCAGCAGATCTTTCCGGTTTTCGTTGACAGGCTGGTCGCGCAGCATTCCTATATAACTATTCAGCTCATCGATCGTGCCGTATGCATCTATGCGCACGTGTGCCTTACTCAGTCGCGTACCTCCGATAAGGGATGTAGTACCTTTGTCACCGGTTTTGGTGTAGATTTTCATTGTATTAAATGTCGGTATCAGGGGCTTCAGTCTTCAAGATTTGAGAAGATGAATGAGTTGCCCAGGATTGAGTACGGTCAGTTTTGGGAAATCGAGATTTTTGAATATGTCAAAATGTTTGTCAAATGTGACCAAGGCATTGGCATTTGCTGAAATAGCCAGGTCGGCAAACTTATTGTCATCAGGGTCGTTGAGAATGAGGTTCCACTGGAAGTGCGGCTCTGCAAAGACAACATTATCGGCAGTGCAGAGGATTTCAATAACAAACTGCGCGGTTTTTTCGGAATAAAATTCTGCCAGCTTCTCTTCATATTCATCGAGAATACTTGTACTGACGACCCATTCGAATTTTTCATTGACAAACGACTCGTAAATCGAAAATTCCTGATTCGACCTGTTGATGGTTTTGATTAGAACATTCGTGTCGATAACTAGCTTCAATTTATTTATCGTGTGTGCCGGGCTTTGTCCTGATATCGGCGGATTCGAGATTCTTGTAGTCCGTTTCTGAAATACCTTTTTTAGCGACGGTCATATCCACTTCGGCCAGCAGGCGCCCACTAAGGTGTTTGACTAATACCCGTTTAATTTCCATTACATCTTCATCGGGAATGTTTCTGTTAAACATCCTGAGAAGGCTGATTTGAATATCATTCAGGCCAGTAGGCCGTGCTATATGCTTCATATCTGATTAAGTTCACTGATTCAAATTTTCAGGGAGGGCGTGAATTGCTTGCCTTCAATTAGGTTTTGGAAGCTTCCCAACCTAATTTTGCACCCTGATTTACTATGGCGAAAAGACCTCTCTAAAAGGTTACCAATTCATGAAAGTTACAACATTTGCAATAAAGATCTGGCGTTGGGCATCTTTATTATTCGTTATCGGCGCGCTGGTCTGGACATACTCTCTTTTCCCCGAAATGGTCGCGGTCGACTTCTCGGATAGTGGCCTTGCCGAGCGATATGTGGATAAGGAGCACGTTTTTTACATTGTTATGGGCCTTTTCCTGCTGAACAATGTCCTGATTACCGGGATCGCGCGCCACATTCCCAATGTAGACCCTATGCATTTGCCGATCCTCAAGCGCAAGGAATGGGCCGCTAACCGAACCGAACTGAACGAACACCTTACCAACTGGCTGTTCTGCCTGGTAGCGGTGATCAATACGATCATCGGGTTTAGCCTTCTGGCCCTGGCGACGATCAATAGCACGAGCTATAAACTGGATGTCTTTGACTTTTCCTGGCTGTACTACGCCAGTCTTGCGCTGGTGCTGTTCGTATTCCTGCTTCCATTGCGTTTGCTATGGCCGCCGGTTCCGGAGGATAAACTTTAATGAACCCGTTCATGGAAGAAGCTGATAGGAGCCGATCGGATATCGATGCATTGTGGTGGCGTCAGGCGGAGGCGATAGACTTGCAAAGCTACGTGTACGATCTTCCTGATGTTCGGATTGCGAAGTATCCCATGGAGGTAAGGGACCAGTCGAAACTGATGGTCTACCGAAACGGAGACTTGTCGCATCTGCGCTTCTCGGACTTATGCGACCAGCTACCCGCAGATACGCTGCTTGTTTTTAACGATACCAAAGTGATACCGGCCCGGGCGCATTTCAGAAAGCCGACCGGGGCCGTTATCGAGCTATTACTCCTGCATCCCGAGTTTCCCACCCGCATTATCAACGACGCAATGCTGGCGACGCAATCCTGTGTATGGGAATGCATGATAGGCAATAAAAAACGCTGGAAACAAGGGGATGAGCTTGTCAATCAGATTCAGGTGAATGGGGAGCAGGTTACGCTCACGGCCGTTTACCATGATTATGAGCATAACCTGGTGCGGCTGACCTGGGGTTCTGACCTGACCTTCCTTGAAATTATCAAGGCATTAGGCGAAATACCGCTGCCTCCCTATCTGAATCGTGATACCGAAGAGCCGGATCTGGAAACTTATCAGACCGTTTACGCACATTACGACGGTGCAGTCGCCGCGCCTACGGCAGGGCTGCATTTCACGCCTGAGGTTTTCGGTGCGCTCGACGCAAAGGGCGTACGGAGGTCTTTTCTCACACTCCACGTCGGAGCCGGTACATTTCAGCCGATCAAGGTGGAAAAAGTGACCGAGCATCGCATGCATTCGGAGCAGGTTGTTTTTACCAGAACAGTGATCGATGACCTGCTGAAATCTGTCGGTCATGTCGTGCCGGTAGGCACAACGTCTCTTCGTTCGCTCGAAAGCCTTTACTGGTACGGCGTCAAACTGTTTCGGCAGGAGACTACGGAGTTCAGCATCGGGAAGCTCTATCCCTATCCATTTGCCGAAGCCGAATTACCTACTGCGCAGCAATCCCTGCAAGCCATCGCAACGCACATGGATGCGGAAGGCTTGACTCAGATTATCGGCGAAACGGAAATTTTTATCTTTCCCGGCTACCGGTTCAGGCTGTGCCGCGGGCTTATTACCAACTATCACCAACCTGGCTCGACATTGATCCTGCTCGTCGCGGCATTTGTAGGCCCGGACTGGAAGCGGATTTATTCGGAGGCTCTGGAGAAAGACTACCGGTTTTTGAGCTATGGAGATTCTTCTTTATTGTGGCTCAACGAAAGCCCTGCATAATTTCATTTGAAACTTTTTTCCTGTAATTTGTCTCCTGATAACGAGAACAATATGGGACACGCACAAATAGCCGAACAGAGATACACGGTCGAAGAGTACTTCGAAATGGAGGAAAAAAGTGAAATCCGTCACGAGTTTTATGACGGGGAAGTGTTTGCAATGGCAGGCACAACCTTGAATCATAACGACATTGTGGATAATGTTCGGTCGGCGTTCAAAGGCTTTTTCAGGCCGAAAGGGTGTCGTATTTTTTCAGAAAATGTCAAAGTAAAAGTCTCCGATATTTACTATCCTTATCCCGATGTGGTGGTGACTTGCTCGGCCACCGACATTGCCGGGACTTACATCATCAAGCATCCCAGCATCCTAGTAGAGGTATTGTCTAAAACTTCGGCCACCTACGATCGTGGTTTCAAGTTAAGGCGTTATAAGAGCATTGCTTCTCTGCAATACTATATGCTCGTTTCGCAAAACGAATTTTATGTGGAACTGTATTCCCGCTCGGAGGAAACGGATATCTGGCTGTACCGGACGTTCGAAAATGCGGATGATGTGATCCGCCTGAATGCATTCAATTTTGAAATGACACTCCGGTCGATTTATGAAAACATCGAATTCCTTCCTGAGGAGGTGATTTGAACCTCGCTCATTTGACCGAAACAACTTTACTCACTGCCGATACCCCATTCTCATTAAAGGCTTCAATAGCAAAGTAGTAGGGAACTCCCACATTCAATGCCCGTAACTCAAATGTGTTTGGTTCGTCATGCCAGAACTGATACGTCTGATAAAGCTTGTCGGGCGCGATACCCCAGAGCACATTGTAGCCGGTTGCGCCAGGTACCTTTTCCCACTTCAGATCCGCATTGCGCGTATCTTTCTGACGAACTGCGGAAAAGTCAGCAGGAGTTAATGGCGCTTTCCCAGAGCCATTCCCAAAAACCCGGAATTCACTGATCGCGAGAATGGGCGAGCCTACATATACATGCTCGTATCGCACATAGCGCGCGCGGACAGGAGCCGTGAGCTCGATGTACGCGCAGGGGCGATCGCGCTTGGGTTGTCGCGTGAGGTCACTGGCCAGGTCCCATTTTTTACCGTCTTTCGATGTCAGGATCTTGAATTGGGTGTAGACCTTCTCCGGCTTGTTATCAAAAATATCCGATTTGTAGTCGGTGTAATTGATCTGCACAGCTTTGATGTCCTGTTCAGCTTGTAAATCGATCGTCAGGGTTTCTCCCGGCTTATTTTGCTTCGCGGCCCAGAATGTACGTGGGTTTTCGTCCGTAATTTTCTGAGCCGCCATCGTATCGAGGGTTGACGATGCTGTCGCCGGTTTTTTATAAGAAAGCAGCATCCAGCCGGTAAAAAGTGCGTCGCCTTTCCCTTGCCAGGTCTTGTCGGGCATTTTGTGGGGGAAATCTCCGAAACGGGTGTTGGCAAACATCTGCCCATCCTTGTCAAAACCTGCCGGGTAGCGCACGATCCGCCGTTCCATGGCCCAGTTCAGCCCGATCCAGGACGTTCCGGTATTCCAGTAGTTGCCATAATTATCCTGAAAAGTGTTGCCATGCCCTGCGCCGGTGGCAAATCCCCCTGGCTTGTATGAGACCGGGTTATACGGCGCATAGGTAAATGGCCCCAGTGGCGCGTCGCTCACATAGGTGCCATTGGCATATACATTGTACTCCGTGCCGGGAGCCCCGTATTGCAGGTAGTATCTGCCTTTGTGCTTGGTCATCCAGGCACCTTCGGTAAATGGTTTGAAAGGATCGGAGTGATTCGGACCAAACCTTTCCCAGCCGTGCTCGTAAGGATTAAGCCAAAACATGGATTGATATTGTCCCTTGAATGCCAGCCGTTTGGAATAATCTAATTCAGAGCCGAAAATGGGGTAAACATTGGAAGAGCCCCAGTACATGTACCATTTGTCGGTATCGGGGTCGTGGAATAATGCAGGATCCCAGGGCCCGATGTCCTTCGGCAGGCGTGGCGTCCATCGGTTGTAGAACTCCCAAATACCTTTTTCCGGTGCCACCGAATACAATATCGGCCGGGATTCGAAGGTGGATTGAAATAAAAACAAGGTATCGCGGACCGAAACTGCCGCGGGGGCGCACATATCTTCAAAAGGCCAGCGGTTGGCGGTCAGGTATTGCCAGTGCAGCATGTCTTTGGAATGCCAGTAACCACCCGAAATGGTCACAAACAGAAAGTACTCGCCTTTGTGGTTGATGATCACAGGATCAGCGCCGGATCGGTAACTAATGTTTTCATTGAGCTGTTCAAAATTGTATTTGTAATCGATATCCATCGGGTTACAATAGGTTGTCTGGCCGAAACCGGCCAACGGACCCCAAAGTGACAGCAGAATAAAAAACAGCACAGGCAGTCGTAATGACATGATTTTGTTGATGATAGGGTGCGGAAAATCTGTTATTAATGCAAAATTATGGGTTTTTGAATGAATAATCCTTCCGATTCTCAAAAGCATCCGGCCATTGGAAGTTTTCAAACCGATAACCTTTACCTTTGCGGTTCGATATTAAATAAGCAACAGTTTTTTAGAATGGCGATTGATTTTATAGAAGAATTACGCTGGCGGGGCATGCTGCATGACATGATGCCCGGGACCCATGAGCAACTTCAGAAGGAGATGACCTGCGGCTATATCGGTTTCGATCCCACGGCGCCTTCGCTGCACATCGGGAATCTTGCCACCATTATGCTCCTGGTGCATTTCCAGCGGGCAGGGCACAAGCCTATTGCTTTGGTAGGTGGTGCCACGGGTATGATCGGCGATCCGTCGTTCAAGGCTGCGGAGCGTTCTTTCCTGGACGAGGATACATTGCGGATCAACCAGGAAGGTATCCGTAAGCAGCTGGAACAGTTTCTGGACTTTGACAGTGGTGAGAACTCGGCCGAGATGGTGAACAATTACGACTGGTTCAAGGATATAGGCTTTCTGCAATTCCTTCGCGATGCCGGTAAGTTTTTGAGTGTCAATTATATGATGTCCAAAGATTCGGTCAGGAAGCGGCTTGAAACGGGTATTTCATTTACCGAATTTTCGTATCAGCTTTTGCAGGGCTACGATTTTTATCATCTATATAAAAACAAGAACGTCCGGCTGCAAATGGGCGGATCGGACCAATGGGGTAACATTACGACCGGTACCGAAATCATTCGCAGAAAAGAGGGTGACGAGGAAGGGTATTTCAAAGCATATGCCTTGACGACCCCGCTCGTAACCAAATCCGACGGCTCGAAATTCGGAAAAAGCGAAGGGGGAAATATCTGGCTGGATGCGTCGAAAACGTCGCCTTATCAGTTTTACCAGTTCTGGCTGAACCAGAGCGATGATGATATGCCGCGTTACCTGCGTGTATTTTCGTTAAAAGGCCGCGAGGAAATAGAGGCGCTGGAAGCGAGCCATACCGCCGAGCCGCATTTGCGTATTATGCAAAAAGCATTGGCTTCGGAACTGACGATCCGGATCCATTCGCAGAGGGCCTATGATCTGGTACTGAAAGCTTCGGAAGTGTTGTTTGGCAAAGCAACCCTGGAAACTTTGCAGAGCATTGCCGAAGATGAGTTTGACGCCGTTTTTGATGGCGTGCCTCAAACTGAGATTACGCGTTCGGAATGGGATGAATGCACCAATTTAACCGATCTGATTTCGACGACGACGCGGTCCGAGGTTTATACCTCCAAAGGCGAGGCCCGGCGTGCGATCCAGCAGAATGCGGTTAGTATCAATAAAATAAAAGCAAGTTCGGCTGAGCAGCCTTTGACGGAATTTGCATTATTACAAAACAAATTCCTTCTGGTTTCGAAAGGAAAGAAAAATCACCTCATTAAAGTGATCTGATGCGTCCGCAGGCTTGGCGGGTTTCATGACTTGCCAAGCCTGTCGAAGTTGAAAGTAGCCGCATCCTTATTTTGCTTTCCGCTGATCACATCTGTAATGATCTCCGCGGCTATGATGCTGAACAAAATACCATTGCCTCCAAAACCTAATGCAAACCAGGTATTCGGGTGTTCTTTCACACTGCCGATAAATGGCAAGCCGTCCTCGGTTTCTGCGAAAGTTCCGCACCAGGCATAGTCGGTGACCAGTTGCAGGGAGGGGAACATCTTCCTTGCATTCTGTTCCAGCTCTTTCGCTTTGCGATGAAGGAGCTTATCTCTTTTTGTCGCGCTCTGAAACATTTCATCTTTTCCACCAATAAGCACCCTGTTGTCCTCGGTGGTCCGGAGATACAGGTAAGGACGGGCGCTTTCCCACAATAATGCGTTTTGATACCAGAGTTCCTTTTCCTGCAGAATGGGCTTGCTCACGATCGCATAAGAGGAATGCAGCCTTACAAAGTTGTGTGAAATCAGCTTTTGGGATTCGTAGCCTGCCGCCACGATCAGTTTGTGGGTTTTGACGACCGTCCCATTGTCGAGGGTAAGCGAGACCCCTTTTCGTTCGTGGTGGATATCTGTGATCTCCACGGTGTCATACACGCGCGCCCCCTTCCGGATACAATGCTGGAACAATGCATGAGTAAGAGCGTAGGCGTCTACCTGTGCACCATCGTGCGAAAGAATGGCACCGCTTTTCCGGATACCCGGGAAATGCGACCTTAGTGTGGCCTGGTCCCACCAATCTACGTCGATGCCGACCTTTTTACGGACAGCATATTCTTTTTCCAAAGCAGGAAGGTCGTCCCTCTTGGAAGCATAGTACACGCTCTTTTTAAGGGAAAACCCGGTTTTGACAGACAGGGAGTCAACAATTTTATGGACTTTGTGAATGGCTTCGACGCACAGGAGATAGCTGCGGACCGCCTTTTTTTCTCCAATGCGATCAATCAGGTCCGTGAGCATGGTGTCGATTTCATACTGCAATAATGCGGTCGAGCCGGAAGTACTGCCCATTCCAATGTGCCTTTTTTCGAGCACTACTACGGGAAAACCGGCTTCTGTCAGGTGCCAGGCCAGTAATGCGCCTGTAATCCCGCCGCCCATGATGACGATTTCCGAGGTGATGTTTTCTGATAACGCAGGGTATGATTGTAAAGCTCCATTCTTGTAAAACCAATGAGGCTGTCCACTGAGTAGGTCCATTGAGCGGTTGATTGTTCAAATGAATCAAGTGGTTAAAAATCTGTACCAGCTTAGCAATGTGGATACACCGGTATTTAACCACTCAATCCGCCATTAGGTAATGGAACAGGAATATTTAAATCTGATAAGCCTATTGAACGAGGAAAAGTAGCAACCGGCCCGCAGGACCTCCGCGACATTGAAAACCTGCTGGACTGAATAACCTAGCTTTTACCTGAAAAAGTATTCAAAACCGGCGCTGCCGTAGGATTGTACTGGTACGACTGCCAGGTGTGGTCTTCATAAATCTCGACAATGCGGTACCCCTTGTAGGCCGTTCCCCAGTTACCACCGAAGTGGCCGTCGAAGAAATAAGGTTTTTTACCATACATTTTAGTGCTGTCCTGGTCGTGGTCGTGACCATTGAAAATAGCTTTTACATTGGGCGTACTTTCGAACAGCTCGATCACCTCCTTGCATTCGATCCCGTTGACGGTCCATTTAGCGGGGGTAATGTGGAGGAACACGAAAATGCCTTTTTTGTCTTTGTACTTTGCCAGTTCATTGCGTAGCCAGGCAGCATCCGGACACACATATTCCCCTTTTTCATTGGATGTGTCGCCTACGACGAATGCGTATTCCCCTTTGGCGAAGCTGTGATTGGTAGGGTAGCCCCAGGTACTTTGCCATACATCGAGCCCCACTTTATCATGATTTCCTCGGCTCACGTAATAGGGCACGCTGAGGTTGGAAATCGTGCTTTTGAAATCATACAGCAACGTGGGGTCGTCGTGGATGAGATCGCCATTGAAAAACAGGAAATCAACTCCTTTCTGTAATTTTTCGCGGTTTACCCAACTGATCAGGTCGGAATGGAAGGTCTTGAACTCTGTATCAGGCTGTCCAAAATGGCCATCCGAAGCGACGATGAAGCGGAGCGATATTCTCGCCGCAGGTTGTGCGCCAGCCTGGGTTGACAGATATGGAATTCCTGATAATGCGGGAAGGAGTTTTAAAAAAGACCGTCTCTGAAAAGTCATGGGTATAGGTTTTTGCTATTTGTACAGGGGGTATTTATAAACTCAAAAATAGTTATTCATCCGTTATATTTTCTTTATCCTTGCACGTTGTTAAGATTATTTAATACAAAAAGGAATACATGGACCGGCTCATATTGCAAAAAGCAGCCTCCTATTGTGCCTACCAGGAGCGGACTCAGGAGGAGGTCCGGCAGCGGCTCAGGAAATGGAATGTGTGGGGAGATGAAGCCGATGAGCTGATTGCCGAACTGATCTCGATGAACTATCTGAGCGAGGAGCGCTTTGCAAAAACTTATGCAGGAGGGAAATTCAGGGTCAAAAACTGGGGCAGAATGAAGATCCGGCAGGAGCTTAACCGGCGCGGCCTGAGCACATACAGCATTGAAAAAGGAATGAATGAAATCGGCGATGAAGACTATGTTGCCGGCTTAAGGGAGCTGCTTTCGAAAAAGCGGAACTTGCTGTCGAAAACTGAGCCCGATCCTTTCAAGCTGAAACAAAAACTGGCCAGGTTTGCACTGGGAAAGGGATATGAAAGTGAGCTGGTCTGGAAGGAGCTCGGGGAGTTGTGATGTGGACCAATAATATTGTCTTGCTGAGTGGAGTCGAAGCATATGCGCAGACTCCCCTCAGCAAGACAAATCAGTGTCAAAAATCCGAATCGAATGAAATCTTGTGAGCAGATTCCTTGTCCTTCACTCCGCTCATGACCCCCGCTTTCTGATACTCTCCAACCCGTTTTTCGAAGAAGTTGGTTTTACCGGGAAGCGAGATCAATTCCATGAAGTCGAATGGGTTCGCGGAATTGAATTGCTTAGGACATCCCAGTCTTTCGAGCCAGAAATCGGCGATGTACTCAATGTATTGTTTCATCAATTCTGCATTCATACCGATCAGGGATACAGGAAGCGACTCGGTTACAAACTCTTTTTCGATCTCGACGGCATCCAGCATAATCTCGATCACGCGCTCCTGCGGCAGCTGATTCACAATGTGTTTCGTGTAGAGCAAACACGCGAATTCGCAATGCAATCCCTCATCCCGTGAGATCAGTTCGTTGGAGAATGACAAGCCTGGCATCAAGCCGCGCTTTTTAAGCCAGAATATAGAGCAGAAAGAACCCGAAAAGAAAATTCCTTCGACTGCGGCGAAAGCGATAATGCGTTCTGCAAACACCGGGCTGTTGATCCATTTCAATGCCCATTCGGCCTTTTTCTGAACACACGGGATCGTCTCGATGGCACGCAGGAGACGGTCCTTCTCCACAGAGTCCTTGATGTAGGTGTCGATCAGTAAAGAATAGGTTTCGGAGTGGATGTTTTCCATCGCGATCTGGAAACCGTAAAAGCATTTAGCTTCCGCATATTGTACTTCGCTCAAAAAGTTGACAGCGAGATTTTCATTGACAATTCCGTCGGATGCCGCAAAAAATGCCAGTACGTGAGAGATGAAGTGCCTTTCACCATCAGAAAGATTTTCCCAATCCTTCATGTCCTGGGACAGATCTATTTCCTCGGCTGTCCAGAAAGACGCCTCGTGACGTTTGTACATTTCCCATATATCGGAATGTTTGATAGGGAACAAAACAAACCGCAAGGGGTCTTCGATCAACAGGGGCTCCTGTCTGGTAAGTTCTTGTGACATAGTTAATTTGAGTATTTTACGGAGATCAGAATTATATAACGTTCGTACTTGCCGTTGGCTGAAAAGGCCGGGCCTGAAGAAAACAAAGCTACACGCTTTGGGCTAAAATTCAAACAAACCCTACGAGATGAGGCGCAGAGCAGATACCCTCAGAACCTCAGCATTCACTGACCATCTCCGGTATACATATCGTTATCGGGGTAGAATGCTACACTTTGTCTCGAAAGCCAACAGATTGATGTTTCGCCCACCCATCAGTCTCTGCCTGTTTTTGGAGGATTTACCCGGCTTATCATATCGGAATTCTGCCCGCAATATCGCCGGACGATCCGCTTGCCAACCGATGTCGGTGCGGATGCCGGTTTTTTTGACATATTGCTTTTATCTAAAATAAAGAATGCCCAAATTTATGCGTATAAGCCATTCGACAGTAATATTGGACTAATGCGCTCGCATATTTCGTCCATCAGAAGGTTTGACAACGCGTGGCCCGAATGCCCTCGCAGGAACTTGCCGCGAGATAGTGTTCGCAGATGGGGGAACACAGAGGCTAATCAGAGGACAGCCTCTTCGGTAAGAGATTTTAATGCCCGTAATGTAAGGAAATGACGGTGCGGGCAGGTTCTTTTCAGAAATCGCGGCAAATGTACCGAAAGCGAATTTGTTGAGGATGGATTGTGATGGGAGCGAATATGATATTATTTTTAACACCCCGCCGGAAATCATTTGCCGGATCGAAACAATGCTGATAAACGTCCACGATATTGATAACCGGAATAATGTGCTCATGGTTAGTCAATATCTTAATCAATTGGGATATGATGTAAATTATATTCCTGTAAATGGTTTTTGCTACGCATTGGAAGCGTACAAAAGAAAATGATTGAGATAAGCATGCTAAAAAATGTTCTGATTGATTGTGAAAGAATGCGGCATCCCCACACCGGACTTTATCATTATTGTCTTCAGTTGGGTAATTCGATTCTGAAACAGATTGGTAATGAGAAGGAAAGGATAGCATTTTATCTACCTACTTCCGCAGAACATGCATTTGGTGAACAAGCCAATTATGTATCCCAGCATTTCATTCACAAGTTATTTTTTCCCGATACCAAAGCGGTCGATATCTGGCATTGTACTTACCAGGGGTCAAGATATTATCCTTTCGGTAAAAATGTAGCTATTGTGCTGACAATCCACGATTTAAATTTTCTTTACGACGAGAATAAGACCGCAAGTAGAATCAAAAAGTATCTGTCCCGTCTGCAAACCAAGATTGACAGGGCTGATCACATCGTAGCGATTTCGTTTTTCGTTCTGGAAGATTTGAAAAGGCATCTCAATTTAAGGGATAAGCCTACCTCGGTTATTTACAACGGGTGTAACATCGACGATACGGGTTTAATCAGAAAGCCTGACAATGCAATCGATAAGCCATTCCTATTTACGATCGGGACTATTGCCAGCAAGAAGAACTTTCATGTGTTACCGGCACTTTTGAAGGACAATGAATTAAGATTGATAATAGCGGGTATCGATAGCAGCAGAGACTATAAAAGGACGATCATCCGGGAGGCTGAAAAGCTCAATGTCCTGGATCGCGTCATATTTACCGGACCGGTGTCCGAGAATGATAAGAAATGGTATTTGAGTAATTGTACCGCATTTGTTTTTCCGTCCATTGCGGAAGGGTTCGGTTTACCCGTCATTGAAGCAATGTACTACGGGAAGCCGGTCATCCTGTCGCGCTGTACTTCGTTGCCGGAGATCGGAGGAGATTGTGCATACTATTTCGATAGTTTCGAGCCGGAACATATGCGTAATGTGCTGAAAAGCAGTCTGGATCATTATAAAAAGACAAAGCCCAGGGAAAAAATCCGCAACAGGGCAAGATTTTTTTCCTGGGACAGGGCAGCTTCCGAATACCTTGATTTATATCGTAGTCTTACCTAGTTCAATTTAATAACCTGCTGGTACTTCAGCATGAGCCGGAAATTGTTGATCACGTCGATAATGCCAATGTCGGAGTGATGTTTTTTCATCTGCCTGTTGAAGGCAACTTTCTTTGCCTGCAAGTTTCTGCGGTTCTTAAAGAAGTCCCAATAAGCTTCCACTTTAAAGAACTGAAGTGTAAACAGGCCAAGCAATACGTCACAGAGCAGTATCTGCAGATGCCACAGTTTCAGATCCATCCCTTGCAAATGCAGGTAGTGAACGTAATATCTGTTTCTGAAATGGATCCGCTTAATGGCCTTTTTGTGATTATGATTCTTGGTGCTGGCTGATACTTCATGACGGCATACGGCATCATGTTCGTAATAACATTTCCAGCCAAGGCGCCAAGCCCGAATTGAAAGTTCCTGATCTTCTCCATAATACGGATTGAACATCTCGTTGAATCCATTGATGGCTTTCAATTTTTGTGTATCCATTAATGCAATGGCGCCGGATAAATAAAAAGTGGGCGTGAATGCATTAATGTTTTGTAAGTGAAAGAAGTCGGATGATTTTATTTTTCTACCGGATATTTTGGGTTCTCTGGCGGCTTCGCGAATAAAATCATCATTCATGCCAATCACTCTTCCCATGACTCCGAATGTGTCTTCCAATTCAAAATACTTGTAGAGCTTTTCCATATAGCCTGGCTCCAACGTAACATCCGTATTCAAAAGGAAGATCAATTCATTAGTTGCATTTTTAATGCCGATATTGCAAGTATCCGAAAATCCTGAGTTGACTTCTTTTCGGATTAATGTGATTTTTTCGTGGTAATGTTCTTGTAAATATGCAACAGAATCGTCCGTGGATGCATCGTCAATTACAATAATCTGAACATTTGTTTCAAGATCTTGCAGAACCCTATAATTATGCTCAAAATACTTTTCAAATAAATGTTTCCCGTTATAGTTGGGAATAACTACTGATATACTTTTCATAGATAATCGGTTATCAAGTTAGATGAAAAGTTTTTTAATACCCGATTCTTTAATAATTCCTTCTAACAGGATGGCGTTCATGATCTTCTCCATTTTGTGAATTATATAGCTCATTTCCATATCCTTACGGATATTTTCAATGCAAATATCAGACCAGCGCCGTTGGAGCTGCGTGGCTAGGAATAATGACTCTATTGTTAGGGAAATGGTTGGAAGAGGGTTGAGATGACCGGCAATTGGATCCGATCGCGTAAATATAGCCTATATACTAACAATGTGATGCAGTTTTTATTGTGCTCTCCGCAACACAATGAACGCATTAAAGTTGTGCCGTCGCGTCGGGAAGACGGCAAAAAGGATGGGATTGAATAAAATTCATTCCTAAATCCATTTTTTTCTCCTGAAAAACCAAAGCACGACCAGTGAAGAGAAAACCATCAGAAACAGTGATAGCCAGAATCCCCATGGCTCACCGGTAGAGGGTATGTGTTCATAGTTCATCCCGAAAATGCCCGCGATCAGGGTGGGCGGCATAAAGATGATCGTAACAACAGTGAAGATCTTGATCACCTGGCTCTGCTCCAAGTTGATGAGGCCCATGAACGTGTTCTGGAGATATTCCAGCCTTTCGAAGTTGAAGGTTGTGTATTCGAGCAGAGAGTTGATATCTTTGAGTATGATGCGAAGATGCTCTTTGCGGTCTTCGGGGAAATACTGGCTGCGCAGGATGCCCGAAAGAACACGTTGCTTATCGATGCTCGTTTCTCTGAGCATCATGGTGATTTCCTGCAATCCGCTGATCCGGAGCAAGACTTCCTGACGTGTTTTTTGTTCATGGTTCAGGTCCTTGCTGATGGATGAAATGTCGCGCGAAATTCCCTCTAATGCGTCAGCATCGGCCTCAATGCGCGTTTCGAGCAGTAATAGCATAAAATCGACGCCTCCCTGTATTCCTTCCGGGCTCACTTTCATTTTTTTGACAGTGTCGGCAAAAGTCTTGGAATCGCCCCGCCGGTAGGTGAAAAGTACATTTTGGTGCAGGATGAATGAAACCGGGTAAGTTTCATAGCCCTCACGCTCTATTTTGAGAAAGTTGGAGTTAGCGTTGATCGTTTCGTTCTGCTCGAAGAACCGAGAGCTGCTTTCGATTTCTACGATTTCCTGGGGAGTCTGGAAGCTGATACTACACTTGTTTTCGACCCATTCTTCTTCCTCTGCGGAAGGCGATTGCAGATCGACCCAGATCAGGTTTTTTACCTTGCCCAATTCGCGGATGTCATTTTCCCGCTTGATGACTTTACCCTCCTTATAGAATATGCGTACCATGCGTTAAAGTTGGGGAAAAAAGCGAACGCAGAAAACCGATGGTGAGGTTTTTCTGCTTTTGATGGAAGTTAGTCGTAATTTTGCGCGATGCAAAATACAGCTTCTCCCGGAATATTTACGACGCAATTCTGGTTGCTGGGCCTCAGCTCGTTTCTATTCTCTTCCAGTTTCAATATGCTGATCCCTGAGCTCCCGGCTTATCTTTCAAGCATGGGCGGGGCCGAATACAAAGGCGCTATTATCGGTTTGTTTACATTGACAGCGGGACTTTCCAGGCCATTCAGTGGGCGGCTTACCGACCGTATCGGGCGGGTTCCGGTTATGGCGTTCGGGTCGCTGGTGTGTTTTGTGTGCGGCTTTTTATATCCGATTTTCACAACCGTAATGCCGTTCCTGTTGCTGAGGCTCGTGCATGGGTTTTCAACGGGCTTCAAGCCCACCGGCACGGCTGCCTACGTGGCCGATGTCGTACCTGCGAACAGGCGCGGGGAGGCAATGGGCATACATGGCATGTGTATGAGCGTCGGCTCGGCGTTCGGGCCGGCGATCGGGAGCATGATCAGCCAGGAGTTTTCTTTGAACGCACTCTTTTATACATCGTCGCTTCTTGCATTTCTTTCGATCGCGATCCTTTTGAATATGAAGGAGACTTTGAAGGAAAAGCAAAAGCTCTCTTTAAAGTCGTTTCAGATCACGCGGCGGGATATTTTCGAACCTGATGTGTTCAGTCCGGCACTGATTACCTTCCTCTGCTACTTCGGCTTTGGTGCGGTGGCGACCGTCACCCCGGATTTCAGCGGCTACCTGGGATTGCAAAACCGCGGTTTGTATTTCATGATGTTTACGATCTCGTCGATCATGATACGGCTCTTTGCCGGTAAAATATCCGACCGCCACGGCCGCATGCCCGTTACCATCGTAGGCTGTATTGTACTAATCATAGCCATGATCCTGACCGGGTTTGCCGAATCGGTGGCGATGTTTCTCACAGGTGCTGCATTCTTTGGAATATCGATGGGCATTCTATCGCCGGTGCTTTCTGCCTGGACGGTCGATCTGAGCGGCGATCATAACCGTGGCCGCGCGATCGCGACTATGTTTATTTCACTGGAAGCAGGTATTGGCCTGGGGGCATTTCTTTCTGCGGAGCTGTTCGGAAACCAGCGCCAGAACCTTCCGGTGGTGTTTTTCTGCATGGCGGCCTTCGCATTCGCCGCATTATCTTATACCGTAGTTATTTATCAGTTTAAAAAGCGCCGCGCCCGTGTTATTTGACG
>CBFGMV010000143.1:0-17593 GCA_965649915.1 uncultured Dyadobacter sp.
CTACAAAAAAGAGCTACAAAAAAGAGCTACAAAAAAGAGCTACAAAAAAGAGCTAACAAAAAAGAGCTAAAAAAAAAGAGCTGCAAAGACGGTGATAAACTATACTACGCCCGTAGCCAACTTCGCAGCATTACATATTCAAAATTACCGGGCGGCCGTCGGCATGGCGCGTTATCTTGATCAATGCGTGACCGACTCCTGCTGAAAAGCCGCGGCTGATTTCTGCACAGGTGAGGTCGGTGTTTTCCATGATCAGTTTGTGTGCGATTTCGTCATAGCTCCACCTCGGGGTTGAGCTTGCGGTGCGATGTCCGGTGTCTTCGGTGGTTACCAAAGGCTGGTCCGGATGTTTTTGTATGCTTATTCCCCGGTACATGCCGTACAGTATGAGGGACGCTGCAATGGCCGCGAACAGGAGCCACTGCTTTTGCTGGGCGGCTCTCGGGTTCTGGACCAATGTGAAGATCGCTGAGGCTAAGATGGTAGAAGTTTTAATGAGCATGGCTAAAACGGTTTGAGTGCTTATAATAGGTCAGGTATCCTGGATCCGCGTTTTGCGGAAAGTTATTGTTACTGACAAATTTGGCCCTGAATCGTTTGAATTGGAATAAAAAATGTCTGACCTGAGCTTTTGGTTATTTAAAACGTGCAGATTTCGCATTGGACTGTATCCGAAGGTTACCCCATTTTGGTCAGGAACGCCTTGATATTGTCCCGATAACCTCTGGTCCATTTGATTTTCTCACCGGTCGACAAATGGATGATGTACTCGCCGTTGAAATACGTTTCCAGTTCCGTTATGAAATTCATATTCACGATGTTGGACCGGCCGACGCGAATCATCACCGATGGATCGAGCCGGCTTTCCAGACTGCCGAGGCTTTCGTAGATCGTGTAAACCTTCTGCGGCGTGTACACCGATATGTAGTTACCGTCCGCAGAGAAATGGGTGATATCTTCCGTTTTGACGAGATACATTTTGCCCGCTTCTTTCACAAGCACCCGCAGCAGGTAATTTTCCTCCTTTTCCCGCTGGTCGCGCAGCAGGTTGTTGACCAGCTCCTCGATCCTGGGCTGCGATTTCTGACTCAGCCTTTCTTTTAGTCGCCCCAACGACTGATGGAAGCGGATCTCGTCGAACGGTTTGAGTAGGTAATCGATCGCATTCACTTCGAACGCACGCAATGCGTACTGATCGTAGGCGGTTGTGAAGACGACAAATGGCTGGTGATGCGGCCACACTTCACGTAACACTTCGAATCCATCCAGCTCCGGCATCTGAATGTCCAGGAAAATCACATCGGGCTTGTTTTGCAGTATCTTCACCACCGCTTCGGAGCCATTGGCGGCCTCATCGGTGATCTCGATGGTGTGGTCGTGCTTCACAAACGTCTTGATTACATCCCTGGCCAGCACTTCATCATCGATGATCAGGCAGCGATATTTCATATTCTTTCGGGGTTTTTGTTTTGGGCTGACCTTCAAAAAACAGCGTGACCGAGGTCCCGCCGGTGGCTGGTTGGTCAAATTCCAGCCTTGCATCTTCGCCGTATGCCTGTTGCAGGCGCATCAGGGTGTTTTTCAATCCGAGGCCCATTCCTTTGGTGGATTTACGCGCGGAAGCACCGGTACCATTGTCATGCACGGTGACTTGCATGCCGGTGGCGCTTACGGTGCTGGTAATGCTGATCAACGCGTTGGTAGTGAGGTCGGAAATGCCGTGGGTAATGGAATTCTCGACGAGCGGCTGCAGAATCAGCTGCGGCACCGGATAGAGTTCCGAAGCGGGATCGATGTGGTAGGTCACTTTCAGACGGTCCTGGAAACGGATCTGCTGGATGTCCAGGTATTGGCGCGTCAGCCTGAGTTCTTCCTGCAAAGGGATGAAGTCGGCCGACTGGTTGACCAGCACGGCACGCAAAAGATCGCTCAGCGTAGTGATCATCAGCGTCGCTTTGCGGATATCATTCTTCACCATCAGGCTCACGACGCTGTGTAATGTGTTGAAAAGAAAATGGGGGTTAAGCTGCATTTTGAGCGATTGCAGTTGTGCATTGGCCAGCTGGCCGCGCAACTGTTCATTGTGGAGCTCTGTTTCGAAATTCTGTTGTTTGAGCTCCTGGTAACGGTAAATATAGGATACCTTGTTGAAACCGACCACTAGCAAAAGATACTGGCCAAAGCTTGCCGTGTAGGCGATGAAAAACGAAAAAAGATAGTTTTCCAGTGGAACATACCTGCCCACGGCCCTGAACATCAGGGGATTGGTGATATAATAATGGACAAGATTGACGAGAATGTTCAGAAACGTCACAATCGCCAGATGGCAGAGGATCGGTTTGAGCAAAGAGCTTCGCCGCAGTTTGAACACGATGGGTATCTTGATGGAGGCATAGAGTACCAATGGGCTGGTAGACCACCAGAATAGCCCGTCGAGGAGCCAGATGAACATCTCGTGGGCTCTCATTACCACCCCATCCTTCAAAAGCCACAGCATCATAAGCTGACCAAATGTTATTACCGCGAAAATGCTCCAGTAACAGAAGGAATACCACCAAAACTGCCTGACCGTGAGCGGCAGCCTGGATTGTTCCAACATACGTTTTAAAAAAGTCATGATAGGATGGATGGAATAGAAACCGATAGCAGGATTTCAGGACAAATTTAGTGCTTTCAGCACCGCATTGTAACCGGCATTCCGCAAAGCGGGCGAATGATTATTTGAAATACATTTTACCAGTTTATTGCGAATTCAACAACTGCAAATGGGTACTGTACTTATTTCCAGAAAAAATGTAAAAATAATTGTTTGTAAATTTTGTTGTTTAATCGATTAAATCTACATTTGGTCACATTACTTCCTTTTTAGAAGAATAAGTATAAAATATTAAAGAGCAGCGTATTTTATATTTCCACTTGCCACCCGTTTCAGTTCCCGGCAAGACTTTTCAAGTACCCGGTACCAGCACAACAACCTAACTTAAAGATTTTCAGCAAGCGTTTTACATTATGGATTGCTTAATCGTTTAAATAGATTCGGTTGGCTGAATTCGTGACTTTATTCCTGTTGGAAGCGCCGTAAAGGTGCCTCCTTGCATTGCAGGAGTCGGTCTCGTACAGGAGAATTGTTTGCGTATATATACTATCGTTCGGTTTGTTTTCCGGATGAATGACATCATTTTGACTTTTTTGAACTCTGACCTTCGTGTCCGTAGCGATTACGGTTTCGTGTATGTTTTGCATAGCACTCACCCTGATTTTTGACCCAATTAGAAGAGATGAAGAAGTGTTTTACAATTGCCACCTTATGCTTGTGCCTGTGTTGCAGCGTTGTTTTCGCTCAGAACAGCCGGATTGCGGGTACCGTGACCGGCCAGGACAAGGCACCGTTGCCCGGCGTGAATGTCCTGATCAGTGGTTCCTCACAGGGGACCGTTACCGATTCGGAGGGTAAATATGCCCTCGATGTTCCGGCCAATGCGAATCTTGTTTTTTCATTCATCGGTTATACCAGTCAAACGATCAACGTCAGTTCCCGGTCGGTACTGGATGTGCAGCTGGTCGAGGAATCGAAGAACCTCAATGAAGTAGTCGTAACGGCGCTGGGTATCAAGCGGGAAGCCAAAACGCTCGGTTATGCCACGGCCACGGTGAATGCGGACCAGATTTCGACGAACCGTACGCCCAACGTAGTGAGCTCTTTACAAGGCAAAATGGCCGGTGTGAACATTTCGTCCCTGTCGACCGGACCGGGCGGGACGGCCAAGATCCGTATCCGCGGGCAGTCTTCTTTCAGCGGACAGAATAACCCGCTGATCGTCGTCAATGGCGTTCCGATCGATAATTCCAACTTCGCCGGCGGCGGGGATTACGGCCCCCGGGCAGCGAACAATTCCGATGGCGGAGATGGTCTTTCGAGTATCAATCCGGATGATATCGAGTCAATGACAGTGCTGAAAGGAGCGACGGCTGCGGCACTTTACGGATCGCGTGCGAAAGACGGGGTAGTGATGATCACGACCAAAACCCGGGGAACAGGCAAGGGGATCGGATTGGACTACAACATCAACTTCACCACCGATACACCGCTGGATTTTACGGATTTTCAATACGAATACGGTCAGGGTGAAGGCGGGAAGCGCCCCACCACCAAGGAACCGACCTCAGGGGTGTGGAGCTTTGGTGAAAAGTTCGAACCGGGCATGACACAGGTGTTGTTCGACGATGAAATATGGCCTTACCAGCCTGTACGCGGCCGCGTGAAGCAGTTTTACAGGACGGGTACCAACATGACCAACACCGTTACCGTCTCCAATAATGGCCCTAACGGCGGGTTCAGCCTGTCGCTGGCCAATACCGATAATCGTGGGATTGTTGAAAATAATAAGTTCAACCGGAAGGTGGTCAACCTGGGTTTTACACAGAATATTTCCAAACGGCTCACCGCTTTTGGAAACATTAATTATTCCAAAGAGAAAAATACCAACCCGCCACAGATCGACGCCCAGGATTTTGCCACATCGACGGTCATTTTCACGCTGGCAAACTCCATGCCTTTTGACGCGCTCAGGCAGAACCAGACGCATCCGGATGGCAACGAATTTGTATTTTCGAGGTTCCTGGTCAGGAATAATCCTTATTACTCACTCAGCCATCATTTCGAAAATATCACCCGGGACAGGCTATTTGGCAACGTCGCATTGAAGTATCAGTTTACCGACTGGCTCTATCTGCAGGGTCGCATTGCGCAGGATTTTTATGTCCGCAACCAGGATTATAATATCCCCAACGGCTATGCACCGATCGCAAAGGCGCCGGTAGGCTACGTCAACGGCTCATTCACACAGGATGTTCGCAGGAATACCGAGCGTAACCTGGACTTTATTCTTGGTGGAAACCATAATTTCGGGAACATCGGCCTGGATGTGACATTGGGTGGTAACCAGCGCTATGCACGGATGGACTATAACAGTGTTACAGTACAGGATTTCATTCAGCCCGACCTTTACACCGTCATGAATGGCCGCGTAAAAAACCCGCTGTATGCGCTGTCGGAAAAGAAAATCAATTCCTTGTACGGAGCCGCGACGATTTCGTGGAAAGAGTTCATTTATCTGAACGTTACGGCCCGCAATGACTGGTTTTCGACATTGGCGCCGCAGAACCGCAGCATTCTGTATCCTTCGGTGACCGGTAGCTTTATCTTCTCGCAGGCATTCAAAAATCTTCCTGCCTGGATCACGTTCGGGAAATTAAGGGCTGCTTACGCGCAGGTGGGGTCGGATAATGTAAACCCGTATTCCAATGCATTGTACTACGCGGTCGATAACAACTCCTTCCCGAACCCGTCGGGCCAGCTTGTGCCGGTGGGCGGCATCAATGCTTCCACGGTCCCGAACAAGAACCTCAGGCCGTTGCGCATTAAGGAAGCGGAGGCCGGTCTGGAAATGCGGATGTTCAACAATCAGCTGGGTTTTGATTTAACGTATTACCACAAAACGACTGACGATCAGATTCTTGCCGCTCAGATTTCCGACGCTTCCTCCTACGTGGCCCAACTGATCAACGTAGGCCGCAGCCGGAACAAGGGGATCGAGTTATTGCTGACCGGTTCGCCTGTCAAGGGAAAGGATTTTACCTGGGATGTGAGTTTCAATATTTCCTACAACACCTCCAAAGTGCTGAAACTCGGTCTGGCGGCCAAGGACACAGTGATCACCGTCGGCGGCGGAGGAGGCCGGACGCTGAATATGGTGGTCGGAAAGCCATTGGGCCAGCTTTATACCTTCATGTACCTGCGTGACGCTCAGGGACGGCAGGTGTTCGACAAAAACAGTGGTATGCCCATGCGGAACAACACACTGACGAACGTAGGCAACGCGCTTCCCCGGTATTTCGGTGGTATTACCAACACATTTACCTACAAGGGCATCATGCTTTCCGCATTGGTCGATTTCAAACTGGGGCACAAAATGATTGCCGGGCGGAACATCAACTACCTGCGGCACGGCTTGTCGAAAAGGACATTGCCCGGGCGTGCGGAAGGGTTTGTGATCGGTAACGGTGTGAATCCCGACGGGGAGGTGAACAAAACCAAGGCCGCGGTGCAGCCATTTTATGAATCTGTTAACCCATTGGGCGTCAATGAGGACTTTGTATCTAATGCAGGGTTCTGGAAGCTGCGCCAGCTGACCCTGGGTTACGACCTTGGAAAATTCCTGCCGGAGCAATCATTCGTGAAAGGTTTGCGGTTGAGCGCGGTCGCCAACAATGTGCTGGTGATCAAGAAATGGACGGAAAACATGGACCCCGAAGAGGTGCTGAACTCGTCGGACAATGCGACCGGACTTGATTTCTGGCCCGGCCTGCCGCCGACCCGCAGCATTGGTTTCAATCTGAATGTGAAATTCTAGCATTAAAACGTCTTTCCCATGAAAGCTATATCCAAATATATCCTGTCGCTTGTGCTCTCTGCGACATTTATTACAGGCTGCGACAACGGATTCGACGAGATCAATACCAACAAGGTCGATCCGACCTCGCTGGCCCCGTCGCTGATCCTCAACAAGGCCATCATTGCCACAACCTACCTGGACGGCGTTTCGACGCTGGGCATGCTCTGCTATAATTTCGGGATCGTGCAGCAGGTGATCACACCCTACGGAAGCTCGCTCTCCGGCGGCAATTACAACCAGCTGAACAATTCCAATACACCGGTGGTGTGGGTGAATTTTTACAGGAACGTGATCAAGCAGCTCGTAGCAGTAACGGAGCAGACCAAAGACGATCCCCTGCAGTCGAATATTTATAATGCGGCCCGGATCTGGAAGGCCTATGCATTCATGATCCTGACCGATACTTATGGTGATATTCCCTATTTCGAAGCAGGAAAGGGCTATATCAGCGAAGTGATCCGTCCGAAATACGATCCCCAGGAAGCTATTTATAAGGACATCCTGAAAGAGCTCGAAGAGGCGGCGGGTGCGCTGGACGCATCGCAGCAGCCGGTAACCACCGATATTCTCTATGGTGGAAATGTGCCACGCTGGAAAAAACTGGGCTATTCGCTCATGTTGCGTGCCGGAATGCGACTTTCGAAAGTGGATCCAACCGGGGCCAAAGGTTATGTGACCAAAGCGGTGGCAGGCGGTCTTTTTGAAAACAATGCCGACAACTCGATCATACGGCATACCGCCATTTATAACAATTACATTGCTAATCACCTCGCCGCCAGGGAGAAAACAAACTTCTACCTCGCCGCTCCATTTGTCAATTACCTGAAAGAAAACAACGACCCGCGCCTGCCCGTGTTTGCCGTGCGTTACGTGGGGGCGAAGGGCGGGCCTGAGCAAACGTCCAAGATCGCCAGTTCCGATCCGAAAGTGCAGATTGGAATGCCGATGGGTTACAACGACGTGACAATCAATACCGTACTCGCCGAAAACGGCGTGGTGAGCCTCTGGGATTTTACCCAGATCAACCTGACGACCGTCTTGAAACTGGACGCTCCCGAGTTTCACATTACCTATGCGCAGGTGCAGCTTCTGCTGGCAGAGGCGGCCGTACGTGGCTGGGTTACAGGCGAGGCCGCAGATTATTATGCCAAAGGTATCCGCGCAAACCTGGAACAGATGGCCTTATATGATCCTGCCGCGGCCATTAAAGAGGACGCAATTCTGGCGTACCTGAAAGCGCATCCGCTGGACAATGCAAAAGCGCTCGATCAGATCAACACGCAGTACTGGGTAGCCACCTTCCTGGACGGCAACGAGTCGTGGGCTAATTTCAGGAGAAGCGGTTTTCCTACATTAAAAAAGAACCCCTATCCCGGTTCCGAGATCAAAGAAGACTTTATCCGCCGCATGCCTTATCCCGATTCCGAAATCGTCGTGAACTTGCAGAATGTGAACGACGCCAATGCACGACAAGGTCCCAATGATCTGAATACCAGGGTGTGGTGGGATAAAAAGTAACGTCAGCGATATCAATTCTTAAACCTTTAAAACGATTGAAATGAAAGAGAACGGAATGAGCCGTCGTGATACGATGAAGGCCTTGGGACTGAGTGGGTCAGCGGGAATGCTGGGACTGTTCGGTGGTATTCCCAGCGCCAGGGCCGACCGGGAAACGCCTGCATATGCCAGGGCTATGAAACCCGTGACGATCAAAAGCGTTCGCGCGATTGCAACGGCCCCGCAGGGCTCCAACCTCATTGTGGTCAAGGTGGAAACGTCGGAGCCCGGGCTGTACGGCCTGGGCTGCGCCACGTTCACCCAGCGGGCCGAAGTAGTACTGGTTGCAATCAATACCTATCTCAACGAGTTTTGTGCAGGTAAGGACGTCGATAACATCGAAGACATGTGGCAGGGAGCGTACGTGAGCTCTTACTGGCGCAATGGACCGGTGCTCAACAATGCATTGAGCGGCCTGGACCAGGCACTCTGGGATATCAAGGGAAAACGGGCAGGCATGCCGCTGTACCAATTGCTGGGTGGCAAATGCCGGTTCGCCGTGCCTTGCTACACGCATGCGAACGGGCGTACACCCGAAGAGACCGTCGAGAGCGTGAAGAAGATTCAGGAACAGGGTTACCGCTATATCCGGATCCAGCAGGGAGGTTATGGGGCGGTCGGCAGCACCACCAAAAAACCTGATTTCAAAGAGGCCGGTTTCGGCGGAGCAACCGACAATTACATGGATGAGAACGCCTATCTGAAAGCGATTCCCATTCTCTTCGAAACGGTCCGGAAGCAATGCGGGGAAGAAGTGGAGCTGCTGCACGACATTCACGAGCGTGTACAGCCGATGAACGCCATCAACATGATCAAAAAGCTGGAAGACTACCGGCCGTTCTTCATCGAGGATCCTTTTTCGCCTGAGAACATGAAATGGTTCAAGCTCTTGCGGCAAAGTACTACTGTGCCGCTGGCCATGGGGGAATTGTTTAACAACATCAATGAATTCCTGGAACCGATGGCCAACCAGTGGTTTGATTTCATCCGCATTCACGTGTCGCAGATCGGAGGCGTTACTCCGGCTATGAAAGTAGCCCGGCTGGGTGAATGGTTCAATGTTAAAACTGCCTGGCACGGACCCGGCGACGTTTCCCCCGTTGGTCATTCGGCACATGCCCACATCGACCTTGCCGTGTGGAACTTCGGCATTCAGGAAGCCGTGCAGTTCAATGACAAAACGTTGGAAGTATTCTCGGGCTGCCCGACGATGAAGAACGGCTATATGTCGGTGAACGAGGTGCCGGGTATTGGCGTAGATATCAATGAAAAGGCGGCCGCCAAATACCCGATCAGCACCAAATCCAACTGGCAAGTAAGAAAATTCGACGGCACGCTTATACGTCCATGAAAAAAACATCGCTGAAAGATATCGCACAGCAGGCAGGCGTTTCCACCGCCCTGGTTTCCTACGTCCTCAACGGCAAAGAAAAGGAGACCAGGGTAGGGGAAGCCATCGCCCATAAAATCAAACTGATAGCAAAGGAATTGAATTACCAGCCAAACCATTTGGCCAAAAGCCTCAGGAGCGGCAAAACGCACACGATCGGCCTCATTATCGCGGATATTTCGAACCCGTTTTTTGCCAACATTGCCCGGGTGGTCGAAGACGAGGCGAAAAAGAACGGCTACACGGTGATCATCGGAAGCTGCGATGAGCACGCCGACAAGTCCTGGGACTTGCTCAATGTGCTGATTAACAGGCAGGTGGATGGTTTCATTATCGTATCCTGCGAAGGTTCCGAAAGCCAGGTACATTACCTCAAAGAGCGCAACATTCCGTTTGTGCTCCTGGACCGTCACTTTCCCGAAATACAAACCGATTTTGTTGCCACCAATAATTACAAAGCATCCTACGACGCGGGGATACACCTCGTGAAGAACGGCTACTCCCGCATCGGGATCATTGCCTACGACTCAAATATGTACCACATGGAAGAACGCGTCCGGGGATATAAGCACGCATTACGAGATAGCGGGGTCGATTTTCAGGAATCCTGGCTCAAAGCGGTGCATTTCGAGCGGATGGACAGCGAGGTGAAAATTGCCATCGATGAAATGACGGCGTCGGAACAAAAGGTCGAAGCGATCATTTTTGCGACTTACGGATTGGCAATCAATGGGTTGAAATATATCAACGAGCTCCGTCTCAAAGTTCCTTCCGATCTGGCGATCGTCAGTTTCGGTCAGGCGGAAGTCTTCGACCTGTATTATTGCCCGATTACCTATGTGCGTCAGCCATTGGAGTTGCTTGGAAAAACAGCGGTGGAGTATTTGCTGAAAAAACTAAAAAACCCGGATGAAGGTATGAAGCAGATCCTGATGGAGGCGAAACTGATCGCAAGGGAGTCATCAAAAACCAGAACGGCCTTGCTGAGCGGCTGATTTTTTTTACCTGCATGCTTAAACGTTTAATGAACAGGCGGTTGCAAGGGGGAGCGCAGGGATGGAAAATCAACGATGGCCGGGGGCATGAACGCAGCCAGGAGGCTCCTCCGGAGCCGCGATATTCCCAAATTCGTTGGCGTTTTCTAGAAACAGGATGCCCCTCCGGGGCAAACCAAAGAGGCTCCTGCGGAGCCCCCTGTTTCTAGAACGAGAATGCTAGCGATATAATGTGGCTCCTGCGGAGCCCCCCGTTTCTAGACAAATGAAATGAGAACGACATAGTTTGGCTCCTGCGGAGCCTCCTGTTTCTAGACAAATGAATGCGAACGATACAATGTGGCTCCTTAGGAACCTCCTGACAAACGCGAAACCGCTTCCGAGCACAACTGACCAAAAAAATCCCTGAACAAACCCCATTACCATGCAAAGACGAAATTTTATAAAAACCGCCTTCCTGGGCACTGCTGCTGTTGCTGCCGGCCTTCCGGTGATGAAAGCAGAGGCTGCCTCCAAGATGAAGATCACCAAAATCCGTTACTATGCGGCTCCGGGCTACAATAAACCGTTGTTCAACCAGGCAAGGGGAATTGTCGAGATCGAGACCGATGGTGGCATCATCGGCATTGGAGAAGGCGGTTCCAAAGATATGATCGAACAATGCGCCCAGATGATGATTGGTGAGGATCCGTTCCGGATTGAGCACATCTGGCAAAATGTGTACAGGGGCATGTTTTACCCTCCCGGGCGTGAGAAATTGCACGCACTGGGAGCATTGGAGATGGCCTTATGGGACATCAAGGGTAAGGCATTAAATGTGCCTGTATACGAATTGTTGGGAGGAGCCACCCGCGATTACGTTGAATGCTACGCCACCGGTTTCCGGGCTTCCAAAGCGAAGACGGAGGAGGAACGGGCACGGGATTGCATCGAAGCGGGCCTGCGATCGTACCGGATTGGTCCTACGGGCGGCAATGGCGACCAGCCGTTTGACTTCTACGAAAACGTGAAGAAAACCATCGAATTCTGCAAGCGTATCGACGAGGCGGTCGGCGGCGGTGGGAAGTGGGCTATCGATCTCCACACCCGTTTTGATATGACCGACGGTTTGAAAATATGCAACGCACTGGAATCGCTGGAACCCTATTTTGTGGAAGACATTATCCGTTCGGAGAACCCGTCGGTGTACAAAACGGTGCGATCGATGACCAAGGTACCGATCGCGGTAGGGGAGCAGTTTGGCGACCGCTGGGACAGCAACGAGTTTATCGAAAATCGCTGGATCGATTACACCCGATTCACCCTGCCTAATACCGGGGGGATAGGCGAATTCAAAAAACTCGCATCCATGTGCGAAACGCATTATGTGGGGATGATCCCGCATTTTACGGGACCATTGTCTACCGCTACCCTGGTTCATGTGCTGGGTTCGAGCAGTCCCGCGCGGGCCCTGATGGAGCTGGGCGGAGGTGAACCCGAACGGCCGCCTTACTTCAACGAGGATTTTATCAACTTCAAAAACGGAAAGCTATACCTCAACGATGCGCCTGGCCTGGGTGTGAAATTCGATCCCAAGAAAGCGACGTTCGTGATGGAGGTCAAGGAGAAGACCAAGTTCCCGCACCCGATCCTGAAAAGTCCTGACGGTTCTATCCATAACTGGTAAATACATGAAATCAAACTCCAAATCTACCTTATCGCGCCGGTCAGCTATCCAGTCGGTGCTCGGGATCGCGGCTACCGGCTCGATCCTGCTTCCGAATACCTCCTATGCATCCAACCCGGTGCCTTTCCAGGCTTATGGCAAGGTTAAGATCACGAAACTGGAAACTTTCCTGGTGAAGCCCCGATGGATCTTTCTTAAAATCCATACGGACGCAGGCATTGTGGGCCTGGGCGAACCGCTGCTGGAAGGTCGGGCATTGACGATCAAAACCGCCATTCAGGAAGTGGAACCATACCTGGTAGGGAAGGACCCGCGGGCCGTTGTGCACCACTGGCAGGCCATTTACCGGCATGCATTCTATCGCGGCGGGCCGATACTGACCAGCGCATTGAGCGGCATCGACCAGGCGCTTTGGGATATCAAGGGCAAGCTGCTCGGTGTGCCGGTGCATGAGCTCCTGGGCGGGCCCACCCGTGACCGCGTACGGGTGTATGGCCGTGCGGCAAATGCCGATGACATGAAAAAGCGCAAAGCCGAGGGTTTTACGGTGATCAAGACGGGCGTGGCCAAGAAAAATCCATCCAACTTTGTCGAAAACCCTGCATTCATCCGGTATGCGGCCGACAATTTTGCGTCGCTCCGGGAAGCAGGAGGGCCGGAAATGGACATTGCCATCGATTTTCACGGGGCTGTGCCGCAGCAGACCTCCAAAGTCCTCATTAAGGAGCTGGAACAATACCAGCCGATGTTTGTAGAGGAGCCGTGCCAGGCGCAGAATGTCGATACGCTGGTGGACATTGCCCGCGGAACCCATATTCCCATTGCCACCGGCGAGCGGATTTTTACGAAATGGGGCTTCCGCGAAATCCTGGAAAAGGGCGCCGCAAGCATTATCCAGCCTGATTTGTGTCATGCCGGCGGCTTCACCGAAGGCAGGATCATCGCCGGAATGGCCGAAGCTTACTACATACCCATTGCCCCGCACAACCCGATGGGACCCATTTCGCTCGCGACCGGTCTGCAATTGGCGGCCAGTGTTCCCAACTTCCTCGTACAGGAGCAGGTTACATTGGGTGAAGGTTATCTCAAAGAACCCTTTAAGCTGCAAAAGGACGGAACCGTTATGGTCCCAACCAAGCCCGGCCTCGGCATTGAACTGGATGAGGACCAACTGAAAGACAAGATCGGCCACGACTGGAAAAATCCGGAAAGTTATAATGCCCTGGACGGCTCCGTCGTCGACTGGTAACCACCCTAACCACCATTTGAAATACTGAGCACATGACCACGCTTCCGGCCTCTACAACCGGGAAGTGCGGAAACGTTCGTCTATTAAGAAATTTAAATTGTATTTTTTAATTGTTTAATGTAAATATATATTGTTTGAGACCATGAGAAAATTGCTGGGTTTATGCTTGGTACATCTCGTTCTGGCGCAGGGATACCTGTTTGCTCAGAACGCCAGGGTGACCGGAAAAGTGACAGATCAGGACAATGCCGCCCTCCCGGGTGTGAGCATCCTGATCAGCGGGACTTCGCAGGGAACCGTGACGGACGGTGAGGGGAATTTTGTGCTCAATGCGCCGGGGAGCGGAACTTTGGTTTTTTCCTTTATCGGTTACGAAAGTCAGACCGTGGCTATCGGCAACCGATCGGTGATCGAAGTGAAATTGACACAGGAGTCCCGCAGTTTGGGGGAGCTGGTGGTGGTAGGGTATGGTACGCAGAAGAAAACCGACGTGACGGGTGCATTATCGGTGGTTTCTACCCGTGAATTTTCACAGCAGCCGGTCACGCGACTCGACCAGGTGTTGCAGGGACGGGCCGCGGGGGTACAGGTGACACAATCCAACGGTGCCCCGGGTGGTGACTCGCGGGTGCGGGTCCGCGGGGCCAACTCGGTACTTGGCAACAACGACCCGCTGTACGTCATCGACGGGTTTGTGGGTGCTAATTACAACCTGTTGAACCCCAACGATATCGAGTCGCTGCAAGTGCTGAAGGATGCCGCCTCCACGTCCATTTATGGTAGTCGCGGCGCCAACGGGGTGATCATTATCACGACGAAGAAAGGGGCCAAAGGCATTAAGGTCAACTACGAAGGTCAGGGAAGCGTATCGAATGTGATCAAGAAGTTTGACATTCTTCCGGCAGGAGAATTCGCTGAGATCGTCAATGCCCGCGCGTTGGCTACCGGCTCTAATGCGCCGTTTACGACAGCACAGATCGATGATTTCAAAAAGAATGGCGGTACCGACTGGCAGGACCTTGTTTACCGGAACGGCAGCGGACAGCAGCACCAGGTAACCGTGTCCGGCGGCAACGAAAAGACCTCCTTCCTGATCTCCGGCAACTATGTAAATCAGAAAGGCATAGTAGAAAACAGCGGATTTAAGCGTTATGTGCTGCGGACCAACCTGAGCACACAGCTCAATAAGAACCTTTCGCTCCGGCTTAACCTTTCGGGTGCGAAAACAGCCAACCACAACACTGACGGCGGCGGCGCACTGATAGAGGCTTTGCAATGGGCACCCACAACGCCGGCATACGGGGCCGATGGTCAGCCCACATTTGCCGACCCAACCGGCTCGGTTTCCAGAAGCCCGCTCGATCATCTCTACGATAAATCGATCGATACAGAACGTATGAACATCAATGCGATCGGCGGCCTGAACTACCAGTTGCCGGTCAAGGGGCTGTCACTGGACCTGCAATATGCAATCAACTACCTGGATGCGCAGAATAAGAACTTCAATGGCAAGCGGTTATCGAACAACAACCCTAATGCGACCCGTTATTCGGCCGACCAGGTGACTTTGCAGAATACGAATGCATTGAACTACAACATCACATTGGGCAACCATTCGATCAACGCGGTAGCGGTTCTGGAAACGCAGCAGTTTACGGATAAGAACTTCACCGCAACGGCCAATGGCCTGCGTTTTCCGCAGTTGGGCTACGACAATATCGGAGGTAATTCAGCAGCCACGGTGAGTTCAGGATTTTCCAAATGGACATTGCTCTCACTATTGGGCCGGGTAAATTACGCATTCAAAGACAAGTACCTGCTTACGGCCGCGATACGCCGCGACGGTTCTTCCAAATTCAGCGAGGCCAACCGGAACAGCGTTTTCCCGTCAGTGGCTTTGGGATGGCGGATGTCTGAGGAGGAATTTATCAAAAACCTCAATGTGTTCAGCAACCTGAAATTGCGCGGAAGCTGGGGTAAAACGGGTAGCCAGGCCATTAACCCCTATGCCACCTTGTCGCCTTATAACTCTACCCAGGTCGGGTTTAACAATACCGGCGTGACGGCCGGGGTGATCCAGGGTAACCAGGGTAATAAGAACCTGAAATGGGAAACAACGACCCAAACCGACATAGGCATCGAAATGGAGTTCCTGAATGGTCGCCTGCATTTTGAAGCGGATTATTTCAATAAAAGAACTACGGACCTGCTGCTCAATGTGCAGCTGCCCAACTACGCGGGCGGGGGTACACAGCCGCGCAATGTAGGCGAGGTCAAAAACAGCGGATTCGAGTTTTCTATCGGCGGTACCCCTGTTGAAAAGGGGAAATTCAGCTGGGAAACGAACCTGAACCTTTCTACCCTCAAAAACGAAGTAGTGAGTCTGGGTGGCCTGCCGCGTCTCGGCACAGGCACGGGAGCAGGCGGCGGTATGTCCATTACCAATGAGTTTATGCTCATGCCGGGACAGCCGCTGGGCTCCTATTGGGGCCTGAAATACCTCGGTACATTCAAACCGGGGGAGGCCGATTTGGCTGCCAAGCAGGGGCGCGTGCCAGGTGACCCGCATTACCAGGATGTGAACGGCGATAATACGATCACCACCGACGACTTCCAGATCGTGGGCCATGCGTTCCCGAAATTGACTGGCGGTTGGAATAACACATTTACCTACGGAGGATTCAGTCTGAATGTCTTCTTTCAAGGGGCTTTCGGCCTGGATAAACTGAACTACACCCGGGCGGGCGCGATGTCCGGTTCGGGTGAAGCGAGGCAGTTCCTGCTGACCGAGATCCGTGATTACTACCGACCCGGTAATGAAAATTCGGATATCCCTGCATTTACGAAAACCTATCAGCCATTTACGCAGTCGAGCAGGTTCGTTGAAAATGGCAGTTTCGTAAGGCTGAAAAACGTCAGCCTGGCCTACAATGTGCCGTCTTCGGTGTTCAAAGATAAACTGAATATCCGTGTTTTCGCCAGTGCCACCAATGTCCTGACTTTCACCAAATACACCGGGCCGGATCCTGAATCGAGTAACGTAGGCTCAAACACCGACACCGCCATAGGTATCGACCGCGGTTCCTACCCAAATGCAAAAGTGTATACGCTGGGGTTGACGGTGGGGTTTTGAGGGGGGCAGTCGGCTTTCGGCTATCGGCAGTCGGCTAAACTGCTGATTGACCTGCTGAAATCCGAACTAAAATGCAAAACAAGAGCCGAAAGCCGAAGTAAAACAAATCAATCGCCGACGGCCGAAAGCCGAAAGCCGAAGTGAAAAAATCCGGCCAAAAGCCGATGTAAACATAAACCACAATGAAAAAACTACTCTTATGCTCCCTCCTCCTGACCGGGGCTGGTTGCAGTGATTACCTGGATGAGGATACGACAGGGCTGCTGTATGGGCCTAATGTACTGTCGACCCAGGACGGACTCGAATCGGCGTTGACCGGAGCCTATAAAGGGCTGGCGAACCAATGGACCTACGGCTTTTTGCACCCGTCGGCGAATGCGGCGGTGCTTGGCGCGGACGATGTGACGACGCACCCGGCCAGTAACAAGGCCGACTGGCGGGAATTTGACCAGTTTAATGTTTCAACCACCAATCAGCGGTCGAATGCCGTGTATAATGGTTGCTACAAGGCTATTCAGGGTGCTAATAATGTGATCAACAACTATGAAAAGACGGTGGGGACAAAAGCAACGATCGATATTATTGTCGGAGAGGCGCATTTCATCCGCGCTTTCTCGTACTACTGGCTCACGCGTTTCTGGGGCAATATCCCCCTCGTTCTGGCCGGAGAGTATTCCGATGATCTGCTGACTGTGAAAAAATCGACCCCGCAGCAAGTTTATGACCTGATCCTGGCCGACCTGAAAATCGCAGAAACCAACCTGCCGAATGCCAAACGCGATCCGGGAAGACCGAACAAGGGATCGGCCAAAGCGTTTCTGGCGGACGTGTACCTGACGATGGCGGGCTGGCCTTTGAAACAAACAGATAAGTACGACCTGGCGGCGGCCAAAGCCAAAGAAGTGATCGACAATGCCGGTACCTACGGTTTTGAACTCCTTCCGACGTTTGCAGCGGTGTTCGAAAACGATCCTGCGTCGTCGGGGACCAAAGAAGCTGTGTTCCAGATCAGCGGATACCTGGGGGGAAGCGGAACGGCCAATGCGACTTACGGCAACACCACCATGCCGGGAGAAGAAGGGGGATGGGACGATATGTTCGCCGAGCTGAACTTCTTTAGGGATTTCCCCGCGGGCCCCCGCAAGGAC
>CBFGMV010000144.1:0-17414 GCA_965649915.1 uncultured Dyadobacter sp.
TTCCAGCCTTGTCCTCCGCCCGGTAAAGCACCACGATCTTGCCATTTTTGATCGTCGCAGCCGGATTGAAGGTATCATTGGATTCCCAATCGACCAGGCGCTTGTTCATGGGGCAGAAAAACCGGGAAGTACTGTCGGGGGATATAACCGGGTTGACGCCCGCAGGGCGTTTAAAACCACCCAGGGCCCAATCCGGAAGTTTGTTTTCCGTTTGCGCGAATGCGCTTCCCGCAAATATCGATGTGCATATAGCTAAACCGGCGATAAAATTTTTCATAGATTTTTTATCAGTTATCATATCAAACGGTCAAATATAATCCATTTCGCCAGTTTTCACCGGCCAGGCAACAGGGCAAAAAAAATCCGGCCTGATGTCTCAGGCCGGATTGGAATGGGATGCATATGCTGGTTTACTTGTTCGCTACCAGGCTTACGTCCAGGGTAAAGTCGTTGTCGATCGCTTTATCGCCCAGGTTTTCGAAGAAATTGGTCGAACGGAATTTGATATCGTATTTGGTGCGGTCGATGGCGACCTTCGCATTGGCAGTTACTTTCTTGCCATCAGATTTCAACGTTGCCGGGAACTTCACATCCTGTGTAATGCCCTTGATCGTCAGCTTTCCGGCAACTTCATACGAGCCTGCCGCTTTGGGTGTCACGGATGAAATCACGAGTTTCGCCTGCGGGTGCTTCTCCACAGAGAAAAAGTCATCACTTTTGAGGTGATTGGTGAGCTTGCCGTTCATGTCTTTGTCGGTCACATCGGTTACCACCAGGGATTTGATATCGGCCACAAAGCTTCCTCCTTTTAACTTATCATTGTCAACGATCAGTGTTCCGCTTTCCAAAGGCACTGTTCCGGCGTGTGTTCCGGTCACTTTCTTAGCACCCCACACAATGGAGCTGGCCTTCGTATCGATCGCCAGCGTCTTGTCGGCCGCCTTTGACTTGCCAGGACCGTCGGCAATAGCAGCAGCATTGAAAAGCAAACCCGCTACCGCGAAAACAAACATTTTTTTCATAATAATTTCAATCGTTTAAAGTGTAGAAGAATTGTAATATATAAAAGAAGTAGAGTATTATTCAAATCATTAACAGGCTTTAACAATCCTATACGTGATTGCTCAGTAACGCGTTGCTTCTCCCGCCGGCAGTTTCACGCCTTCGAACTGTTCCAAAATCCTTTTCCCCTCATTCCAGTCTGCCAGCCCCGACACCGCATTAATATGTCCCAATTTTCCTACGTTGATAAATTCGCTTCCCCAGTTCGCCGCAAAGACTTTGGACCGATGGATCGTTGCATACATATCGTTGGTACTGGCTACTACTATCGTTTTAAAATGGATCGCGCGCACCGGGATGGGCGTGAAGCCAACCACAAAACTCAGCCGCTTCGAATGCTCGGCATCGGCCGGGGCTACCAGTAATGCGCCCCTGATCAATTCAGAACTATGCTCCTGTGCCCAATGTGCCACGGTGATGCACCCAAGACTGTGTGCTACGAGAATCGTGGGGGAGGTCAGTGCGCTGATCTGCTTTTGTAGTTGTCCAACCCAATCCTCCTTCACAGGCCAGTCCCAGTTGGCTTGCTGTACACGGTCGAAACGGTCGGGATATTGTTCTTCCCAAATCGTCTGCCAATGCTGTGGTCCTGAGCTCGCGAGCCCCGGTACGGTCAGAAAGCGCGTACTCATAAAATCGTCAATTAGGTAATCCCACTATTTTTTATCCATTACACAACGGAACCCCAGGTTGTTGCTTCCGCTGGTGACTTCTCCCTTTCCGCGGCTACCCGCTTTGTAGCGAATGCAATAATCATCGCTGCACAAAAATGAACCACCGCGCTGCACCCGTTTAACCGCTCCCGGCTCGTCGGGGTCGTAGCTGTCCGAAGGGCCTTTGGGATTTGTTCCCGGGCTTTTCTGGTAATAATCGGGGCGGTAAAGGTCTTCGCACCATTCCCATACGTTGCCGTCCATGTCATAGAGCCCATAAGGATTGGCTGGAAATGATTTGATCGGTGCGGCCGTCAGGTAACCATCTTCCTTTGTGTTTTTGTCCGGAAAACTGCCCTGATAAATGTTAGCTACCCATTTGTTGCCCGGTTTCAATTCATCACCCCAGTAATAGGTATGATTTCCTTTTCCGCCTTGCGCCGCAAACTCCCATTCGGCTTCGGTAGGCAATCTTTTCCCCGCCCATTTGGCATAGGCGGCAGCATCTTCATAGGAAACATGCACTGCCGGGTAGTTTTCACGCCCTTTGATCGAGCTGGAAGGCCCTTCGGGATGCGCCCAGTTGGCTCCCGGCACGTAGTTCCACCATTGCAGCGGGTTCTCGAGGCTCACACGCGTGGGCGTGGGCGTGAAAACCGCCGAGCCGGGAACCAGCTTATCAGCAGGCACACCAGGATAATCGGCTGGGTTCAATGGACGTTCGGCAACGGTTTTGTAGTTGGTTGCTTTTACAAATGCTGAAAATTCAGCATTGGTAACTTCGTGCGCGTCTATAAAATAGCCATTCACAGTCACCTCGTGCATCGGGCGGGAATCGGGGAATTCGTCGGCGCCCATGAGGAACTTGCCGCCCGGTATCCACACCATGCCGGTACTGTCTCCCGTGCCTTCCGTAACCATGCTTGCATTACGGATCGCGGCGGCGCGTGAAGGCATTCCATCGGCGATGCAAGCCGCGAGGCTGTCGGCTTTGCGTTTCTCCTCGGCGGTTTCTTTGCTTCCGCAGCTCCATAGCGCCACAACCGCCACGCCCATCAACCCACAAAATCCTTTTATTGAAAACTCCATATTTCTAAAAACTCTGTTAAGCTCTTTTTACTTCAATTTTAAAAACATCCATCAGCGCCTGTCGCGCCGCGTGGTACCCGCACATCCCATGCACGCCCCCGCCCGGCGGTGTGGACGACGAACAGATATAAATGTCCTTCGCCGATGTCCTGTAAGGCGAAATGCTCAGCACCGGGCGTGAATACAGCTGCCAAATATCCTGAATACCTCCGTTAATATCGCCTCCGATATAATTCGGGTTATATTGTTCAAATGCGGTGGCACTGGTCGTATGTTTGGCCTTGATCACATCCCTGAACCCTGGTGCGTAGCGCTCGATCTGGCTTTCGAGTGCCTCGGTCATGTCTCTGTCGTCGCCATGAGGCACGTGACAGTAGGCCCATGCCGTGTGCTTGCCTGCCGGTGCGCGGGTGTTGTCAAACAGACTTTGCTGCGCTACCAATGCAAAAGGCTTTTCGCCCCGCTTTCCATTTCCGACATTCCGTTCGTACCGGGTAATTTCTTCAAAGGTATTACCTAAATGTACTGTACCCGCACCCCGGCACTCTTCCCGCTGAAATGGTATCGGTTCGTCCAGGGCCCAATCGACTTTGAAAATTCCCGGTCCGTGCCGGTAAGTTTCCAACCGCGCCTTATATCCCGAACTTAGCCTGTTTCCCGCAATGCGGACGAGTTGCCCCGGTGTCACGTCCATCAAAACTACTTTCGCCGACGGCAGTTCATCCAGCGATTCCACCATCCAACCGGTTTGTATCTTCCCGCCGAGCGACCGGTAGTAAGCGGCCAGGGCGTCGGCAATGGATTGGCTGCCTCCAACCGGGATTACCCAGCCCTTGATATGCGCTGCGGCCATCAGCATAATGCCAAACGCCGACGTTGCGATGTTTTCGAGCGGCTGGATCGAATGCGCGGCCATACCGGCCCACAATGCCCGTCCTTCCGCGGTCTTGAATTTCGCAGCCGTCCACGTAGCAGGCGGCAATGCTTTTAATCCAAACCCTGCCAACCGGATCGGATCCGAAGGCCATTGAAGCGGCCCCAGCAAATCGGGCAACAACCTGGGAATGGATTCCAGCAAGGTCCCCATCCATGTACGGTAAGTGTCGCCGTCCCTCCCCAGCTGCGCGGCAGTGGCTTCCACCGACTGGTCCAGAACCGCTACCCTGCCGCCGTCCAACGGATGTGCCGCCGCGTGTATCGGCTGGACGAATTTTAAATCAAAATCCGCCAAAGGTAATCTTTCAAAAAACGGCGACATCAATGCCATCGGATGTATGGCCGAGCATATGTCGTGGTGATACCCGGGTATCGTCAGCTCGGCTGTACGCATTCCACCTCCGATCGTTTCTTTTCCTTCTACAAGCAACACCGAAAGCCCTGCTTCCTGCAACGTAATGGCCGCCGCGAGCCCGTTTGGTCCGGAGCCCACCACTATTGCATCATATTCGGAAGCATCTGCTCCCGGACTACCTACTCCGGAAGTGCCCACTCGTGTATTCACCACGCTGATCAGGGTTTGGCCGTCGCGAGGATTTTCAGGGCCTCGTCGTCCTTGTATTCGTTCATCAATGCTTTCAGCTTCGTTTTGAGGTCTGCTGTTAGCTTTTCGGTCCCTTTCGTTCCGTAAATATTGGAAACCTCCTTGGGGTCTTTCTGCAAATCGTATAATTCCCACGAATCAGCTCCTTCGTAAAAATAGGCCAGTTTGTAGCGGCTCGTCCTTAATCCGAAATGCGGATGGACATGGTGCGGCTGCGGGAATTCGTAATAATGATAGTAAGCTTCCTTTCGCCAGGGTACCTGCGTCGTTTGAGGCCCCTTCAACAGAGGAAAAAACGATTTACCCTGCATGTCCGAAGGAGTGGCCACACCTGCGATATTGAGTACCGTAGGCGCCCAGTCGATGTTCACAACGAGGTTGTCAACCTTCGTTCCCGGCTTGATCACCCCCGGATAGCGGATCACAAATGGCGTTTTGAGTGACTCCTCGTAAATAAACCGCTTGTCGAACCAGCCATGCTCTCCCAGGTAGAAACCCTGATCGGACGCATAGATCACCACTGTATTTTTGGATAATCCGCTTTTATCCAGGTAATCGAGCAACTTGCCGATGTTGCGATCAAGAGAATTCGCTGTGGAAAAATAGTCCCGGAGGTAGCGCTGGTATTTCCATTCCACCAATGCTTTACCGGTCAGATTCTTATCGGTCACTTCTTTGGAAACCTTGTCGTAATAGGCTTTGAACACTTTTCTCTGTTCCGGGTTCAGCCGCTTGTAGAGAAAATCCTTCTCATAGTCTATCCCGACTTTCAGGTCCAGCTTCATGCGCATCGTCTTGTCGATGGTCATATCCTGGTCGGCTGCCGCCTTTCTTCCTTTGTAATCATCGTAAAAAGTGGAAGGAAGCGGAAAGTTTACGTTGTCATAAGCGCCCAGGTCCTGCAAATCGGGCATCCATTCGCGATGGGTCGCCTTGTGGCCAACGATCAGGAAAAATGGCTTGCTGTTGTCCCGCTTTTCGAGCCAGCCGGTTGCAAACTGCGTGATGAGATCTGACACGTAGCCGGTATAATGCGTGGTGTCGTTGGGCTGACCAATGAATTCCGGGTTGTAATAATGTCCCTGGTCAGGTAATACATTCCAGTAATCGAAACCAGCGGGAAGACTATTCAAATGCATTTTCCCGATCCAGGCGGTTTGATAGCCATTATGGCGCAATGTCTCCGACAATAGCGTCTGGCTCGTATCGAACCGCGTGCGGTCGTTACGTTTGTAGCCATTCAAATGACTGTATTTGCCCGTCAGTAAGGTTGCGCGGCTCGGCCCGCAGATGGAATTCGTAACCAGATTATTCGTCAGCAATGCTCCTTCCCGTGCGATACGGTCGATGTTGGGTGTCTTTACAATTTTATTTCCGTAGGCGCCGATCCCCTGATAGGCATGGTCATCCGAAAAAATAAAAATGATATTGGGCCGCTGACCGGCCTGCGCGCAGGCCTGCCCACAGTAAGCCAGTGTCACCAGCAAACCTGAAACAGCCATTAAAATCAACCTGACGGAACGGGTAGGAATTGTAAACATGAAATACTCTATATAGTAGGTAGACAAAATAAACTTATAGCAGATCAATTCGCAAATATTTCCGGGGATTTACTTTGCGGACATTCACCTGACGGCTCTAAAATTACAAATTGATGATTTGTTTTCACTATCGAATGCATCCAAAAACAAAAAGGCCGGAATACTCAAAGTATCCCGGCCCGTCTGGCAAACGCTTTTGATCTTAGTTGGCTTTCTTGTTCAAGGCCTCGGCCATTTCGAGGTGATGCTTCAATGTAGGAAGCTTGCCTTCCGCCCAGGCCTTCACATCGGGATCTTTGGCATCTTTCGCGGCCTCTTCAAATTCACTGATGTCTTCCTTATGATCGTCTACCATAAACGAGACATAGGCCTTATCGAACTCCTTACCTTTCTTCTTGGCCAGGTCGTCGTAATGCTTCTGCTTGTCATCACTCAATGCTGCGGGCAGGGTTATATTTTTTTGTCCTGCCAGCGTTTTTAGTTCGTCGCCTGCCTTGCTATGGTCGGTGACCATCATTTGTCCGAATTTCTTGACATCCGCACTGGCCGCATTGGTTTGTGCGAGTTCTCCTAATTTCACTTCCATCATCCCGCCATCGGCTGCGGCCACTGCGAATTCGGAATCGTCTTCCAGTGCAGTGGTGTCCAGTTTGGCTTCATTTTGGTCTTCCGCAATTTCCTTGCTATCTTCTGACTTATTGCTGTTACATGCCGTGAACGCTAATACCGAAGCCATCATCAGGGCACTCATTGTGAACTTTTTCATAACGGTTTCCATTTTTTGTTGATTTAGGCCACATGAGGTTAAAAAAGCATGCCAAATCCGCCAGCGAGTCATTATCAGTCGATCATCGCAGTCCGAACATCCACGGTTACTAAAAAACGCATCCTCTATCCCATTCTTTGACCATGCTCCCCTTTGAACGTACCGGATAATGCCTTGCCGGAATTGCCGGATCTACCGACCCGGGCAACGGTGGAACAATTTTTGACAACTACATAATTCTTACAGATTTTCAATTGCATTCAATATGAGTGAAGCGACAGCTTTTGATACAAAGCACGAATTATTTTTCAAACGATTAAGACAAGAGACCGCTGACAGCCACCAGAAACTGGAAGACAATCAGCTTTCCAAAGCGATACTACTTCCGTCGGTTTCCATAGCGGATTACCAGGCTTACCTGGCAGCACTTTTCGGGATGACAATTGCCTGCGAAGAGCAGGTATTCCCTGCAATTGCACACAAAATCACCGACTTGCAGCAACGCTACAAGTCGCAGCTGATCATGGACGATTTGATCGCCACAGGTTTTTCGGACGAAAAAATCAATGCGTTGCCGGTGTACCGTTACCAATTTGCTTCGACCGCCGAAGCGCTGGGCATTATGTACGTATTGGAAGGATCCACGCTTGGCGGAAGGATTCTGTACAAGCAGATCAACGAGACACTGGGCTTCACGCCCGAAAACGGTGCCAGCTATTTCTGGGGATACGGCGCACAAACGGGGAACCTGTGGAAATCGTTCATCTCTTCGCTTACCCAATTTGTCGAAATGGGAGGCACAGAAGAAGAAGTCATAGAAAGTGCTAAAAAAACTTTTACAATCATTGACAATTGGCTCAGCCAGATTGGCTTGGCCAGGTTGGCTCGGCCGGATGGCCAGGCCGGTCGTAACTGATCAGCAGGTAATGAATATTAAGGACATTGTAAATCGTGATGTTGTCAATCTGACAAATTGCGAAAGTGAACCCATCCACATTCCGGGCACCATTCAACCCCATGGCTTTTTGCTGGGAGTTAAAAAAGGCGGTTCCCGTATCGAATACTGCAGTGCCAACAGTTCCGACTTTATCGGATTGGCGCCGGAACTACTCCTGGGGAAGGAAATCGCGGCCATTTTCCCCGCGGAACAGGCAGCGGCGTTTGCCGAATACATTCGGCAGGATATCGACCCGGCCCACCCGTTTGTGTTTTCGTGGCATGGCACTCCGTTCAACACGACGGTGCATGCTAGTGGCGCCAACGTGATCATGGAATTGGAGCCATTTCCCGACGGTACCCTCGATTTGCCGAATTTGTACACCCAGACCCGCAACTTCGTCGGGATCATGGAAAAGTCCAGCGGCCTGACCGATCTCTTCCAGGAAATTGCCGACGAGACAAGGACAATCACCGGATATGACCGCGTCATGATCTATCGGTTCGATCCGGAATACAACGGCGAAGTGGTTGCGGAAAGTAAAAGACAGGACCTGGCGTCATTTGCCAACCAGAAGTATCCTCATACCGATATCCCGGTACAGGCGCGTGAGCTTTACATTCGCAACCCATTGCGGATGATCGCTGATATCAACTACACGCCTGTTCCGCTGCTGACCATCGATGACGCTCCGGAAAAAGGGAATCATTCGCTCGACCTGAGCCTTTCGATCCTGCGCAGTGTGTCGCCCATGCATATCGAGTATCTTAAGAACATGGGCG
Organism: uncultured Dyadobacter sp.; assembly: GCA_965649915.1. Classification (GTDB taxonomy): domain Bacteria; phylum Bacteroidota; class Bacteroidia; order Cytophagales; family Spirosomataceae; genus Dyadobacter. Next base: position 8,371 of record CBFGMV010000144.1, read on the forward strand.
TAGGTGCTACACTTACCATTTCGTTGCTGCAGAATCAAAAGCTTTGGGGGCTCATTGCCTGTCATCATTATTCGCCTAAGATCCTGCCGCATTATACACGCTTGTCGGCGCTACTGCAGGGGCACTTCCTGACTTCGCAAATTGCAGTCCGCGAAGTCGCTGAAGAGTTTACTATCGGAGAAGAGGTGGACAAAGCTTTGGTAGAGTCACTGACTCTCCTTCATGAAAGCGAGAACTTCATCAAGACCTGTCACCAATCTGCCTCGTTGCTGAAACTGGCCAATGCAACCGGCGCGGCCATTTTCTACGACGGCGCATTGTACAAGAACGGATTCGTTCCGGATGATACGGAACTGATCGAACTCTTCAGGTATTTGTCTCTCAGATATCCCAATAAAGGTGTCGAAACCACCCGATTACTGGACATCTACCCCGATGCGCAAGCCATTTCAAAGTATGCGGCCGGCGTCATTTACCATTCGATGGTGCCCGGTGAGAACAACGGTATACTCTGGTTCAGGAAGGAAAAAGTAGAAACCATCAACTGGGCAGGTAATCCGGATAAAGCCGTCCTGGCTAATGAGGATGGCGTCCGGCTCTCGCCCAGGAAATCGTTCGAACTGTGGATGGAGGTCGTTAAGCACAAAAGTACCCCATGGCGTAAATCGGAGATCAATGCTGCTTCCAGTTTTTCCTATGCCCTACAGAAGCATATCAATTTCCGGATTATCAGAAATCAGGAGGATAAAAACAGGCGGTTGAATCAGGAATTGAAACTGGCGAACAAGGAGCTCTCCAACCTGAACTGGATCTCGACCCACGACCTGAAAGAGCCATTGCGGAAGATCCAGATATTTGCATCAAAGGTTCTCGACAGGGAAGACCCGGATTTATCGGCCCAGGTAAAAGATTCCGTTGTGCGAATGCGCTTTGCCGCGGAAAAAATGCAGGTCCTGATCGAAGACATCCTGGCTTATTCCAAAGCGGGCACGATGGAGAAGGTTTTTGTTTCAACCGACCTGAATGTCGTCCTGGAAAATGTGCTATCCGAACTGCAAGATACGATCGAGGAAAAACATGCTTCGGTACACGCCGGAGAGCTGCCCGTTGTGAGCATCATTCCGTTTCAGATCCATCAGCTTTTCATCAACCTGATCAGTAACGCCATCAAATTTGTGAAGTCCGACGTGAAGCCGGAGATCGCGATCACAGCCAGTATTGTCGATGGAGATCTGGTTCCGGATGAAAAAGCTTTCAGGGACCAAGCCTATCACAAGATCGCTTTTACCGATAATGGGATCGGGTTTGAAAAGGAATACGAACAAAGGATCTTTGACATTTTCCAGCGACTTCACCCTGCCCACAAGTATCCCGGAACGGGCATCGGCCTCGCGATCTGTAAAAAGATCATGGAAAACCATAACGGCTTTATCGGCGCTACGTCGGTTCCGGGAGAAGGATCTGTGTTCAGCCTATTTTTCCCAGTCCCGTGAGGCTCGTTTGAGTACATTGTTCCTCAGGCCTGATCAGGAATCAGGTTCCCTTGTGGATTTTTTATTTGGTATTGGTTTTTAACTGGCATCGGGACAGTTAAACGTAAACCACATGCCAGAAGCCGCCATCGCTGAAACACTGACGGAAGAGCCCGTCATCACAGCCAGACAATATAAAAAGCTCAGAAAAAACCCATCGCTGACCGCAGAAGCGGCTGGATTGCATTACATCCGTTCCGGGAATGCACCCGGGTACCAGCGTAAGGGAAAATCACCCCGCTTTTATTACACCGATTCCAATGGGGAACGGTGCAAAGACGCGCAGGCTATCAAACGGATCAAATCCCTGGTACTACCACCTGCCTGGACGGAAGTCTGGATCAGCACCGACCCCAATGCACATCTGCAGGCCACCGGCATCGACGCCGCCGGGCGGAAGCAGTACCGTTATCACCCCTATTGGAACCTGATCCGGAATCAGACGAAGTATTATAAACTCCTGACGTTCTCGGAGGCGCTACCGCAGCTGCGTGAGCAGGTTGAGCATGACCTCAGAAAGCGCGATTTCGATTTGGAAAAGTCCATCGCATTGGTGATCAAGCTGATGGATAAAACCTGTATGCGGGTGGGCAACCAGCGCTACAAGATCCGGCATGGCTCATCGGGCATTACCACGCTCGATGCGCGCTGCGCAACTGTTTCGGGCACACGCATCCGCTTTATGTTCAAAGGAAAAAAAGGTATCCGACAGGACATCACCCTGCGCGACAAGCAGCTGGCACGCCTGGTGCAGCAGTACAAGGAGATGCCTGGTAAAAGACTATTTCAATACAATCACGCCAGCGGTGGAAAATGCGCGCTGACTGCTCAGCAGGTCAATGACTACATACGCCGCTATACCGGTGCCCACTTTTCGGCCAAGGACTTCCGTACCTGGATGGGCACCGTAACCGCATTTGAATACCTGAGCCAACAGGAAAAAGCCGCTTCCAAACGACAGCTGACGCGGGTCTTCAACAGTTGCCTGGATGCAGTGGCCGCGCACCTTGGCAACACGCGGGCAGTTTGTAAAAAGTATTATGTGCACCCGGCCGTTTTCAAAGCATTTGAAGATAACCGCCTCCAACGGTTCCTGAATAAACCAACGGAAACGCTTAACCATTTTTCAGCCACCGAGCAGCATGTGAGATCCCTGCTCGCCCGGCCCTGACCGTTTGTGTGATGAATTTAAGAAGCATATACGACATCCGGCGCTATCGCAGCGGGCAATATCTCCCACATATACGCACAATGCAATGGTTTAAAACACGCGGAGAAGCCTTGTTCGGAAATAATGGCACAACATTTGAAAGCCGTTACAACAGTTTGCAACTCAAATTTGTCACAACTTTAATATCAACATCATGGAAACCAACGAAAATCTTATTGAAGTACTGAACGATCTGATCCGGATCAATAACGACCGGGTGGACGGCTATGAAAAAGCACTCGATGAGGTGAAAGATATCGACCTGGATCTCAGAGGAATTTTTCAAAAGATGGCCAATGAAAGCCGTGAAAATATAAACGAACTAGGTATCGAAATCCGCAATCTGGGCGGGGAAGTCGCAACAGGAACTACCGCTTCCGGTAAAATTTATCGGGTATGGATGGACATTAAAGCCACATTTACGGGCCACGACCGCACTTCTGTCCTCGAAAGCTGTGAGTATGGTGAAGACGCCGCGCAGGAAGCTTACGACGACGCACTGGCCAGTGATGCCGACCTTCCGGTAGATATCCGACAGCTGATCGCCAATCAGAAAGCGGAACTACTGGAATCGCATAACCTCATCAAGAAATACCGTGATCTGCACCAGGCGGTGAACTAAGACAACAATTCACAACGCGTATAAGAAAAATGGGTGAGACCGAAAGGCTCACCCATTGCTATTAGTAATGTCCGAAGAACGTTATCGCAGATCCACAACTTCCACGCCCGGATATTGCTTGGAGTTGAACGCAAAGAAGCTGTCCGCTACATTTACATCCGGTTGGAATTGATCCACTTTGTAAGTTACCTCCTGACCATTTTTCTGAAAGATCTTCCAGCTGGCAATTGATTTATCCGCTTTATTCACTTCAATCTGCACTTTATCAACCTGACTGGTTTTATTGGTCGAAGTCAATTCCACTACTTCCAGTGCCTTACCGGCCTCCTGTCTTTCCTTGATAAATGCGGATTTAAATCCTTTTTTGTAAGCAGTATAAATTTTGGTAGGATCCAGGTTGCCAGATGCCGCCGGGTCGAAATCCTGCAAATTCACTTCGTTGGTTTCTTTAATGTAAGTCGCCATCAGCTTGCCATCATTGAAGATCTCCTGGCCTGCCAGTTTCAATCTGAACTTCGAGCCCTTCACAGTCGCTTCTCCTTTCAATGGCTTTTCACCTTTGCTGATGTAGGTAAAAAGCGCTTTGAAAGATTTGATCTTCTGGTACCTGCTACTCATGGCTTCAAGGATAGCCGATGATTTTTTATCGCCCTGTGCCTGTGAAGCAACGGGGTTTAAAAAGAAGATCGTTATCACCGCAAGCAAACAAGCACTTTTTTTCAAATTTCTCATATTCAACAGTTTATTCCTTAGTGAGTTTATAAAAACGGGGTTTTAAGTGAAATATTTCAAATATTGGACCAAGGCCAATCCGGAAGGTTTAATCAGCTGACGCCCATTACCCGCAAATGCTCTTCCAACATATTCAGGTCATGGAACATGACATCCCGGGCCTTACTTCCTGTGAAAGGACCTACCACTCCGAGCACTTCCAGCTGATCCATGATACGTCCCGCGCGATTATACCCGAGTTTCATCTTACGCTGGATGAGCGATGTACTGCCCTGCTGATGGGTTACGATCAACCTTGCCGCATCAGGCAGCAGACTGTCGAAATCATCCGGGTTAAGTTCCGCTTTGCCTTCCGCGGCATCTTCACCCTCGTATTCCGGCAAGGCATAAGCCTCGTCATAGCCACGCTGCCCGCCGATGTATTCGCAAATATCTTCGATTTCCCTTGTATCGATGAACGGGCATTGCAGACGGATCACCTCGGAGTTGATCGCCAGCAGCATATCCCCCTGTCCTACAAGCTGTTCGGCACCACCCATATCGAGGATCGTGCGGGAGTCGATGCTGGACGTTACCCGGAACGAAAGACGCGCCGGAAAGTTGGCCTTAATGAGGCCGGTGATGACTTTGACGGAAGGTCGCTGGGTAGCTACCACCAGGTGAATCCCCACCGCACGCGCCAGCTGTGCAAGACGTGCGATCGGCGTTTCGACCTCTTTGCCGGCCGTCATCATCAAATCTGCCAGCTCATCGATCACCAGTACGATGTAAGGCAGGAACCGATGACCTTTTTCGGGGTTCAGCCTGCGTTGTGCAAACTTCGCGTTGTATTCTTTCAGGTTCCTCACGGCCGCCTCTTTCAGAAGGTCGTAACGGGAATCCATTTCGATACACAACGAATTGAGGGTGAAAATTACCTTTTTTGTGTCCGTGATGATCGCCTCCTCTGCATTGGGTAGCTTGGCAAGAAAGTGCCTTTCCAGTTTATTAAAAAGGGTCAACTCCACCTTCTTCGGATCTACCAGCACGAATTTCAACTCAGCAGGATGTTTTTTGTAGATCAGCGAAGCCAGAATGACGTTCAGACCGACGGACTTACCTTGCCCGGTCGCACCGGCCATCAGCAAGTGGGGCATTTTGGCGAGGTCGGCGATGTGTATATCGTTCGAGATCGTTTTTCCAAGAACGATCGGCAGGTCGAAATTCGATTTCTGGAAACGATCGTTGGAAAGTACCGAACGGGCGAAAACCGTTTCGCGATTCTTGTTGGGTACCTCTATACCGATCGTACCACGTCCCGGCATCGGCGCAATGATCCGTATCCCGAGTGCTGCAAGGCTCAACGCAATATCCCCTTCAAGGTTTTTGATCTTTGAAATACGAACACCTGCTTCCGGGATAATCTCGTAGAGCGTAACCGTCGGTCCGATCGTCGCTTTGATCTTCGAAATATTGATACCGTAGCTCCCGAGCGTGTCAACAATCTTCGTCTTGTTGCTTTCCAGCTCCTCCTGACTTACCTTTTCATGCTGATTTTCGATAACCTCGTTCAGCAGGTCGACATTAGGGAAGTGGTACGAAGGCAGATCCAGCATCGGATCATACTGGCCAAACTCCCGCAAAATGGACGCATTGACATCCTCATCTTCTATATCTTCATCGACGGCTTCCTTGACCTGCGTCGTATCCTCCACTTCCAGTTCCAGCAATGGCTCCATCGGTACCGAGGATACTTCCAGCGGCGCTACGGGCGGTGTGGCAGCCAGTCCGGCCAATTTCACAGGTTGAACTACGGCTGGGTGGGATACCAGGTGAGGCGCTTCTTCCTCTACTTCGATATCCAGATCCGGCTCTTCCTCCGGCACTAGCAGCTCATCATCATAAGTGTCGTTAACCACCGACACAAACTTGCTTTCGGGAACGGGGACCTCTGCGGTTTCGGGAGCAGCGATATCCTCCTTCACATCCTCCGCAGATGGCTCCGGCTTGGCATTCTTTGCCTGCCACGATTCATAAACCGTTCGGGCGTCGTAAAAGAATACTGCAAACACGAACAGGGCGAAAAGGATCGGCACAATACTGCCCCATTTGAGCCAGTCGAACAGCGAAACGTTGACCAAATAGCCAAACCCGCCCGAAAGAAAGCTGAGCGTGTTTTCGCTGTTGCTCATCAGCACGACGTAGCCCATCAGCACACTCATCCACAATGAAAAAAAGATCACCTCCTTGGTAACCTTTCCCAAAGGAAGAATTTCCCGCCCGAATGCCATTTTCCAGCCCGCCGCAAACGGGACCAGCGGCAAAATCAATGCCCCGATCCCAAACCACCGGTATACAAAAATATGGGATACCACGGCGCCCATTACCCCCAGAAAATTGCGTGTCTGCCGGCCCGCGTCACGGATAGACTGGTGCCCCAGCCCGTCCAGAACACTCTGATCCGAGAGTCCGGTAATAATGTAGGAGAAAAAAGACGTTTCCAGGATCAGTCCCAGGATGATAAAGAATGTGCCCCAGGCCAATGTATTTTTAGGGCTGGTGAAAATGTGCTCCCAATCGAGGGATACACGAAAGCGGGGAGCGGTTGTCTCCTCCGGTTTCTGGCGCTGTGTGTTTCCTCTTGGCTTATTGACTGACATTTATTTCAATTCCGGGAATGCGTGAAGTGCTGAGTTTGATTTTACTTTCTGACCAATGCCTTGCAGATCCTGCTGACCACACCGGGCCCCTCGTAAATAAAACCGGTATAAAGCTGAATCAGGCCGGCGCCTGCATTTATTTTTTCCAAAGCGTTTCCGGGAGTGGCGATACCGCCGACTCCGATGACCGGGAAAGCATGATTGGATTGTTCACAAAGGTAATGAATTACTTCCGTCGAGCGATGCGTCAAAGGTGCACCACTGAGCCCGCCCGCTCCTATTTTTTCTACTTCCGCCTTATCGGTGGCGAGTCCCTCTCTGCTGATGGTCGTGTTGGTTGCAATAACGCCGGCGATACCGGTTTGTTTTACAATGTCGATGATATCATCCAACTGGCTCCATGTAAGATCAGGTGCGATTTTCAGGAAAATGGGTTTGGGGCTTGCCTTTTCCAGATTTTTGGTCTGAAGTTCCTTCAGCAATGCGGTGAGCGGCTCCTTCTCCTGAAGATCCCGCAATCCCGGCGTATTGGGCGAGCTTACATTGACCACAAAATAATCCACCACATCGAACAATTCTCGGAAACAGATCAGGTAATCATTCAGGGCCTGCTCATTAGGGGTGTCCTTATTTTTCCCAATATTCCCTCCCACTAAAATGCTGGATTTTCTTTTCGCCAATTTGGCGGCCGCAACTGCGACACCCTTATTGTTGAAACCCATCCGGTTGATGAGCGCCTTATCCTTTTTAAGGCGGAACAGACGCGGCTTGTCGTTTCCGGGTTGCGGCCTGGGCGTTACCGTTCCAATCTCGATAAATCCGAAACCCAGTGCTTCCAGCTGATCGACCATTTCCGCATTTTTATCAAACCCCGCTGCCAGCCCTACCGGGTTACGGAAGCGTAACCCAGCTATCTCCTGAACCAGGTCGGGATGCTCATAGGTATACATTGCACGGATGATCCGGGGCAGAAACGGGATTTTGAATGCAATATGGAGCACTTCGCACACAAAATAGTGAATGCGCTCAGCGTCAAACAGGAAAAGTATAGGGGAGATGAGAATCTTATACATCCTGCAAAAATAGAATGTTTCGCAGGAAGGCGCGGGCGGGAGGAGGATTTTTATTTTTGACTGTCCGGCAGAAAATCAATTCTGATCACCACGCTCAAAAAGCTTGATAAAATCATCAATCATGACAACATCACGAAGGTCTTGCGGCCTTCTGGCCAATACTTTTAATTCGCGTAAATCATTAAGATGTAAAAAATGGATAACGGCACCCTCTCCGTTAGTGAAGCTCCTGGACCTATTGAATACATCATCAAAACTAAATCTTCTATGAATTTGTGTTATGATATCCAATTCTCCATTAAATCCGAAGATTTGAGGTTTGGTAAAGTCAAGTTGCTCCAATTTGTAAATTTCGCCGTCATCCAGGTCCATACATCTGAAAACATCGATCATACGCATGCCATTTTCCTGAGTTGGATTAATCCAGATATCAACATCGTTGGTCGCTCGATTAAGTCCGTTCAGAAACATTGCAAATCCACCAACAATGAGGTACTCCAATTGATGTGCATGCGCACATCTTGTAAAATACAGAAAATCAGCGTTTTCTAGATCCATTCTGCTTTACCAATTGTAATGATCCGTTTCCCACGGGATACGATTTCAGGTCCCATGAAATACTCAAACTTTCGCCTAGTCTGGAAAAATCGCTCAAATCGTTCCTCTGGCCTTTCATTCATTCCGTGAAGCATGGCATCGATATATGGCCCATTCAAGTCCTCATAAACGGTAATTACTCCCTTAGTTTTCATACACATCCTAGCTTTTCAATTAGACAAATATAACCAAAAAAGCACCCCGCCGCCGCGGGATGCTTTGTAAATGAGCAAAATAACCTAACTACTTTTTCTCCGGCCACACATACTCGAACTGCCCGTTGATCGGCGCTCCGAAGTAATTGACGCCAAGATAATCCAGACGCTTTTTGTGGACATCCAGCCGTTTACTGAAGTCTTCGAAGTTCTTGCCTTCCTTGCTGGTCCAGCCTACTTCGGCCAATGCCGTTGCTCGTGGCCATACCATATACTGCACATAGGCAGGGGTTTTCATATATTCCGTCCAAACGTTGCCCTGGACACCCAAAATGTGCTTCGCCTCGTCGGCCGAAAGTTCGGCAGGTGTAGGCTCGTACGAATATGACTCCGCCACATCCGTGAAACCGCCGATCGCAACCGGCTGCGTTTTTGCTTCGGCCTGATAATGATCCAGATAACAGAAGTTGTTAGGGGTCATGAT
>CBFGMV010000145.1:0-17338 GCA_965649915.1 uncultured Dyadobacter sp.
GTTCTTTCCCCCTGGCAAGGCCTACACTCACGCAGTACACGGGAATGCCATGGATAAAGTTGGTGGTGCCATCGAGCGGATCGATGATCCAGTTCAATGCCTCAGGATCATGCTCCTGGCCGGTAGTTCCTTCCTCGGTAATGAAGCTGGCTTCGGGTAATAACTCCTGCAATCCGGCGACAAGCAGTTTTTCAGCTTCCTTGTCGACGTAAGAAACGAGGTTGTTGAGGTCTTTGTACTCGATCTTGTCTCGGGAAAAGAGCGCCGCCTCCTGCTGTATAAATGAAGAAGCCCGTCTTACTATTTCAATTGTTTTTTGTGTCAGAAACTCCAGATCCATACGCTAACTCCTTTGACGGGATTTTAGAAAGTGAATTGTTAATGTAATACACCCTGATGATCAGCGTCGCCAGGATGGGTATCAGCACCAAATTGTGTTTTGCCAGATTACCTGTTGCGCAAAGTAAGAGAAACGCATAGAAAATCAACAAAAACTGAAACCAACCTGGCTTTTTGGTTTTCGAAAGGGAAAAAATGAGCGGCATCCAGAGTGGAAATGCCCAGAGGATATCGTAATTCCAGCTGGTTACACCGTGATTAGTGCCAAACCAGAGCAGCAGAATAAGCCACCCCGCAACGCCCGCAATGCCGAAGAGCACCTTGTCAAACACGAAATCGACACGGTTCGTCTTGATTTGCCAGTAGGTAAACGCCAGGGTTAGGATTGCAAGCGACCAGAAAACGACGGTCGGCGTGAGCGGGCTAACGGGCTGCGGCGGGGCGGCCGTAAATAGCTGGCGCGTCGAAGATACCAACGGAGCAATTCCATGCGCGGTTTTTACTTTTGCATTGGCAAACGCAATCGCGAGATTATCAGGCAGGAATGTGGCTTGCTCCGGTGTAGCGATCTCATCGGACGGCGCACCAATGGCGAGGTCCATGCCGAAATCAGCCCAGGGGTTTTGCCTGAAAGCATAACGGTCGATCCACTGTCGGAAGCTCAGTTTTTCTTTGGTATAACCGTCGTAAATGAGGCTGTCACCGACTGCGGACTTCAATGCGACAGTCATACGGGTGGCGCAGTTGTCGTAAAAGAACTTATACTGATATTGCCTGTTCTCGGGCAAATAGTTGTTTTCGAGAAAATTGTAAAGTCTTTGTTTCTGTGGAACAGACAGATTCAGAACCTGCTCCGAAATGGAACGGTTTTCTTCCTGATAATGCGCGATCTGATAGGAAAGAGGCGAAACCGACACGCTGTAAGGTAAAGTCCCCCGGAGGAATTTGACATAGAAATTACCTTCCTCGAATCTGAATGTGCCATAGTTGAATGCGCGATCGATGCCGGTCGTTGGATCGTAGACCCAAAGTACGCTATGACCGAAGCCGGAGTACAGTTCCTGGCCTGGCGCAACGGTCACCAGACTGATCTTCGCCGAAGCGCTCAAAGTATTGAACTGCGCCTTCGAACTAAGCGGATTGATTAGCCAGAAAAGGCACAAGGTCATCCAAAACCGAAAGCCTGATTGGAGAGATAATATGTGCCGCATGGTCGGGATGGAATGGGAGGGGAAATGCATGGTTTTGGTAGAATGGTTACTCCTCATCGTCATCATCGGATTTTCTTTTGTCATCGGTTTTGCCCGCGACTACGATCACAATTTCGCCTTTTACCGTCTTATCCGCAAAATGCGCAATCACTTCGGTCACGGTTCCGCGGACATTTTCTTCAAACATTTTGGTGAGCTCCCTGGAAACGCATACCTGTCTGTCGGCACCGAAATGCTCGGCGAATTGTTGCAGCGCTTTCACAAGCCGGTGCGGCGATTCATAAAAAACCATCGTCCTTTCCTCGGTCGACAAGTTTTGAAGCCTGGTTTGACGTCCTTTTTTATGCGGCAGAAAACCTTCGAACGTGAAACGGTCATTCGGCAAGCCTGAATTCACCAATGCGGGAACAAATGCAGTGGGCCCGGGGAGGCATTCCACCGGTACACCCTCACGGATGCACGCCCGTACAAGCAGGAAGCCGGGGTCGGATACTGCCGGCGTTCCGGCATCGGAAACGAGTGCCATGGTTTCGCCTTTACGAATACGCTCCACCACCCGGGCTACGGTCTGGTGCTCATTATGAATATGGTAGCTGTGCAAAGGTTTTGAAATGCCCAGGTGTTTGAGCAGATTGCCCGAGGTGCGGGTGTCCTCTGCTAAAACCACATCGACGCTTTTCAGAACATTGATTGCCCTCAGCGTAATGTCTTCGAGATTGCCTATCGGCGTAGGTACTATGTAAAGTTTCATGCGTTATAAATCCTGTCGATCGCAGCAGCCAGGTTATGATCTTTGTCTGTTACGATATCTCCGGCATCGTGGGTATTCAATTCAAAACTGACTTTGTTGTACATATTCGTCCAGTAGGGATGATGGTCCATTTCATTGACGACATCGGCCACTTTGTTCATAAAAGTAAAAGCTTCCCGGAAATCACTGAACGAAAAGCTCTTTTTTAGTTTGTTATCTTCTTCTTTCCACATGGTTTCTGATGTTTAAATACAGGAATCTACTTCGTAAGCCTGATTTTCCTACAAAAGGCAGATTGCAGCAGATAAAATACGCATGCCATCCAGGTGCGGCAGGTATTTTTCACAAACCTTTTGAGAAACGAATATAAGGCTAATCTGCTTGAAATTCCCTGCCGTGATAGCCGATTCCGTAGCGATCCAGTATATTTGAACTTTGGTCGGCTCCAAAGGCGTTAGAAGATATACGGGCGAGGTGAAAACGGGACGATTGCGGGGCAGCACGTATTCTAAACAAACATTGCATGTAATTAACGGTCCTGATGAGCAGGACAACTTATTATGAAAGTAGAACTAGTCCGCGTAAATGACGCCTTCCATTTTGAAGGCACGGGTTCCTCCGATGTGAAAGTGCATACTGATGGTTCGCCGGAAATCGGCGGTACGAACCTGGGAGTCAGGCCAATGGAATTACTGTTGATGGGCCTGGCCAGTTGCAGCGCCATCGATGTGGTATTGATCCTCAAAAAGCAGCGTCAGGATATTACTGATTTTCGCATTATAGCAGACGGTGACCGTGAGCAGGAGCCGGATACCCAGCGTAAGCCATTCCGCAAGATCCATCTGACATTTAAATTTGCCGGAAACAGCCTCGATGAGAACAAGATCAACCGTGCGATAGGCTTGTCGATGGAGAAATACTGCTCGGCAACCGCCCAGCTGGAAGCTCTCGCAACCATTACTTATGACGTTGAAATCGCTTCGGTGTAAATACAAATTTCCATGCAACAATACCACGACCTGCTGCGCCATATCCTGAAAGAAGGAGTCAGGAAAGCAGACCGTACCGGAACGGGTACGATCAGCGTATTTGGATACCAGATGCGTTTTGACCTTCAAAAGGGATTTCCCCTCGTCACGACCAAGAAGGTACATACCAAATCGATCATTCATGAATTGCTATGGTTTTTGCAGGGCGATACGAATATCGGCTACCTGAAAGAGCACGGTGTGTCGATATGGGATGAATGGGCAGATGACAACGGCGACCTCGGACCGGTTTACGGTAAGCAATGGCGAAGCTGGGAAGGTGCGGACGGTAAATCCGTAGACCAATTGACGGAAGTTTTAAAGCAGCTTAAAAGTTCTCCCGATTCGCGGCGGATCATCGTTTCCGCATGGAACCCGGCGGAACTTCCGGAAATGAAGCTGCATCCATGCCATGCGTTGTTCCAGTTTTACGTGGCGCCACCTGATACAGAAGCTGGTGAAACGCGCGGGAAACTGTCCTGCCAGCTTTACCAGCGCAGTGCGGATGTATTCCTGGGCGTACCTTTCAACATTGCGAGCTATGCAATGCTTACGATGATGATCGCGCGGGAATGCGATTTCGAGCTGGGGGATTTTGTATGGACAGGAGGGGATACCCACATTTACCTGAACCACCTTGAACAGGTTGAGCTGCAATTGAGCCGCGAACCGAGGGCATTGCCGCAATTGGTTTTAAACCCCGAGGTGCGGAATGTTCTGGATTTCCGTTTCGGGGATTTCGAACTTCAGAATTACGATCCATGGCCGGCGATCAAAGCTCCGGTGGCAGTGTAATGATCATCAAGGGATGAGCATTCAATATATTTTAGAGATCGTCGGGACTTTTGCATTCGCTATTTCCGGCGCATTGGCTGTGAAGGATCAGAAGCATCAGGATTGGTTTGGTGCGAGCTTCACAGCCTTTATTTCGTCCATTGGCGGAGGTACGCTGCGAGATGTACTACTGGGGAGTTACCCGTTGGTGTGGATCAGCGACATTACGATCATCCACGCCATTATCCTGGGCATTATCGTCACTTTTATTTTCTACAAATTTCTGCTGAGGCTGCGAAAAACGCTATTCCTGTTTGACACTTTCGGGATAGCGCTTTTTACTTTGGTAGGAACTGAAAAAGCCCTGCATTTGGGTGTGAGGCCGGAAATTGCCGTGATAATGGGCGTATTTACGGCCACCATGGGCGGCGTGATCCGGGATGTGATGACGAACGAGATCCCGATCATTTACCGGAAAGAAGTGTACGCCACCGCCTGTTTTACCGGCGCTTGTTTTTACCTGCTTCTGGACACGTTGGGCGTGGAGCGGAATATTACCTTCATCTCTTCGGCGCTTGTAATCATCGTGATCCGCATTCTGGCGGTGCGTAACCAGTGGAGCGTTCCTAGGTTTTTCAGGTAAAAAAGAGGAGGTTGTGTCAGATGTGGCTCAAATGTCAGTCTGAGCGGAGTGGAAGACAAGTCTGTACCACGGGATGTAAATGAGCATCTCACATGTCTTCGACTTCGCTCAGGGTGACAACCTGCTATTTTTTCTTCTTTTTAACTGTCGAAACGGCTTCTTTCACCGGTGCGGCTTTGGCTTGCATGTCGGCGATCGCTTTTTCAACTTGTGGTTTGTAGAAGTTGTAAGCACCGTCCGGAGCGGCAGCACCTACTGTCAGTGCTTTTTGTGCTACCGGGATGGCTTCCGCCGTTTTTCCGAGCTTGTTGAGAATCTGTGCTTTGGTCCACAATGCGCCGAATGATTCTTTCAAACCGATCGCTTTGTCAGCGAGTGAAAGTGCTACTTGCAGATCCTTGCCTTTTGAAAGCAGGTAACCGGCTGTGCTTTGCAATGTGGCTACATCTTCCGGTTTCTCGGCAACTGCCTTGTTCAATGCAGTCAAAGTGAGGGACTCGGTACTTACCGCAATGGGGACGGGGACATTGACCGATGACCATGAAAGGTTCAAAAACGCCGTACTGTCCGTTACCGGCTCAATCTCTATTTTGAATGCCTCGTTGAATTCGCTTGAAGTAGGAACCACCATCGTACGGGCTACGTCTTCCGATTCTTTGTAATTATCGGTACCGCCCTGTTCGTAGTTTTTATTCAGAATAACCGTCCAGGCAGCGCCGTTGGGAATAGAAAACAATGCATACTTACCCGCTGGTACTTTTTTGCCGCCGAACGTGAACTCGGTGCTGGCTTCGAAAACGGTGGCCATGTTGGCACCGGTGCGCCAGATCTGGTTGTAGGGCGCTAATGCCGAGCCATCGGCGAATACTTTGCGGCCTTTAATGTAAGGACGGGAATATTTGACGGTGAAATCGCTTACACCCACGGTTTGCATAACAGTGGCTGCCGGGCTGGGCGCGGGCACACGTTGTGCCAGGGACGCGGTCGCCATCAGGGCAGCGAGGGACATGGATAATAGATGCTTTTTCATTGTTTGAATAAGGTGGTTTATTGCTTTCAGTTGTTAAACTTGTGGTGAAATTAGAACGAAAAAACCAGATAGTCTAAATGAAAAGGGACAGTTTGCTCGCATTGCTTGCATCTTACGAACCAGATGCGGGATTAGAGACTGAAATGCACAATGATACGGTTGATTTTGTGAAACAGCACCCCGACTGTTTCGAAAGAAGCCTGCTGAAAGGACATATCACGGCCTCTGGCTGGGTGCTTTCACCTGGGATGGATTCGGTATTACTCATGCACCACCGAAAGCTCGACCGATGGTTTCAGCCGGGAGGCCATTGCGATGGTGAACCGGATGTCCGGGAAGTGGCGATGAAAGAGGTAATGGAAGAAACCGGCATCGCCGACCTGCAAGCGTTGCAGGACGGTATTTTTGATGTGGATGTACATTTAATACCGGCTGGCAAAGAGACGCCCGAGCATTATCACTACGATATCCGTTTCGCATTCAAAGCGGGCGAGGGGCAGGATATTGTTTTAAACAATGAATCCAAAGACGTACAATGGGTGCCCGTCGCCCAGGTACAACATTCCAATGATTCTGAATCCATCATGCGGATGGTCCGGAAAACTACCGCTTTATGAATTTCAGGCTCCTTTCCTGATTATCGATTTTGAGGCGGACCAGGTAAAGCCCTGCTGAAAGCTGAGCGGTTGCAATGGTGTGTCTGGCTTTCAGGCGAGTACCTGACGAGTGCAGATTGGCGCCGTTCGCTGCGAAAAGACTCACATTCGCCATTTTGCCGACCAGCGTCTGCGGTATAGAAAGCGTAACCTCGTCCTGCGCCGGATTGGGAGAAAGAATGACTGAGCTCAGGAGTTCCCCTTCGGTCCCCAGCGGAGAAAATTCGTTCTGTGCGATCTCCTGGGCTTTGATCAGGTTTGGAACACCATAACCCAGCATATTATCCGGGTTCGATGCATTGTGGCCCGACTTTTTCAGTACATATATTACCTGTTGCGCAGTCAGATTTGGGAATGCCTGCCATAGAATGGCGGCAACGCCTGCGATTTGCGGAGCCGAAAATGAAGTGCCGTAGCTGCTCGAAGCACCACCTGCGAGGTCCCCGACGATTGTTCCCGCACCCACCGCCGCCACATCCGGCTTTTGCACGCCTGCGGCATTGGGGCCAATAGAACTTAATGACGAATAGCTGCGGTCGTAATTGGTTGCTCCGACGGTCAACACCGAATCCACATCGGCCGGCGCGCCTACATATTTCCAGCTGTTGCTACCGTCATTTCCCGACGAATTCACGACCAGTATGCCCTTGCGCGTTGCATAGCGCGCGGCTCGGCTCACGATCGTCGTTTTGCCGTCCATGTCTTTATAGGTATGGTTGTACGCTGGCGAATCAAATTCATCGTCGAAAGTCGTGTAGCCCAGCGACGAGTTGATCACATCCACGCCAAGGCTATCCGCACGTTCGGCGGCCATGAGCCAGGTGATTTCCTCGTAGGGAGATTCTCCGAAGTTGTTTTCGGTGATGTAGAGTGCAAACGAGGCCTTGAATGCGGCCCCTACCATTGTGCCGGGCAGGTAGGCTGCGATCGTTGACATGACATTCAGGCCGTGGTAGCCGTCGTTGTAGATATTGCCGTCGCGGGCGACAAAGTCATGGGAGTCGATAATACGTTTTTCGTCGCGCAGTTGTTTGAAATAGGCTACTTCATCACCTTTGGCATAACCATTGTCCAGAATGGCGATGAGCATGTTTTCTCCCTGAAAGCCTTTTTTGTGCATATCAGCAACCTCCATGAGTGCCAGCTGCGCATTCATTTTTCCGTAATCCACGTCTGCTGTGGTACCCAGCTTTTCATGCGTTGCGGCGGTACGCGCAATGCCAGGAGACTTGGAGGTGATATTGGCCACCGGCAGGTTCAGCTCGATGCCTTTGAAGAAGGGCATTTTTTTGATGTCGGCCAGCTGAGCATCGGAGGCTTCTATTAATGCACCATTAAACCAGCGGGTCGGATAAATGACTTTGGCGCCGATTTGCCGGACCGCGAACAGGTAGCCGGGATTGACGGGGAAGTCATGGGAGGTGATGGCGATATTCTGTTTTTTTCGACGGTCGACGGCCCTTTGCGACAGTATTTCGGTCGGTCTCTCGACGGAGTAAGTACTGTTGGCCTTGTCCTTAAACAAAATCAGATACCTGGGATTGCTCTGTGCGACAACGGTTGCCTGAGCGAGCAGGAAGGAAAATACAGTGACTAGTATAGTTTTTTTCATGGACGCGGTTTTTGAAAGCAACGTTCATTGCTTCTATTTCCATATACTTCATCAAAGGCAAAAACGTGGAGGTTATCCTGCGGCTAGGCTACTTTTTCACCCGGAATGTCACGCCCGCCAAGGTGGTCGCATTCAAGCAATGCATTGATACCGGGGAAGGGGACAACCGTTTTGAGATAACCATAATTATCCGACAATGTAATAGTCCTGTTGTTATCGCCCATCGAAATATCGATATCGGCCATTCCAAACTGACACGGATGCTCATACCCGGCAGCATGGGTGATCTCGATGATCTCCTTGGCGAGGGTTTTCATATAATTATTAAACCGCTCGCTTTTCAACGAGGGATCGATACCTGATTCCAGCCATTTGTTGTTGGTGGCAATACCGGTAGGGCAACGGTTGGTATGGCATGTTTGCGCCTGAATGCAACCGATCGAGAGCATCGCCTCGCGCGCAACATTAATCACGTCAGCCCCCATCGCAAATGCCATTACTGCCTGTGCAGGCAGCCCGAGCTTCCCGGAAGCGATGAAAGTGATCTTGTCGTTCAGGTTTCGCTTTTGGAATATTTTGTAAACGGTACTGAATGCGAAAACCAGTGGCAATGACACGTGGTCTGCAAAGGAGGGAGGCGCAGCACCGGTACCGCCCTCGCCGCCGTCGATCGTAATGAAGTCAGGCCCTTTGCCCGTTTCGACCATCAGATCCGCCAGTTCTTCCCACATTTCCGTTTTCCCGACGGCGGATTTAATGCCCACGGGCAAGCCGGTAGCGGCAGCCATCTGTTCTATAAAATCGACCATGCCGCGGATGTCGGTGAATGCGCTGTGATAAGGGGGCGAAACAACATCTTTCCCGATCGGTACCCCGCGGATTTCGGCGATTTCGGCAGTGATTTTACTTGCCGGAAGCACACCACCTTTGCCGGGTTTCGCGCCTTGCGACAGTTTCAGCTCGATCATGCGGACAGTCGGGTTGTTATGCATCAGCTTTACGAGCTTATCCATGACAAAATTGCCGTCGTCGTCGCGTACGCCGAAATAGGAGGTGCCCATATTAAAAACCACGTCGGCACCATATTTGTGATAGGGTGAAAGCCCGCCTTCTCCGGTATTATGGTAATTGCCGAATTTGAAAGAACCCTTATTCAGCGATTCGATGGCGCGCGCCGAGAGCGAACCATAGCTCATTGCGCTCACATTCACCACCGAACGCGGACGGTAGGGACGTTTCCGGCCGTGGAAGGAGCCGATGGTTTTAGCACACGGAATAGTGTAATGGTGCGGATCGTTGCCATTTTTGACGTGGTGGCTGTGTGTCGAATCCACCCGGTAGGGCAGCATGGCAGGCTTGATCAGCACGTAACCCGCTTCCTGCATGTTCTGGTCGGTACCAAAACCCTGGTAATTGTTTTCCTTTTTAGAAGAAGCATAGATCCAGGAGCGCTGCCGGCGATTGAACGGCAGCTCTTCCCGGTTGTTGGCAACAATGTACTGGCGCAGTTCGGGCCCGATGGTTTCGATCATGTACCGGAAGTGACCCACCAACGGGAAGTTATGCTGAATGGTGTGTTTGCGTTGCAGGATGTCCCTTATCGCGATGAATACCGGCACCAGTAAAAGGTAGTACCAGACTGGCACGGATGCCAGCACAGACCAGACAGTTTCCATAAATCAATCCATTGATGATGATATTCTAAACTTCCTCCCAGGTAGTAACCTTCGCCAGGTCGTTCCAGTAGCCTGGATAGGATTTGACGACCACGCCAGGTTCTTCGATCACAATGCGGCTAACCATACCTACCGGCGCGAACGCCATCGCCATACGGTGGTCGTCATAGGTGTGGATAGATGGGACCGGCTCGGTTGGAATGTCGGTGATAGCCGTCACTTCATATAAATGGTTCTTTTCCACTTCCTTCAATTCCGCTCCCAGCTTTCTGAGCTCTTCCTGCAAGGCAAAAATGCGGTCAGTTTCTTTGATTTTGAGGCTTTCGACGCCCGTTAGCGACAGGCGTATTTTTTTTACCGCACAGCATACGGCTACTGTTTGGGCAAGGTCGGGGCAGTTGGTAAAATCCCAGCCCAGCGACGCGGCTGCTGGTATCTTGGTCAGCAGCACACCACGATCGGTGAAAACGCTTTCCACACCCAGATGCCGCATAATGTCCACAATGGCGCTGTCGCCCTGCAGTGAGTTTTTTTTCAGTCCCAGCAATTCCACTTCTGCATCGTCGGCCAACGCAACAATGCTGTACCAGTAGCTCGCGCCCGACCAGTCGGATTCAATGGCGTAAGGTTTAGGCTGGTATTTCAATGGGGGAATGAACAAGGTATTGGCTTGCCAGTCGGCCTGGTAGTCGATGCCGAAATGGGCCATCTGATTGAGTGTCATCTCAATGTATGGACGTGAACCTACTTCGCCTTCCAGCTTGATTTTCAAACCGCCGGGCAGTTGTGGCGCAATCATCAGCAATGCCGAGATATACTGACTGCTCACGTCGCCGCGCATTGTCAGCTCGTTGTTTCCCGAGTAAGTAAATCCATTCAGTTTCAATGGGGGATAGCCATCCTGTTTCTCATACGTGATGTCCGCTCCCAGTTTCCGTAACGCATCGACCAGAATGCCGATAGGGCGTTCGCACATCCTTGGCGTACCGGTCATCGTTTTCTGCTGGTTGGTCACCGCAAAGTAGGCAGTCAGAAAGCGCATGGTCGTCCCCGCATCGATTACGTCGGCTACCGGATCGGTCGAATTAAGCAGGCGGAGCATGGTTTGCGAGTCGCGGGCCTCCGAAATATTGGTAAGCTCGGATTGGAAACCGGTAAGCGCATTGATGATCAGGGCGCGGTTGCATTCGCTTTTGGATGCGGCAAGCTGAATTTCTGCACGTATGGATTGCTTGGGGGGATTGACGAGAATGGATTTCACTTTTTAGGATTCTGATTTAACAAATGGATGTGCCGGTCCGTAATGATGTTGGTTATTAATAGGTTTCCAGCACTTTCAACTTATTTCTGGAATTGATTTTCAGGGATGCAAATGTGAATTTATAGCAAATAAACCCCGCAGCCATCAGCGACCCGCCAATAACGAGCGTAGAAGCGTCGGTAGTATAACGTTTGTTATCGACACCCTTGTTGAAAAAATCGGCTCCGATAAAGATGAGACCTGCCAGGGGAAGCAGTGGTGCGGCCTGCGAGATAAATGGGATCCTTTTGGATACCTTCATCAGTCTGACATCTTCCAGAAGTATACGCTGGTAATCCATCCGACCAACAGCCTCATTGATAACGCCGATAGTAAACGAAGAATCGTCAATGGAAGCGATCGTTTCATTAAAGCGGATCGTTTCGTTTTTCATCCGGAACTTGATATTGTCGCCAGGAAAGAACCGGTACCGGTGAAATCCACCAATCACAGGTGACGCATCGAGCACCAGGTATTTTTGTCCCGGGGTGGCGATTACCCGGCTGGCATTGCCTTGTTTCAGAAAGAGTTCTTCGCTGGAAAGTGCTTTTTTAGGGTCATAATGGTCTTGAGACCATGCGCAGGTATTCCCCAGGAGAAGCAACAGGACAAAGGAAAGTAGTTGTCTCATAGTACTTAAAGAATGGTTCAAATATAGGGAATCATTCTCTTAAACGGGCATAACTATTGCATTGTTGCCCATTAAAAACCTGTTAAACTAATCCTCCTCAGTGGTTTCCTCTTTGGAGACCTTCACGGACACACCGCCGGAAACAAGCATCTTCATGACGTCAGTGGATTTGGCATCAAGCAGCGATACATGCTCAGTAGGTACAATAAACAGCTCTCCGGACAGTGCATAGGAGAGGGGCATGTACACGGCCACATGGTCCGCAATTTTGAGATGGCTCAGGTCTGTCTGCGTGATGAAGCCAATTTTTTTGATGTTCGTTTCCTTGTACATCGTAACCAGTACCGGCTGGTTGAACTTCTTTTTGTCGCCCACGAACGCCAGGATCAGGTCTTTGATCGAGTAATAGATCAGGCTGACTAGCGGAATCCGCCGCATGATGCTTTCCGTAAACTTGAAAAATGACTGGGGAACAATCGTCGAAAACAGGAAACCCAGTAAGATGATGCCTGAAATGATGATCAGCACGCCCAGACCGGGCAGGTAGACCGACTGTTCATTGGAAATACGGATATCGATGGGCAGAATATTGTCAAGATACTCCACGCCGGTCCATATGATGAGCACCGTAGCATAGAGCGGAGCAACCAGCACCAGCCCTCTTATAAAGTAGCTGATGATGCGTTTGAGGAAAGAATTTTTAATATCCATGAATGTAGCTCCCAGGTGATGGAGCTGATTAGCAGATAGATAATGCTTCCGTACAAAGGGATGGCCTGTACAGAGACAGTTGAACGATGAGCGGCAAAATCAGATCGTGAAAATGAAATATTGGACGATGCCGATTGAATTAGGATATTTGCAAGTCCGGTACCCTTTTTTGCTTCTGTGCCGGTAAAATTAAAAAGAAGTTCACTCATTTGACGTATATGTATCAGGCCAGTTATTTAAAACATTTTACGGAGGAAGTTTTTCTGGCGATAGGGTGTAATCCGGAAGAGGCCCGACTGGCATCCGAAGTATTGGTTAGTGCGGATTTAAGGGGAGTTGATTCGCACGGGATCGCGCGGCTGGCTGGATATGTCAGGCTTTACGACCATGGGCGGCTCAATCCCACGCCGGATGTACGGGTTGTGTATGAAACGCCCAGTACGGCGGTTGTCGATGGGGACCGCGGCCTGGGCCTCGTTGTCGCTCCCAAAGCAATGGAGATCGCCATGGAAAAGGCTGAGAAGGTAGGTTCCGGCTGGGTCTCGGTGCGTAATTCGAACCATTTCGGTATTGCCGGTTATCATGCGATGCTGGCTTTGGAGAAGGATATGATCGGCTGGACGATGACCAATGCCGCACCGCTCGTAACACCGACATTTTCATTGGACAAACTGCTGGGTACCAATCCGATCGCAGTGGCAGTTCCCGCATTGACCGAGCCCGCATTTGTGGCCGATTTCGCCTCGACGGCGGTTGCATACGGTAAGTTCGAAATTTTACAACGCAAGGGCCTGCCTGCTCCATTGGGCTGGGCTCAGGATGCGGATGGAAACCCCACAACGGATTCCAACGCAGTCAAGAGTGGCGGAGGGCTGCTTCCGCTGGGTTCGGATCGGGAGCACGGCAGCCACAAGGGATATGGCCTGGGCGCGATCGTCGATATTTTTTCGGGGGTTCTTTCCGGTGCAAATTTCGGACCATGGGTTCCTCCGTTTGCTACCGCGGGTTTTATGGGTGTGCAGCAAAGTGCAGGGCTCGGTACCGGACATTTTCTGGGCGCGATGCGGGTCGACGGTTTCAGGCCGGCCGAGGAATTTAAGCAGGATATGGACAAATGGATCGGTGCCTTTCGGAATGCAAGGGCCGTGGAAGGTGAGAGAGTGTTGATCCCCGGCGATCCTGAGAGGGAAATGGAGGCAGAACGTAGCTTGAATGGTATCAAACTGCTGGAACCGGTAGTTTTGTCACTCGACGAGCTCGCCAAAAGGTTCGGCATACCCTTTGAAATGAATTTATAAAAGCAAAACAGAACCAGCCGATAGCCGAAAGCTGACAGCCAAAAACTTATGTCCCGTAACTTTAAAGTAGGATTGTTTGTAACGATCGCGATCCTCGTCACCACATTTTCATTTTACTTCTGGCAGATCTTCCGGACGCCCAACTTACAGGTCGATAAAAAGTCGAGCTTCGTATTACTTATTCCGGAGGGGGCGACGTACAAGACCGTGTTGGATTCGCTGAACCGGTATGAAGTCATCAATGACCACATATCTTTCCAGTTTCTGGCGAAGTTCCTGAAATATACCGAGCGGGTGAAACCCGGTCGCTACGTGATCAAGCCGGAAACCAACAATTATACGGCCATCAAGAAACTGGTGTCCGGGAATCAGGATGCAGTAAAGCTGACATTTAATAACATTCGGCTCAAAGACGACCTGATCAAGCGGATCGGGAGTCGCTTTGCATTTGGCGAGGATAGTTTCAGGAAGGCATTGAATGACCCTGCCGTTTGTCAAAAGTATGGCCTCGATACATTGACGATCGTGTCGATGTTTTTGCCCAATACCTACGACATCTACTGGACAACCGGAACGGAGAAGTTCCTGGACAGGATGCACAGCGAATACAAAAAGTACTGGAACGATGAGAAAGTGGCCAAGGCGAAAACGATTGGACTGACACCGGTTCAGGTTTCGATCCTGGCGTCCATCGTCGAGGAGGAGCAAGCCCGCAAAGTAGACGAGCGTCCGCGGGTAGCCGGACTTTACATCAACCGTTTGCACGCCGATATGCCGTTGCAGGCCGACCCGACGATCAAGTTTGCATTGCAGGATTTCGCCATCAAGCGTATTCTGAACCAGCAGTTGATGATCAAATCTCCTTATAACACTTACATTAATACAGGCTTGCCTCCCGGCCCGATCCGGGTTGCCGATCTCAAATCGCTGGATGCGGTCTTGAATTACGAGAAACACGATTATACTTATATGTGTGCAAAGGCGGACCTGTCGGGCTACCATGCTTTTGCCACCAACTATGCCGATCACCTCAACAACGCCCGGTTGTACCAGGCTGAGCTGAACCGGCTGAAAATCATGAAATAAGGATGTTTGTCCACGAAGTGAAAGGGATCAGGGTGCGCTATGCGGATACCGATCAGATGGGTTATGTATACTATGGAAACTACGCACGCTACTATGAAATCGGCAGGGTTGAGGCGCTGCGAAGTCTCGACTTCCATTACAAGGCGATGGAAGATGAAGGTGTGATGATGCCTGTTTACGAAAGTCATTTCAAATACCTGAAACCGGCGCGTTATGACGATGAGCTTAATATTCTCGTGAAAATCGAAGAAATGCCGGGTGTTCGTGTCCATTTCCGCTACGAGATCAGAAACCAGGAGCGCGTGCTGCTGAATACCGGCGATACGACGCTGGTATTTCAGAGAAGGGATAATGGCAAACTTTGCATGGCGCCGGACAAGCTTCTTGAAAAACTAAAGCCCTATTTCGGAACAAAGGGATAACACGCGGCTGGATATGCTTGAAAAACTGTTGAAAAACCGCCATATCAAGCGCATTATTCTCTGGTTACAGCAGACGATGTTGCTCCGGGGGACGGTTTCCCTGTACGATGTGATCCTCAATCTGGTCAATAGCAACAGGAAGCATGAAATCGACCAACGTGCGTCGGCCGTGGCTTACAGCCTTACCCTGGCTGCTTTTCCCGGCATTATCTTTCTTTTTACCCTGATCCCCTACATTCCGATCGAAAACCTCGATCAGCAAATTCTGGAATTGCTGCGGGAAAATATGCCTCAGGGTACTTTTGAGGCTGCGGATCAGACCATTCTCGATATTGTGAGCCGTCCTCGGTCGGGGGTGCTTTCGCTCGGTTTTATTTTCGCGATGATCGCATCCACCAACGGGATGATGTCACTGATGCGCTCGTTCGACATGGTGTATGAGGACCACGAGACGAGGGGTTTTTTGGCCGTCCGGGGCATTGCGATGTTGCTTACGCTTTTGTTGATGGCGGTGTTGTTCTTGTCCGTGGTTTTGCTCATCGTGGGCGATGCCGTGATGGATATTGTCGGTGACTGGCACATTATCCGCGACAACTGGCTCATTGCATTGCTGAATATCACCCGGTATGCGATCAGTTTCGGGTCGCTGATGTTGACGATCTCTATCATCTACCGGTTTGCGCCCTCGCATGGAAGGCAATTCACTTTTGTCAATGCGGGTTCGGTCATTGCGTCCATACTCATTTTGGCTGCCACCTATGGATTTTCGTTCTACCTGTCGCGTTTCAGTTCGTACAACAAGCTTTACGGATCCATTGGTACGATGATCGCCCTGATGATCTGGATCTACCTGCTGGCATTCGTGATGATTCTCGGTTTTGAGATCAACGCCAGCATTAACCGAGCCCGTGTGAAGCGTAAGGTAACGCGGTGATTTGCCGGATAATAACATTACCTGCTTACTGAGCATATTGTTGGTAATTTTGCGACTGCGGTGTCAGTAAAACCTCCTGGCAAACATCGTACTTCAGCGGGGATTGCACCAGCGCGCACGACATGACAAACTTAGAAAAACCACTCGTTACAGTAATCCTGACGACATTTAATCAGGAGAAGTACATTGAAGAGACGCTCACTTCGGTCTTTTATCAGACTTATCCCTATGTTCAGCTGGTTGTCGTCGACAATGCAAGCACAGACAAAACGCTGAACATTATCGAGGATTTCAAGGCAAAGGCTCCGGCGTTTCAAATGATCCGCAACAGGCATAATTCAGGCCTGTGTAAAGCATTCAATCAGGGCCTGGCCATCGCTCAGGGAAAATATATCATCGACTTGTCTGGTGATGACGTGATGATTGCCGACCGTATCGAGAAACAGGTGGCGGCATTTGAGCAGCTTTCAGAAGAATATGCCGTGGTTTTTACCAACGCCCATTATATTGGCCGGAGCGGGCAGCGGTTGCACAATCATTACACTGTGGACGGAAAAGGTAAGGCTACCTGCTGCATTCCATCGGGCGATGTCTACAAAAACATACTCGAACGCTATTTCATCTGTACACCCACGATGATGATGCGTGCGTCGATACTGAACCAGCTGGGAGGATACGACGAGAGTCTCGCATTCGAGGACTTTGATTTCTGGGTGCGCTCTTCCGTACGGTACAAATACTTCTATCTGGATGAAATTCTGACCAAGAAGCGGGTCCTTCGAACCTCATTATCAACCGGTGTCTATAAAAAAGGGAGTGGAATGCTTGACTCCTACTACATGGTATGCAATAAAGCCTACGACCTCAATCGCGATCAAAAGGAATTTGATCTTCTGGCGGCGCGGATCCGTACATTTATCCGGAAATGCCTGTATGCACAGGAGTTCGAACTGGCCGTGCGGTTTCGCAGATTGTTGAATTATATTGAGAATCCGGGATGGCAGACAGAGCTGGTAGTTCTGATGTGCAGGCTGCACCTGCCGGTGAATTTTGCCTACCGGTTTTATATCGAGAATTTAAAAAAAGTGATCCCACAGGAAGGATTTGCATTTTGATTTTGTTAATTCAGAAAGCAAAATCTTTTCTATGCCTGCCGAGTTTGTAAAAATTTATCCTCAAAACCCTGACGAACGGAGAATCCGTCAGGTGGTGGATTGCCTTCGTGATGGCGGTCTC
>CBFGMV010000146.1:0-17210 GCA_965649915.1 uncultured Dyadobacter sp.
CATGCGATGGATCGTCAAAGGTTAAATATGCAACGCAATACCAGCCGTTTTAGATATGTATCGCAGCAACCTTCCGCAATTTTCCGAAAATTTTACGCTTTTACCAATTCCAGGATCGTGATTTCGGGCAGAATACCTACACGGCCGGGATAACCCAGGTAGCCAAATCCGCGGTTTACGTACAAATACTGGTCGTCTTCTTCATACAGGCCAGCCCATTGTTTGTAACGATATTGTACAGGGCTCCATCTCAACTTACCTATCTCAACACCAAACTGCATGCCATGGGTGTGCCCGGCCAGCGCCAGATCGATATCCTTATAATTAGGCAGGACCTGCGCGCCCCAATGGCTGGGGTCGTGGGAGAGCAATATTTTCACCGGATAATCATCCGTGTGCTGGTATGCCTTTTCGAGATTCCCATATTTGGCAAAGTTTCCGGCTCCCCAATTCTGAATTCCGATCAGGCCGATCGACGCTCCATCCACAGTAATAGGTCGGTTTTCGTCAAGCATCAGCTTCCATCCCAGTAATTCATGCGCCTTTTTCAGATCCGTAAGATTGCGCGTCTTGGAATTTTCATCAGCCCAATGGAAATAGTCACCGTAATCGTGGTTCCCCAATACAGAATGTACACCCAGCGGTGCTTTAACCTTATCAAAAATATTTATGTAGTCTTTCACCTCCATGGCGCGGTCGTTGACCAGATCGCCCGTGAAGAATGCAATATCGGGCTTTTCCTTCATCAACATCTCTACGCCTCCTTTCACTGCCGTTTTATTGAAAAAACTGCCCGAATGGATATCCGAGAGTTGGGCGATCTTAATGCCGTGAAATTGTCTGGGGAGGTTTTTCAAAGGCACCTTCACGCGACGGATCCGGTAATCGTGCGCACCCGACAAAATGCCATAGGCGAATGTGCCCATCAATCCTGCACCTGCCACCACGGCCGTCGTTGCCAGAAATTGCGACCGGGGTATGGTCGGCTCACCCGTTTCCGGTGAAGGAGTTGCCGCAGACGGAACGAAAAAACTAACGATCCATTGGAAGAATCTCCTGACGTCGTCAACAAGCAGGATCAGCACTGCGAGCAATTTGGATAAATAGGGAATCGCAATGAAGGCAACCACAAAGGTCCGGGTCGTGCTTCTGAAATAATCGGGCGGAAGTAACTGCATCGCAATGTAAGCCCCGAGGGTAATGGCCGTGAGAGCCCAGTAGGCACCTCCGATCCAGCGTTGGGTAAGTGGGTTAAGATTTCGGATCGCTAACCGGAGGCCTTGCCAGACATACCAGTCGATGGCAAAAAGAACGAAAGTCAGTATGATAAAAAAGAAGGTTCTGTTCATTTCAAATGATAGTTGTCATATCAACGACAAACATTTGTAATTGTTTTCACGTTCAGGCGTCTTACCAAATTAGCGGTGATTGTACAGCAAAGGTCGGAAGCAAACTTCGAAGGGTAATTTCGACAGCTAAATGGTTTTCGGTACTTTTGTATCATATCCCATATCCGTTATGCCGAAATATGACTTCAAACGGTTTCACATCCGTTCCATGAACGCGGGCTCCGAAGAGGAGAAAGCTGAAATCAATCAGGAATTGAAAGATCTGTATGCTTCTTTACCTGATGATGAAAAGAAAATATTCAATGAGGAGTTGCAGCATTTCCTTACCAAGGAGGTAGCCCGTATCAAATCCGATTACGAATCCATCAACGGATTAAACCAACCCAACTGATCCTTTTGAAGGCATCAGTTCAAACGTGGGTCAATGGGATAGTGAGCAATGGACCGGTATTCGCCGCCCATATTGCGAAGTATTTCCCGCCAAAAGTTTCCCGGGGGTGTAGAAAACAGGAAATCGGAAGTAGTGCTGGAAATGATCCACGAATCCTGCTTGATCTCGTCATCCAGCTGTCCCCCGCTCCATCCCGAATAGCCAATGAAGAACATAACGTCTTCCTGTTTCAGGGTATTCAGGTTTAGTAGTGTTTTGACACTGTTGAAGTCTCCTCCCCAGTAAACATCCTTCATGATCTCCGTACCGCCATTGACCAGGTCGGGGCGACGGTGTATGAAATGCAGCGTGTTCTTTTCCACAGGCCCGCCGAGATGCAGCGTAATGTCCTGGTAGATCGTCTCTTCCAATACATCTCCCAGGAAGAGATCGGTAGTCTGGTTTAGTACAAAGCCGAAGCTGCCTTGTTCGTTGTGCTCGCACATGAGGATTACGCCCCTTTCAAAATTAGGATCTCCCAGAAATGGCTTTGCGATAAGTAAGGTCCCTTTTGAAACGTTGGCGGCTGACGGCATAACCTGACAGGTTGTTAATTCAAAAACGAAATATATTTATTTTTCGCGCTGAAAAGCTGATATTGCCCAAAATATAATAAAAATAAGATCATGGCATTGATAAAATCTGTTCGGGGGCATCATCCAATCTTCGACGGGAGTTGCTGGTTTGCTGAAAATGCCACTATCGTAGGCGATGTGATCATGGGAGAAAATTGCACTGTGTGGTTCAATGCGGTGATCAGGGGAGATGTCAACAGTATCCGCATCGGGCATCACTCCAACGTTCAGGACGGAGCGGTGATCCATTGCACTTATCAGCGTTTTGCCACGACCGTCGGGAACTACGTGTCGATCGCGCACAATGCGATCGTGCACGGGTGCACAATAGAAGACCACGTGCTGATTGGAATGGGGGCCATTGTGATGGATGGCGCGGTGGTTGGAGAGGGAGCCATTGTAGCAGCGGGCGCAATCGTTACGCAGGGCACGAAAATTCCGCCCGGAACGATCTACGCCGGAAATCCTGCAAAATATCTGAAAGACGTTTCACCTGAATTGAATGCGGCCATTGACCGGACCGCGAATAATTACCTGATTTATTCAGGTTGGTTCAAGGAAGAGGATGGTTTGAAATAATGGTCCTCCTGCCCCGACACTCCCGGAGGAATCAGAATCACCGCCTCCGGCACCCTGTTTTCGAACAGGGATATTCTTTTGCGTTTTACGGCTCGATACATCACGTAATACGTGGCAATACCTCCCAAAGGCCTATGAACTGCCTTTGAAAGCTGAAAAGCGACCGTCAACCCTCCAAGTACAATACCGGCGACACATGCCGGCAGCATAACTCGCTTCATCAGTTCGATTTTGTCAATATTGACAATGTCCTCGTAAAAAACGAAACCGCCGCTCCCGGGAATATAGGGGTTAACCCGCAACATAACGCCATCATGTCTTATGACCGTGATCTCTCCAAAAACAAACTCCTCCTGCCCAAATGTGTTCTTTTGAATGCATTGCAAAAACTGGCCCTTTTTAACCTTGGTCGTTTGCATTGTTTTTACAGATTGTATCAGAAAGTAAGGCTTCTGCGCCAAGGCCGCTGAAAAAGCTGACAATAAGCATATGTAAACCGAAATGAAGCGCATTGCAACGTGTGCTTTTAAAGTTTGTTGATGAATAACCCACCTCATTTTACGTGATGTGAAACTACCTCACAAAGCAAATGAATTACTTGCCTGATGCTGTTGCGGAAAGTGCATGATAACTTGCGGTTTCCGCACATAATTGGGCGGAAAGGGCGTGAGCTATTTGGCAATTTCAAAAAGCCGCTAAATTTGCCAAGTCACTCAGAACGAAGCACACTATGATCGATTTCGGAAGTAATTTCAGAAAATTGAGGGAATGGGCCTCCCTCTCCCAGGAAGCGCTGGGAGTTAGTTTGAATGTGTCTGCTTCGGTCGTTAACAGGATCGAAAACAACAAACGCAAGTTGGATATCGAGATTCTGCAAAAGCTGGCCGTAACCTTACAGCTCGATATCTCGCTTGTGGTGGCGGTATTGTTTAAGGGAAAGTCCGCATTGCCAAAGCAAAAATCTCCTAAAAGAGTAAACGCATTGCCAACCCCGGCCTAACTTACTCGGCCATTTCTTTGCGGGCATTCAGATACCCTTTGATCACTGTGAACGTGGTAATCGCCAGGAAGAAAAGAATAATATACTGTACGTAATCAACGATCCACGGGAATTTCTCACCGAAAAGATAACCTCCGCCAGTCAGTGCCCCGATCCAGATCGCTCCGCCGGCCACATTATTGATGAGGAAAGACGCGAATGGCATTTTAACGAGCCCAGCCAGGATCGGAGCAAATGTCCGGACGATCGGCAGAAATCTGCTGATAATCAATGTGCGGCTTCCGTATTTTTCAAAGTAGTTGCGGGTTGTCTCAATATGCTTCTTTTTAAAGAAGAATGAATCCGGCCGGTTCTCGAACATATCCCCGAAATATTTCCCGAAAATGTAACCTACCAACGAGCCGAGCACTGCCGCTGTAAACATGCTGATGAGCAGAATGGCGATGGGAACATCCAGGATCCCGGTCCCACAGAATACACCCGCCAGAAAAACAAGGTAGTCACCGGGTAAAAAGAAGGCAAAGAACAAGCCGTTTTCTGCAAATACAATAAAAGTGATGACCAACAGCCCCCCAGTACGAATGATCTCTTCGGAATTAAGTAGGTACTGGAAAAACTCCACAATTGAATCCATAATCTGCAATCGAAAGACGGCCCGCTTTCCGGGTCCGGTTTGTTGATTTTCTAAAATTAAGCATTTTCCGACAGTTCGAGCCAACGCATCTCCTTATTGGCCTGACTGTCATTGATTTCCTCTATCTCGCGTGACCATCTGGCCAATTCCTCATGCGATCCGCCGGTATTCAGGCTTTCGACGAGCTTTGCTTTAGTTTTCTCCATTTTCGCAATATCCGCTTCGAGCTGCTCCATTTCCTTCTGTTCTTTATAGCTCAATTTCCGTTTGCCGGTAGCTACGGCAACCGCTTCGGGCTCTTTCGGTGCAGCCGCTACGGGCGCTACGGTCTTCGGCGCATTACTGCTTGCCGCCAGTTTCTTCTCAGCCTCCTGCTCATCCTGGTAATCACGCAGCTCTGTATAGTTACCCGGAAAATCGCTGATCTTACCATTTCCGTCGAACACAAAAATATGCTGGACAAGACGGTCGAGGAAGTAACGGTCGTGGGAAACGATCATCAGACAGCCTGGGAAATTGAGCAGAAACTCTTCAAGCACATTCAGACTGTCGATATCCAGGTCGTTCGTAGGCTCATCAAGGATCAGAAAGTTCGGCTGTTTGATCAGAATCAAAAGAAGCTGCAAACGGCGCTTTTCTCCTCCGCTTAGTTTGGATATAAAGTCATACTGCTTGGAAGGCGAGAACAAAAATGCCTGCAACAAATGTCCGACAGTCACAGTTTCGCCCGTACCGAGCTGCACCACCTCCGCTACGTCCTTGACAATGTCGATCACACGCTGATTTTCATTAAAAACGAGGTCGGTCTGTTTGTAATAACCAAATTGCACGGTTTCTCCCGTTGAAATCTTTCCTTTGTCAGGCTGCAACTCGCCGGTGATCATGTTAAGGAGTGTCGACTTCCCCATCCCGTTCTTTCCAACCACTCCAATGCGGTCGCCGCGGCGGAATGTGTATTCAAAGTCTTTGATGAGCTCGCGCTCGCCAAAACCCTTACTGATTTTTTCCAGTTCAATGATCTTGCTGCCGAGCCGCGACGTACGTACGTTCAGCTCCATTTGCACATCAAATTTCTTCTGGCTTGCCTTCTCCTTCAATTCCTCGAACGCATCGACGCGATACTTGGCTTTCGTACCCCGCGCTTTGGGCTGCTTTCTGATCCATTCCAGTTCCTTGCGCATAAGGTTGCGCGCCTTGTCGATCGTGGCGGCTTCCTGCTCTTCCCGCTCGGCCTTCTTTTCGAGGAAATAAGAATAGTTGCCCTTGTAAGGATAGGCAGAGCCGTGGTCCAATTCCAGCATTTGATTACAAACCGTATCCAGGAAGTAGCGGTCGTGGGTGACGACCAGCAATGTGGTATTCGATGTATTGAGATATTCTTCCAGCCACTCAACCGTATCCAGATCCAGGTGGTTGGTCGGTTCATCGAGAATGAGCAGGTCCGGATCTTCTAGGAGCACTTTTGCCAATGCGACCCTTTTTCGCTGACCACCCGAGAGTGTACCGTACGCATTGTCGGTATGATGAATACCCAGGCGACCGAGGACTTCCTTGGTCCTGTATTCAAAATCCCACGCATTGAACTTATCCATATCCTCCATCACCTCTGCGAGTTCGTCGTGGTTATCGGTTTCGATGGCGTGCTCATAGCGCTTCACGATCTGCGCCACAGGGTTGTTGGAGGAAAAGATCACTTCCAATACGGGCAGGCTTTCATCAAATGCGGGGCTTTGGTCGAGGTATCCGACCCGAATATCCTTGCGAATGCTTACTTCTCCTTCATCGGCGGGGATCTTGCCGGTCAGAATATTCAGGAATGTCGTTTTGCCGGTGCCATTCGTACCAATCAAGGCCACTTTATCTCCTTTACTAATCCCAAAATTGATATTTCTAAAAAGCCACCGGTCGCCGAAGGACTTGGCTATATTTTCTGCCGAAAGGTAATTCATGATTTAATGTCATATTCTGAATTTGCAAAGTTAGGATAGATATCAAACATCAAAGAAAAAATTCGTTTTCATAGGGTAAATAGGCTAATATTGCCACTTATATTCAGTTAGATGGTTCCATTGAACACGTTCATTATCATGTCCAAAAAATTTTATTACCTAATCTTAACCGTTTTTCTTTGTTTTCAAGCAGTAGCGCAGGACAGTAATTTTAAAAGTTATACACAAAAAATAGGGGGCAGCCCTCAGGTGTATGACATGGTCGCCATTCCCGGAGGTGAATTTACGATGGGAAGTCCGGCGGGTGAGAAAGGGCGTAGAGCCGATGAAGGCCCGCAGCATAAGGTCAAAATTGAGCCTTTCTGGATGGGAAAGCACGAGGTGGTCTGGGACATTTACGATTTATACGCTTTCAAAAATATGGAGAAGGAGATGGGCGCACGCCATCCGGACCCCGATAAAAGCGTTCAGAAAACCGACGCCAGCACAAGGCCCAGCCCCCCTTACGTAGACATGTCGTTCGGAATGGGAAGGTCAGGCTACCCCGCAATTAACATGACACAATATGCCGCGATCTATTTCTGCAAGTGGCTCTATGAAAAAACCGGTATATTTTACCGCCTTCCGACCGAAGCAGAATGGGAATATGCCTGCCGTGCCGGCTCCAAAACAGCTTATTCTTTCGGTGACGAATCTAAAATCGATGAATATGCCTGGTACCGCAAAAACAGCGACGCAGCATACAAAAAAATCGGCCTGAAAAAACCCAACGCATGGGGATTACACGACATGCATGGAAACGTAATGGAATGGACTCTGGATCAATACATTCCGGACTATTACGCGAAGCAGCCCGCCGGCGAAGCATTTGCGCCTGTGACTGAACTTTACCCGACATCTGTTCGCGGGGGTTCATGGGATGATGAAGCAGCGGACCTGCGCAGCGCAGCGCGCACAGCGTCCAAACCCGAATGGAAAATTCTCGACCCGCAATTGCCAAAAAGCGAATGGTGGATGACCAGCGCTTCTTTTGTAGGTTTCCGCGTTGTAAGGCCGCTTAAAACGCCATCTCCCGAAGAGATCAAGGCATATTACAGCCCGAAGTTGATTGAAGACTACTGATCATATTTAAACTCTTACATTTAAAAGTAATGGAACAGAACAGACGTAATTTTTTGAAAGCATCCAGCCTGATCGCAGGCGGTGCCATCCTGAACCCGTTCACGGGCTATGGCTACAACAGCGCAGTGGGTGAAACGATCAGAGTTGCCCTCATCGGCTGCGGCGGCCGTGGTACCGGTGCTGCTGCACAGGCATTGAGCACTTCGCAAAACGTTCAGATCGTGGCTATGGCGGATGCTTTCAAGGACCGTCTTGATGATTCCTACAAAAATCTCACAGCTAAAAAATACAAGAATGCTGCGGGACAACCGGTTGACATCAAAACGAAAGTTGATGTGCCCGAAGACCGGAAGTTTGTAGGATTCGATGCATTCAAGAAAGCCATCGCATTGAAGGATGTGGATGTCGTGATCCTTGCAACGCCTCCGGGCTTCCGCCCTTCGCATTTCGAAGAGGCCGTGAAGAACAACAAGCACATTTTCATGGAAAAACCGGTTGCAACAGACGCGCCCGGCATCCGTAAAGTACTTGAAGTAGCAGAAGAAGCTAAAAAGAAAAAATTGAATGTAGTAGTAGGTCTTCAACGCCACTACCAGGCCAACTACCGTGAAGCGATCAAAAGGATTCACGATGGTGCATTGGGCGATATCGTAGGCGGGCAGGTATACTGGGTAGGAAGCAGCCCCTGGATGAAGGAGCGCCAGCCCAACCAGACTGAAATGGAATACCAAATGAGAAACTGGTATTATTTCAACTGGCTTTGCGGTGACCACATCTCTGAGCAGCACGTTCACAATATCGACGTGGCTAACTGGGTTAAAAAAGGCTACCCGGTAACGATCCAGGGCTCCGGCGGTCGTCAGGTCCGTACCGGAAAGGCCTATGGTGAAATTTATGACCACCATACGCTCGACCTGGTTTACGCCGATGGAACCGTGATTTCCAGCCAATGCCGCCAGTTCGAAGGAACCTGGAACCGCGTCGATGAGGCGTTCGTAGGAACTAAAGGACGTATCGACAGCTTCGACGGTAAGAAAACTGCTTTGAAAGATTACAAAGGCGGTGTGATTTATCAGCACGACGACAAGGGCGACAAAAACCCTTATCAGGTAGAGCACGATGAGCTGTTTGCAGCCATCGCAAAAGGCGAATACAAATTTGCTGATGCTGAAAACGGAGCAAAAAGTACGATGACGGCGATCATGGGCCGTATGGCGACTTATTCGGGCAAGCAAATCAAATGGGAGGAAGCGTTGAATTCTGATATCAACCTGTTCCCTGACAAACTGGCCTGGGACGCTTCTCCGAAGCTTCTGCCAGGTCCTGATGGGCTTTACCCTGTTGCCATCCCCGGAAAGACGCAGGTTATATAATAGTCTACTATCACAAACAAAAATGGCCCGTGAAGGGCCATTTTTGTTTGTGATAGTATTTCTCGGCGCGAATTCCTATATTCGATAAGAGATTCTGACGATACCTGTTGTGTAACGAAATATGTAGTCAGTGAAACTTAGCCTCAGAAACGCTATTCTTATTTTGCTTACCGGCATGCTTGTACTGGCAGTAGGTTCATTCCTAAATTCCTCTAAAACCCAGTTCAGCGATCCAGTTATCCTTTCCGGTCTTGCGATCGAGTTTATAGGGACGATCTGGTTGGTTCTATATCTCAATCAGCGCCGCAAACGTCACAAAGCCTGATCCTATAACTTACTCGACCTGTTTCTGAGGTAAAAGTCAGCCAAAACCAACGCGGCCATCGCTTCGACAATGGGGACAGCGCGTGGTACTACGCAAGGGTCGTGCCTGCCTTTCCCCTGAACAATCGCAACATTCCCAAACTGATCCACGCTTTCCTGGTCTTGCATAATCGTCGCAACAGGCTTGAATGCAACGCGGAAGTAAATGTCCTCCCCGTTGGAAATCCCCCCCTGGATACCCCCAGAATGATTCGTCCTCGTCCGTACATTTCCGTCCCCGTCTGTGTAAAATGCATCATTATGCTGAGATCCCGGCACCAGGACACCCTCAAAGCCGCTTCCGTACTCAAAGCCTTTCACCGCATTGATACTCAGCATTGCCTTTCCAAGTTCTGCGTGGAGTTTGTCAAAAACAGGTTCTCCCCATCCGGTAGGAGCGCCCTTCACCACGCAATTGACGACCCCTCCGATGGAATCTCCCTGCTTTCTGACGCTATCAATGTAGTCAAACATTTGTTGCGCCATTTGAGGATCGGGACAACGTACTGCATTGTTTTCAGTTTCTGAGAGATCGAGATCCTGATAGCCCTTTTCCAATTTCATCGCGCCAACCTGAGATACATAGGCCTGGATACCAACCCCCAGATCCGCGAGAAGCAACTTCGCAAGTGCTCCCGCCGCTACGCGCGCGGCGGTTTCGCGGGCCGAGCTACGACCGCCTCCCCGATAGTCTCGTACGCCGTATTTTACCTGGTAAGTATAATCCGCATGGGAAGGCCTGAATTGCGCGGCTATATGCGAGTAATCCTTGCTCCTCTGGTCTTCGTTCCGGATTATCATTGCAATGGGTGTACCCGTCGTTTTTCCTTCAAAAACACCCGACAAAACTTCAAACTCGTCCGCCTCCTTGCGCTGTGTCGTTATCCTCGACTGTCCTGGCTTTCTTCTGGTCAATTCGCTTTGTATGAAATCCGGATCGAAGGTCACCCCGGCAGGGCATCCCTCAATAATTACTCCGATTCCGGCCCCATGGGACTCCCCAAATGTGGCTATTTTAAATATCTTTCCGTAAGTGCTACCCATGCTGCTTATTTTCTAAATACCCAAATCATTGTACACAGTAACACTACTATCACAATATTGGTTAAATCCTTTAAAATTTTCTTATAATCGATACGCTCGCTGCTACTGTCCAGATTTTCCAGGTTATCATATAACCCTGAGGCGCCCGACAGAGACAGATTGGCAAGCTTATAGTCGTCACCTCTCACTTCCAGGGACGCAGCGGACCGTAGCGTATCATATTTCTGCTTTTCAATATCAAAGTAAATCCATTGGAAATACCTTCCCAAAGGAAATTCACCGTCCTTCCGCGGCACCACAAAATAGTCAAAGGTTTTCTCGCCTATCACACTCTGATAACTCCGTTTTACCACCTGGCTCACTTCCGGAGGGTAGATGTCAAAGGTGGAGCTTGCCTGTATAATAGGCGCAGGAATCGCAGCGATATTACCTATTCCTTCTATCTTAAACATGTAGCGAAGGCTCTCCCCCGGATAAACCAGTTCGCTCGATAACCGCTCTTTTAGACTATAATGCCCGACAGCCACCTGGTCACGAAGGGGATGATCGGGTAACTGCTTCACGCTGATTCTAATTAGCTTTGACCGGAAGGGTCTCACCATTTTCTTCTCGACATTTACCGCGCCGTTGTTTTCGGTAACCAGCATGTCCAATTTCACCGAAGGCAGCACAATATCCTCGGTTGTAATGGGAAACAATCTTGCCTGATACATATTGTACTCTGCATACCGGCGTCCGCGGATCGTGACTTTCCGCTTTATGATCTCTTCTACCCCGATGTTTTCCTCCCAGCAGTTGACGGGCCGCAGCGCTTTCAATAGTAACTGCAACTGCTCATTGAAGCGGTAAAACTCCATTTGGACCGATGCATTCTCGGCTATGTAAAGCGACACTCTCACTGCGAATCCCTGTCGTATGTATACATCCTTGCGATCTGTCTGTACCGAAAGGAATATCGACTGACTATTGTCTTCGAGCTCCGTAATCGGCAATGTTTCGTTCGCTGCAGTACCGTTAACGTCTCCGCCTGAACTGGCAAAGACAACCATTACTTCCTCCGAATGCAATCTAAGGTTATTGACTGACAGTGTAAATTCCGGAACCAGGTAATTTCCTGCCTTTGACGCATAATATTCCTGCGTAATGGTCTGGATCACAACTTTTTTCCCATCCACCATGCTGACCGTGCTGGTAGCAGACTTGCTCCTCTTTTCCAGATCCTTTATTTCCGGAAAAATGACCGGTGGTCGGGTATCCGCATCCCGCAACACAACAGATACCAGCAAGGGCTGGTCAAGCGTGAGGTTCTTTGATCCGAATTCGATGGTGGCAAGGTTGTCTACGGACTGCGCAACGGCGATACCAGAAAAACACAAAAAAATATTCAATAACGCATATAATTTCATTTCAGTTTTTCGTTATCTTTATTAGGAATTGCTGAAATCAAAGCGTTTCAAGGGATTCCAATCTATTTTTTCGAAGTCCCTAAACCACAAAACTACATAATACTATGGCCTCGATGCTTGAATACATTAAAATTATTCTTCAAAAAGTCAGCTTCGACCGGAAATTATTTGAAAAAGAGCTTAGGAAGGCAATACGCATGTTGATGCCTGTTGAGATTAAAAGGCTTAGACAATGGTGCTATGATCACTACGCGACTGTGCATCTACCAGTGTTAAACAACTGTTTTGCCCGTCTTTCATCGTTAGGTTAACGACGTTAACTGATATTATTTACTCTACGTAACAAAAGAGAGCCGCCCGGGAAATCCGGGCGGCTCTCTTTTTAGTGTTTCAGCTTACTTCTTTTTCGGTGCCGGTTTTGTTGCCGGAGCAGCCGCAGCGGGCTGGGCAGCTGGTGCTACCGCAAGTCCTAATGCTTCTTTCGCCGCAGCATTGTCAGGATCCACTTTCAATAGTTTCTCCCAATATTCCTTGGCCTTCGCAGCGTCCTTAACGGTCGACTGATTGTAGAATGCCAGGTATCCGTATGCCAACCTCAGGTAAGACTTATACTTGCTTGGATCAGGATCCTTTTCCGCCAGCTCTGTCAACTTTTGGTAGTATGGTGCTGAAATCCCTTTATCAACATTTTCCTGTCTGTCATAAGCATTGTAAAGCGTACTTGCTCTCCAATAGTACCCGTACGGCCACTCAGGCAATTTTTGCGTTACGGTAGCAAAGATCGAATCTGCTCTCAGATACAGGTTACGCTTTTCGGTAGCAATCTTCACGCTGTCCGCAAAGTTGGGCTCTCCCGATTTAGGGACTGTGATACCCTGCGCAGTCTGGAAGTTGGCAAGACCTTCATAGTAATAGTCGTTAGCTGTCGCTTTTGCTGTATCAAGGCCGTTACCCTTATTGTACGCAGCAGCTGCCTTTGGAAAGTCCTTCGCAGCGTAGTACAACCCAGCTACTTCTTTATACGCAGCAGCAGCCTCAGTTTTACTGGTGTCCAGATCAGCGCCTTTCATGATATAAACCATACCAAGAGAATCGTAGCCCTTGCCATCTGTCGCTTTGGAATTGATTGCACGGCCAAGATACTTGTAGTCGTCACCAATTACCTTCTCAGGAGCTACTTTGATAAATTCTTCCAAGTTCTGGATCGCTTTGTCAGGCTGGTTGGTCTTGAAATAAGCCCATCCGTACATCCGCTTCGTAATAGGATTTTTGAGCTTGTCCTTTGCATCTTCAAGGAACTGCAATGATTTTGTGTAGTCGTCAGCAGTAAATGCGAACTGTGCTCCACGAAGCTTCATTTCAGGATCAGTGCTTCCGCTCTTCTGAAGATATAGGTCGAAGTTCTCAGCAGCTTGCTTATACTTTTGAGCTAAGAAGTACAATTCAGCCAGGTCTTTATAAGCAGGCGCAAAGTTAGCATCCGCTTCAATGGCCTTCTTGTAGTTCTCAAGAGCCAGGTTATAATTTTTACCGCGCAGATAAATGGAACCGATGCTGTTATGAGCAAGAGGATAATTAGGTTTTGCTGTTAAAGCATATTCATATGCCGTTACTGCATTACCTCCCTCGTTGCGAAGCATCAATGCGTCACCTTTCGCAATGTAAGCGTCCGCGAGATTTTTGTCACGTTTGATTGCGGCATCCAGCAAACGGATCGCCTCTGCAGGATCGTTATTCTTCTCAAATAGCGTGTACGCCTCTCCTATCCGGAAAAGAACTTCCGCATCTTTTCCTTTCTTCTTCTCAGCAGTATCGAACAACTCTTTCGCTTTTGCACGATCTCCTTTTGCCAAAGCAACCGTTCCAAGACCGACCTGATTCAAATATGACTTCTCATCAAGCTGTATGCCTTTTTCGAATGCTTTTTGCGCCTCATCCAATTGGTTGGTTTTGATATAGTAATAACCAAGGTAATATTGGTTATCAGCAGAAGGGCTTCCCTCAGCAAGCTTCTTGAAAGCGGCGCCTGCCTCGTCATAACGTTCTCCGTGAATTAATGCTAAGCCATCCTGAACCGTCTGTGCGTGTAAGTTAACAAACGCTAATAAACCAAATACCAATGCTACTAATTTCATTCTCATGTTTCTGTTCATTTTTTACCCGGTTAAAATAATGATAAAAAACTTGGTTTTTCAATAACAAGCCCCAAATCTACTAATTGTTTACGTTCATTATAAGTCTTTTCCGCTCTTGATTTCAAGTTCCCTTGGATAGACTACCGTTGGCAGTAATCCTACCTTCTGGATGATCAACCCACCGACGTCGCGCGCAATGTAGGTCATCAGCCCACCTCCCAAACCGGAGTAACCTTCCCGGCTTATGATATACAAATCCCTGTAAAGAGGATATCGCTTGAATTCCAACCCCGCCTGAAACGGCTGGATGTACTCCGATAGTGAATCCGGCCGGGCATCTTTGGCAACACCCATCACCCTGATCCCCTTCGATAGTTCCTCGGAAGCCAGCGAATGCCCGTCGCTAATCCAGTTTACTCCGATAAAGCCCAAATGCAACGGGTTTTCCCGAACGTCTTTGATCACATTTTCATTCGATCCGGCTGAAATAATCCTCAGCTTCTGGATGTCTTTGATCCCAAATTTGTTCAACACAAAATTAAGGTTGCTGGCATTAGCATTATCAAATACCAGTGTAATCAAGCCTTCCTGCGGTCCTTTCAACTGGGACCAGTCGGTAATTGTGCCTTCCATAATGGACTTCAGCTCAGGTACCGTGATCAGGCTGTCGGAGTTATTCTTTCCAATTACAAGAGCAAGTCCGTCGGTAGCGATATGTTGAAACTTTTGGCTTCCTTTCTGCTTCCTGATAATATCAAGCTCCTTTTCATTCAACTGCCGGGTTGCAAAGATGATTCTGGCACTATCATTCAATAATTGCCTGATAGCTTCCTGTTCCGGTTTATACTCCACTTTGAAATGCGCATTGGGATAAATTCCCTCATAGGCATTTGTCAGAGAGTTCACCAATGGCTTAAAGGATTCGTCGGCCGCTACCGTTATCGTACCCTGCCGCGGGTTGTCCAGGTCGTTGGTGGATGAGGAACATCTGATAAGTCCCGCAACCCCGAGCGAAGTCAACAACAGTAATCCTGCCAATCTATATTTCATGACTCTTCCTGATTTCTTCTCCAAACTCTGTACGCCCGGTAGGCTCCATATAAAATAAGTGTGCCAGCAAAGGCATAACGCGGAACGCTACCAATCGGTAACAATCTAAATGAGAAGGAGGAGAGGATCAAAAAGACCCCTCCTCCTATGTATGCCAGAGCCATTACCACAGAGGCAAGATCGGAGATCTTCTCATGCAATGGTTTCTCCCTCATGCGTTACTCCAGTTGGAAGTTGATTGGCAGGTTGTATTTTACACGAACTGCACGTCCTGATTGCTTACCTGGCTTCCATTTCGGCATAGCTTTCACTACACGGATCGCCTCTTCATCACAACCAAAACCCAATCCCTTCAAAACCTGAACATCCTGTATACTTCCGTCAGTGTTAACAACGAAGGACATGAAAACCCTTCCGGAAACGTTGGCACGGGATGCCGCACTTGGGTATTTAATATTCTTACCCAGATACTTATACATTTCTGAGGTACCTCCCGGGAATTCCGGTTGCTGCTCAACCACTGTAAATACCTTTTCAGGCTCAGGGGCTGCTTCAACTACTACTCCCTTGCTGGGTGCCGCAACAGCTTCTGGTGCAACAATGATTTCGTTCGCATTAGGATCTCCTTCAATAGTCTTGTCGGCAACAACAGCTTCCTTGATTTCTTCAACTGTTGGTGGCGGAACTTCTTCCGGAACCTCTTCATCTTTCTTTACCTCGGGAGGCAAGAATTTCACCGTATTCACCTTAGGTTGCTCAACCGGCGGCGGCGGCGGCGGTGGTGGTTCCGCGGGGTCAATTGGCGGCGGCGGGATCTTCATCAAATCCACCTCAACCATCGGGGCTTCCTCTTCCTTACCTGCCGTCAAGCTGTTAATGATTGACGGTGTAAACATGGCAAGAACAAAAAGCGCCGCTCCGATTATAGTGGCCTTCGTCACATCTTTACGATAACCCTGACGAAGAGAAAATGCACCGTACGCCTTATTACGATCAGCAAACACTATATCATCCAGCGTTGCATTCGGGCCGATTTCTGCCATGGCGCTTAATTAATTTTGATTTTAGAACTTATTTTTTTGGTACTACTTTGTCACCCAAGACTTTCTTTTCTGAATCGGTCAGATTGTCTACAAGGGCATAGCGTTTTGTTTTGGTGATCGCCATTTCATCCAGTACATCTACCATGTTCTTATAAGTAGAAACTGCGGTTGGCTTAATTACCACTACAAATGCTTCATTACCGTCTTTGTCCTTAGGGTTTGCTGCGTTGATACGCTTCTGCGATGCAAAAATTACACTTCTGAGATCAAATCCGTAGCGGGTTGTTTTCAGAGAGGTAGCTGCTTTGTCATCATCAGCGGCAATCCCATCCAGATAGTAAACGTCGTCGTTATCTCCCATAAACAGGGTCAATACTTTCGACGCTTTCAAAGGTTCTGTCGGCTTTTCCGTATCTTCTGTTTTATCAGGCACGGCAAGGGACATCGATGTCGGCTTCGACATGGTTGTCGCAAGCATGAAAAAGGTAATAAGCAAAAATCCTAAGTCTACCATTGGAGTCATGTCCACACGGGTAGACATCTTCTTGGCCCGAACCTTACCATCACCTTTGCCATGCCCACCACCACCGGATTCTTCAATTGCTGCCATTTCTTCTAATTATTAAATGATAACACTATTCGTTTGTATAACCGGCCGGTGCTTGTTCACTACCTGTGATCAGGTTGAACTTGTTGATGTTCTGCGACTGTAGGTTAGCCAACACATCCTTGAATGCAGGGAATTTGGATAGATTATCCCCTTTCAAAGCGATGCGAAGCTGGCTGTTCGCCTTACGAGCTGCATACACCCAGTCGGCAAGCTCACTTGCGCCTGTGGAGTCAACCGGGATACCAGGCTGTTTCACCTGGCCCATTTGCTCCTTCGGCATATTCAACCAGGGCTTCAACTGGTTCAAAGGAAAACCGAAGCTTGATTGAAGCGCGAACTTGGCCTTTTCAGTGTCAGTGAATGTGATGCCTTTCGCTTGTCCGATATTATCCAGCATTGCAACTCTGATTGGTTGTGCATCAACACCAAAAAATACCTTACCTGCTTTGTCGATACTAATGACCATGATATCATCGTCAGGGACCTTGATCTGCGAAATCGATGTGGGCGTTGTAATCTCCGCATCGTTCGACTTAAAAGTCGCCGTC
>CBFGMV010000147.1:0-16979 GCA_965649915.1 uncultured Dyadobacter sp.
CAGCAAATCCTGCATAAGGCAATGGGGACACACAATATGGGAAAGGATTCCATTCCGGAGCAGGCACAGTTCTGGCTGCAGGGATATCATACCAACGGGCTGACCACATTGCAACAAATG
This sequence comes from uncultured Dyadobacter sp., assembly GCA_965649915.1. Lineage (GTDB taxonomy): Bacteria > Bacteroidota > Bacteroidia > Cytophagales > Spirosomataceae > Dyadobacter. The sequence continues at coordinate 121 of CBFGMV010000147.1, forward strand.
ATCGATGCTATTGCAAAGCCTGAGATTTATGCGGAAGTTAAAATGCCTGTGTTCGTAGGCTACTATTATAAGAATGATAAGGAACAGGACAAGGTCGTATCGGTGAAGGCAATCCGCGAGATGTTTGCAGGCCTCGGTACGCCGACTGAGATGAAGGAAGAAAAGGCATTTCCCGAAAGCGGCGACCATGTAATTGGTTCACACTTACGGTCGAAGGACGTAAAAGGCGTGTACGAAGCAACAGACCGGTTTTTTCAGGAAAAGCTGCATCTGAAACCAGTAGAAAAGCTTGCTGTTCAACCTTGACCTGATACCTGAACGGTGCCTGAAAGGCGGCGCTTGTGGTTAAACTTGCTAAAAATGCTTTACTTTGCCGGCTGGAACGGACATATCCTAATCAATCTACAATAGAAGGAAGAACATGGCTTACGGTTTATTAAAAGGAAAAAGAGGAATCATATCGGGCGCTCTGGACGAAAATTCCATTGCGTGGAAAATCGCGCTGAAAGCAAAGGAAGAAGGTGCTACGTTTGTTTTGACCAACGCTCCTATCGCCATGCGTATGGGTGCTATCAACGATCTGGCCAAGCAATGTGAAGCAGAGATCATTCCTGCTGACGCCACTTCCCTGGAAGATATCGAAAACCTTTTTACCAAATCGACCGAGATCCTGGGCGGCAAGATCGATTTCGTCCTGCACTCGATCGGCATGTCGCTCAATGTGCGCAAAGGCAAGTCGTACGGCGACCTGAACTACGACTGGTTTCAGAAGGGTGTAGACATCTCAGCACTTTCACTGCACAAGTTTTTGCAGGTAGCCGAGAAGCTCGACGCGATCAACGATTGGGGATCGGTTGTGGCATTATCCTACATCGCGGCCCAGAGAACATATTCGTTTTACAGCGACATGGCGGAAGCGAAAGCCATGCTGGAAAGCATTGCGCGCAGCTATGGCTATCGCTATGGGAAAGCAAAAAATGTGCGTGTGAACACGATTTCACAGTCACCTACCAAAACGAAGGCGGGATCCGGTATCGAAGGATTTGACGCATTCTATGATTTTGCGGAAAAAATGAGCCCACTGGGCAATGCATCGGCAGATGATTGTGCGAACTATGCGATCACACTCTTCTCGGATCTGACGCGTTTTGTGACAATGCAGAACCTGTACCATGATGGGGGCTATTCTTCAACCGGGATTTCCGAAGAGCTGGTCACCATGATCCAGCAGCAGCACCAGCAATAACATGGCGATACAACATATTGAAAACCCTTCAAGGCACGCGTTTTGAAGGGTTTTCTTTTTGAACTAAAATAAATGCGCACAGCGTCCGTTTCGCGTTGTGTAATATTTGTGAACCAATTAGTTTCGCCAAATAATTTCAATATATGAATCATCAGACCATTCACCCCTTTTTCAGCAAATTTGGGGCGCAGGCAAGCCGCCTGTTGCTCGCAGCCATGTTCCTGACTGTATTTTCATGCGGAAGCGAGAAGGAGGCCGCACAGGCCGTTCCGGATGCACCGCTTTACACACTGGTATTTCTGGATAAGACCCAGAGTGTGCATGTCGACAAGCAATATGTCAACCAGAAATATCGTCAGGCACTGACAGACATCGTCGAGAATAACATGAAGAATAAAGGCGACAAGCTGGAAGTGTATTTCATCCACGAAAACACGTCCAAAGCAAAGGCGCTCTCGCTGACGGTTCGGAGCGAGAAGGACAACCTTGAAGGTGCCAATGCGACCGACCGTGAGGGGATCGAGACGGCGTTTCAGCTGGCATTGCAGAAAGAAAAAGGTATTTACCTGCGTCAGCTGTTGGCAAAGCTCAATCAGCAAAATACGGGCTCGTCCAACCTGTCGACCGACATCTGGGCCAGCTTACCTGTTATCGCCAAGGCCGGTGAGAGCGGTTCGGATGTAAAGGTGTATTATTTCAGTGATATGGTGGAAAGTGTAAAGGGTGCCGATCGCCGGGATTTTCATACCAATCCCCCTAAAAACGACTCCGACGCCGAAGCAGATGCGAAGGCGGATACTAAAAAGCTGGAACGTTACGCGATCGGTTCACCACAGGTCACGATCGTGTCACCATTCGAGCCGACAGCTTCAAGTAAGGAAAACAACCCGCATGTGACGCATTACTGGCAGACCTTGTTCCAGGAGCTGGGCGGGGTAAGTGTAGAGGAGCTTTGAGTTTTGAGTACTGTATTATAGGTTTTGAATGGCTTTCAGATTCTCGTTATCGTCGAAAATGGCGCGAATGGGAATCTGGAAGCCTTCTACGACGAAGCTTTTTACATCGCCTGTTTGCGCTTTCAGAATTAGCTCGTATTTACCGTTAGCCAAATGATATTGTTCGAGCGTTTGTTTTTGAGGATCGACAATCCAGTATTCTTCAACTCCATGCGCTTGATAGTCCCTGAATTTCACGCCTCGATCACGATGTTCCGTTGCATCTGAGATTACTTCGATGGCAAGATCTGGTGCAGGAAAAAGAGTCTGATCATCCGTGAAGTCGCGGGATTTTTCTTCGGCAAAAAAGCAAATGTCAGGTTCGTAGTCATTTCGGGTAAGCGCAACCATTGTGCTTCTGAACCCAACAAAAGCCTCACGTGCGTGCTTTATGGTGTAGACTCCGAGAAGTGTCAAAAGATTTCCGGAAGCACGGGAGGTTTGTAAATCTACCTGAGGTTGTATAATCACTTCGCCGTTGATAAACTCGATCTTATCGTGATCGTCGAAGTCAGTATAAAATTTCAGCCGACATGTCTTTTCCCTTTCAAGTGCCGCTTTCACCTTTTCCAACATCAAATACGCGTCGGGCATTGCGAGGACTTGAGAAACAAGTGCTTCATTCATGTGGGTTTACGTTTTAGTTTGCCCTGCTATCCCGCCCAATTCTCCCGGTCCAAGCTCCGGTACTGAATCGCCTCAGCCAAATGCTCGACCCTGATATCGTCACTATCCGCAAGGTCGGCGATGGTACGGGACACTTTGAGAATACGATCGTAGGCCCTGGCAGATAAACCGAGCCGCTCCATGGCTTTACGCAACAGCATTTTGCCTGCATCACCGATTTCGCAGATTTGCTTTACCATTTCCGGCGTCATCATCGCATTGGAATAGATTTCCTTATAATCCCTGAACCGGTCGGTCTGACGCAGACGTGCATGGATCACCCGTTCGCGGATCTGGCTGCTGCTTTCCGATTTGCGGGTAGAGGAAATCTGGTCGAAAGTCACAGGCGTCACTTCTACGTGCAGATCGATGCGGTCGAGCAAAGGGCCGCTGATCTTATTAAGGTACTTCTGCACGACGCCCGGTCCGCAAACACAGTCTTTGTCCGGGTGATTATAGTAGCCGCACGGGCAAGGGTTCATGCTGGCAATGAGCATAAAATTAGCAGGGAATTCCACCGACATTCTGGCTCTGGAAATGGTTACTTTTCTTTCCTCCAATGGCTGACGCATTACTTCAAGCACAGTCCGTTTGAATTCCGGTAGTTCGTCGAGGAAGAGCACGCCATTGTGGGACAGTGAAATTTCTCCCGGCTGCGGATAGCCGCCGCCGCCGACCAGCGCGACATCGCTGATGGAATGGTGCGGCGAACGGAACGGCCTGCGCGATACCAGGGTGGCCTGTTTGCCCAACTTGCCCGCCACGGAATGGATTTTGGTTGTTTCCAGGGCTTCCGGAAGGCTCAATGGCGGCAATATGCTCGGTATGCGCTTGGCTAGCATCGTCTTTCCGGCTCCTGGCGGACCAATCATAATCGCATTGTGTCCGCCCGCCGCCGCGATCTCCAGCGCCCGTTTGATATTCTCCTGCCCTTGGACGTGTTCAAAATCGGCCTCGTACTCATTTTGAGTAGAGAAAAACAGGTCGCGCGTATCCACACGAAGCGGATCGATACTCCTTGTGCCTTTGAAAAAATCAATGGCGTCGGTCAGCGTATCAACCGGGATGACGTCGATATTGTTGACAATGGCAGCTTCGTGGGCATTTTCCGAGGGCAGGACAATACCCTTCAAACCTTGTTTCCGAACCTCGATGGCGATGGGGAGTACGCCCTTAATGGGCCGGAGGATGCCGTCGAGCGACAATTCTCCCAGGATAATGTAATCCTCGGTATTGCGGACGCAAGTCAGCTGGTCGGAACACTGCAAGGTGCACAATGCAATGGCGAGATCGTAGGCCGAGCCTTCCTTGCGGATATCGGCCGGCGCGAGGTTGACGACCAGCTTTTGCCGCGGCATTTTGTACCCGAAATGTTTGAGAGAGGCTTCAACGCGCTGCTGGCTTTCTTTTACCGCGCTGTCGGCGAGACCAACCATGTAGAACCCGAGTCCCTGGCCGACATTTACTTCGATCGTGATGATCGTGGCGTCCACGCCAAACACGGCGCTTCCGTAGGTTTTGGCAAGCATAAGTGTGTGTTTTGAGTAATAGAATGATTTTTGGCAAAAATAGCAGAAAAAGGATAAACTGACCAATATTCCGAAATAGCTTGCTGATCAGTGTATTGATGTCTATTTTGAAGTCTGGTAGCCCTTTTATTCGTATGACCCGCATTATCCTGACCATTTTGCTTTCCCTGGCCTTACTAACCACGGGTGTGTGCCAAAATAAACGTCGTCCGCTTAAAGGCAAGACGATCTGCATCGACCCGGGCCACGGTGGCACGGCAGCGACCGATAGCTACCGTGTGGGGCCGGGTGGCGAGCGGGAAGAGTGGGTCAACCTGCGCGTAGGGTTGCTTTTGAAAAAAATGCTTGAAAAGAAGGGCGCAAAGGTGCTGATCACGCGCACAGAGGATAAGCAGGTGCCATTGCCGGATCGTGCGAAACTGGCGATGGATGGTAAAGCGGATCTTTTTATATCAATCCATCACAATGCAACGGCCGACTCATCAGTCAACTTCCCGATCATCTATTTCCATGGGAATATGTCGGAGAATGTGGCGAGCGTGGATTTTGGCAAAGAACTTGCGGTGAGGCTGGTGAAATATCTCCACCGACCTGGTACGCCGGTGTCGCTCGTATCTGACTTTACGATTTTCGCGGACGCGGGCGCATCGGTGCTGCGTAACAGCTACGGCACGCCCGGGGTGCTTGCAGAAGCCTCGTTCTTTACCAATCCTTCCGAAGAGCAGCGGTTGAAGCAAGCTGACCATAACAGCCGGGAGGCAACGGCATACTCGGAAGCGATCGTCGCTTTTTTTGCCAAACCGGTTGCAACGATTGCTGCAAAAAATTCGAAAGTGCCCGTAATTCCCGCATTTAAGGTTTTCCAGGAAGCAGAGCGCATGACACCCAGCGCCCGACGCTGGCGCCAGGATTTTGACGAAGGTAAGGTGTTCATGATGAAGAAAGATACCGCATTGCTAAGGGAGTCCTACGAGCTTTTTACGCGTTCGGCTCGCTCATTTCCGGATTCTTATGTGGCCGGGCAGTGCCATCAGCACCGTGCCGTGCTGCTAAGGAAGTTGGGTAAGGCGGTGCAGGCCGGCCAGGAAGACCAGCGGTTTCGGGAATATTACGTGCCGGTCTCCCAGCCTTCTGTTGTCCGGTAATGGCAACCGCGCGCCCGTTATTGAACAAAAAATCAAATTTCATTATATGTAATTAATTGATATATAAGTATCTTTCAAATTGGCATGATTATTTTATCTACAAAAGTGAAATATATAATACAATGAAGCGCAATTATCTCGGAGAATTTGAAGAGCTGGTGCTATTGACCGTTGCTGTGCTGAAAGACAAAGCCTATGGCGTAGCAATCGCCGATGAGTTACAAGCCCAGACGGGCCGTTCGGCCAATATCAGTGCCGTGCACGCCGCCCTGCACCGGTTGGAGGAAAAAGGAATGCTTGCCTCGCACCTGGGCGACGCCACTGCCGAGCGCGGAGGCAGGCGTAAACGACTTTTTGTGGTAACGGCCATGGGAGCGACGACATTGTCGGAAATCAAAGAGATGCGAAACAGGCTCTGGAATGCCATGGATTCTGGTACATTAACCCCCGCAATATGAACGGTTCCCCTCCTCCCCGCTGGGCCGATGGCCTGCTCCGCTTGCTTTGCTCACCGCATTTGCTGGAAGAAATCCAGGGTGATCTCTATGAACGCTACTATCATGACGCCGAGGCGTTGGGCTCAAGGGAAGCGGGTCGCCGCTATGTAAGAAATGTGATGGGCTTCCTCCGGCTCCGCTTTGGCTTTGATCGTGCCGGCTGGTCGACCGCATTGAAAAACCGTACTGAATCCAACACCCAATCCCTATATGCAGCTATGTTTGACAACTATCTCAAAATCGCCTTGCGTAACATGTGGCGTAACCGCACGACCAGTGCGGTCAGTATACTCGGATTATCCGTCGGCCTTGCGAGCGGGCTGGTGATTTTTCTGTTGGTCGGATATCTGTTCAGTTTCAATCGCTATCATGTCAAGTCGGATCGTATTTACTGGGTCGTTACCGACATTCTGAATGAAAAGCCTCAGCCTACGGATGTCACTCCCCGGCCATTGGGGCAGGTTTTGAGGGATGAGTATCCATTTGTAGAAAGCGCTGTTCGGCTGAATAACGTTTTTGGAGCAGTGATAGGAGTTCCGGACGGGAAGGGCGGCATGGCTAAAAAGTTTGAAGAGTCCCGAAACATCTGTTTCACAGAACCCGAATATTTCAAAGTCTTTGATTCCGGGTGGGCATCCGGCAGCCCTCAAAACGCATTGAACGCACCCAACACCGTGGTGTTATCGCGGGAGTACGCCCTCAAATACTTCGGAACAGAGCAGGCAACGGGGAGGATGTTGCGTTTGGATAACAAAACGGATTTAACCGTAACCGGGGTGATTGAAAACCCACCCTCCAACACACAATTGCGCTACGATGTACTGATTTCCTATGCAACCCTGCCAGGTCTGTACGATGAACCCGACATGATGCAAACCTGGGGAGTGCCTGGCACAATGTGCTGGGTTGCATTAAAAGAGGGTGCCGGTCTGTCGCAGCTGGAAAGTAGCCTGGCTGCCATCACGAGCAAGTACTACGGCGCGAAGGAGGCCGCCATGTACAGGTTCAGGACGATCGCGCTGGCAGAGATGTTCCATACACCCGGTTATGGCCCGGCGCCTCGTCCGATTCTCTATGCGTTGATCCTTGTCGGGGTGTTCCTGGTCATAGCGGCTTGCGTGAACTTCATAAACCTTTCCACGGCTCAGGCGATCCGGAGAGCGAGGGAAGTTGGTGTGCGTAAAACAATGGGCAGTTCGCGCAGGCAGCTGATCAGCCAGTTTATGCTGGAAACCGCGATGCTGTGTGGCGCTGCATGGGTGATAGCGCTGGTACTCACCCAACTGAACCTGCCCCTGCTGAACAGGGCGTTGTGGATGCTGCGGCCGGATATTTCAGTCGTGGATTTATTGAAATCCGATGCTCTGCTGTGGTTTGGCGGCCTGGTGCTCGCCGTGATCTTGCTGGCGGGCCTTTACCCGTCTGCCATAATGGCCCGGTTCAACCCGGTTGTTGCGTTGAAGGGCAAGGCTGGTCATCAAAAGGCAGGGAGGTTCTCGACCAGGAAAGGTCTGGTGGTTGTTCAGTTTTTTATCACCCAGCTTTTCATTATTGGCGTTATCGTAATGTCCGCACAGGTAAAGCATTTGAAAACAGCCGACCCGGGATTTGATAAAGACGAGGTTTTAATGGTGAATGTCCCCGGCGGCACCGGTGCGAGGCAGGGTACCTGGGTCAACGAGCTCAACAGGATGCCTGGGGTACGGATGGCGTCGCTCGGAGCAGAACCGCCAATGTCGCAAATGGATACTGAAGAGCCATTTGTTTTTAATCATCGCGCAGAAAAAGAGGTTTTCCGGGTTCGTGTGCGGATCGGTGACAGCGGGTATCTCCCGGTTTTCGGATTGAAGCTGCTGGCCGGCCGTAATCTTGAATCGGCGGATACTTCGCGGCGCGAGGCGTTGGTGAACGAGGCGATGCTCCAACAGCTCGGTATCAGCGATCCTGCGGCTATTTTAGATAAAAGCATTCGTCTCTGGGGTAAGGAGCGCAACATTGTCGGGGTTGTCAGGAATTTCAGTCTTGATCCGTTACGTGCAGCCGCACAACCGGCCGCGATTGTGAACGAAGCGAGTGCTTATACGATGGCGGCAGTAAAACTACATGCCGGGAATCTGCACGCGGCATTGCCCCGCATTGAAAAGGCCTGGAATAAATTGTTTCCGGAGGGTGTATACCATGCAGCCTTCCTGAATGATCAGATTGCTGACTTTTACGCGACCGAGCATATCCTTCTTGGCCTTATCCAGGTATTTTCTCTGATCGCGGTATTGATTGGCTGCCTGGGTTTGTATGGCCTCGTTACGTTCATGGCTGAATCACGTTCCAAAGAAATCGGTGTCCGCAAAGTGCTGGGCGCGACGCAAAGGCAGGTTTTATGGATTTTCGGGAAGGAATTCAGTCGGTTGCTGATAATGGGCTTCGCTCTCGCGGCCCCTTTGGGCTTGTTTGTTATGAATAACTGGTTGCAAAGGTATGCCTGGAAGATCGATTTCGGCTGGTGGGTTTTTGCTTTAACCGCCGGACTCGTTGCACTGGTTACAGGCCTGACGATCTCCTTCCAATCTATCCGCGCAGCGCGGACAAACCCGGTCGTCAGCCTGCGCAGCGAATGAGTATAGCGCCTTATTCCACCACGGCCGACACGCAAATATAGGTAGGGATAATGCCCGTCGCGCGTATCCTTACCTCCGCGTCTTCCGCCTGCGTGTTACCCGTAAGCACCAGCGCTGTGTCGAGCCCAAACTTGTTGCCCCCGAGGATATCGGTATGCAGGGTGTCGCCTACCATCAGGATATCCTTTTTGCTCACGTTAGGGTAGTTTTTAATGTGCTGATAGGCAAAAATGAACATCTGCGGATCGGGCTTTCCGAAGCGGATGAACTGGCGGCCGATCGTATCTTCAATCATTTTTGCCAACGCACCCACTGCAATGGACAGGCGGCTCTTGGATGCAGGGTAAGTCTTGTCGGTGTTGGCGACGATTACCGGAATGTTGCGTTTCCGAAGCAGGTTCAGCGTTTTGGTCAGGTCTGTGTTCCAATCGAAGCCCTCATCGTCCAGAAATACCAATGCGTTGATATCGTTTACAGCATTCAGATCCAGCTGTCTGATCGACAGTGTTTTAATGTCAGATGTTTCGATGTAATGCGCGGAATTTTCGGTCCCCAGGTAAGCCACAACACCCTTTCTCACTTTCAGGTCCAGGTACTCACGGGCCAGCATTCCGGATGAGATGATCCGGTCGGGCGTCACGTCGTGGATCCCAAGGTTCACATAGCTCTGGGCCAGCTGCTCAGGACTGCGGGAGGCATCGTTGGTCACTACATAAAAGTCCTTGCCATGTTCCCGCAGGTAAGCAAATGTATTTTCAATACCCGGAATGAGGCCATTGTACGTTTTGAGCACGCCGAATGCATCAAAGAAGATAACTTCGTATTTGGAGATGACGGATTTAAAATTATCGAGGATCATACAGTTGGTGTCTTGGAGTGAAGTGGGTGAAAGAGGGTGACCTAGATTTTCAGTGCACGGAGTATCTTGTCGGCGTCGAAACCTTCAATGGACGGGAAGTATAGTTCATAGGCTTCGCGCTGCAATTTCGTACAATACGAGCGGTGGAAGAAGTATTTTCCATATTTGATTACATAATTCAGAATAAAAAAGCGGTAAGCTTCCTTCATGAACAGCACTTCTTTTTCGGTCAACGGATACACTTTGTGATACTCCTGAAGAAACATGATGAACCGGTCTTCCATCAATGGTCCGATGAGGTAGCTGAACACCGTACGGTCACCGACATTGGAGCATACCCGGCTGAAAAAATAGAAATCCATTACACGGGAGGAAACCCGGAACCAGTCATAATCCCATCGGGAAAACAATTTCATATCATCGGTTACCGAGAAATTTCCGATGTTCCAATCCACAAAAACGGGCATCAGGTCAAAGGAGCTGACATTGAGACGCTGGATATTCTTCATGAAAATATCGCATTGTTTTTTGAGGATATGTATATAGCCCCTGTGCTCATATTGGCCTGTGTCGGTATCCAGGATATCGAGCAGGTGCTGGATATCGGTGCGGAGGTTTTTGGATGATTTCGGGATCGATCGGCTGGCGCGGAAACATGCCTGATGAAATTTAGCCGATTCGGTGCCGAGCTTGCGGATATGCTCTTCGTCCAGTCGGCGCGGCATCCGGTGCATTGCCCTTATCGGGTTGTAGAACACCACCCAGGTATCTACAAAGTCCTCCTGGTATCGGTAAGTATAAACCTGATTGTTTTTGACGAGTGACTTGGCCAGTACATTTTCGAAAGGGTACAGTAAATTATTGGAGAGGGCCTGAATGATCCGGTGATCCTCCTTAAAGTGTTCATATTTACCAAAATATGAAAGTTTGGCCACTACCTTATCGTCGTTGTCCAGCGTGACACGGAAAACGTGGTTGGTCGAAACTTTGGCACTGATATCTTCTACAAATTTGACGCCGATCGAATTATCGAACCCTGCCCAGGCTTTCCGGATAATTTCGGGATAATCTTTTAAACGCATTCCTGATCTCGCATTAGGCTACTATGGTTGTCGATGTTAACGCTCCGGAGCGTCAGCATGTGGCTCCAAAGGTAGCAAACTAGGCGGAGCAGAATAGCTTGACTGTAAGGATTGAATAAAAAAATAATCCCATAATTTTGCAAAAACTTACTTTTCAGATCTTGTTTTACTATTTCTCACGTTTCCTGGTTCGCCTGGCGCTGCCCATTTATTTAAAGAAGCTTTGCGTCACCAACTTTGATAAATTACCGAAAGGAGCTCCATTGCTTCTTGCTTCCAACCATCCCGATTCTTTCTTCGATGCCGTCGTGATCGGCTCTGTGCTGGAACAACCCATTCACACCCTCACCCGGGGCGATGTATTCCGAAAAAAAGCAGCGGCTTTCTGGCTGCGTCAGATCAACCTGATCCCGGTGTTCCGGGGGGCGGAGGGAAGGCAGTATCTTAAAAACCACGATGTGACAGCCCAGGAAAGTCACGATGCATTAAAGCAGGGCGACGCCGTTGTCGTGTTTTCCGAAGGGATTTGCGTCAATGAGTGGCGTTTGAGGCCGTTGGGAAAGGGAACTGCCCGTATGGCTTACAAAATCTGGTTTGGAGACGATGCGCTGAAAAGTATGAAAGTAATTCCAACCGGCCTGAACTACGAGAACTTCCGGGGGCCGGGCAAGAGGGTTTCCCTGCGATTCGGCGAGGCAATTGGTTATGAGGATATTCAGACCGATCCGCAGGAATACGAAAGGTGGCTCCGGGAGTTTAATGAAATTCTGGACAGGAAGATGAATGCCGAGATCCTGACCATTCCGGCCGACATTTCTCCCACGGAACGCGAACGGCAGCTGAATGCATTTTTCGACCCATGTGCTTCCCCTTCGAAAAAGTCCAACCCATTGCTGGCTGCAATAGGCTGGACAGGCCGCAGAATCCACGGGCCATTATATTCTTTCTTTCGGAAAAAGGCAGCCAAGCTTACCGCAAAATCGGTTTTTTATGACTCTGTGCTGTTCGGTATGCTCCTGTATCTGTACCCTGTGATCGTCTGTCTGCTTTCTATCATTGTCGCCGCATTTGCGGGTTGGCAGGTTGGGCTGGGGTTGCTCATAGGGTTGCCACTACTGGCCTGGGTAGGGAGTAAATGGTAGTAGCAGTTTAATATTTGGCTATCAGATCGAGCGCTTTTAAATGCTCCAAAAGTTCGCTAATGTTGCAATGCATCCATTTGGGGCGAACTGCAACGTTACCGCCATTCGGCGTAACCACATAGTTATGCTCTGTTTTCAAGTCGGTCACTGATTCCGTCGAGCCTCTTTTGAGCGCCGGAGCCAGTGACAATTTGATTTCAATAGAAACCACAGGCGTAATGCCTTCCACTAATACCAAATCCATTTCCGCCCCGTTGGACGTGCGGTAGAAATACGGGCGCACGGCCGGGTCAAGCAAAGGAATAATTTGTTCTATCACATACCCTTCCCACGACGCGCCTGCAAGCGGGTGTGTGATCAGATCCTCGTAATGCCTGATATTGGACAGAAAGTGTAGATTACCGGAATCGCGGATATAAATTTTAGGACTCTTCACGATTCGTTTGCTCACATTCACAAACCACGGCTCCAATCTTCGGACCAGATAAGCCTGCTCCAATATTTCGACGTAGCGGCGAACAGTATTATTGGCCATTCCGAGCGAGTTGCTAAGCGTTGAATAGTTGAGCAGCGAGCCGTGAATGTGCGATATCATGCGCAGAAAGTTGTTGAGCAACGGGATTGTCGTGGAAATTCCCATGGCGGACAGGTCCTGCTCTACGTATGTTTTGATAAAATTCTGTTGCCATTGATACCAATAGCCATTGTCGGGAGCAAGCAACGCGTCGGGAAAGCCCCCGCGATGCCAGTGAGTTGGCTGTGGGATAAAGGCCGATTCTGCCTCGGATCTCAAAATTGGTGAGAGCTCGTGATAGGCAATTCTGCCTGCCAGGGACTCGGAGCTCTTTTGTAAAAAATCGGGGGATGCAGAGCCCAAAAGAATAAAACGTGCTGCTTCACGCTTACGATCAACGAGCGCACGCAATTGCGGGAACAGAGGGAGCAACCGCTGAACCTGGTCTATTACAATGGTTTTATCAATATTATTTTCAAGAACCCATGTGGTGTTTTCAGAGATCGTCTGGAAATCTTCCGTTAGTTCAAGGTCGTAGTAAACGGCAGGTTTATTGAGCTCGCCGATGAGCTTGCGAGCCAGGGTTGTTTTTCCTACCTGACGAGGTCCTAAAATTCCGACCACCGGGAAGAAATTTAGTGACCGAAGTATGGCGGCTTCGATTGCTCTGTTAATCATTAACCATGTAAATTAGCACTTGACTTGCAAATTTACATGGTTAATTTTTAATAATTGTACTAAAAGAGGAGATAATTGGTACTATTTATCTTTAACTTTATTCAGCCCCATCGCCTTCAACATCCAGTTCGGTAAGGGTTTTCTAAGACCTCTTTTTTGCAAATCCATGAACCAGCCTAACTTTTTAAGAATAGGTACTTTATGGGTTTCAACGAGCTCGATCAATGTTCCGTCGGGATCTTCCAGATAGGCGAAACGGCCCGCTGCTGCTTCCATGCCGAATGAGCTTTCGCTGTCGATCGTGAATGGATAGCCTTGCGCTTGCAATTTGGTTTTCAACGCGTCCATATCCAGCGTGTCGAAGCAGAGGTGAATGTACCCGCAATCGCCCCAGAAACGGTTTTCAAATATTTTCTTAGGCGTGCGGTCGAGGGCTTGTACGAGCTCGATCTGCACATCGCCCAGCAGGCGGCTGAACGCGCCATGGGGTGTGAAACTTTTGCGTAGCAGCACTCTCCGGAATCGCTGGCCGGGAATGGACGTCGGCAGGTCTTCGAACACGCCGGTTTTGTCGTACACCACATTTAATGGTTGCAGCAGGTTTTGATAGAAAACAACTGCCTTATCGATGTCGGAAACGCCGATGACTACGCCTGCTACGCCGCCAACCGTTTTGCCTTTGGTCTGGAACCAGGTAGCATCGCTGGTTATCTGAAAAACGTTACCATAGGGATCAGTTCCCCAGAAACCTTCGCCTTCTGGAAGCTGCACGAGCGGGCCGGTTGCCTCTTTGGAATGGCTTTTAACCCAATCATGCGCCTTTTTTACGTCCGGTGCTTTAAACCGGATCGCATTAATGCCCAGGTCACCGATTTCGACCTTGAAGTTCGCGGGTTGGGAAACACGGCTGGTGAACGACCAGATTTCGAGGCCACCGCCACCAGCCATATTGATCGCCAGGGCGGCCTGCCGCGAATGCACTTTTCCGCCGGTGTAGGGCGTCATGAGCGGGGCATCCGCTTTTTCGTCGAACACGGGTACATCGAAACCCAGCACCTGCCGGTACCATTTCCAGGTTTCGGGCACATTCTGGCAACCAATTCCTACCTGTTGAATTCCAGAGATCAGCGGAGCACTCATTTGTTGAGATTGTATTAAGGTAAAGGTGGATAATCTGTAAGAAGCGGCAATTTTACAAAATAAATGGCAAACCAGCGGTTGCACAGGCATTTGAACAGGAAATGTGGGCCGGTTAAAAATTTCTCGGCGTACAAAATCTAAATGATTATTTGATAAGCATAATAATTCTTATCTTTAAAATGGTTTTCCAAAATTTTATTTTAAAAAGCTGGAAATCAACGCATCCATTTGGTTGCACTCATCGTATGTGTGATGAGCCCGTCTCAATGATAGTCTAAATGAATCAGTCTGTAGTAATTGCGCCGATAAGCGAGAGCTTACCGGATTTTTTGAGTTCATCGCAGTATTCAAAAGTGGTAGTGATAGTCGATAACAATACAAAAAGGCATTGTTATCCTGTTTTGAAAGGCTTTTTGCCAAAACATCGGGTTATAACCGTTCCCAGTGGTGAGGCGAACAAGACATTGGCGACTTGTGAAAAGATTTGGGAAGCAATGACCACGGAAGAGCTCGACAGGCACGCGCTGGTGATCAATGTGGGTGGAGGCGTGATCGGAGATATGGGTGGTTTTTGTGCGGCAGTTTACAAACGTGGAATAGATTTTATACAAGTCCCGACGACTTTGCTTTCACAGGTCGACGCAAGTGTAGGAGGGAAACTGGGGATTGATTTCCAGGGTTTTAAAAATCACCTGGGCGTTTTCAATATTCCAAAAAGTGTGTTGATCGACCCGGTTTTTTTGAAGACGTTACCGGAAAGAGAGATCAGGTCGGGATTCGGTGAGATTATCAAGCATTGCCTGATCGCCGACGGTGCGAAGTGGGAGGAGATTCGGCAGAAGGATTTTGAAAACCAGAACTGGCAGGATCTGATCGCGCATTCGGTGAAGATCAAACAGCAGGTTGTGGATCAGGACCCGACGGAAAAAGGTTTGCGGAAGATCCTGAATTTCGGGCATACGCTCGGACATGCGGTCGAGACTTGTTTTTTGAACAAACCGGCCAATCAGCGGCTTTTCCATGGCGAGGCGATCGCAGTGGGCATGATCATGGAAGCATATCTGTCGTTCGAACGGAAAATGATCGATCAGCGGACGCTTACCGATATCGAAGAGTTTTTGTTCGCGACGTATGGTAAGGTGAAGATTAAGCCGGAGGATGTGGAGGAGATCATTCGTTTGACCAGGCAGGACAAGAAAAACAGAGGAAAAGAGATCAGGTTTTCATTGCTGAAAGGAGCCGGGCAATGTGCCTTCGATATCGTAGTAACGGCATCCGAAATGCGTAAATCAATAGCTTATTATTTGGGATAGGTTTTACAGGCAGGCATAAGCTATTGGTAGTGTTGGAAGAGTATTTGATACTTCTTGATATATTATTATTCACAACCTGACAAATTAAATGCTTATGCTGAGGTCTATTTTAATCTATGCCGCTTTACTTCTTGTAGTCGTGATTGCAGGGTGCTCCAGTGGCCGGAAAGTGTTTGTGGAGCATGATTACAGCTACGAAACCAACTTTAAAGATTACTCTTCCTATACGTTTCTGGAATGTGAGAGGGATACCAATAATCTTTGCACCGAAATTTATGAGGCGATTCGCCGCCAGATGCAGGTAAGGGGCTATAAACTCACTGCCGAGAAGCCTACTTTGCTCGTCAACTACGGGATTTTCTATGATAATCTGCGGTATCAGGGCTATATGCAGCCGGTGATCAAGAACTGGGTGGATACCGAGAACGAAGGATTCCGCTATGAGCCGATCAAATATGCGCTTGACAAAGGCACATTGATCGTTTCACTGATCGACGCGGAAAGTGATCAGGTGGTGTGGAGAGGGTATGCATCCGGGATTTTCAAGGGAGTGGAAAGCTCCAATAACCATTATCGCAGCGTTGTAAGGCGCATTTTTGACCAGTACCCGCTATTTGCGAAAGGTTACGACCCGAGGCGTTACAGCGAGCAGGTTGGACGGTAAGGAGCGAGAGATATAAGTAGGCGGCCCGGAGATCATCCATTTTTTTGGATGGCTTTCGGGCCGCTTTTTTAATTCACCAAGCCTTATTTAGTAAGTCCGGCGTCATCGGAAGCGCCCAGGGCCAATGCGCCCCAGTCGAGGTTTTCCCGTCCTTTGGCAAGCCCGGAAATAAACCGGTTTCTGATAATGTCGGCGAAGGGCATCGGTGCATTCACGTCCGAGGCGGTTTGTAGCGTGAGGTTAATGTCTTTCAACCCCAATGGAAACCGGAATGCAACCGGCTCGTATGCATGCTGGGCGACGATCTTGCCGTAATTCTGGAAAATAGGCGCAGCAAACAAGGTGGACGTCAGCATTTCGTAAATGCTTTGCCTTGAAATTCCGCTCTTTTCAGCCATTGTGAATGCCTCTCCCATCATTTCAAGGCTACAAGCAATCATGAAGTTCCCCGCGAGTTTGATCACATTGGCGGCACCGGGATCGTCGCCGAAATCGAACACCCCTTTTACAAAACTTTGCACAATGGGTTTAATGCGCTCCTTTGCGGCTGCATTCCCCGAAAGGCAAATGTTGCCCACCTTTGCGCGCACTGCTTCCGGGCGAGCGAATATGGGCGCGGCCACATAATGCGCGCCGTACCAGTCGTGCACCTGGCTGAGGTTGCGCGAGGTTTCCGGAGAAATGGTGCTCATTGAAACATGTACGCCATCTTTTCCGAGCTTTTCGACCAGCTCCATTGAGAATATTTCCTCCACGGCCGCGTCGTCGGCCAGG
>CBFGMV010000148.1:0-16803 GCA_965649915.1 uncultured Dyadobacter sp.
AAAAGACGCCTTTGCGTTTTTACGGACAAACGAATATCGGAAGCAGGCCTACCAAGCGCGGTAACGACGACGAGGGCTTGAAGTTCGAGGACTTGCGCGCAATTCCATTCGTAGGCTCCTGGGCGCAGATGAAACAGAACGTACCCGGGTTTTATGGGTTTGGAACTGCGATACAGCACCTGGCCGGGCAGAACAAAGTGGACGAAATCAAGAAGCTTTACCAGAAATCGCTCTTCTTCCGGACATTGATCGAAAACTCGATGCAATCCCTTTCGAAAGCGTTTTTCCCGGCTACGAAATACCTGCGTGACGAAGAAGACTATCGCGAGTTCTGGGATAAGATGTATGATGAATTCCTGTTGACGCGCGAGCTGCTTTTGGATGTATCGAACCAAAAAGAGCTCCTTGACAGCAATAATGTTACCAAGGTTTCCATTAAAACCCGGGAGCGGATCGTGCTACCGCTGATCACGATTCAGCAATATGCATTGCAGATGCTCGCAGGCGACCCCAAGGATTTACCCGTCGATGTTGAAACGTATAATCAGCTGATTATACGGGCGATGTTCGGGATAATCAATGCGGCGAGGAATTCGGCGTAAGATATTCATAAGCTTTTCATTCAAGAGCCGGGTGTCAGCCCGGCTCTTGTTATTTATTGAATGTAACGTCCAATAATCACCTTGGTGAGGAAGCGTCCTTCCGTGAATCGGAGTGTATCAGGTAAGCCGGATCCCAACCAACGATTCGCAGTTACAAGTGTTACCTGAAATTTCCCTTCTATTTCACCTGTTGCCTTGTTGTATCGCTCTATTTGAATAAAATTGTCTTGACCTGTCATAACCTGATAGGCATTTCCAGCAATGCATCCGTCATCAATAAAGGTAAAAAAGCCGCAATAAACGGAGTCTTTTTCATTGCAATTTCTCGTCGAATCGCCAACGATCTTGTAAATGCCAGCTTGTTCCGGGATCTTCGTGAGTAGGAGCTGTTGTCTCAGGAAACCTTGCGGAGAATAAAGTTCAAAATTCACATATGGCAAACTTTTGATGCAAGGAGACATGGTTTGTCTGCCTCCTTGTACAACCTGATAGGTATTTTTGTAGGTGCTCGTCCAATCGCTACCATTAATCTGGGCAGTTACGGTCCCAATGGATAGTTTTCGAGGAGGATGCAGAACGGCTTCGTTGCAACTGGTGAATGCTAAGAACGCCAGGATGATTTTCTTTACAATTTTCAAATCATTCAGCAGTTACTTTTGGATAAATATGCGCTCGGTAACGATTTGACCCTCCGCCTGCAAGCGTACTAAATAAATGCCCGCAGGTGTCTGCCCAACTGCCCATTATTTCGGGTGATGCCGGTATCTGATCCGCAGTTACCGGTTGAATAAACGGTATGTCCTGAGCTTGGAGCAGATTTGTAAAACCAATACAGCTGACGGCCGAGAATAGAATTGTTTGGATGAAAGTGTAAAGTAGTTTTTGCATAAAAAGGAGGTAGATAGCGATTATCGACGTAATATTTCGATCGAAAATTCACATTGTTACCTTTATTAGCAAGGGCATCAATTTGGATTGCTACGCTAAATAATCCCGGGGCAAACTTCTCTATGCAAACGGTTTATAACAATTATCAAAAGAAAATCCCAAAGAGATCGCCTGGCAAGTATGCCGGCAGACTACGTTGTAGACGTATTGAATCACTTAATCAAACTTGTCTTATTGAAACTGCTTTGTAGTAAGAACTTCCGGATGGTACTTCTTCATGAGCACCCAGTAGGAGCCAGCTCCAACAATGGTCGATACGGCGAGTTCCAGGGGTTGGGGGAGAAAGCCAGCTGACGAGTACCGTACTGCGAGTATCAGACAAAGCATAATCACACTGAAAATGCCGTTTCTTGCAATGACCTGTATCAGCGCCATGTGAGTTACCGCGATAATCTTTCCCACAAAGTGATTGTAAACAAAAAAGCCTACCAGGCTTGTTAGCACGATGCTGATGGCTACTCCTTCAATTCCAAAACCGAGGACGAGTGCGATAATAATTCCTGAGGCCGTAACCATCCGGGTTATGAAAATGATCTTCAAATAAGCTTTTGTGTGACCTATGGCCTGATAAATGGCTCCGGGGAATACACATACTTCAAAAAGCGAGGCTAAGCCCAGGATCCTGAGCACCGGAATCGCCTCTACCCATTTTTTTCCCATTACCACGGGCACTGCGAGGTCGCATACTGCCGAAAAACCAACAATTACCGGAAACCCGATGAGCGTCGCCAACGACACTGTTTTGAGGTAATAGGTAGCCATGGCGGCCCGGTCGGTCTGGATTTTGGATAATGCAGCGAAGATGACCTGTGAAATACGTCCTTTGATGTTTGAGACAGGCCAAAGGTAGAGGTTGTAAGCAAGGCTGTATATCCCTAATACCCCTGTTCCCATCCATTTACCGATGAGAATGTCGTCGATCCTTCGGCCGAAAAGCAACAGGAATTGGGACAATGATTGGGGTATTCCGAAACGCAATAACTCTTTGATTTCCTCCATGGCCGGCCGGAACCGGAATTTGGGCCAGGCGTAAGCGCAAAACAGTAGCGTTCGCACGCTCTGCAAAAGCAAAAGCCTCATACCCAAAGCTATCCAGCCATGACCCATATATGCCAGATACACAGCCACAATTCCGGAAACGACAATGCTGATCATCGACGCGAATGCAATTTTGTCAAACGCCAGCCGCCGTTGCAACTCCGCCTGGGGAAATATCTCTAATGTTTGAAACGGGATGGAGAACATCAGCAGCAGGAAAACATCGCGAAGTTGTGGCTTGCCGTAAAATGAGGCGAGCAAAGACGATGAAAGTCCGATCGCGAGCATCATGATGATCGTCAGAACTGAGGTTACGATGAGTACGGCCGAATAAAAGCGGTCGGAAAGGGTAGCCCGTTGGGTAAGCGCGGAGGTGCTCCCCAACGAGCCGAATGTCTCGATAAGGCCTGTTAAAGCCATTGCTGCGGCTAAGAGCCCGAAATCATCCGGTCCCAGTAGCCGACTGAGCAATAATGTAAAACCAATATTGCTCAATTGTCCTCCAAAGGAAATAATGAGGTTCCACCTGATGCCGGAAAAAACAGAATGTTCAAACGAATCGGGGGTAGTATTTTCCAATGAATGTGTGTTTCGGGTGGCGACTAGGAAAAAGTGTAAGGAATCTCCGGAGAATCCAGGGGTATCCGCCAATGGTCAGGATTGTCGTACTGATAGGCTTTATCGACGATATTCAACAATGCTGCATGCTCATTCGTGAAATTCTGAACCCCGTGCCATACCCTCGGCGGAACAATGATCAGCATTGGCCGGAGCGCACCACACCTGAATTCGTTGATCTGTCCAAAAGTGGGCGATTCCTCCCGGGCGTCATATAAAACAACCTTGATCAGGCCGGTATTAACGAAGATGCGGTCGGTCGTAATCTCGTGCGCGTGCCACGCGGAAATGCCTCCGGGAAGAAGTGAAACCTGGAATATCTGATCGATCGCGAGGTTATCAAGCTCCCAGTCCTGACGATAAATTTCGGTAAGAAACCCATTGTTCTTGACCACATTCTTGACTTCCTTCACCTTGACGCCGTCGATAAGGTTCAGATTGGAGGGGTTCCATTGAGCGGTTATACTTTTAGGGTCTTTGACGGCACCGTCAATATCCCACTTCGAGGGTTGTGACATGGTTCTTATGGATTGTTATAGAGTTAATTGAGTCCTCTTTTTTTACGATACGCTGCGATCAGGCCACCTTTTCCATAGGCTCTTTTCATATGGAATTCAATGGTATTGAACCCTAATTTAATGAATGCAGTTTTGATTTTTTTTGAGAAAAACCGCCAGTAATATGTTTGTTCGTCGTAATAACTTTCTTCAAAACAGCGATATAAATGCTTGACCGCCAGTTGCTCCCTGAACCGGGGATTGTCGCGTAGCTGCTCGGAATAATATTGGCTGTCATGGGATGTCCGGTCCTTGTAGGCATTTTTACGTGAGCTGGAAGGCAGGGCTATAACCGTAAAGTTTTTGGTTGCCTCGATACGCTTGCCGGCTTCGTATGCACGTTTGAGCCAGTCGTGAGAAGGGGCGAGATAGAGTTCCCTTGCAGGCCGCCAGTAGCCAACATCCTTGATCAGCTCGCGCTTGAAAAGCCAGTTACTGGCCGGAACGAAGGTACGGGAGGGATGGAAACCATATTTTTGTGATAATACCCCGCTCAAATAAAAATCGTGCTGTTCCTGATGATGGTCAATGAACCCGCCTGCAACGACCAGATCGGCGCGCGACGACTCCAAAACCGAGAGAGAATTTTCGAGGTGATCGGGAAACCATAAATCGTCGTGATTCAGAAAGGCGATGAAATCGCCCCTGGATTGTTCCAAACCCACATTATTCGGTCCTGATTGTTCACCAAAATTCTCTTTCAGGTTGATAAACCGGACTCTTGGATCTCCAAACCCGTTGACAACAGCCTCTGTATCATCTGTGCAGCAATCTCCTACAACAATCAGTTCCCAGTCTTTAAATGTCTGGTTTAACACCGACTGGATACTGTAAACGAGGATATTGCTGCGATTGTAAGTCGCTGTAATGATAGAGATGACAGGGCTGCTCATGAATGGGAAAGGAGCAGGTTAATGCATCTTACTCATCGGTGTGACTTGCCGTTACCGGTACCCGATGAAGGCAAAGCGATCGAAATATGTTGCGTGTCAGAGTTCGCTATAGATCTGTTTTTTGTTTTCCGGTTACATTTTCATTCGTCCCTCCCTTTATACCTAATAATCTTCGTATAAAACCGGCCATTCCGGAAACGCAGCGTATCCGGTAAGGCGTCCGACGAGCGGGGCTTCCGGGCGGCTAACGTGAGCTGAAAACTTCCCTTTATTTCTTTGGTCTTTTCGTTATAGCTGTCGATTTGAATATAGTTGTTCTCGGAATCTACGGTATAGTAGCAGTCTCCTCCAACGTCGCCGTCGCTGAGCAGCTCATACAAAGCGACATGGAGTTCGCTGCTGGATTGGCAGCCGGCGTAAGGATTGCACGACACCACTTTATGTCGGCCCGTTTGTGGAGAAAATGGAATGTTTTGAAATAGCAGATGTTGACGGTCATAGCCCTACGGAGTATGTAGTATCGAAATTAGGGTGTAAAACACGCCTTGCGGCTCATCGGCATAACTAACGATTCCATGTGTAACCTGATACGCATTTTTATATGTTTTACTCCAATCGGACCCATTCATTTCAGCCGTTAGGTACCCCCAGTTTGGAAGGCGTGGGAGAGGTCCGACATTGTCGATGAGTTCGTCGATGAGTTTACAGCCAGTAGATAGTGAGATAATCCCAAGTGCGACACAAATGGTTAGTCGGCGCTTCATTTTTCAATGGCTATTTTGTGATGATTACGCGACAGGTTTCGATTCCCTGAGTAGTGAGCAGTCGGAAGAAATAGGTGCCAATTGGCAGATTCTTACTTTTCACAATAGCTGAATAGCGACCTGTGCCATTTAATGTCTTGTCGTCTTTGAGTATTTCAATGACCCTGCCTGATTTATCCAGCATATCTAATTTGACATGTGTATCCGATCTAAGAGTATAGAAAACATTAATTTGATCTTCTGCCGGATTAGGTGTGGCAATCAAACCAGGCAGTTCGGATTGTAGAGCAATTGTGTCACTTACTGCTATGGAAACTTTGTAAGGATTGGCAGGCAATTGTGCGGTCACGGAAATGTAAGCCGTGGCGGATTGACCGTTGGAAGTCACCGTGCCTTTAAGGTAGATTTTTTGATTTTGATAGAAGTTCCACGTCAGTACGTCTGAAGTTACATTTGAAAGCGCATAATTGACTCCATCGTAGCTGTATTGCCAGGTAAAGGTATATGGTGCCGACCCACAGCTGTAGTATAGTTCATAACTCTGTCCTCCGTAGTTACTTACCCATGTCGGACCGTCAATAAAAATGCCTAGTGGCGGAATAGGATCGGGCCTGAAAGCACCAACCGTTGAACACGTCTCACTAACGCGCAAAGCGTTGTTTTCATCGTTTGTCCCGGTGGCTTTGCCTCCACACTGGATATTTGGATTGGAAAAGTGTAGTAACCTGTTCGCCGCCTGATTTTCGGTAATGCTCTTCGCCACCATGATGGTTCTGTCCATGGTAATACCCAGAGTCTTCATATTATAGCCCTGTGCATATGACGGGCTTCCCGCAGTATTATCGTGCCTACATCCGTACAAGTGACCAACTTCATGAGCGAACGTCTTTCTTGCCGTTGCGTGCCATAATTCAACAATGGAATAGGACCTATCAATTTCGAGTGTTACAGTTCCTGAAACCCCTCTGACGTCTCCACCTCCATACATACCATCGGTTAGCAATACTACGACATCCGCCTGATATTGATTCCTGAGACTTTGGGCGGTAGCATTCTTGATTAGATCTTCCTTGTCGTTGTCCATCGCGTTTGGGTGTTCAACGAAATTCAACGGCGCAATCCCCGCCAGCACCAAAACCGCAGCGCTCGTTATTCCGCTGTTATAGATGCAACTGTTAAACTGAGCGATAGACAGGTTTACCTGATCAGTAATCACCGAGGTGTTGCCTGCTAACGTCAGCGCCTTGGGTGTGTAGAGTACCAGCACTCGCGGATAAACCAAAGCTTGGCAAGGCTGGATCTTTGCATTCGAATGGTCAGCTGCTTTCAAGACAGGTTCAGTTGCTTCCATTCTGCCGCTGTCCGGCTTCCCGCTTGCAGCGGTAACTGCGCATCCTACATCCCATGCCTTTTCCTGGTCGATCTTCTGCAAGCAATGCAGACCCGCCGGAGCCGGAAAAATCTCATATACGCCTGCGGGAGTGGATATGTGCGCGGAGACCCTGCCTGCTTTTGAAATGACAATCGCCGTTCCGCGGTCATCGTCGGTTTTCCCAATCCACTCGTACTCGTTTGGTGAATCGTATTCAACGTGGCTCACTACTGCGGTGATAACCGGGCCATCAGGAATGTGTAGCAGGAGAACTCCATTTTTTTGTGAACTGGCCAATGGATTGAGTTTAACAAAATGATAACCAGTAAGGTTGGGATTCTTGCGCAGGCGTTCACGATAAGCATCTATTTCGGGCGATTCGGGAAGTTGATGGGCGGCGACTGATTGAATGAATGGACCGTCTTGTGCTTGCAGCGGTGGCGTCAGGCCTACGTACGCGGTTGTAGTACATAGAACTGTTTGGATGAAACTGTAAAGTAGTTTTTGCATAGCGCATACATTGAAAAATGATTGTTGATGTAATATTTCGATTGAAATTTTGCACTATTTCCGCATCTCAACAAGGGCGCAGGACGCGTTCGATCTGATAAATGATCGTGAGGTTCTTTTCGGTTTTCGAACGGTTGGGGGTAATAATCAGGAGATTCCTCAAACTTTTCTCCACAACTATTAGTAGACGAATTGTTGGCAACGCTTATATCTCTTAATACGCAATTCTTTCGAACCTCTACTCCGCTTCAAATCATGACACATCAGTCGGATCATCGTGCCTATTTTTTTAAGATAGACACGACTATCAAAAAGATTCGTAATGCCTTGCAAAAGCAGTTGACCGAAGCCGGCTTCGATCTGACGGTGGACCAATGGGTGCTCATAGACCATATTTTCCGGAAACAGGGTATCAGCCAGAATGAATTGGCCGAAATGACGTTCAAAGACCCTCCGACCGTAACGAGGATCATCGATCTTCTCGAAAAAAAAGGGCTGGTGGAACGCGGACCTGCCGCGGGTGACCGCCGGAAATTCAACCTGTTTCTGACCAAAAGCGGGGAAGCGACCTATAATGAAGCATTTCCTATCGTAGCTGAAATCCGTCGGAAAGGTTGGGGGAGCCTGAGCGACTCCGACTACCAGCATTTTGTGCGTATCATGGATTCTATTTATCAGAATTTTACCTGAACTGACGAAATTTTAACATTTCACTCAAGTGGAAGAATGACAGCTGTTTAGGTCGTTCTTCCACTTTTTGTTTGCACATTTGGTACCTGACAGGCTGAGAAATGACATCGCCCGATTAAACCTTTTGGCCCGTTTTTGTATCTAAAATTTACAAAGGTCTTCCGATCAGTTTTGATGGAACGGCCGTTGGAGGTTAATATCAATTCATTTTATCCATTTATGAAGCCATGAAAAAGATCTTTTTGCTCGGCGCTCTTCTCACTTCATCTCTTTTGAAACCCGCCTTCTCACAAGTTAAATATGAGCAGCAAGCTCAGGTCCCGAATATAGAAGTCGCAGGTTTCGCCGAATTGGAGGTTGTGCCTGATGAAATTTACTTCAACATCTCACTGCGGGAATATTATCAGGACGAGAAAAATCAAAAAGACAAGGTAATTATCAGCACATTGGAGAAGCAGCTGATCAAGGCAGTAGCCGACGCCGGACTTCCAAAAGACGCATTATCGATCAGTGGTGTGGGAGGGTATCAGAATTACGTGGATAA
Organism: uncultured Dyadobacter sp.; assembly: GCA_965649915.1. Lineage (GTDB taxonomy): Bacteria > Bacteroidota > Bacteroidia > Cytophagales > Spirosomataceae > Dyadobacter. The sequence continues at coordinate 8,537 of CBFGMV010000148.1, forward strand.
AAAGAAGAAGCCCGCCACTTTTCTGGAAGCCAAGCAATACGAACTGAAAGTTAGCAGTGCCGAAAAGTTGGACGGCATTTTATCCAAAGTGGAAAGCCGAGGCGTTCAGTATGCGAACGTTTCCCGTGTCGACCATTCTAAAAAAGAGGAATTTAAGAAGCAGGTTAAGATTGACGCGCTGAAAGCGGCTAAAACAAAGGCTGAATACCTGGTTTTAGCTCTGGATCAAAAATTAGGTAAGGTTCTGGAAATTAAGGAACTGGATGAGAATTTGTACTTCCCTCAACCAGTATTTGCCAAGGCGAATGTACGTGCTTTTGCCGCGGAAGCTGCTGATACCGTTCAGGATAGTGACGTGCAATATCAGAAGATAAAAATAAGCTACCGGATGCAGGCGGCTTTTGAGATTAAATAGCTGCTCAATGATCGGCGGTCCCCAACTGTGCCCGGTGTGTAATACGCCGGGCACAGTTTTTTCTGGTTGGTTTATCCGTATTTGTGGGAGGCTTCTTTTGTTACGATCGTTAGTTTCCTTAAATTTAATTATCAATCTCAAACTAAGTAACTGGAAATCATGAGCATTAACGCAAAACATTTGGCCACATTCATTCTGGGGGCCGCTGCGGGAGTGGCAGCACATAAATACCTTCAGACCGAAGAAGGAGAAAAGCTTCTGGAAGACTTGAAAACGAAGGCGAACAACCTTAAATCCGAAGCCGAAGGGGCCATAGATAAAGCTCCTGAGTATTTCGAAGAACTTAAAACAAAAGGAGCCGAAACATTGAAAGGCAATTTTCCCGATGCCGAGGCATTTTTCAAAGACCTTTTCGAGAAGTTTACAGGTAAGGCGCCGGCAACGGAACCAGAGGCTACGCCCACCCCTGATCCCATTTCATAAAGTAATCAGATGAGGCCGAAGAGCGAGGTTATGCCATGCTCTTCGGCCATTTATTTGGCCAGTAATCCATTCAGCTGGGCATATTGGATGAGCATGATCGTTTTGGCATCGTTGATTTCACCATTTGCAACCATTTCAGTCGCTTGCTGAAAAGGGATTTCCATCACCTCGATGTTTTCCTGCTCTGTTTCGCAGCCTCCTCCGTCGCTGACCTTCATGTCATCGGAGTACTCGGCGACAAAGAAATACAAAATCTCGGTTACAGAGCCCGGCGACATGTAGGCTTCGAATATCTTCCGAACCGATTTTACCTGATAGCCGGTTTCTTCCTCGGTTTCCCTTCTGATGCACTCTTCCGGATTGTCCTTGTCGAGCAGGCCCGCACATGCTTCGATCATGATGCCGCTGTCGTTGCCATTGGTGTAAGTGGGAAGCCGGAATTGCCTCGTTAGTATCACGGTCTGTTTTTCTGCGTTGTAGAGCAGAATGGTCGCGCCGTTACCGCGGTCGTAGGCCTCCCGGCTTTGCCGTTCCCAGGATCCGTCCGTACGCTGGTAGTCGAAAGTGTATTTGCGAAGTGTATACCAATTATCCGACAGTACTTCTTCTGATTCGATTTTGACCCGACTATTTTTCATTGACCAATAGTGATTAAATATGATTATTATTGATCAAATTTAAGCAAATGTTTCCTGACGGCAAAAAAGAATGAGCGATTGGTGAATGTTTCGGGTTGCGAGTTACTTTGCGGTCCTATTATTGCAACCGACCGTTCGCCTATTATGAAACCCGCATTTTATTGGATTGAAAAATACCACCTCCTTCCACACCCTGAAGGTGGCTACTATGCCGAGACTTATCGCGCTCCGGGACAAATCATAAAGAGTGCATTGCCTGACCGTTATCGCGGTGACCGGTCGTACTCAACAGCTATATATTTTTTACTTGAATCACACCATTTTTCGGCATTTCACCGCATTCAATCGGATGAGATGTGGCACTTTTATGCAGGAGAGGCGCTAGAAGTTTTTGTAATTGATCCTGAAACGGGTGCTCTGGAAACTATCCGATTGGGAAGCGATCCGGACAGAGGGGAGACGTTCCAGGCGGTGGTACCGGCGGGTTCATGGTTTGGATCAAGGCCGTCGGCGGGAAGTTCCTATGCACTGGTGGGCTGTACAGTTGCACCCGGGTTTGATTTCGAAGATTTTGAAATGGCGGACAGAGCTGCTTTGTCGGAAGAATATCCGCAACATGCCGGGCTGATCGCGACACTAACAAGGGTGTGATCAGCCCGGCAATGCATTAGTAACCTATACTGGTATCGTCCCCGCGAGGATCCGATCCCCCTTCCAGGGAACCGTCGGGCAACACCAGAATGCAATCCATTCGGCCGATCGAATTGCGTTGCTGTTCGATGATGTACCCTTTGTCCTGCAACTTTTTGATCGCGTCTGCTGAAAAAGCATTGGCCTCAAAGGTCGTTTTGTCGGGAAGCCACTGATGGTGAAATTTCAGTGCATTCACGGCCTGCTGCATGGTCATTCCGTGTTCCAGCACATTGAGGATGGTCTGGTATACCGAGGTGATGATCGTAGAGCCTCCCGGCGTCCCCACTACCATCAGCAGTTTCCCATTCTTTTCAATAATGGTCGGCGTCATGGAGGAGAGCATGCGTTTGCCGGGAGCGATGGCATTGGCTTTGTTTCCAATGAGTCCGTACATATTCGGAGCTCCGGCTTTGACACTGAAATCATCCATCTCATTGTTCATGAAAAAGCCTCCTCCTTTAACAATCACACGGCTTCCGTAGCCACCGTTCAGTGTGGTGGTGACTGAAACTGCGTTTCCTTCTTTATCCACCACAGAGAAATGGGTTGTTTCCTGGCTTTCGTAGCCAGGAAGCACGCCGCCGCTGATATTTTTGCTGTCGGTGGCCTTGTTCCAGGTAAAGTCGCTCCATCGTTTTTGCAGGTAATCTTTGCTGATGAGGTCTTCAACCGGCACCTTAACAAAGTCGGGGTCGCCCAGGAATTTGGCGCGGTCGGCATATACCCGTCGTTCCGCCTCGATCATGACCTGAATGGTGGAGTCGCTGTGCCAGCCCCATTTGCGCAAAGGATGCTGCTCCGTCAGCCGCATGAGTTGCAGCAAAGCTACCCCGCCGCTCGAGGGCGGGGCCATGGTGATCACCTTGTAATCTTTGTATCCTTCTGTGATCGTTTCGCGCCATTGAGCGTGATAGCCGGCAAGGTCGTTTCTGCTGATAATTCCTTCGCCATTGCGGTTGATATCCTTCACGAGGCGCTTTGCGACTTTGCCCGAGTAGAAACCTTCCCGTCCCTTCCGCTGAATGCGGGTGAGCACTTTTGCAAGATCCTTCTGCACCAGCAAATCTCCGCTAGCCCATTCTTTGCCCGATGGGTTCAGAAAGTACGATGTCCCGGGATTCAACTCCTGAATGTCCTTTTTGACCGCATTCAGGCTGCGGGCTTCCCGCTCTGTGAGGATTACACCATTTTTGGCAAGGGCAATGGCGGGCTGCAAGATCTGATTCCAGGGGAGCCGGCCATGTTTCGCATGGGCCTGCACCATACCGTCTACCGAACCCGGAACACCGGAGGCGAGGCGCCCCAGGATACTGGCGTTAGGGATCACATTTCCATCTTTGTCCAGGTACATGTCGGCATAACCTTTGCCCGGAGCCTTTTCCCGGAAATCGATGCTGTAACTTTTGCCGTCCTTGTTTCTCAGCACGAGAAAGCCGCCTCCGCCGATATTACCCGCGGAAGGGTGTACAACCGCCAATGCAAATTGTACCGCCACGGCGGCATCCACCGCATTACCGCCTGCTTTCAAAATTTCGATTCCCACCTTCGATGCTTCCGGATGGGCTGAGGCGACCATTCCGTTATGGGCTATGACGCCCTGGCGGTCGCTGTAAAATGGTTTTTGATTAGGATCGTCGGATAAAAACTGATAGAAACCGGTTGACTCCTGAACGGGCTTCTGAGCAAGGGAAATGCCGGGCAATATGCCGGTAAACAGCATTAGTGTATAGCGTAAATTCATATAGGAGTGTTAAGGTTATTGTTGTAATTTATCAAATCCAACCGTTTTTCTTACCTTTTATACCAATTTATTTCAATGGCTGCGGGTCAACCGTTAACTTTTGATTTCAAACTGTCTGCAAGTTCACCATGAGGTTTTTACGACAAGTATTGGAGAGTTTCCGGTTCGCCTGGGGCGCATTGAAATCGAACATCACCCGCACCATTCTATCGCTTCTCGGCGTCACCGTGGGCATCTTTGCGATTGTTGCGGTGTTCACGATCGTCGATTCCCTGGAACGCAGCATCCGGGATAGCCTCAGTTTCATTGGCGACAAAGTCATCTATGTGCAAAAATGGCCGTGGGGCTTCGGGGGCGAATACCAATGGTGGAAGTATTTCCAGTGGCCGGAACCGACCTACGCAGAATATAAGTACCTGTACGAAAACCTGGAAAGCGCCAGTGCCGTTGCCGTGATGGATTTCCGGGGGAGCACTACATTGAAAAATGGCTCCAACAGTATAAATGCCCAGATTCAAGGCGTTTCTTATGAGTACAATCTCATATCCGACATTCCTATCCAGACGGGCAGATATTTTATTCCGATGGAAACCAACAATGCCCGGAATGTGGCGGTGGTCGGCGCGGACATCGCCGAGGCGCTATTTCCGGGGCAGGACCCGGTGGGAAAAGCATTCAAGCTCTCGGGAAACAAGTTCACGATCGTCGGTGTGCAGGTGAGGAAGGGAGAGAGCCTGGTCGATTTTGGCGGCAGCCCCGACAAAAACTGCATTATTCCGTTTTCATCATTTTCAAAACTGTTCCAATCGGGCCGGAGAAGTGCCGACATTGTCGTGAAGGGCTTTCCGAACGATGAGGGCATGAAAGAAGTAGAGGCCGAGATTGTGGGTTTAATGCGGACCAAGCGGGGCATTAAGCCGCGCGATGGTAACAACTTCTCACTGAACCGGCCCGAAGCGGCGGCTGATGCGATCTCAGGGCTTTTTGCCGTACTTACGCTTGCTGGCTGGGTCATCGGAAGCTTTTCGATCCTGGTTGGAGGTTTTGGTATTGCCAATATCATGTTTGTATCGGTGAAGGAACGGACCAACCTGATCGGCATTCAGAAATCACTCGGGGCAAAAAACTATTCGATCCTCTTTCAATTCCTTTTCGAGGCGGTTATGCTGAGCCTCGTCGGCGGGCTTGTCGGCATATTTCTGGTTTACCTGATTTCATTCATCAAGCTCGGCTCGCTCGAAATCCTGCTCACGCCGGGTAACATTCTGCTGGGCCTCGGTGTGTCCAGCATCATAGGAGTGCTGTCGGGCATTATTCCGGCTATGCTGGCCGCGCGCATGGACCCGGTGATCGCGATCCGGTCGAAATAATAACTAGGAAAAATCAAACTGTTTTGCGAAGTTCGCTTCCATCACTAACACTGAACCACTATTATGCGTAAATGGGTCATTTTCGCCATTTTTCTGGCTATTGTCTTTGGAATACTATATTACCTCACCTTCGGATATTACAGTGAAGGAAAAAGAGGAGGATATGTAACGCGCCTCAGCAACAGGGGTTATTTGTTTAAAACCTATGAAGGAGAGCTGCGGATGGGGGGGATGTTTGAAGGAGACGGGACGATGAACTCCTCGCAGTGGGTGTTTTCGGTAAGCGGGAAAAATAAAGATGCTATTTCCAAACTGGAAGAAGCAATAAAAAACGGGCACAGGGTTTCATTAACCTATGAAGAAAAGTTTTTCCAACTGCCCTGGAACGGAGATACCAAATTTTTTGTGACGAACGTCGAGGTGCTGGAAAGCGGCCGCGTTGTTCCTGCACAACCGTCCACATTACCGGCGCCCACGCAGATAGACACCACCAAGGTATTATAGTAAGAGCCGGAGCTACCCTCCGGCTTTTTTCGCTTTATAGCTTTTCCCGGTCAGCCAAGTAATCACCTTATCCCGGTGGTCACCCTGGATCTGAACTTCTCCATCCTTCACGGTTCCGCCACTTCCACACAATGCTTTCAACTGTTTGCCGAGCGCTTCCAGGTCGCCCGAACTTCCGATGAATCCCCTGACAACCGTAATGACTTTGCCACCGCCTTTTCTGTCAAGCCAAACCCGCAGATCCTGCTGCTGAGGCGTCAGCGTTTCCGGTTCGTCTTCCTGGTCATTGTATTCAAAATCAGGATTGGTAGAAAAAATGATTCCTGAGCGATTCTTTTTAGACATAGTTTTAAATGTTATGAGCGTCGGTGCATTCCGTCAAAGGATTACATGTAAACTTCCGGGCTTGATGATCACCTCAATCCTGTTCGTATCCAGCTGCATGGGTTCTCCGTCGTAATGGATCATCGGCGGCGTTTCGGTTTCTACAACCGCCCGCGTGGCTCTTTCGTAATCGATGAATCTGGATTGTTTCAATTGTTTGGTAAACAAACCATAGGCCAGGGCAGTACCGTACCACTGCGGGAAAGGTTTAATGGTGCATATATCGAGCAGACCGTCTTGGAGGCTGGCCTGCGGCGCTACCCAGGCGTTGTTCCCGAACTGGCCCGCATTAGCAAACGACAGCGAGAACGCCCGCATATTCGCGCCATTGAGTTTGAATGGCTGAGGTTTGTACGACCAGTAAGCACGAAAGGAAACTTTGACATAAGTGGCTAACCCCCGTGCCTTCTGCTTGCTGAACAAGTGTCCGACGTACGCGTCGAAGCCCATGCCTGCGGTGCAAAAAAACGGGATGCCATTCAGTTCGGCGCTGTCTATGGTGGCTGCCTTTCCTTCAAAAAGCCTTGTCAATGCAGCATCGAGGGTTAGCGGCAAGCCGAGGTGCCGCGCGAGGCCGTTGCCTGAGCCCAGGGGCAGGATACCCAGCGGAATGCCGCTGCCGACCAACGGTTTGCCTATTTCATTCACCGTTCCATCTCCACCGACAGCGACAATTGCCTTCCATTTTTCGGAATGCATATGCTTGCTGACCAGCTCGGTCGCGTGAGCGGGCTCTTCCGTGAATAGTACCTGGGCTGTTCCAGCATACTTTTTAGCTACGGAGTGGATCTTTTCCCGTACCGCTATGCTATTTCTCCCGATAGACGTTCCCGAGTTGGGGTTCAATATGAATAAGTAAGGGTGGGTCACGGGGTCAGGCGAAGAAAAGGAATAAAAGAAGCAGAAACACGATGATGAACAGGTAGTAAAGCCCGTCCACAAAAGGGTATTTCTGACGGTCGATTTTCTTGAAGATACTATTAAACATACTCATACCTGCTGGATCAGTGGGATTCGGTAACCGCTATTGTTGCTGCGTCGATCTTTCTGCTATATTTAGAATCGTGAAACGCATTACAAAAATCCATAAAAAATATGAAAAACTGGCTTTTTGCCCTTATTCTCATGGGCGCAGCCCAAACAGCCATGGCTCAGTCTTCAAAAGACAAGCAGCAAATACTGGCTATTCTTGACCGGCAGGTCGCCGATTGGAATAAAGGAGACATTACTTCGTTCATGAATGGTTACTGGGAGTCGGACTCGCTGATGTTTGTGGGCAAAACCGGCATTACCTATGGTTACAAGCGCACATACGAAGGCTATATGAAGCGTTACCCCGACCGGGCGACTATGGGTACATTGAAATTCACATTTCTCAACTTTTCATTTCCTGGTAAGGACGTTGCATTTGTAGTGGGGAAATTCCATTTGACAAGACCTGAAAAAGGAGATTTGGAAGGACATTATACATTACTATGGCGAAAAATAAAGGGGAAATGGGTGATCGTGTCTGATCACACGAGCAGCTAGCAATAAAACGAGCCGGGATTCTAAAACCCCGGCTCGTTTTATTTTGATACAAACTATTCTTATAATCTTTTGAATGCCAGAACAGCGTTTACAGCAGGTTTGGTGGTATCCGTGTTGGTGTTGACAACTACCTTTAATTCTGTTGCAGTCTGGGTAAATTTAAAAGACTGGTTGGTAGTGCCCTTGGAAAGTGTGAGTTTATCACCCTCTACTTTCCATTTGGCCTGGGATATCGGAACGATCGGGTCAATCGTCGAAACGGCCGAGGCGCAATCGGCAGCATTAATGGAATTGTCGGATTTGAAAGTCAGTTTCAGGTCCAGGTAACAAGGCGCAAGGGTTTTAATAAAATCCAATGCGGGGATCGAAGTTCCGGCAGTTTCCGGTGTAATGCCTGTCAATTGCCAGGTACCTACAATGGGGTTGTCATCCGGAGTTTGCGGATCGGGGTCCTTATCGTCTTTGCAGGCAACCACTATCGAAAGGACTAACAGGAGTGTAAGGAGAGA
>CBFGMV010000149.1:0-16591 GCA_965649915.1 uncultured Dyadobacter sp.
ATGGCGACCCGGTCCCAGGTTCGCCGCAGCCCATTGACTCATTCATTCATTGACTCACTGACCCATTCACTAATTCACTCATTCACTAATTCACTCATTCCCAGTTCCACTGCGGCTCATTCACTCATTCCCAGTTCCACTGCGGCTCATTCAATCATTCAAAATTAACCATGCCACACATCCAATTCGAACCCGGCTTTCCCGGCATTCTCGGCCCGATGCGGTTCAGCCCGCACACCGCAGAGCCGATGAATCTACTTGCTAACGCGTTAATGTGTTCCGACGAGGGACTTGCCCGCGGCGAGCGCGAGCTCATTGCAACCTATGTTTCATCCCAAAATGACTGTTTTTTCTGCCAGACGATTCACGGTGCTATTGCCAGCGCTTACCTGGAAGACGAAGACTGGTCCTTTGTAAAAAGCGTCAAAGCGAATTTTGCCGAAACTGAACTCTCGGACAGGATGAAATCCCTGCTATCCATTGCCGGAAGCGTCCAGCGCGGCGGCCGGCACGTCACGGCCGAGCAGATCGACCGCGCCCGTGAACATGGTGCCGACGATCGCCAGATCCACGACACCGTGCTTATTGCCGCCGCATTCTGCATGTTCAACCGCTACGTCGACGGCCTCGCGACCGCTGCGCCGACCGACCCGGATGTGTACCGGACGAGGGCGTTGAATGTGATTGCGAATGGGTATTCGGCGGTTAAGGGGTATGAGTGATTGAACTGGTACCGGTTGAAGCCTGTTGCCGGCTCCCTGGGTGGAATAGCTGATGTCAATTCGTGACGGAGTTATGAAAATAACGGTTTTTTTTCGGACTTTGTGCCGAAAGTGGCGATTTGTGTCGCTAACCATACAACAGTCCAAACCCTGATAACACCAGCCATGACGAAAGCACATCTGCCGGTATTACTTCTTGCCGCGCTTAGTTTGAATGCATGCAGGCCCGCCGCACGGGAAAAAGTATCGGAAACTACCTCGGGAATGCTCGAAGGAACCTGGAAACTGATCAGCGGCACGCTGATCGAGAAAGGCGATACAACCGTCACCAACTATACACAGGGCGTTTCTTTCATCAAAATCATCAATGACAGCCATTTTGCCTTCATCCAGCATGATCTGAACAAGGGGAAAGACTCAACCGCGAGTTTTTCTGCCGGGGGCGGCACTTATACGCTGAAAGACAGCGCTTACACCGAAAAGCTGGAATATTGCAGCGCCCGCGAATGGGAGGGGAACGAATTTCACTTTACAGTTTCCATTCAGAACGATACGCTGGTACAGCGGGGTGTAGAAAAGGTGGAGGCTGCCGGAGTGGACCGCATTAATATCGAGAAATATGTGCGGCTGAAACCCTGATTGCTGAAACCAAAGAGGCCGGAACAATGCTCCGGCCTCTTCGTGAATACCCTCTTCTGTTGGATCAGTTTTTCGCTGCTTCCTTTACGGCTGTGATCGGAAATTCGCCGTCCTGAGATACGATGGTACCACTGAGTTTGTCGCCGTCCTGGGTCATGGTTACGGTAAGCAAACCGCCCTGGAAATCCAGCTTGAAAGTCACTTTACCCTGATCCACGCTGAGCTCTTTCATTTCCATGCGCTCCTGCTGGCCGAGATAGCCGGTGGTTTTGTCGTCTTTTTGCTCGAATGTCATGAAGCCGGTTTCATATTCCGGCGGAACATTGGATACGGTGTATTTCCATGTGCCTACGAGGTCGTTGGCTGTTTTCAGGCTGCGGGCTGTTACGGCAAAGAAGGTGACAGCCAGGATCATGGTCAGCAAGTACTTTACTTTCATCATGTTAAAGGAATTGATTGGTTTTTGCTTGAAAGATTAACTATCGCATAGATGCTGCCCAAATTTAGAAAAAACCGGATATGTTGTGGTCCCGGCAATGTTATATTTTTGACAACTAAATTACTATCGGTATGAATGGCTGATTAACGGCAGGCGACTGCGCTATTGCGGGCAATTTCTTTTTGCCTACCTGTTGCATTGCGATTTGAATTACTTTTGAAACATGAGGACCGTCGTCACCTGTTTAATGGCTCTTTATGTGGTATTGCTTTCCTGCATTCCCTGCCAGGACGACGTGGCATTGTCCTTTGATCACGCACCCGGACGCATATCCCTGCACGCGGCAGACGACAATCATCAGGAGGTTGTCGACCTCTGTTCACCATTCTGTATTTGCGCATGCTGCGCCAGCGTCACCATTGCTACGGCTGTGTCGACTCTGCCCGAAACCAGTATGGCGCAGCTGCCACCCCAGGTCACCTTCACCTACGAACGCCCTGCGTATACCGGCGACCCGGCGGGTATCTGGCAACCGCCCAAAATAACGGTGTAATCCGCCTCTTTATCGGACAAGCATGACCCGGCTGCCCCGCTGCATCCGGCGTGATGTCATATACCCATTCATTTTATTTCAGAAATGCTAGATAGAATCATTCATTTTTCGATCCACAACAAACTGGTGATCGGAATCTTCACGCTCGCTTTGGCGATCTGGGGCGCCTATTCGCTGACCCGGTTACCGATCGACGCGGTGCCTGATATCACCAATAACCAGGTGCAGATCATCACCAGCAGCCCTTCACTGGCCGCACAGGAGGTGGAGCGACTTGTGACGTTTCCCGTCGAAACGGTCATGGCCACTATTCCGCATACCGAAGAGATCCGCTCCATATCGAGATTCGGATTGTCGGTAGTTACCCTCGTTTTCGAGGACGACGTCGACGTGTATTGGGCACGTCAGCAGGTGTCCGAGCGCCTCCATAGTGCGGTAGAGCAGATTCCCCAGGGGGTGGGAGCCCCGGAGCTGGCTCCTGTCACCACGGGGCTCGGTGAGATTTACCAATATGTTTTACATACCAAACCCGGTTTCGAATCCCGCTATCCGCCCATGGAGCTGCGCAGTATTCAGGACTGGATCGTGCGTCGCCAGCTGCTTGGTACGGAAGGTGTTGCCGATGTGAGCAGTTTTGGCGGATTTTTGAAACAGTACGAAATCGCGATCGACCCATTCAAGCTGAGGAGCGCGCAGATCACGATGGGCGACGTTTTTGCTGCGCTGGAACGGAATAATCAGAACACCGGCGGAGCTTATATTGATAAAAAGCCCAATGCTTATTTCATCCGCAGCGAAGGGCTGATAGGTTCGCTGGACGACATTGGAAAAATACAGGTCAAGCAAACCGAAGCCGGACTTCCCATCCGGATCGGGGACATTGCCCGCGTGGGGTTTGGCAGTGCAGTGCGTTACGGAGCAATGACCCGTAACGACGAAGGGGAAGTCGTAGGCGGGCTGGTACTGATGCTGAAAGGCGCCAATTCGTCCCAGGTCATCGGTAATGTGAAGGAGCGCATTGCGCAGATCCGCAAGAGCCTGCCCGACGGCGTAGTGATCGAGCCTTTCCTGGACCGTACGAAGCTCGTCAACAATGCGATCGGTACTGTTTCCAAAAACCTGATAGAGGGGGCCCTTATTGTCATTTTCGTGCTGATCCTCTTGCTGGGCAACATGCGCGCAGGGCTGATCGTGGCGTCGGTGATTCCACTGGCCATGTTGTTCGCGGTGAGCATGATGAACCTTTTCGGGGTTTCGGGCAATCTCATGAGCCTGGGCGCCATCGACTTCGGACTGATCGTCGATGGGGCGGTGATCATCGTTGAAGCCACATTACACCATATTGTCGGTAAGCGTTATGCGCAGCGCCTTACACAGTCCGACATGGACCGGGAGGTGTACGAGTCAGCCACGAAAATCCGTAATTCCGCAGCATTCGGTGAACTGATCATCCTGATCGTGTACCTGCCGATCCTCGCATTGGTCGGGATTGAAGGCAAGATGTTCCGGCCTATGGCGCAGACGGTCAGTTTTGCAATCCTGGGTGCTTTTATCCTCTCATTAACTTACATTCCTATGATGTCAGCATTGTTTCTGAGTAAAAAGAACGAGTATCGTCCGAATGTATCCGACCGCATTATCGCCTTTTTTCACCGGTTGTACGAACCGGTCCTCAGCTGGGCGTTGCGTTACAAGCTGCCTGTCATTGCCGGTTCCATGGCCGCATTTGTCCTGAGTCTCTGGCTATTTCTCGGAATGGGAGGAGAATTTATACCGCAGCTCGATGAGGGCGATTTCGCGGTAGAGGTGCGGGTACTTACCGGCAGTTCGCTTTCGGAAACGGTGGACGCTGTTCAGAAGGCAGCGGGAATTCTGAAAAAGCATTTTCCCGACGAAGTAGTGGAGGTGGTTGGTAAAATAGGAGCCTCCGAAATTCCCACGGATCCGATGCCGGTAGAGGCGGCGGATATGATGGTGATCCTGAAAGACCGGTCGTCCTGGACCAAAGCTGCCGGTCGGGAGGAACTTGCCGGTAAAATGCAGGCATTGCTTTCCGAATCGATTGCCGGCGTTACATTCGGTTTTCAGCAACCCATTCAAATGCGGTTCAACGAGCTGATGACCGGTGTGAAGCAGGATGTCGCCGTGAAGATTTTCGGGGAAGACCTGGATGTGCTGGCACAGCAGGCTGCGAAGGTCGGCAAGCTGGCAGGCACTGTGGACGGAGCTGAGGATGTTTATGTCGAGTCGGTCACCGGATTACCGCAGATCGTCGTCAATTTCGATCGTGACCGCCTGTCGCAATTCAATATTTCGATCGAGGATGCCAACCGGACCCTGAATACAGCATTCGCAGGCGCCAGCGCAGGGCTGGTTTTCGAAGGGGAGAAGCGGTTCGATCTCATTGTCCGGTTCAGGGATGCCGATCGGCGCGGGCCCGATGATGTAAAGAACCTGTTTGTGACCAATCCGGCGGGGCAGCAGGTGCCGCTTGGGCAAGTTGCTACCGTTGAAATGAAGACAGGTGCCAACCAGATCCAGCGCGAAGATGCGAAGCGGCGCATTACCGTCGCTTTTAATGTACGCGGCAGGGATGTGGAGAGTGTCGTGCGCGAGATACAGGCCAAAATAGACGCCAAAATCAAACTGCCGGCCGGGTACTATGCCACTTACGGCGGGCAGTTTCAGAATTTGCAGGAAGCCAATGCCCGGCTGGGTATTGCGGTACCCATCGCATTGCTCCTCATATTTGTGCTGCTCTACTTTACGTTCCACTCCCTTCGGCAAAGTATGCTCATCCTGACGGCCATTCCATTGTCGGCCATCGGTGGTGTGATCGCATTGTGGCTGAGGGATATGCCGTTCAGCATTTCGGCGGGGATCGGCTTTATTGCATTGTTCGGCGTTGCCGTGCTGAACGGGATCGTATTGATTGCAGAGTTCAACCAGATCCGGAAGGAAGGCGAGAACGATCTTCGGAAAGTAATCATGCAAGGTACGCACACGCGGCTGCGCCCGGTTCTCATGACTGCCCTGGTGGCTTCGCTGGGCTTTTTGCCGATGGCATTATCGTCCAGCGCAGGGGCGGAGGTGCAGCGTCCGCTCGCGACCGTCGTGATCGGCGGGTTGGTGTCGGCTACATTGCTGACCCTTCTGGTGCTGCCGGTTTTGTACTGGATCATAGAACACCGCTTTGGAAAAGGATTGAAACCGGTGGCAGCGGCCCTGGGACTTCTGCTACTGACCGGCCTGCCGGGTTATGCCCAGGATCAGAGTCACAAGATGTCGCTGGATCAGGCGATCCGTACTGCCATTGAAAAAAATCCCGAAATACGTACGGGCACACACCGGATCGATTACCAGCAAACACTGGTGAGGACGTCGGCCGATCCGGCCAAAACGGATGTGAGCTGGATGGGTGGGCAGTATAATAGTATCAAGTTCGATAATCACTTCCTGATAACGCAAAGCCTGCCCAATCCGAAAGCTGCATCCAGCAGAAAAGCGCTTTACCAGGAACAGGTCGAGAGCGCAAGGACTGGAACGGATATTACGAAAGCAGAACTGATCCGTCGGGTCAAGCTAAATTATGAACAGCAGGTTTTTCTGAAAGACCGCGTGGGACTGCTGGCGGAGGAAAGCCTTCGGATCGATCGGTTCGTGGCTGCTGCGGCACTCCGGTTGAAGACGGGCGAAGCCAACCAGCTCGAATACATTACGGCGCAAAGCGAACAGGGCGAAATGCAGGCACGCATCGAACAGAGCAAGGCCGAATTGCTTAACCTTCAGAGCGAATTACAGGCATTGACCAATAGCCCGGGGCTGGTTGGAGCGGAAACGGATTCACTGGTAAGAAAACCCCTTGGCGTAAGCAGGACTGATACGGCCATCGTAGCGACCAATCCTTATCTCCGTTATCTGAATCAGCAAATTATCGTGATCAGGAAGCAAACTGCCGTGGAGCGCGCCGCCTTGCTCCCTGATTTTAATGCAGGTTATTTTAACCAATCACTGACCGGATTCCAGAATATCGGCGGCGGTGAAGTTTACTATGGTTCGGGCAAACGTTTTCAGGGTGTACAGGTCGGCGTACAGCTGCCCATTTTTGCAGCCGCATCCAAAGCCAGGATCAGGGCTGCGAAGATCAATGAGGAAATCGCGCTCGGGCAGCTCGAGTCGGCCCGGCTCGAACTCGGCAGTACGCTGCAGCAGGCAGCCCGAAGCTTCGAAACAGCTGGCCGTAATCTCAGTATTTATGAGGAAAAGACCCTCGTACTTGCCGAAGCGATCCGCAGCAATGCGGCCAAAGCTTACCAGGCCGGCGAAATCGGGTATGTCGAGTACGGGCAGGCGCAGAACCGTGCGCTTCAGATCCGGATGACCTACCTGGGCCTGCTGCATACGTACAACCAGTCGGTCATCGCGATCGAGTTTCTTTTGAATGAGCAATAATCTGAAAAATCAAACATGAAAAACATAGCATTTGTTTGCATTATGCTGGCCGGAATGCTCTCCTGTTCAGCGCCGAAGGAAGAAGCCGGAGAAAAGGAAGAGGCCCCTGCGGGAACCGAAGCCGGCAATGTAGTTGAACTCACCGAGGCGCAGTATCAAACTGCGGATATACGGCTGGGCAGTATGGAAACACGCAGCCTGAGCGGCGCCATCACTGCCAACGGCATGATCGATATTCCGCCCCAAAACCTGGTCAGTATTTCGGCTCCGCTGGGCGGTTTTCTTCGGAAATCAGATCTGCTTCAGGGCGTGAAGGTCCGGAAGGGACAAGTTATCGCCGTGATTGAAAACCCGGATTTCATCCCCATGCAGCAGGAATACCTGGAAACACAGAGCAAACTGGAGTATGCGCAGGCTGAATACAAGCGGCAGAGTGAGCTGAGCAAGGAACAGGTGAGCGCTCAAAAGACTTTACAGCAATCGGCTTCGGAACTGAAAATGCTGACGGTCCGGTTAGCTGGTCTGCGGGAGCGCATCCGCACGGCCGGGATCGATCTGGCTCAGCTGGATAAAGGTGCGATCGTGAATCATGCAGAGATCCGCTCGCCTATCGCCGGCTCCGTCACGGCTGTAAATGTTAATCTGGGTAAATATGTGAACCCGACCGACGTCATGTTCGAAATCGTGGATACCGACCACCTGCATGTAGAGTTGTCTGTTTTCGAGCAGGATATACCCAAAGTAAAACTCGGTCAGCTGGTTCGTTTTACGGTCAGTAACAGCCCGGGGAAGGAAGATCTGGCCAGGGTATATCTGATCAACCAGAAGATTAACGAGGACCGCACAGTGCGTGTGCATTGCCATCTGGAAAAGGAAGATCACGCGTTGTTGCCCCAGAACTTCGTCAAGGCGATCATCGAAACAGGCGCTACTCCCGTGCATGCATTGCCCAACCAGGCGATCGTCGATTTCGAAAGCAAATCATACGTCTTCGTCGCCCAGGATTCTACCGCACGAGGCTTTGAAATGATTGAGATCGCAAGGGGGATTTCTGAGAACGGTTTTACCGAGGTGCGATCCGGAGACGGGATCCGAAAAGGCGCCCGGATCGTGGTGAACGGCGCATATGCATTGCTTTCCAAACTTAAAAACGCAGAGGAAGAAGAATAAAGATGCTGTGTCCGAGGGAATGAGGGGTGCGAAATGGGCATTGTGACGGGTTGATCTGGACAGTCAGCTGTGGTATCTTTACAAAAAAGCCATTGTCATGAAACACCTGACCATCATCATTCCCGAGGCGCAGGGCAACCTGAGCAGCATCGTGGGTACCTGGAAGATTTTTTCGAGGGCCAATCAGTACCGGATCGCCCAGGGCAGGCCACCGGTTTTCAGGATCGAGCTCGCGGGAATGCACGCGCATTTTGAGCTGTATGAAGGACTTTTTGCCATTAACCCGCATACAACGATCCCGAAGATCGCGAAAACAAACCTGATCGTGATCCCGTCATTGCAGCACGACATCGTACGTCCGCTTGATGACAATCGGGAGATCATCGAATGGATAGGTAGGCAATACAGCCAGGGTGCAGAGGTGGCGAGCATTTGCACAGGAGCGTTCCTGCTTGCAGCGACCGGGCT
Organism: uncultured Dyadobacter sp.; assembly: GCA_965649915.1. GTDB lineage: Bacteria > Bacteroidota > Bacteroidia > Cytophagales > Spirosomataceae > Dyadobacter. The sequence goes on from CBFGMV010000149.1 coordinate 8,444, forward strand.
ACTCGATGGTAAAAGCTGTTCCACGCATTGGAATGCTGCCAGTCAGTTCCGGGCGAAGTTTCCGGAGGTTCGGCTGCTACCCGATCAGATCATTACCGATGAGCAGGGCATTTACACCAATGGCGGGGCCTTCTCGTTCCTGAACCTGGTGCTCTACCTGGTGGAGAAATATTACGACCGCGAAACGGCCATTTATTGTTCCAAAGTATTCCAGATCGACATCGAGCGGAACAGCCAGAACCGGTTCATTATTTTCACCGGGCAGAAAAACCACAGTGACGAAATGATATTGGAGGCTCAGGACTACATCGAGCGTAATGTCGCGGAGCGTTTTTCGGTGGAAGGCCTGGCTTCCAATTTTGGGATCAACCGGAGGAGCTTCGACCGGCGTTTCATCAAAGCCACCGGCAATACACCGGTTGAGTACCAGCAGCGGGTGAGGGTGGAGGCGGCCAAAAAGGCACTGGAAACTACCCGCACACCCATTCAGGACGTCATGTTCGATGTGGGATATACGGATAGCAAAGCATTTCGTGAGGTATTCCGGAAAGTGACGGGCCTTTCGCCTCTCGAATACAAAAACAGGTATTTCAAAGAACCCCGGGAGTCGCTGCAACCTTACTAGTGGTCGGAAGCCGGTATGACCACGGGTTTGGACCGGTCCCTACGCGCTACGAACACCAGTAACGGCAGCACGATCACGAAAAACATGCCGATCAGAAAGTATCCGTCAAGGAAGCTCATCAGGTAGGACTGTTTATTCACAACATTTTCCATCAACTGAATGGCTTTTTCCCTGGATTCTGTCAGCGAAAAACCTTTTTGCTGAAATGCGGCGCTGTATCCGTTGAGTCTCGCCACCGCGGCCGGATTTTCGGAAGTGATGTGGGAAACGATGTCGGTGCGGTGGAGGATCAGGCGCCGTGCCACGAAGGTATTGATGATCGCGATCCCGAATGAGCCGCCCAGTTGCCGCATCATATTGTTTAATGCCGTGCCCTGCGGCATTTCGGACGGTTTCAGCGACGATACCGCAAGCGTGGAGAGCGGCACCGTCAGCAATGCCATACCAATCGCCCTGAAAATAAGGTTGGTGGAAATGGTGTCAGCCGACACATCCAGGTTGATGCGGAACATCGACCAGTTGAAATAAATGAAACAGGCGAAACCCAGCAGCACGATCAGCGCGGGCGAAGTCCCTTTTTGTAACAGCTTGCCGGAGACAATTAATGCGAAGATAGCGACGATAGAGCCGGGAAGCAGCAGCAATCCGGATTGCGTCGGGGAAAAACCGAGCAGCCGTTGTGCCACCACCGGTGTGAGGTAGATCGACGTGAACATGCCGATCCCGGTAATGAACGTAAGGGTTGTCGAGATACTGAGGGCGGGATTTCTCAGGATCCGGAGATTGACCACCGGTTCGGGTGTATGCAGCTCCCAAAGCACAAAACCGACGAGTGAAAATGCGGCGATGGCCGTCAATGCGATAATGTAGCCGGTTTCAAACCAGTCTTCCGTTTGCCCGCGTTCCAGCACAGTTTGCAATGCGCCGATGCCCGCCACCAGTAATGCGATCCCGATCCAGTCGATACGCCGCTTTTCGCCCCTGAGCGGTGATTCGTTCAACAGAAAGTAACAGGAGACCGCCGCGAGAATGCCAATTGGAATATTAATGTAGAAAATCCACGGCCAGGAATAGTTTTCAGTGATGAAGCCACCCAGCGTAGGCCCGATCGTGGGACCTATAAAAATGCCAATGCCGAATAACGCACTGGCGGTAGCCTGTTTTTCTTTGGGAAATTGCTCATAGACGATCATTGCGGAAACGGAGAGAAGCGCCCCGCCGCCAAGTCCCTGAAGAAAGCGGAAAAATACCAGCTCCCAGATATTGGTTGCATTGCCGCAAAGGAAAGAGCATAGGGTAAACAGGAGTATGGAGCCGATGTAATAGGACCGTCTGCCGAGATTATTGGCCAGGAAACTGCTGATCGGGATAATGATGACATTGGCAATGGCGTAGGACGTGACGACCCACGAAACATCTTCGAGCGTGGCGCCCAGGTTGCCGCTCATGTAGTTCAGCGCTACATTGACGATCGAAGTGTCGATCAGCTCCATAATGGCGGCGGAGATGGCAGTCACCAGTAATATCTGCCTTTGAAAATTTTTCATTTTAAATACCAATCGGTATATTAATAAGGGTAAGGATATTGTTTTTTATATACCAACCGGTATGTTATTGTTTAAAAAAAAGGCCCGTGTTCAGGCCCTGATCTGGTTTACCAGCAGCTCCACAGTCGCGAGGACGTGGTCCATGTTGGAATTATCATTGGTCACTTTGGAGATCATGACTCCCCCTTCGATCAATGCGATAATGGAGACGGCAATTTCTTCCGTTTGCAGGTCTTTCCTGAACTCACCCGTGGCCATACCGCCTTCGATGATGTTGGTCAGGTTTTTTTTCCAGCTAAAAACAGCTTTTGCAGCACTCAATTGCAGGGGTATATTGGTATCGTCGGCGTCCACTGCGGTGTTGAGTATCGGACATCCGCCACGGTTCCCGACTGTGCCGATAATGTCCTTATACACGCGCCCGTAAACCATTAGCTTTTCATAAAATGTCTCCGCTTTATTCAATTCGGCTTTCACCTTGTTGAATACGCGTGCATAATTGTATTCAAATGCAGCCAGCGCCACCTCTTCCTTGTTTTCGAAATTTCCATAAATGCTCCCTTTCGTCAGACCGGTGGCCTCGGTCAGGTCCGACATGGAAGTTCCGGCATAGCCCTTCTTATTGAAAATCTCTGCTGTTTTCTCAATAATGAAGCTTTTAGTACGCTCGGCTTTCGATGTTCCTCTGTTCATGTAACAAATATACCAAATGGTATTTATTAAAACAAAAAATAATATAAGTAGCGGAGCAGAAGAATATGGCTGAAACGAAATGGGCAGGCGGGAGGGGGTTTCGCCGATTGGACGGGCAGGGCCATGATCAGGTGCTCCTGGCGGGCAGGATTTTCCCCCGCAGTTCGCCGAAACCGATCCGAATGTCGCCATGCTGTGCGAAACCGCGCATGATTACCTCGTCATAATCTTCCAAAAACCGTCTTTCCGTGGTTCCGGAGAGTTTCACGGGCTGTTTTCCACCCAAGGTAGCTTCGAGGAGGCAGCCTTTTTCGCCCGCACCCGTCCCGCTGATCGTGCCGGTGGCCAGCAGGTCGCCGGTTTGCAGGTTACAGCCGTTGATGGTGTGGTGCGCAATTTGTTGGGATGCAGTCCAGTAGAGATGTTTGGAATTGGTTTGACATACCACATGTTCCGCCCCGTCCTGTGGGCGAATGCTGACTGATAGCGACAGATCGATGCTTTGCCGGGAGCCATGCGACAGGTACGACAATGGCTTGGGCGACTGCTCCGGGGCCGGGGTTCGGAACGATTGTAACGCTTCCCAGGTGACGATCCAGGGAGATATGCCCGACGCGAAATTCTTGCTCGTAAATGGCCCCAGCGGCTGGTATTCCCAACGCTGGAAGTCGCGGGCCGACCAGTCGTTGAAGAGCAATGCGCCGAAAATGTAATCCTCGGCATTTTCGACGGGCACCGGATCGCCCCACGCCGAATCCTTACCGATGACCCAGGCGAGTTCCAGTTCGAAGTCAAGTGCCCTTGTTGGTAAAAAAAGCGGGCTTTCTCCGTCCCGACCGATTTGTCCAAACGGACGATGGATGGCTGCCCCCGAAACCATGATGGACGATGCCCGCCCGTGATAGGCAACGGGCATATGTTTCCAGTTTGGGAAAAGGGGATTTTCGGGTCTGAAAAGCTTGCCAACCGTGGTAGCATGCTCCTCACTCGAATAAAAATCGGTGTAGTTGCCGATGTGAATGGGCATATGCATCAGCACATTCTTCCGGTGGATGAGCAAATGCTCCGCATGCTGGTGCAAAAACGAGGTATCGTCGCATAGCGCATCGCGGACGACTTCCCGGACGTAAACCGAAAAGTCCCTGCCGAGTGCCATGAGGTCATTGAGCACTGGTTTTCTGAAAACGCTGCCGGCTTCTGGATAGTGGGGGAAGAGGTTCATGGCGTAAACCGCCGCCAGGTCGACGACCCAATCTCCGATCGCGATGCCTGCCCGGCGGGGCCGGTCGTCGCTGAATATGCCGAACGGAAGGTTGTAGATAGAAAAATCGGAACCGGGATCGACCGGCAGCCAAGCATGTGCCATAGATTAGTAGGTTATACCTGTTGGGTAAGATGCGATTCCAGCAAGGGTTCGATGCCTGTTACGGATTCGTAAAGCTGGTCGTAGGAACTGATCACGAAGTAATGATCCTGGTAACGGTCTATATGATAAGGCGTTTCCAGTACCTGAGCCAGATCGAAGTCGATTTTTGGAACATCGTCCCGCAGGCAATAGTGACTCTCGCCGGAGGAGGAAATGATGCCACCGCCGTAAATTTTCAATGTGCCGTTTTCGCGGATCAATCCAAATTCGACGGTATACCAATAGAGCCGGGAAATGCGCTGGAGAATTTCTTCCTGATCGATGTGTCTCAGCGCGACTTCACTGAGATGTGCCATAAAGTCGCAAAATGCCTGATTGCTGAGCAGCGGTACATGCCCGAATGTGTCATGAAACATGTCCGGTTCTTCCAGGTAATCGATCTGTTCCGGTTTGCGGAGCCAGGTTGACGCCGGGAACTGACGGTTGTGCAAACGGGTGTAAAATTCTTTGTGAGGAATCAGTCCTGGTACTACATACACCTCCCAGCCGGTCAATGCGCGCAGAGCCGGGTTGGTTTCTCGCTCGAAATCAGGAATATGTTCCGGCATAAATCCCACTTTTCGAATCCCGTCGAGATAGGCCTGGCTGGCAATGCGGGGTAGCTCCTCCATTTGCCGTTCAAAAAGCTGCTCCCACATCCGGTGGTCAGCCTCGCTGTATCGTTCATAACCCTGGTTCATTCCGCATACGGTTTATAGGGTGCCCCTAAGCATTTGTTCGCGTTCGATGGCTTCAAACAACGCCTTGAAATTTCCTTTGCCAAACGATTTGGCACCTTTACGCTGGATGATCTCGAAAAATAGCGTGGGGCGGGGCATAACCGGTTTGGTGAAGATCTGAAGCAGATAGCCTTCATCGTCCCGGTCGACCAGGATGCCCAGCTCGCTCAGGCTGGCAATGTCTTCGTCGATATGACCCACGCGGCTGATGAGATCGTCATAATAGGAGGTCGGTACCCGGAGAAATTCGACGCCCCGGTCGCGCAAGGCCTTCACGGTTTCGACGATGTGATCTGTGGCCACGGCAATATGTTGTACGCCTGGTCCGCCATAAAAATCAAGGTATTCTTCCACCTGCGACTTCTTTTTCCCTTCTGCGGGCTCGTTAATGGGGAACTTGATACGCCCGTTGCCATTACTCATCACTTTGCTCATCAATGCCGAGTATTCCGTCGAAATATCTTTGTCATCGAAAGAAACCACCATTTTGAATCCCATCACATTTTCGTAGAAGTCGACCCACCGGTTCATTTCGTTCCAGCCGACATTACCGACCATGTGATCGATATAACGCAATCCCGTTTCGGATGGCGTGTGCGCAGGGTTCCACGCTATGAACGACGGCAGGAACGTCCCGTGGTAATTTTTCCGCTCTACAAACACGTGCACGGTGTCTCCATAAGTGCAGATGCCCGATCGGACAACCTGTCCGTCAGTGTCATATTCCGAAACGGGCGGCAAATAGGGGATAGCGCCCCGGCTGACTGTTTCACGGTACGCTGCCCTGGCGTCGTCTACGGCCAGCGCTATGACTTTCACACCATCGCCGTGCCGGTCGATGTGGGAGCCGATTACGGTGCCGCCGTGCAGCGGAGAAGTAAATACGAGCCTGATTTTATCCTGCACCACCACGTAGGATTCCCGATCCGTCAGCCCGGTTTCCAGCCCGGCCATCGCAAACGGCTGAAATCCGAATGCATTCTGAAAATAGTGGGCCGATTGCAGCGCATTTCCGACATACAGCTCGACATAATCTGTCCCATTAATCGGTAAAAAATCCGCCGCTCCGGCAATCCCGGCATTCATTTCTTTTGCAAGCATTTCCATGTTCAAAGTGGTTAATGTTTAATGGGGGAGTTTTGAGTAAGTGACCGGGTCGCCGGAGCGATGAGTGAATGAGCCGCCGTGGAACGGGGAATGACTGAATGACTGAATGACTGAATGACCGAATGGTTGAATGACCGAATGGTTGAATGACCGAATGGTTGAATTTTGAGTAAGCCGCGGCTGAATGGGGACCGGGTTGCCGATGCTATAGATCGCATTGGAACGGGCGGCCGAGGTATGGAAGCGCGGCAGAATCGTGTCGCGATGTAATGTTGGTAGGAAAATCATGATAGCCGTATTTTAAAAATCCCGTCAGGGGATGTAACAACAAAGAATGCGCCGAAACGATGTATTGTTGTTACATGCCCAGGGGCATTTGTCGACACTTTGTATGTTGTTACTTTTCTATCAATATTACATGCCTGGCGGCATTGCGATTTCGGGCACTAACGCAACCGCGCCGCGTTGGCTCAATCAACAATTCCATTCCGTGCCGGTCCGTTCCACTGCGGCCCGTTCCACGGCGGCTCATTCCCAGTTCCACGGCGGCTCATTCCCAGTTCCACTGCGGCTCATTCAATCATTCAATCATTCGGTCATTCACTCATTCCCCGTTCCACGACGGCTCATTCACTCATTCCAACTTCCAAAATACCGCCCGTCATCAATGGCCATTGCTGCTTCCGTCAGCATGAGCGGGCGGAAGGTGTCGACCATGACGGCCAGTTCCTGTGTTTCCTTTTTGCCGATACTTCGTTCGTACGCGCCGGGATGCGGGCCGTGCGGGATGCCGCCGGGGTGCAGCGTAATGTTTCCTTGCGCAATGTCGTTCCGGCTCATGAAATCCCCGTCGACATAATACAGTACTTCGTCGGAATCGATGTTGCTGTGATTATAGGGAGCAGGTATCGCCAGCGGATGGTAATCGTACATTCTCGGGCAAAACGAGCAGACTACAAATGCATCTGTCTGGAAGGTCTGGTGTACAGGCGGAGGCTGGTGGATGCGACCGGTAATAGGTTCGAAATTATGGATAGAAAAGCCCCAGGGATAGTTGTAGCCGTCCCAGCCAATGACGTCGAATGGATGGGTGGCGTAGGTAACAGGGTGAATGTAACCCTGTTTTTTAATCAGAATCACGAAATCTCCGTGTTCATCGTGCGTTTCCAGGTTCCGGGGCAGAATGTAGTCGCGTTCGCAATAAGGCGAATGCTCCGTAAGCTGCCCAAAGTGATTGCGGTAACGTTTCGGGGTGTAAATCGGCGAATGCGATTCCAGGTACAGGAGCCGGTTGTCCTGGCTGTCGAATTGGATCTGGTAAATAGTGCCTCGTGGGATCAGCAGATAATCGCCGCCGGTAAAGGGCACCTGCCCGAATGACGACAGCAGCATTCCCGATCCGCGGTGAATAAAAAGCAGCTCGTCGGAATCCGTGTTTTTATAAAAATAGCTCATTGCAGCTCCCTGAGGCGCGGCCAGGCCCAGAGTAACGTCCCGGTTGACCAGCAATGCAGTCCTGCTTTGGAGGTAATCCGCTGCCGGAGGAACGTCGAAGCCGATCAGTTTCCGCATGGTCATGTTATTCGTGACCGCCATGCGTGGCGAAGCATTGTAAGGCTCGCCCAGCGACTTCACTTGCGTCGGCCGCCAGGTATGATAGAGGAGGGAGGACATACCCTCGAAACCGATCGTTCCGAAGAGCTCTTCGTAATAAAGCCCGCCATCCGCTTTGCGAAATTGGGTGTGCCGCTTCGGCGGGATAGTTCCTAGTTGTTGATAGATCGGCATCTGCTTTACATTAGTAAGTTAGCCAATAATTGTTTAAGCAATTATAGTGATATTAAATTACTATTCAAATAAAATTTTGTATTATTTTAAAATAATACCAATCTGCGAACGCGTGGCCTGAGCAGTAGCCGACTTTTTAGGGCCGCTTAATAAATTCTAATGAACTGTACTATTTGTTCTAATCAATAATAAGAATAAATTTGATTGTCTTTGGCCTGATCACGGCTTACTGAAAAGACGCCA
>CBFGMV010000150.1:0-16296 GCA_965649915.1 uncultured Dyadobacter sp.
CGTCGTTTCGCCACCGGTACCATAGCTCGCATCCTCGACCAGGTTTTTGGTCTTCCTGATTTTGAGGCCCGTAAGTCCCGCGGGCGATTCCACCGTTACCTGCACGGCAACCTGCCTGCCCGATTCGCTTTTCAGGCTGTATTGCCCGTGGCCAAGCGCCTTGTCCGTCGCCAGTTCTACCTTAAAACCATCATTATCAAAGTAATCCGCAGGGGACTGTTTCTCATCTTCGCAGCTGAGGCACAGGGCGGGCAGCCACACGGCCACCAGCAGCTTTATATATTTCGAGGTCCTTATCATATTGAAGGCATGGTTTGGAGGTTAGAAGCCGGGGTTTTGCGGCAAATTCGGGTTCACGTCGCGTTCCTGCTGCGGGATCGGGAATACCTGGTAATTCTCAGCCAGCACGGGAATCGGCGTGGTGTATTCGGAGTCTTTGGCTTTATGTACCCGCTCGCCCAGCTTACTCATCCGCACGAGGTCGAACCAGCGCTGTCCTTCCCCTATAAACTCCTTCCGGCGCTCGTCCAGAATCGCCTCCCGGAACGCCGCGATCGCATTGATCGTCACCGGTGTAAGCCCTGCCCTGGTTTTGACCTTGTTGAGGTTTTCGTTGGCAGCCGGAAAATTGCCCAGCTCCGCCTGCGCCTCTGCGTACATCAGCAGCACGTCGGCGTACCGGATCACCGGAAAATCATTGGTAGAACCACCTGCTGTGGGATCAGCGGCCTCATCCCAGTACTTTTTGATATAAATATTGCTCAGCGTCACCACTTTCCCGTCGTCTCCCGTGAAGGAGGTCATGTAAGTCGCTGCCTTCCTGGCGTCATTGGGCAGGTAGGAATTGTACAGCTCCTTCGTGACGGTCTGCCACCCCTGGGTATTGTTCACCTTGTCCCGGGCTGTCGACAACTCCACCGGCAAAAGCCGCACATTGAACTGCCCCACCTCCCAGAAGGAAATGGTACCGCCCCCATCTCCGAACCCGACCGAGAATATGGCTTCCTTGCCGCCCCGGCTCGATAGCTTGAATGCATCGGCATAACTTGCCCATAGGCTATATACGTTCGAGTCGATCACCTTTTTAGCTTCTGCCGATGCATTGGTAAAATCCTTTTGGGTAAGATATACCTTCGCCAGCAACGCCTGGGCTGCCCCCTGTGTAGCGCGGCCTTCCTGGATCTGGCCGTCCTTCGGTAAATTGGAAGCGTCTTTCAGGTCCTGAACGATCTGCGCGTACACAGCGTCCGGCGCGACGGAAGCGGGTTCGAGCGGGTTGCTTTCACCGAGCAGTAAAGGTATTTTCCCAAACATCCTTACCAGGTTGAAATACATCAGCCCGCGCAGGAACTTCGCTTCATTCACGAGCCTGTCGCGGGTCGTTGCGTTCATGGCGATGCCGGGAATGCGGTTAATGGCTATATTGGCCAGATAAATAATTTTGTAATGTACCCGCCAGATTTCCAACAGGTTGGCATTGTCCGAATTGTAGGAAAAGGTAGCGAGCTGGTCGTTGTAAATGGCGCCCAGCTGGTTATTTTTCATATTGTCCGACGCCAGATCGGCCGTGATCCAGAAAGTACTGTGGTAAGCGCCGGCCGTGTTGCCCGGGAAAGGACCTGCAAAATCGAGGTTGTAGGAGCCCAGGTAGGAATAAATAGCGTTTACCGCTGCTACCGCATCCTGCTCGGTTTTATAGTAATTGGTCTGCGAAACTGTGTTCTGCGGGTTCTCCGTCAAAAAATCCTGACAGGCAAAATTCACCGCGCACAGCGCAAACAGCACGAAGGCCGTCTTAATTTGATGTATTGCGTATTGCATAGCTGTGGTCATTAGAGTCCGATGTTTATTCCAACCAAAAAGGTCCTGGTCTGCGGATAGTTGCCGTCATCCACACCGACTACATTGGTAGATGAGCCATAGGCGTTTCCTTCCGGATTGTAGCCGCTGTAATTGGTGAGCGTCCAGAGGTTCGCCGCGCTGACGTAGAGCTTTAACCTGTTCAGCCTGATCTTTTCCAGCACCCCTTTGGGCAGGTTATACCCCAGGCTCAGGCTTTTAAGACGCAGATAGGAGGCATTCTCGACAAAACGGGATGAGAAAATGTTGTCGTTGGCAGTCGCCAGCGGACGGGCGTATTGATTGCTTGGGTTGGACGGCGTCCAGCGTTGCTCGTAAGCTTCGAGCAGTACATTCTGCTGCCCGTTCACGTTTTGCAGGTTCAGCAGGTTCATGTTCACCATTTTGTTGCCCTGCGAACCCTGGAAGAAGAAATTTAATTCGAAATTCTGGTAGCTGAGGCTATTGTTGAGTCCCCAGTAAAACTTCGGCTGAGCCGAACCGATCACGGTCCGGTCCAGGTCGTTGATCACCCCGTCGGGCTTGCCGGCAGGGCCGCTGATATCGCGGTATTTCCGGTCACCCGCAGCGGGACTTTGCCCGGCAATGGCAGGGCTATTCTTTGCTTCTTCATCGCTTTGATAGATCCCGTCGAACACGTAACCGTAAAATGACCCAAGCGGCTTCCCTTCCCGCAGGATGTTCCCGCCAGCAAGCAATACGTCACTTCCACCCGCCAGCCGGGTGATCTTGTTGCGGTTAAGCGACACATTTAAGGATGTGTTCCAATTGAATTTACCTTCAAAATTAATGGTGCTCAGCTCGATGTCCACACCCTTATTTTCTACATTACCCACATTCAGAAGGGTGTTCTGAAAGCCGGAGGTGACCGGAATGGGTGTCAGCAGCAGCAGATCGGAAGTTTTCTTATGGTACAACTCGGTCGTCAGCGAAACGCGCCCCTTCCATACCGACAGATCTATGCCGAGATTGACCTGGCGTGTGGTTTCCCATTTCAAGTTTTCGTTGGGATACGACAATGGCTCCCGGCCGTAGATGATCGACGGATCGCCGCTTCCGTTGTTGAAAACGCCTTCCCCGAAACGGGTAATGAGTGCCAGCGAACCATAGGGCGGGATGGCCTGGTTGCCGGTAACGCCATAGCTGCCGCGCAGTTTGAGGTTGCTGATCAGTGCATTACCTTTCAGGAAATCCTCTTCCGAAACACGCCAGGCGAGGGCTGTGGACGGGAAGAAGCCATATTTATTGCCTTTGGCAAACTTCGAAGAACCATCGGCCCGGCCCGAAACCGTGATGAGGTACTTGTCCGCAAACGAATAGTTGACGCGGGCCAGGTAAGACATCAGGCTCCATTGGGTTTCGCCGTTCACGGGCGGCTGCGGGTTCTGGCCGGCAGCCAGGTTGTGATAACCCGAGCGCGGGTCCGGGAAGTCGAACACGAGCAGTTGCACCGATTCGTTTTTAAATTTTTGTACTTCAAATCCCGCCAATGCACTCAGGCTGCCGTTTCCAATGGCTTTATCAAAGTTCAGCGTGTTGGTACTGAGCCAGGTAAATGCCTGCAATGCACCGCTGCTCGCTTCACCCAGACTGTTCTCTGTGCGTTTCAGACCATAGGGGCCAAATGCATTGGACTTCGTATTCAAGGCGTCCATTCCGAAACTCGATCTGAAATTCAGGCTTTGGGCGAGCCTGATCTGCGCAAACACATTACCCAAAAACCTGGAAGTACCCGTGTTGGCCTGGTATTCACGTGCTTCCGCTATCGGGTTGGCAATGCCTGTTTTCAGGTAATGCTCATAAGTGTAGCCCAATGCCTGGCTGGGGTCGTACACCGTGGCGATCGGGTTGAACTGCATCGCGCCCGATATCACGCCGGGTACGATCTGCCCCGGTCCCGTCAGTACGCCGTCCGACGAAAGCCGGTTGTAAGAAAGGTTGGCACCTACCGAAAGGTATTTGTTCACCTCCGTCTCCAAATTCGTCCGCACCGAATAGCGTTTGAAATTTGACCCGATCACAATGCCGTCCTGGGTAAAATAACCGCCCGAAAGCGCATATTTTGTTTTCGCACTTCCCCCATTCACCGATAGCTGGAAGTTGGCAATCGGTGCCGGCCGCAGCAATTCCTTTTGCCAGTCGGTTCCTTTTCCAAGCGTTTCGGGGTTCACGTACACAGGATTTCTCCCGGCATTGCGATTTGCCTCATTCACCAGATTGGCAAACTGGTCGGCCCGCAGCAGTTTCAATGTGTGCGATGCCTCCTGGGTTCCATAATAGCTTTCAAAATTAATGCTCCCGGTATTGTTTTTCCCCTTTTTCGTCGTAATCAAAACCACCCCGTTGGCTCCTCTTGAACCATAAATTGCTGTGGCGGAAGCGTCTTTCAGTATCTCGATGGATTCGATATCGCCGGGATTGATGGTCGACAAGGCACCGATCCTCGGCCCGCGCCCTCCTACCGACATTTCACCGCCGTCGCTGTTGATCAGCATGCCGTCGATCACGTACAGCGGTTCGCTGCTGGCATTCACCGAACTCGTACCCCGGATACGGATGTTCGTTTCCCCGCCCGGCGCACCGGTCGACTGGACCACCTGCACACCCGCCGCACGGCCCTGAAGCGCCTGATCGAAAGTGGTAACGGGCACCGCTTTCAGCTCCTCCGATTTAATGGACACTACCGAGCCTGTCACATCCGATTTCTTCACCGAGCCATACCCGATCACGACCACTTCGTCCAGCGCTTTCTCCGAGGTACTGAGCTGGATCGCAAAGTTCGATTGACTCCCAACCGTCACCTCCCGGCTCTGATAGCCGATGAATGAAAACACCAATACAGCATCGTCACCCGGCACAGAGAGCGAAAACTCCCCATTCACATTGGTAATAGTCCCCTGTGTAGTGTTTTTCACCGTAACGCTTACACCCGGAAGGTACTCGCCATTGGCAGCGCTGACCTTACCTGTGACCGTTTTATCCAGGTCGGCAACTGCCGGATCTTTGGCCCCTGCACGTGTGTGTACACACAGGACGAGCAGGCATAAGATCAGTTTTAATTGACGTACTACTCTTTGCATATGAATCATTTGAAGGTTAAAGGTTGGAAGGCAGGTTCAGAGAGGAGTTAATATGTATGAACATATGAACAAACAAATATGCGCATTATTTCACACATTCAAAACATTACCGGTATTTATTTCAGTATTTTTTATACTATTCCAATGTAATACTGAAACTACTTTGTTCCCCAGTGCGCGTTGGGTCGGGCGCCCATTTGCAGTTCCAGCACCCCTCCTTTAATAAAATCGGCATGTTTGAACCAATAAGTGTTCAGGGGCTTCGCATTTAGGCGGGCGCTTTGGATATACATGTTCCGGGCGGAGTTGTTGCGGGCAATGATCGTGAATTTCGTGCCGCTGTAATACCGGGGATCCAGTGTTATTTCGATGCGGTCGAATACCGGGCCCGTCACTTCATAAGTGGGTTCACGGTCAACGTTCCCTTTCAGGCTGAACAAACCGAGCGACATCAGCGAGCTGGTTGCGCCCATCTGTCCCTGGTCTTCGTCATGACCGCCGTACCCCAGGTCCGGGGTGACACCTCCAAAGGCTTTTTCCTGTACTTTTCGCACCCAGTACTGGCTCAGCCAGGGCTTACCCGCGTGGTTAAAAACGTGGGCGTCCGAGCAGCCGGGCTGGTTGGCGTAGCTGATGTAGCCGTCGTTGTAGGCAAAAACAAAGTCGGAAGGTTCTGCTTTGGTAAATGCGAAGTTGAGTTTGTCGCAGAGCGCTTCGTTTCCGCCCATGAGCCTCGCCAGGCCCGGAATATCCTGCGACACCGCCCAGGTAGCCTGCCAAGCATTAGCCTCGATCCATCCGCTTCCCGACAGTGGATCATCGTGCAGAAAATCCCCTTTCGTGGATTTGGGGAACAGCAGGTTATGTTTTGGATTAAAAAGTGTTTTCCAGCCTTTCGACCTGGTACTGAAAAACTGGTAATCCTCGGTTTTACCCAGCTTCCAGGCTACCTCCGATAATGCATAATCCTGAAACGCGGCTTCCAGCGTAATGCCGGCATTGCCGGGCCAATAGCCGTTTTTGGTGTAAAATACAATGTCCGCCGAGTCGCCCAGCATGCCACCGGGCAGCATATTCTGCCGCATAACCCGGTATGCGTCCGCCACCGGTGTTTTGGTCAGCAGGCCCTTCTGGATCGTCGAAGCGATCAGGTTCACGGCCGGGCAGCTGGTCATGATATAGGAATAACCTCCGCCCGACGGTCCGCGCGGCAGCAGGTAACCGTTTTTGGCATATTCCACCATGGAGGCCGACATTTCATCCATTACTTCCGGCCAGGCAAGTCCCCAAAGCACGTTCAGATTCCATTGGGTGAGCCACCATGCGTCGGACGTGTACATATCGAAGCGGTTGGTGCCTGTTTCGGTTTTTGGTACACGGCGGATTTTCAAATTGGCATCCGTGAAGTTGCCTGCTCTTTTGCCGGTCGTGCGGTCGGGGTAATCGCCGGAGATGTCGGTGATCTTGTGCCGCCCGAGCAGTACGTGCCATAAATCGGTATAGAACTTGGTTTTCTGGTCTTTACTGCCGCCGGTAACCTTTATTTTACCCAGCGTTTGATCCCAGATCCGCAGACTTTCATCTTTTACCTGGTCGAAATCCCAGCCTGCGCATTCTACGGCGAGGTTATTACGTGCATTGTCTGTGCTGGTAAATGACACCGCGATTTTCATGTGGATTTCCTCCCCGCCTTTCACGTTGAACACCGCTGAAACGCCCGCGTGATCGCCTCCCACTGTTTCGATGCCCCGGAGCAGCGCTCCATCCTGCCAGCCATTCAGAGCGGCAAAAGACTTATCAAATTGGACCACAAAGTATATTTTCACGTCGGTAGGGCCGCCCCAATACCGTTTGATCGTGCTGAACGAGCCTTCGAATTCCCTGTCCCCCGTCTTTTTAACGCTCGCCGCGGCCATGGTGCAATTGGATACGTAGCCGCCCAGGTTCGTCAGGATATTGGCGATCGCATTTTGGGTGTAGGTAAACTTGTAGAAACTGACGCGTTCGGTTGCCGTGTTTTCTACCCATATTTTGTCCTTTTCCAGGAAAACGCGTTGATACCCGGGATGAACGATTTCACCGGCGTGCGAAAACCTTGATTTCCAACCTTGCTGTCCTGCCCTTGGATCCGTTCGGTCCGTTGAAGGCATGATTTCAAGCCCCCCGACCATCCACTGGTGGATCTGCTCAAATCCTAGTATTTCGTTTTCGTTGTAATTATAGCCGCCTCCGTTCTGGTTTTTATTACGGGTAAGCGGTGCTGCGCCTACCATTCCGAAAGGCCTTTGCCCGGGAATGAAGAAGAAGTACCGGCCACGGTTGGTTTCAATGTAAGGATTGACCCAGGAAACAAAGTCGGAGTTGTCGGTACTGAAAACTTCCACCTCCGAAAAGCCAATGTCACGCCCCTTACCGTCGGTAGTCACAAACCTGACCCAGGTTACTGTTTTCGTATCGAACTTCACTTCTTTCGCCAGCCCGTCGTTGGGAATTTCATTGACCCACATCATTGAGCCGTCACTGAAAAGCAGTTTGCCGCCCGCGATATGGTCTTTGAGATTAGGCCTGTCGTAAAGGATAATCTTGTTGATTCTTTCTGGTGCGTTCCAGGTTAGCTGCACCCAGGGAAAACGCACATAACCCCAGTCGGTCGTATCGCCGTCGCAAGCCCACTCGCCCGTTCCGTCAACTGCAATGATCCCGTCCGCGATGTTTCGCGGCGATGAATCCGCGTTCCGTGCACCCGATGCGGTGATCTCGGCTTTGGAAGCAATGTTATATGGCGATGCATGTGCGGTGGCGATCAAACAGGCCATCACTGAGAAGGTAAATGCGACTATTTTGCGCAAGCTCATATCGAAAAGGGTTAGTATATCATGTTCATATGTATGAACATATCAAAACTAGTCAAATATTGATAAAACCAAAAATTTTCCCTCTTAATTTAAATTTTTAAAAAGTCACACCTCTGGCGGGATATTGAACTGCCGAACAGATTCATTCAGACGGTGGAAGAAGATCCGAAGCAAGTATTGGGCCAATAAACAACGGCCGGTGGAGAAAGATCCTCCACCGGCCGGTTAACCATCTGATTATAAATTAATTATGCCTCAATATCAGTCCAGCGGGCGACCGATCGTTACCGGAATGCGAACTTTCTTTTTCTCACCAGATTATTGCCGATCGCAAACCCCAATCCGGCCAGCGCGACAAACCCCGCGCCAAGGGCGATTCTTTCGGGCATCCCGAGTGTCTTGGATGGCAGCGACACAATGCCATATTCGTTGGTGACGGCCGGTCCGGGGACGTATCTTCCGTGCGTCGGAATTGCCTTCCGGTCAAAACCTGCGGCCAGTCTCATCAACTCCTGCTGCATCTCGTGTCCCTCCATGGGCTTTCCATGGCCGGTAGCAACCACATGCGGCTGCAATGCGGCCAGCGTCTCCACGGAATGCTTGGCCAGTGGCCAGTCGCAGGTGAAGTATTTCGGCGGACCCGATATGATTTTTGCCTGCGTGAGTGCCGACCAGGCCGACTCCTGCTTCGTGGTCACAAAAGCGTCGCCGACGACCAGTACCTTATCTTGCTCCCGCCATAGGCTAATGTGCCCGGGCGAGTGACCGGGCGTATGGATGTAACGCCAGTCGGGCAGTACCGGAATTTCCTGGGAAAACGGAAGCGACTTGACCGCGCCGCTCAAATCCATCGGATCATTGGGAAAGAAATCCGCCATTGCGGACATCAGTCCACCGCCGACGGAAGAGTCCGCAGGCGGGTAAGCCGATTTCCCGGTCAGGTAAGGCAGTTCAAGATGGTGGGCGTAAACGGGTACATTCCATTCATTAACCAGCTTTTCTAGCGAACCCGTGTGGTCAAAATGCCCATGGGTGAGGACTATCCCCAACGGGGCAACGCCCTCACCAAAGAGCTGTCCTGCGACCTTTCTTATTTTCGGGTAAGAACTCCTGAGGCCGGCGTCTATCAACACCCAGCCATCGGTGGTTGAAACAAAATATACATTTACAAAAATGTCTTTCATTCCCCAGACGCCGTCCGCCACCCTGAAATAGCTATTCTTGCCAGTTTCGTTTGTCTCTTTCATTTTTCCGGATCAGTTAGTTTTTAGTCTTTGTCCGCCTGATCCATAAAATTGTGCCACCGAAAACTGGCCTGTGTATTACTCACTTCTGAATACAAACCCTTCCACAACGGCGATGTCCCCCTGCACACCTTTGGCGAGAATGCCCGCACGCACAGCCCGGTCCCACGGCGGGAGGTAGGTAATATCCGGGGCGGTGATTTTCAGGGATGTAAAATCAGAGCCATTGAGGCTGTAATGGAAACTGATCTCCGTGTTGTTTTTCACGCTCATTTTGAGGAATAAATGCTTGCCCTTGGCGGAAACCGCAAATTTACCGAGGCTCCTCCTGGCCCCGTCCCGAACGAGGGTAATGCTGATACTGTCCTGCTTCGCCGCCGCATAGATCAGGTTCTTATCGTCGCCAATCAATGCAACGCCTGTCAGTACACTTTTTGCAGGCACCGTTTCCACCGTCGCTTCATAGTTCCGGCTATCGATTCTCCGGGCGATGTAGGTTTCACGATCGTCCTTGATCCGCATTCCGATCCGACCGTTTTTTAGTTCCAATGCAGGTTTATTAAAAACCGACCAGCTCCATTGCAAATCCAGCTTGCTTTTGTTGAAATCGTCGGCTGCGGTATAGGATGCGCTTTTTTGAGCGGGAGAAAGGTATTCGTCCGTAAAGCGGATCCAGTTGTCGGCGGTGAATTCAAATCCGCGGACCAATGCCTGCCGGCCGGTGTATTTGTTCGAAGCCTTATCGTAGGCGTGATACATGAAATAATCCTTGCCTTTGTACTTGACCGCTGTGCCATGCCCGGGGCACATCCAGTCACCCTGACCAGTCAGGATTGGGTTTCCGGCATATTTTTCCCAAGGTCCCATCAGTTTTTTGGAGCGGGCAATGCCCGTGGCGTAGGTACAACCCGGCCCGCAGCAGCCTGCCGCCGCGTAGATCGCATAGAAATACCCATTGTTTTTGATCACCGAAACACCTTCCACCAGATTGGCCTCCCAGGGCGTATCATTCCTAAAAAGCTCCTTTTTCTCGCCGGTGAGCGCGGTCCTTTCTTCATTGACCGGCTGGATCCAGATCGGCGTCGGCTTGCCTACGCTGTTACCGTCCTCCTTCCATATCAGGTGCAGCTTATTGTTTTCGTCCCGAATCGGGAATCCGTCGATAGAGCCCGCTTCCTCGCAAACCAGCGGGCCGTGGTCTTTAAACGGACCTTCGGGCGTATCGGCACTCGCTACGCCTACGCACAGGTTGCCGCCCTTTTTATGTGCGGTGTAATACACATACACTTTGCCGTTATCGTAATTCAGCTCCGGTGCCCAATAGTAGAAATCGGCCCAGGGCGTGAGGTCCGGGAAAATTGCCCCTGTCTGCTCCCAGTTTTGCAAGTCTTTGGATTTCATGATGGGAAAAGCGGGTGCCCAATTGGAACTCGTCGCAGCGGCATAATAGGTGTCTCCTACCCTGATCACCGAGGGATCAGCAAAGTCCCCCCGAATGACCGCCCGTTGCGCATTTGCAAATTGAACCAGTACAATTAACAACAGACCAATACTCAGTTTCTTCATAAACAATTTTTAATGTCCATACATTTTGAGCCCAAATATAGGATGAAACCGCTAGTCACCGGACGGAACAGCGATCGATTGTCCGGGCTGGACCGGCTCGCCGAGGCTCGGCAAAATTATGCCATGCGCTCAGCCCTGGTTCGGCTGCTCCTTAAAATGGCTCATCCGGCCGGCTCCGGGTTTAAAGACAGCCTCCGGTCGGCGGCTGTGATAGGTAAGTCGTTGATGCTCGCAAACCGCCGCTGCATTAATCCCTGGTTGTCAAACTCCCAGTTCTCATTACCATACGCCCGGTACCACTGCCCGTTTGCATCCCGGTATTCATACTCAAACCTGACGGCGATCCGGTTATCGGTAAATGCCCAGAGCTCCTTTTTCAGTTTGTAGTCCAGTTCCTTACGCCATTTCTCAGTCAGAAATTGAACAACTTCTTCCCGCCCATTAACGAATACGGAACGGTTGCGCCATTCGGTGTCGACGGTGTAGGCCAAGGACACTCTTTCAGGGTCCTGACTGTTCCATGCATCTTCGGCTAATTGTACTTTTTGGAGTGCCGTTTCCAGAGTGAAAGGCGGCAAAGGTGGCTTTTGTTCCATGAGCATGATTGGTTTATGTGATTAATTTTTAACTGTCTCCATTGCATTGACCAGGAACGTCCCGGTCGGCATTGTAAAATATTTTATACAGAACAGTCTGTATATATAGAGGTAAAAAAATATCAGTTTTTATTTAAAAGCGTCTCCGCCATTTTCCTGGCTCTTTTCACCGGCCAGGTGTCCCGGTATATTTTCGATTCCACAATAGCACCTTCGAACAGGAGATAGATCGAGTCACCGACCATATCGACTTCCGGTTCACCGCTGCCTTCCAATGCCTTTTCTACGAAACCTTTCATATACTGCCTCAGCTTTCCCTTGTGCTCAACAATCTCTCTGGACATCAACGGGCTGGTCCTGCCGATTTCCGACAGCATATTGATAAACTTACAGCCCAGAAAATCATCCTTTTGCAATACATATTCCAAAAAATCAAAACAGGCGCTGAGCTTCTGGACAGGCGCCTTTTTACCCGCGGTCCATTGATCCAATCCCGAAAACCATTCCTCCCTTCCTTCTTTCAGATAGGCTACTCCCAATTCATCCTTTGATCCAAAGTGCTGGTACAGGCTGGCCTTGGCCACACCCGCCTCCGCGAGGATCTGATTGATGCCGGTATTATTATATCCCTGGCTGTGAAACAGCCTTGCAGCCGTTTCCAGAATCCGCTCCTTCGGTCCAAGTTTCTTTATCATATTCCAAAGGTAGAAAGAATATTTTTATAGACAAGTTTGTCTATAAAAATAACTCATTTAATGAAGGAAACATCGTAACGTTCTGCGGGGACGGCTCAAAGCAGCCAGATCATGTCGTTGAAGTTTACTTTACCCGGGTGTAGCGCCTTAACCAATGCACAGCCGATTCCGATGACGCCACGACTAAATGCCAGATTGTTTTGTGCGTCGCGCGCGCTATTGGCAGCCTTGTATCCTGCATACCCGTCGGTATGGAGATCAAACCGGAGGATCTGAGTGTACCAGTAACTGGCCGCATTTGCCAGTTCGGGATCATTGGTAACCTGGCCGATGCGGTCGAATATCACGCCCAGTCCCGCCGCGCCATACCGCATGCTGGCATCCTGCTTGCAGTTCACATGCTCCTGGTGGCGCATGGCACAGGCTTTCAGGATATCGCGCCCTTCGGCGGACCACATGGCATTACCGAATGCGGCGCCGGCGCGCAGCAGCATATACCCGGTATCAACATTATTGTAGTAGGGTATTTGAAGCCCTTTGCAGCCATTCCCGACACTTGCCGCAGGTAACTTCTCCTCCTTTGCGCGTTGCGCTTCGATATAGCTGATGGCTTCCCGGGCCGTTGCTTCCAGGACGCTGGCCGGGACCAGGCCCATTTCAATCGCCCTGACCAGAAAGAGCAGGATCGCATTGGATCCCTGTGGAAAGAAAAGGCTCGCATTCTCATCGTTTTGATCCGATCCCGATGCCCAGTAACAACCCTGAGTCGTTTGTATCGCATTGCGGACAATGCCCTGGACCAGCTCTTCAACGATCGACTGAGCCACTTTCCGGTTATAGTAGCTTCGCTGGAGAAAATACAGACCGTACCCAAGCGCCCCGTTTGTGAATCCACCCAGGTTACCGGCATAAAGCTCCGTACGCATTTTTTTCAGCAATATCTCATCCACATCACCCAAAAACACATTGGGATCCAGGTCCAGCACGCCTGCCTGGCAAAGGTATTGCGAAACCATGCCCAGGTCTGCAAAATCTTGCGGATAAGCTTTTTGGGGATCACCGTCAATCATATCGCAGGCCCGGTCAAATGCTTGCCGGGCCTCGTCGAGATAACGGCTCCTGCCCGAATGCACCGCGTACAGATAAGTGAAGACAGACACACCGAGATAGCCCCGCGAAAGACCAAAACTACTCAGTTGCTGCTTGTGAATATTTACAACTTCATAGATCTCCTCGATTTTGGCAGCAGCGATCACAGCTGGAAGCCCCGAAATTACTGGTGATGTTATCATCGCTCTCGTTTGATTCTATAAGCAAATGTGTATCGGTAGCATTGTCCGACGAGAACTTTTTAGACCAATTCTTTTTGTGCTTCGACGAATTGGGAAACAATTTGAACAGGAGGGCATGATTGCGCATGATTCGATTACAATGCATCCTTGGTCGATGAAAGCATATAGGTTATATAAATTGTTTGTCGATGAAAAACCCGGTTGGCAAGTTTGTCTCCTACAATTTCAACCCACCTAGCCATGTCTATCATATCCCAAGGATTCTTCGTGCTAAGACGCCCCCGGTTGCCGCTGGATGTTCTTTATGGATTTAACGAGCGGGTCAATGCGCGACCTGAGTTGTTCGAGGAAGAACTCATCCGTTTTTTTTCACAGCCCGCTATGCTCGAAGCCATCTATATCGCATCGCCGGAGCTCTACGATTCCTTCACAGGTCTGATCGACGGAAGGGTCAGGACGGGCGTCCATAAGCTGCGCAAAACATTGTACAAATACCTCGTGCGAATGACCTCCCGGAGCACGCCGTACGGACTGTTCGCCGGTTGCAGCTTAGGTACAGTGGGACGTGAAACCCGCATTGAATTTGACGAAGCCCTACCCTACGATGAGCACGCGAGGCTGGACATGAATTATGTGGCCGAAATGGCGGCAGGGCTTTTGAAAAAAAAAGCCATTCGCAACAATGTCAAGTTCTTCCGCAATACAAGCCTTTACCGGATCGGCAGTTCTTACCGCTACATCGAAAGTTCGCTCCACAACAAAAGGAGGTCGTATGTGTTGGCGTCCGTGGATTGCAACCCCTATCTGGACCAGGTCCTGTCGGTGGCCGCAAAGGGCGCGACCATCCATGAATTGGTACATAGCATCGTGTCCGAAGAAATCAGCGAGGAAGAGGCCGCGCAGTACGTGGATACGATCGTCGATGCGCAGATACTGGTTTCCGAGCTGGCAGCCACCGTTACAGGAGAGGAATTTTTCTTCACTATCGCCGGAAAACTGAATGGTATCGCGGGAGCAGAGGAGGATCTGTTTCAATTGAACCGGATTTCGGATTTGCTGGAATCCCGGGAACGCGGCGTCGGCAGATATAAGGAAATAGAAGCCATCGTGGCGGAGCACTTTGTTTCGGCGGGCAGCAAAGATTTGATCCAGACCGACCTTTTCCTTCCTACCCGGTCGTGCATCATCAGCGAGCGCGTGATCGGAACGCTGACGAAGGAGTTCAAAAGCATTTCATTTCTGGGTCACCGGAATCCGCAGCCGGAAATGGATCGGTTCAAAAAGCGCTTCCTCAAACGATACGAGCAACGCGAAATGCCATTACTGGAAGTACTGGATTGTGAAACCGGGATCGGATATGGCGATGCGATGGCCGGCAGGACGGATCACGTCCCATTGCTGGATGAAATTCAGCTACCGGAAATCGCCAGGACAAATACCGCCGAACTGTCGGCAGTTGCGATGTTCAAAGAAAGGCTCTGCCGGCAATCCGGAGAGGAAGGCGCATTGTCCGTTTGCCTCACTGACGACATGCTTAGTGAATTGCGAAAAACCGTTAACGAGCCGCCGCCGCCGGACAGCTTTTATCTGTTCGGCAACCTGATAGCGGGGTCTCAGGATGACCTGGATGAGGGGAATTTCAAATTTGCTTTCAATGCGATGGGAGGCCCCTCAGGGCTGAAATTGCTGGGACGGTTTTGTCATGGCCATGAACCACTTTCTGAACAGGTAAAAATGGCAGTGGGTCAGGAAGAACGGTTCCGGGAAGACGCGGTATTTGCGGAAATCGCGCATCTTCCCGAAGCGAGGGTGGGTAATGTGCTGATGCGGCCCCATTTCCGTCGTTACGAAATCCCCTACCTTGCAGGCTCAACCATGCCGGAGGAAAACCAGATCTTACCGGACGATCTCATGGTGTCGGTGTCCGCCTCGGGCGAAGTCCTGCTGAGGTCGAAACGGCTGAACAAGCGGGTGCTCCCCCGGCTCACCAATGCACACAATTTTGCTGCGGGACTGCCCGTGTACCGATTTCTTTGTGAACTGGCCTATCAGGACGACTACCAGTACCTGGCATGGCACTGGGGACATCTTTCGTCGAATACTTTCCTGCCACGCATCGAATACAAGCACTGGATCCTAAGCCGTGCAACCTGGAACATCGAAAGGGACCGGCTGATAAGGTTTTTTGGCAAAGATACCCTCACAGCGAAAGAATGGCGTGTGACAAGGGGCATTTATAACATCCCGCGCTTTGTGCAGCTGAGGCATGGAGACAGCGAATTTCTCATCGACGGTGATTCTGACTTTGCAGTGGAGGTACTCTGCGACTCTATCCGCAAACATGACAGGGTAATCCTGACCGAGTTTCCTGAGCACACAGACAACGGCATGCTTGGAAAGCCGGGAAAGCGTTACGTAAATGAAATTTTATTGCCGCTGTTGTGTCAAAAGGATTCGATGCCGGTACAATCCTCGTTTGAGCACCAACTGGCCCTCCGGCAGCCTGGTACCGTCAAACGGAGTTTTATGGCTGGAAGTGAATGGCTGTATGTTAAAATTTATGCCGGGACCAGAACAACGGACGGCCTTCTGGCATCCATCATCAAACCGCTGACAGATCGCCTTCTCGCCGAAGGCACCATTGAAAAATGGTTTTTTGTCCGCTATGAAGACCCGGACCACCATATCCGGCTGCGATTTTACAACGGTTGCTCCGCCTCCTTCTGGCAGGTGGTCCTGACCGAACTCCACGCCCTGATCGATCCGCTGCTGCGCAACGGCACGGTTCACAAAATACAGGTCGACACGTATAAAAGGGAACTGGAACGTTACGGTCATCATGCATTCGAAGAGGTGGAATCGATTTTTTTCGCAGATAGCGTTGCAACGGCCGGCTTTCTGGGCATGCTGTCCGGAGACGAAGGCGAGCGGTATCGCTGGCTGATAGGTTTGAGAGCGGTGGATATGCTCCTGCATGACCTGGATTTCAGTCTGGAAGACAAAAAGATGCTCATGGGGCATTTGCAGGCGCATTTCTTCCAGGAGTTCCAGGGCGATACCCGACTGAGCGTTCAGCTGAACAATAAGTACCGCCTGCATACCGACGAA
>CBFGMV010000151.1:0-16219 GCA_965649915.1 uncultured Dyadobacter sp.
GGATTTCCTTGAAGATATTGATCAGCGAAGGCGGCATCCGCACACCATCATTCACAGAAAAGCAAAGACCATGTGCCTGTCCCGGACCATGGTAGGGATCCTGCCCGAGGATCACCACCTTACAATCATCGAAGCTGCAATAATTGAATGCATTAAAGATCTGTTTGGCAGGCGGAAATATCTGCCTGGTAGCATATTCTTCCTTTACAAAAGAGGCGAGCGATTCGAAATAGGGCTTACCGAATTCGGGTGCAAGCCGCTCTTTCCACGATTGCTCAATTTTTACATCCATGCTGTTGTTTTTGTTTTGGGAAACCAAATTATGTGTTTTTTGATTTGGTATTATCAGCAATTGATTACTATTTTCGTTAAAAGTGGAGTGCAAACAAATATATTTGCCACTGCTCAAACAATCCAATTCTTTACAACACCCTCAGTCTATATGGTTTCCAAGGTTACAGATGGTGTCAAAGTCACCGTTTTGACGGAATATCAGCCAGATTACTCTAATCCGGATCAGGATCACTTTGTGTTTACCTACAAAATCCTGATCGAGAACCATAGTGAGCACACCGTTAAACTGCTCAGAAGGCATTGGCTCATTTACGACGCTAACGGGACTGTAAGGGAAGTGGAAGGTGCCGGAATCGTAGGGCTGCAACCCGTGCTGGAACCCGGGGATGTGCACGACTACGTCTCGGGGTGCAACCTCCGTACGGACATCGGAAAAATGGCCGGAACCTATCTGATGGAGAAAGTACTCGACGGTCGACAGTTCCGTGTGGTAATCCCGGCGTTTTCATTGATAGCGCCCTACCGCCTCAACTAATCCACAGGTCCCGCCACAACCTGTATTAAATCCCATACCCATTGATTGCTGCCTACATCAAGTACCTTTTGCGCTCCGGTAACGAGCATTCCATACATTCGCCTTTCCTGTTTGAGCTATACAACGAAGTTATAGCGGTCCGAAAAGATCAACGCCCGGAATATGATTCCATCGCCGCGCTGCGCAGTGAGCTCCTGCGATCCGACGAAACCATCGAGGTACTCGATCTGGGCGCCGGATCACGTGTGAATAAATCCAATCTGCGTAAGATCCGTACCATTGCCAGGAACGCGGAAAAACCGGCCAAATTCGGCCGGCTGTTTTACAGGCTGATCCAGCGTTTTCAACCGCAAACCGTCCTGGAACTAGGCACTTCCCTGGGTTTGACTACATTGTATATGTCAAAAGCCAATCCGGAAGCAAAGCTGATCACTTTTGAAGGCTGCCCGCAAACTGCCGGAAAAGCCCGGGAACATTTTCAGAAAGAAAATGCAGGTAATATCGAAATCGTGCTTGGCAACATCGACGAAACTCTGCCCGCCCGGCTCGAAAAACTCGATCAACCCATTGACTTCGCATATTTCGACGCCAACCACCGCTATGAACCCACCGTGCGTTATTTTGAAGACTGTCTGCCGCATATCCAGAACGGCTCGGTTTTTATTTTCGATGACATCTACTGGTCCGAGGGCATGACCAGGGCGTGGGAGTACATCAAAGCACATCCCAAAGTGACGATCACCGTGGACCTGTTCTGGATCGGTCTGGTTTTTTTCCGGAGCGAGCAGGTGAAAGAAGATTTTACGTTGCGGTTTTAGTTCGTATACCATTAAATAACGAGCAATATCCACTAGATAACTATCGGAACTTGGGCAAAGGTTAATTGAAGGTAAAGTTGCTATCTTTACCTCCCCTCGTCTCAACTTCCATGACCACACGATCCATCCTTAACGCCCTGACAAGCAAGGGAGTTATTTCTGAGCAACAGGCCGCCACCATTCTTTCTTTCGAGGCCGGCAAAGCCTTTTCCATTCATTGGGAGCTGCGTTCCATACTCTATCTGGGCATACTGATTTTCAGCTCCGGAGCCGGCATTCTGATTTATGAGAATATTGATACGATAGGGCATCAGATCATCATAGCGGCCATCGCGTGTCTGACGGCCGGATGCTTTTACTACACCTACCGGAACAGTCTGCCGTACAGCCACGAAGAGCTGCATAACCCCAACAAACTCGTCGATTATGTGCTATTGCTGGGCTGTTCTACATTCCTGGGCCTGGAAGGTTATGTGCAATATCAATACAACATTTTCGGAAGTCGTTATGGGCTGGCGGTTATCCTTCCTACTATTCTTTTCTTTATCTGCGCCTACCGCTTCGATCACCGCGGCGCATTGTCAATGGCCATTACCGGCCTTGCGTCATGGCTGGGATTGACGATCGCCCCCCTTTCCGTACTGGCTGACAACGACTTTTCCGACGGCAAGCTGATCATTCCTGCCATCGCATTGGGCATCATCCTGACCGCGGTGGGCTGGATTTCGGAAGAGCAGCAGATCAAAAAGCATTTCGCATTCACTTATATATTAATGGGTGGCAACCTGGCCGCCATTGCAGCGCAAATCGGGCTGTTCACGCATGCGACCAAAATCCTCTACTTTGTCATCGGGATTGGGCTTTGCTACTTCTTTATCCGGCGTGCACGACATGCGCAATCGCTGCTGTTTCTGCTGATGGGAACCGTGTACGGCTACTGCATGATCACCTACGCATTGTTTACCAGCCTGGGCGCCGACGCTGCGTTTGCATTGAGTATCTTTTACTTCCTTTTTTCCAGCGTCGGAGTAATTTATTTCCTGCTGAACTACAAAAAATTCCTTGGGATCAAATCTGGGATCAAAAAATGAAAAAAGCCTACAACGAAACCTGGATCGAAAACCTGCACATACAGCAGCAGGCGTCTGAATGGAAGACCAAAAACCTGCTTACCACCGAACAGGAGGCCGAAGTCATTAACCAGTTTCCCGAACAATTTTACCGTCCCGGCCTGTTTGTCAAAATCGGACTCTTTTGCTTTGCGGTGGTCGCCTGTTCCTTTTTTATGGGTTTCCTCTCGCTATTCATTCCCGATACCGGCTCTGAGGCAGGCTTATCAACGCTCAGTCTCCTATGCTGTGCCTGTTTTGTATTCTGCCTGGAATATCTGATTAAAACAAATAGTCTTTTTCACTCCGGTGTGGACAATGCGTTGCTGTACGCGGCTGTCACGGCGGCGCTGGTGCCCATGTTCCTGCTTTTCGACCATGCCCCGCTCTGGATGCATTGTCTGGTCGCACTGGCGATCATCGTGCCCGCCACGCTGCGCTACGCCGACCTGCTGGGCGCAGTTGTTGTCTTCGGATTGATCTTGACGCTGCTTGCCGATCTGATGATGAAATCCGCCCTGGGCAAAGCATTGCTGCCGTTCGGCCTGATGACGCTGTCGGCACTCATTTACCGGCTTGCCCGAAAAAGTACCGACCTTTATTACCGCGAATGCCGCCAGATTTTTGAAGTTTTAGCATTAATAACCTTCTACGTCGGCGGAAACTACCTTGTTGTGCGGGAGGTAAATGCGATGCTCAACGACATTACCCTGGCGATAGCCCCCCAGATTTCATTTGCTCCCCTGTTTTACCTTTTCACATGCGTTATTCCCGTGGTATACATTGCCGCAGGGATCAAAAAGCACGACAGGCTGCTCTTCATCCTGGGCTTGCTGGCTCTGGCATTTTCCATTTATACTTTCCTGCATTATTTCAGCCCACTTACCGGCTCGCAGGAGTTGGTCCTGGCTGGCGCGTTGATGATTATTACTTCTGTTGTACTGATCCGCTACTTACATGTACCCCGACACGGCATTTCGGACGAACAGGATCGCAAACGTCGTTTTGCAAACCTTGAAGCGGTAATTGTCGCGCACCAACTCGGTGCCACACCGCAGGGCAACGGCCTGGAATTCGGCGGAGGAGAATTCGGAGGCGGAGGTGCCGGTGAAGCTTATTAATTCGAAG
This sequence comes from uncultured Dyadobacter sp., assembly GCA_965649915.1. Lineage (GTDB taxonomy): Bacteria > Bacteroidota > Bacteroidia > Cytophagales > Spirosomataceae > Dyadobacter. The sequence goes on from CBFGMV010000151.1 coordinate 3,885, forward strand.
AAAATTAAGAACTTTACAACGGTTACATTACCGTCTGTTATTATTCTTATGAAAAAATTTCTAGGACTGGCTCTTTTGAGTCTTTGCTTCCATTGCGCATTCGCCCAATCCACTAAAACATCCGGTAACCCTGTCTTCCCCGGCTGGTACGCCGACCCCGAGGGCATCATCTTCAACAAAACATTCTGGATTTATCCGACTTATTCTGCCCCCTATAACAAGCAGGTGCATATGGATGCCTTTTCCTCGAAGGATCTGATCAACTGGGAAAAACATCCGAATATCATCGACACTGCGGCCATCAAATGGGCCAAACGGGCGATGTGGGCTCCGTCGATCATTGAAAAGGATAAAAAATATTTCCTGTTCTTCGGCGCTAACGATATTCAGAGCGACCAGGAGAAAGGGGGCATCGGCGTCGCAGTTGCCGATCGTCCCGAAGGCCCATTCAGAGATTATCTGGGCAAACCCCTCGTCGACAAATTTCACAATGGCGCACAGCCGATCGACCAGTTTGTTTTCAAAGACAAAGACGGCCAATACTATCTGTTCTATGGCGGCTGGAAACATTGTAATGTAGCTAAACTCAAAAGCGACTTTACCGGCTTCATTCCATTCGAAGATGGAAAAACCTTCCGTGAAATCACACCCAAAGGCTACGTCGAAGGCCCATTCATGTTTATCCGCAACGGCAAATACTACTTTATGTGGTCGGAAGGCGGGTGGACAGGCCCGGATTATTCAGTCGCCTATGCCATTTCCGACTCTCCTTTCGGGCCTTTCGAGCGGGTTGACAAGATTCTTCAGCAAGATCCAAAAGTGGCGACCGGCGCGGGGCACCATTCCATTATACAGGTCCCGGGCAAAGATGAATGGTATATCGTCTACCACAGGCGCCCCCTGACGGAAACCGACGGCAACCACCGTGAAACCTGCATCGATGTGATGACTTTCGATGCAAAAGGAATGATCAATCCCGTCAAAATAACCCGTGAAGGTGTGAAAGCCGTCCGTTTGAAATAACCCACCCTACTCAGTGTCCAAACCCTTCCGCCCGACCGGTGACCTTTCAAAAGGAGCCGGCAGAACATCCCTGTTCTTTTTCCTGATAATGCTCCTTGCAGTTACAACAGCAAATGCGCAGCGCTTTAATTCGGTGGTATTCAGCAAGCTGCCGCAAGACTATCAGCTTTACCCGCGTAACGTCCAGAGCGAGGCCGTCGTTCCGATCGCAGGCGTTGTAGAGACGGCGGGATGGAAATATGTGTCGGTTCAGGTGATGCGGAACAATGCGCCTTTTCAGTATCGGAGGGCTCTGCTGCAATACGGTGCAAATGGGAAGGCCAGCTTTTCCGCCGAGGCACGCATTAAGTCGGAACTCGCCGAGTACCACTTCAATGTATATGTATGCAAGGACGGTGACTCGACTCTGATCGTCATGCGGACCAGGGTGGTGAGCGGGGATGTGTACATTCTCTCGGGGCAATCCAATTCCACAGGCTTTTTCGGAGAGGCCGACACCAATGCTTTCTGCCGGACTTTTGGTAAAATCACCGGAACACTGAATACCGACCCGTATAACGCCGCCGATACGTTGTGGACATTATCGAACATGCATTCCTACAATAATGGTGTTGGAACAATGGGTTTGGAGATACAAAAGCAATTAATGGAAAAATCCGGCGTTCCCAACTGCCTGATCAACGCGGGTTACCATTGGTCGTCGGCCTATTCGCATTCGCTGCGGACCGAAAACGATCCTACCGATTTCAAAACAGGCTATGGCCGAATGCTCTACCGCGCACAGAAGGCAGGCGTTGTAAATGCGGTGAAGGCCTATATTTTTAGGCAAGGGGAAAGCGAGGCATATGGTGAAGGAGGTAACTGGGAGGGCCACTTCGATGTTTTGTATAAAAACCTGAAAAAAGACTTTGCAGGCCTGCAAAAGCTATATGTTTTCCAGATCGACATTATCTACCATGTTTCACTGATAGGCACGCTCATACGCGACTACCAGCGGCGCTTGCCGGATGTTTATCCGGACGTTACCAGCATCGCAACGGTGGGAACGACCGGTTTCGATGGCTTGCATTACAATCGCGAAGGCAATATACAAGGCGGCGCCGAGCTTTCGCGCCTGATGCTCCGCGACCTTTATGCGTCCACAGATACGGTCAATATATCCTCCCCGAGCCTGAAAAAGGCATTCTACAATTCTTCTGAAAAGAAAAGCCTGACGTTGGTATTCGACGAAGGTCAGCAATTGAAATATCCGGAACCATACAGACATCCCAATGGCCCCGTACTGGATTTGAAGGACTTTTTCTACTTCGACCACCAGGCCGGCGCGGTAACTGCGGGCAAAGCCGAGGGCAACCGCATTACACTCGACCTGAAAACCGCTCAAAATGCGGCCACGCTCAACTATCTGCCTCCCTACCTTGAAAAAGACGGCCCCTACTACCCTTTCACAGGCCCCTACATCACCAACGCCAGGGGAATGCGGGCATTTACATTCTTTGATGTACCGATCGGCATTGCGCTGGGCGGAACTGTGCTTACCGCGCAAAGCGGGGAAAACGGAAAGGTCAGGCTTTCATGGCAGCCGGTTGCGGGTGCAAAGGAATATCTTCTCGAACGCAGGCTCGGAGACGCCGCCGGTTTCGCCCCGATTGCACGGGTAAGCACCGGCATGGAATGGCATGACGAACCGGGTGAATCCGCACTCCCTATTATGTACAGGCTTGTCGCCGTAAACGAAGTCGCGGAATCCGCAAGCCCGGCCTATGCCGAAGTTGCGCCGACGCTGATACTCGGCACAGAAAAGGATACGGAAGCGCTTTTTGAAATATTTCCAAACCCGGCCCAACGCGGGGAAGAAGTTACCGTTCATTTTGCCCAACCGCAGACAGGCGACATCAGCCTGCTCAATGTTCAGGGACAGTTTTTACAGAACCGCAAACTATCGGGTAGCCCAAAGAGCAGCTTTACGGCTCCGAAGCAGGTTTCCGGGATGCATTTGATCAGATTTGAATCCAATGGCAGGATATTCACTAAAAAACTATGGATCAGATAGTTTGAACATATAATAATAAGCGTTGCTAACGAATAGCATCCCGGAGCGGACAACGCTTGCATCGCTTACGGGACGTGTAGTCGGGAATTTCTAAGGCTGTTTGATGACTTTATCCGATATTGGAATGATTTTTGCTGACCAGTAGCAAAAGCCGTTTCTCTGTCCTGTCCGACATTAGCCCTGAAATGATATGCACATCAACCATTATGAAGAGCAAGTAAAGCCTGAATTGACCAGGTGGCAGGTCAAAATGCAGAAGCGGCCTAATTTCATCGACAGGACCTCCAAGAAGTTTCAGGATAAAATCAATGACATTATTCCCGATAAAATACACCAGGTAATTACCGGTACTATTAAACAGATGGTACGCGGTGTGCTTACCGGTGCCGAATACACCACTACGCAAACTATTCCGGGCGCCTCGCTGGAAGAAATTGAAACCGCCGTCCGCAAAAAGATCGATTTTTTCAAAAAAGCGGGCGCAGCCGAAGGCGGCATTACGGGCGCCGGAGGTTTCTGGCTTGCATTAGCTGAGTTCCCCATTCTGATAGGCATTAAAATCAAGCTTCTTTTCGAGATTGCCGCGTTGTACGGCAGACCTGTAAACGATTACCGGGAACGGCTTTTTATACTCCACATTTTTCAACTCACATTTTCGAGCCAGAAAGGCCGGCAGGAGGTCTTCTCGGAAATGATCCGCTGGGACCAGCACAGCAAGGACCTTCCGGCAGATATTCACGGATTCAACTGGAAAACCTTCCAGCAGGAATACCGCGACTATACCGACCTTGCGAAAATGGCGCAGCTCATCCCGGGTATCGGAGCAGCCGTGGGCGTGATCGTCAACTACCGGCTGCTGGACCAGCTGGGCAAAAACGCGATGAATGCCTACCGGATGCGATGGTTCGAGGAACGGTTGCTGGGAGGTGAACAAACATTACTGACCACCACCACCGCCTGATAAATAAAGTTTAATACAATGTACCGATTGAATGAGCGCTAACAAGAAGCAATTTGTATACGGCAAAAGTCTGGATAATGCCTTACTGGCGGTTTATGATGCGTATATTTTCTTTATCCGTTTTTTCCGCGAAGTTTTCCGGGGCAGAATGGAATTCCAGGAAATTGTCCGGCAATGTTACGCAATCGGCAATAAGTCGCTGCTACTGATCAGCCTCACGGGTTTTATTACCGGGATGGTTTTTACCAAGCAGTCCCGGCCGTCGTTATCCGAATTCGGTGCCACTTCCTGGCTTCCTTCGCTGGTGGCGATCGCGATCGTGCGTGCCCTGGCGCCCCTGGTAACCGCTTTGATCAGCGCAGGCAAGATCGGATCCAGTATCGGGGCCGAGCTGGGTTCCATGCGCGTCACCGAGCAGATCGACGCCATGGAAGTTTCAGCGGTGAACCCATTCAAATTCCTGGTAGTCACCCGCGTGATTGCCTGCACCATTGCCATTCCCGTGCTGATGTTCTATTGCTCGCTGGTCAGTTTGCTGGGTGCATATCTGAATGTGACATTAAACGAAGGCACGAGTTTCATCGCATTTTTTGAGAATGCATTTGAGCAGATCACCTTTCTGGATATCTGGACCTCCGTGGCGAAAGCGGTGGCATACGGCTTCACGATCGGAATTGTGGGCAGCTATCAGGGCTACAATGCCAGCAAAGGTACCGAGGGCGTCGGTAAGGCGGCCAATGCGGCTGTGGTAACCTCCATGTTCCTTATTTTCATCGAGGAGGTGATCATCGTACAGGTATCCAACTATTTCAGACTTTAAAATGGAAGAAGAATTCAAACCCGGTGAGCCGGTTATCGAAGTACGCGATCTGTACAAATCATTCGGCGATCTGCATGTGCTGCAAGGCGTGGACCTGACTGTGACCAAAGGGGAAAACATGGTCGTGCTCGGTCGTTCGGGTACGGGGAAATCGGTGCTGATCAAGATCATGGTGGGGCTGCTCAAACAGGATCTTGGCGATTGTGTGGTTTTGGGAAAGGAGGTTTCCAAACTGGAAGGCAATGATTTACGCGATTTGCGGCTGAAAATCGGGTTTTCGTTTCAAAACAGCGCATTGTATGACAGTATGACCGTGCGCGAGAATCTCGAATTCCCGCTCGTACGCAACATCCCGAACCTGACCCGCGGCGAAATTGACGAACAGGTGGAGTATGTGCTCGACGCTGTGGGCCTGCTGCAAACGATCAACCAGGTACCATCCGAGCTCTCAGGCGGCCAGCGCAAGCGGATAGGCATTGCCAGGACGCTGATTTTAAAACCGGAGATTATGCTCTACGACGAGCCGACGGCCGGGCTCGACCCGATCACTTGCCTGGAAATCAACCAACTCATCAACGAGGTGAAGGAAAAATACCAGACAACCTCGATTATCATCACCCACGATCTTACCTGTGCACGGGAAACCGGCGACCGCATTGCGATGCTGCTCGACGGCAAGTTTCTGAAAACAGGCACTTTTGAAGAAGTATTTGATACCGACGAAGAGCGGATCAAAAGTTTTTACGACTATAATTTTATTCAGTAATAATGGCAACATCATCCAAACGATCCATTAACGTAGGCCTTTTCGTCGTGATCGGCATTCTCATTTTCGTGGTGGGGATTCTCACCATCGGCAGCATGAAGAAGGTCTTTTCTTCGACGATCACCGTCAGAGCTGTTTTTGACGATGTAAACGGTCTTAAAATAGGCAACAACATCTGGTATTCCGGGGTCAAGATCGGGACCGTCAAGAGCATCCGCTTCCTGGCCAACTCCAAGGTGGAGGTAATGCTGAATATCGAGGAAAAATCGCAGGAATTTGTCCGTAAGAACGCCAAGGCCAAGGTAAGTACCGACGGTCTGATCGGTAACAAGATCATCGTCATCTACGGCGGCACACAGAAAGTGCCTTCCATCGAGGACGGTGATGAGATTGCGGTCGAAAAAATTGAGAGCACCGAGGAAATGCTGGCCGTACTTTCCGAAAACAACAAGAACCTGCTCGGCATCACGAGCGCATTCAAAACGATCAGTAAAAATATCCTCGCCGGAAAAGGGACCGTTGGGATGCTGCTGAATGACGAACGCCTCTACAATGACCTGGACCAGACATTGGGTTCGATGAAAAAGGCTTCCCTTAACGCCCAGGCACTGACGGCATCGCTGGCCAGCTATTCGGCCAAATTGACTCAAAAGGGAGGATTGGCGAATGATTTCGCTACCGACACGGTAATCATGAAAGATCTGCGCGGCAGCATAGCGCGGTTGAACGAAACGGTTTCTTCGGCCAACGTCATGGTAAACAACCTGAAAACGGCCAGCGCCGAGCTGAACTCCAATAAAACCAGCCCGCTGGGTGTCCTGCTCCACGACGAAGCGACCGCAACCAATATGAAGGAAACGCTCAAAAACCTGGAAAGTACTACCGAGAAGCTGGATGAAAATATGACTGCGTTACGTTCCAATTTCCTGTTCCGCAGATATTTCCGAAAAAAGGCCCGGGAGGATGCAAAGGAAGATGCCAAACAACAACCTGTGAAAGAAGAAGTGAAGGAGCCGGTGAACCAATAAATGTGATAGTTTTGCAGAAAGCGATTATATTGTCGAAATATTTCACCAACGATCCTGGCTCAAATTACTGCTTGTTGAGCTTCTGAAAACTTATAGCACAGAACAATGGCATTACAACTCAACCCCGCCCTGGATCTTGCGTATATCGACCAGGCCTACGGAGAAGACCCTGTGATCCTGTACATGATTTTTGACGCATTCCTCAGTGACTCTATTCCCCGCTGGCAAACTCTTCAGGGTGCATTGCAGTCGGGCGACCTCAAAGAAGCGGCCAGCATCGTACATGGATTGAAACCATCCTTCACCATGACCGGGCTGACGTTCGTCAGGCCAAAGGTGGAAGTGCTGGAAAAGGCCATTAAAGAGAATGCCTCCAGCGATACCCTCCTGACTATGTATGAAGAGATTTCCGGTGAACTTGCAACCCTGACCCCGATCCTGGAATCAGAGTCGGACCGGTTGAAGCAAATGTAGGGCTGAAACACAGCATAATCGGAGCGCATGGCACGGCTATGCGCTTTTTCTTTTGGCTTTATCCCAGGCCGCGCTCTGCGATCCTTTAATATATCTCCGGATCCCGGCTAGCACCGCATAGTTCATCATACAGAAATAATAGGGAACAAAAAGTGCCTTGACCTTGATCCTGCGCCGTTCCAGGGCCCAACCTGCCAGTGCCGCCAGGTAAAATCCTGCCTGCCCCGCCAGCAACAAATAGTAAATGGCCCCGCCCGATCGGACCACAATGAAAATATTCAGAAGCAATGCAAGGATCATCAGAAATGGCGTGACCGTCCACCGCAATACCCGGTGGCTGACGTATTGAAACGATAGTAGCGGATCATGAAACGGGTTCATCAGTTTTTTCAATCGCAGTATCGACTGGATCCCGCCTGCTGCAATGCGTACCTTTCTTTTCAGTTCCTCCTGGATGTTCTCGGAAGAAGTTTCGGAAGCGTAAGCGTCCGGTTCGTAGACAATGCGGTAACCCTGCTCGGCGATCTGCATGGAAATCATAAAATCGTCCAGGATCGTATCGGGCTGCACCGATTTATAGAGTGACCTGCGCACACTGAACAACTCCCCCGCCGCGCCAACGACCGAATGGAGCTCCGAATCCCACTTTTTCAAGGCCGATTCATACTTCCAGTAAAATCCCTCCCCTGCCGTCGCATCCGAAACCGCATCCTGCATTACCCGCTTCTCCCCCGATACCGCCCCTACACGGGGATCCGCGTAATGCCGGGCGATCAGCAGTAAGGCATCCCGGTTGAGAAAGGTATTGGCGTCCGTAAACACGACTACTTCCGTATCCACCTGGTCCATCGCACGGTGCATCGCCAGGATCTTCCCGCTGCGCACCGGGGTATGCATTAGCCTGATCTGGGGATAAGCGGCGACCAGTTCCGGAGTGCGGTCGTTGGAGCCATCGGTTACGAAAAGCAGACTGAGTTTTCCGGAAGGATAAGACAGTTCCAGGGTATTGCTGATTTTCTCTTCAATGATACTTTCCTCATTATAGGCCGCGATCACCAGCGTCAGTGAGGGAAAGTCCTGATCCAGGCCGGGTGGCAGCCGTTTGCCTTTGAAAATCCGGCGGATGCGCACCAGGATGTAAAGCAGGATACCGTAACCTAGAAAGGTGTAGAAAACAATCAATAAACTGAGCCAGAAAAGTATCTCCATAAATTAGCGGGTCAACGGAAAGCCAAGGTTTAAGCTATCCGGCCTGTTGCTGAAATGCCAGGTAATGGCACGCAAAAAAACCGGGATAAAGTGGTACTCTTTGTTTTTGATATACTGAAAGATATTGCGCGGGACGACTGCGGCCAGGAAATAGCAGCAAAAAATGAAGAAAGTGATGCCCGGTGCGTTCTTGCGGATGAACAGGATGCGGTTTCGGTTCATGAAAAACTCTTTAAGGGCAGTCCTTTTACCCACCGACACGGATTCCTTGTGATAGATCAATGCGCCGAGGTCCACGTGGATTTCATAGCCAGCCTTTCGGATGCGCTCGCACCAATCCAGCTCTTCGTAATAAAGGAAATAATTCTCGGCCATTCCGCCCGCTTTTTTCCAGGCTTCGCGGCTGATCATCATGGCTGCCCCGTGCGCGTAGCCGGTTACGCCCGTAAGAAAATCGTACTGCCCCCGGTCCTGTTCGAACTGCCCGATACATGCATTGCGGGCCGTATAATAGTTCATAGAGGTGTAGCCCGTGTATTGCAGCATGCCCGGGTGATCGAAGTAGTGGATCTTGGGAGAAATCATCCCGATCCGCGGATTGGCTTCCATGGTCGAAACGAGCTTACCGATCAAACCGGCCGTCACTTCGGTATCGTTGTTGATCAGAAAAAGATATTCGCCTGTCGCAGCCGCCATCCCGATGTTGTTACCACCGGCAAACCCCGTGTTCAGCTCCGAGCGGATGAATGTCATTCCAGGGTATCGCTCCTGCCAGGCAGGCACATGATTTGCCTGGCTCCCGTTGTCGACTACGATAATTTCCAGGTTTGGATAGGTATTGACCTCCTGCAATGATTTCAGTAAATCTTCTGTCACCTTCGGCTGATTGAAATTCACTGTGACAATGGAGACTTTTTTCATAGGCAAAACCGGCCCTTTGGATTTACTAAAATGAAGGAATAGCTGGATTGATTTGTAGAACTATTTCAAATTTAATAATAAAAACATAGCTTTAACCAAAATCCGGAATTCATCAAATATTTTTCTAAAAACATGCCTGATTCATTCCGATTGGCTTTCGGCTACCAAACAAACCCGTTCGCGTGAAACTCAACCGCTTGCTCAACGATTCAGAATCCGGTCATTCCTCATCCGGTCCTCAGGCTCAGGGCCTGGCACAGGTTGAGGCCAGGGTGGCAGAACTGATCGATGCCATCGAACATGCTGATATAGATCCGCACCGTTCCCATCACTATCAGAAACAGATAGCGGAAGCATTCGAAAGGTCTGCACAAACCCAGAAAAGAATCGCCCCGTTCAAGGAGCTGGATCAGGATAATAATCTTTCAAGAGAGGAATTGCTGGAAGGTTTGGAAAAGCTGCTTTCGGAGAACCAGATCGACAGCCGGATCAACGCACCGAAGCGCGGCGGTAAAATGGTTCAAAAGGGCGTGATGTTTGTCCTGTCCATATTGCTCATCGTCGTCGGCTTTGCGATGATCATTATGCCGGCACCACCCAGTTTTGAGATCTTCACTGTTTTTTATTTTAATGTAAATGATGGCGTGACGGTTATGGATCTCGTCTCGCTGCTGATTATTTTCGGGGGAGTACTTTTGTTTGTATTAAACTTCAACAAAAAATGATCAGCTTCCGCGATCCTCCTGCAACCGTCAAAAAAATCCTCTTTGTGGAGGACAACCTGCTTTTCCGTAAGGTGGTCGAAGTTTCACTGGTCAAAGCGGGCTATAATTGCGTAGTATGTGAATCGGCTACCGAAGCGCTGCAACTATTGCTCGTGGAGACGCCGGACCTCATCCTTTCGGATTATGATATGCCGAAAATGAATGGTTTTGACTTCCGGCAGGCCGTCTTGCTGAACCCGAACATCAGCGACATCCCCTTCGTGTTTCTAACCTCCGCCACCGACAACAAACTGGTCCTGGAAGGCTTGAACATGTCGGCGCTGGACTTCATCAACAAGGAAACACCGATCCCGGTTATCATTACCAAGCTTAACAACATCATTAAAACCCTTGAAAATGAACATGTCCGGTCGGTAAGGGAACTAAAAGTGGCTGCCGAGACACTGAATGTCAAATCGATTCCTACGCATTCCCCTTCCGTTCAGGGTTTCCGAGTACTGTTCTGGCATAAAGGTTACAGGGGCTACCCGGGAGGCGATTTTATCGACTTCGTACAGGTCGACAGCCGGTTCTGTTTTGCATTCCTGGGGGATATCATGGGAAAGAAATGGAAGGCCTGGTTTTTCACATTCGGCTTTCTGAGTTACATCCGCGCCGCGATCCGGTTTTGCGTGCTCGACCAGGATTTTGATCTGGCTACCATCGTCCAGAAGATCAACAAGCTGATTTACCTGGACGAAAGCCTTCAAAACATTCTTTCCAGCCTATCGCTGCTGCTGCTGGACACGCACACGGGCGACGTGCATTACACGGGCGCGGGTGACCTTCCGTTGATCGGATACCGGCACGAAACTGGTAAAACGTCCACGCTGCAATCGGCCGGGCTGCTGCTGGGCCTGCTGGAAGACGGATTCTACGATAACAAAACCATTTCCATGAAGCCTGGTGATCAGCTCGTGATCTTTACCGACGGGATGATCGATATACCGTCCAATGGGTCCAAGAAAAGTGATTATCCCTTCTTTGTGGAGAAAATAATGCCCTATCTGGGTCAGCCCGACAGCTTCGGACTGATCCGCGAGCATGTTCTGGAACGCATCGACGATAGTAATCAGATGGACGATGCTAGCATCATTTTTATAGAAAAACAATAACCCTGGTATGATACTGAAAATAGAAGAAGTAAACCGCGTGGTACAGGCTACCATATTACCCGAAGAAGCAAGTTTGACCAATGCGGATGCATTCAAGGAAGAAATGATCACACTGATTGCCGGCGGCATCAAGCTGGTGATCGTCAGTTTTGAAAATGTCAACTACATCGACAGCTCTTTTTTAGGAAGCCTTGTGGTGGCGCTGAAGTACGCGATGCCGCGAAATGTTGATATCTACCTGGTCTCACTCAAACCGGACGTCAAAAACCTGTTGATGCTCATCCGCATGGATAAGGTATTCAGGATTTTCGACAACTATGAGGAGGCCATGGGAACACTTAGCTAGTTTATGACGGGGGATTCTGATCAGATTAAAATAACTTTCAGCAGCAAACGGGAAGAAGTTTCCGCCACGCTGCACCTGTGTCTGGACCATATCCGGGTCAAGGCGGGGGCAACTCCGCTCGCAGGTGAAGTCATGGACAAAATCAAATGGGTTGTGGTGGAACTGCTTACCAATGCAGTGAAGCATTCGGGTGAGCGGGAATCAATGCTCAAAATCAGCGTTACCCGAAGGATGGTAGTCCTGGAAAAAGAAGATTACGGCCCTCCCATGGTACTGGTCGGACATGAAAAAAAGAAGATCATGTGGCCGTTGGGAAATGTAATGCGTCCGTTTGATTTCCCCATTTACCACAACGGCATGGATTCGCTTTGCGTGCGCATGGATGAATCGGGAAAAGCCACGTTTTTTATAGAACAACTGGCAGAACTGGAAATGCCCGCATTGCTGTCGGACACCAGCGAGCATTTCGGCTTGCTGATCATGACCAAAGCCTCCGACGAATTCACCTATGAATACGACTCCACTACCGGCGTGAACCGGTTTATCAGCACATTCAACCTCACAAGTAACTGACATGAAACACCGTTTCGAAGTACTGGACATTTTCCGCGGCCTTTTCGCATGCCTGGTGTTTCTGTTCCATCTCGGCCCATTCGCCAACACCCCCATCCTGAATAACCGCTTCGTCGAGAATTCGGATATGTTTGTGGATTTTTTCTTTGTGCTGAGTGGCTTTGTAATCGCATATAGCTATCAGTTTCTGGCGGATTGGCCGCAGTTCAGATTATTCCTGAAAAAGAGGATTTGCCGTATCTATCCGCTGCATTTGGTCATGCTCTTGGCGTTTGTTGGCAT
>CBFGMV010000152.1:0-15971 GCA_965649915.1 uncultured Dyadobacter sp.
CTAACCGCAAAATGAGTATTGGCAACCTGATGAGTTCCGACAAATATGGTTCGGGGTGGGGCTACGACCTCGGGTTCACCTATGAATTGGGATCGGTGTGGAACGACCGGAAGGAAGCATATAACGAGAGTCCTGATTATCTGGTGCGAATCGGAGCTTCGTTGACCGACATTGGATCGATCAAATACAAAACAACGGATTCAAAAGTGGTCCGGGGAACGGCCAGCGACGTGGTAATAGGACAGAAAGAACTCGAAGCGATCAGTGACCGGGGCGCGGAAGGCTTTATGGGCCTCTTTCCGGGAGATACCAGCTCAGCTTTCGGGAAAAGTGTGAAGTAGCCGCAAATGATGCACCTAGAAGCAGATATCCAGGTTTTTCACGGCTTCTTTTTAAACCTGACGCAGCGGAGCCGGTTTAAAACTCGGAGCGGCAACCCATTAGATATATACCAGCCCAATACTTTTATGGTTACGCCACGCTTTGAAGACGAGGATTCGGGGTTGTCATTTCCGATTTCGTTCATCAAAGGTAACAACCGGCCTTCCATTGGCCTGGCGGGTCATTTCGGCCCGGTTTTCTTGGGATTCAGTAATGTGAATGGCCTGATGAAAAGTGGAGGCGCCCGGGGGAGTATGATGTACATCGGGTTTACCGCGTGGAAAGCAAATCGGAAAAAAGACAAGGATTGATATGAAAACGACGTCTGCCCTACTCCTTTTAGCAGTTTTCTTTCCCATGATGCTGCTTGGGCAGCACGATCAGCACGCGGGGCATACAGCCTCTGCCGGAATTGATCCTCAACCTTTGCTGGCACAAGCTTTGCGCTTGCAGGAGGCACTGGCTTTTTCGGGCAATGCATTGCCGGCGAAGGACGCTCAGCGCCTGCGCGAAATCGGAAATAAACCGTTTTCAAACGAAACGGTGGCCGGCATTCAGGCCATTCTCGATCCGTATTGCCTCAATGTTGTCCATATCAACCCGGAAGGAAGGGTTAAGGTCGACCGGGGTGCCGCTCAGGCTGGTCTTGTGCAAGGTGGCTGGACAGCTTTTCTGGTCAAGGTTCACAATGAGGCCGGCATTACTGCACGCCTGGAAGCCGAAAGCCCCAATGCCGCAAAGCCCTATCATTATCCGTCTTTTGAATCGAAGGTAAAAAAGGAGCATGAACTGACTCCCGGACAGGTCGCCAACCGCTTTCTGGACATTCAGATCTACACAGGCAGACCGCTGCATGCCAACTTATCGGGTTTGAAACTCGAATATGCATTGGTGCAGATTTACAGTAAGGACCCCGGCAAGCGCGAGGCGGAAATCGCATATCATGTGGGGCAAGGCTCCCAGGATATTGGATTCAGAAATTCCACACACATTTTGTTCGATGTGAGGCCAGCTGTGAAAGTGAAGCTGAAAGTGCAGGACGATGACGGTACACCTGCGATGGCCTCCTTCCTGATCACCGACGGCCAGGAACATGCCTCGGGGAAATTCAAAGGTATTTACCCGCTGCCATCGCGCAGAGTCGCCGCGATGGACGAGTACCCGGATTTTTTCTTTCAGCCCCAGATTTACCGCAAAAGCGGCGAGCACGTGATGCTTCCGGCGGGCAAATACAAGGTCACCTTCACCCGGGGGCCCGAATATATACCGCAAACAAAGGAAATAACAATTCCGGACGGCCGTGATTCAGTAGAGGTACCATTCCGGTTGAAACGATGGATACAGATGACGAAACTCGGCTGGTTCAGCGCAGATCACCATATCCATGCAGCGGGCTGCAGTCATTATGACAGCCCGACGGAGGGCGTAGATCCGAAGGACATGTTTCGTCAGGTGCTTGGAGAAGACCTGAATATGGCTGCGAACCTTGCCTGGGGGCCTAGCTGGTATCACCAAAAGACATTTTTCACCGGAAAGGACCATCCACTGTCGGCAGCTAAGAATATCATGCGCAACGATGTGGAAGTTTCTGGCTTTCCTTCGTCACATGCCGGTCACATTGTGCTTTTGCGGATCCGCGAGGATGATTATCCCGGAACAACGCGCATTGAGCAATGGCCGAGCTGGACCGCCCCGGTTCTTTCCTGGGCGAAGTCTCAGGGTGGTGTTGTGGGTTATGCACATTCGGGCTGGGGGCTTCAACCGATGGAGCCGACTAACCAGCTACCCAATTATGTAACTCCCAAAATGGACGGAATTGGGGCTAACGAGTACATTGTAACAGTTACACAGGGCCTTGTAGACTTTTTCAGCGCAGGCGATACGCCGGCACCCTGGGAGCTGAATATGTACTATCATACACTGAACTGCGGTTTCAGGACGCGTTTAAGCGGAGAGACCGATTTTCCGTGCATTACGGATGCGCGTGTAGGACAGGCGCGAAGTTATTTCAAGCCGCAAAATAAAATGGATTATGACGGCTATGTCGAAGCGATCCGGAATGGCCGGAGCTATGTTTCGGACGGGAAATCGCATATCATGGATTTCACCGTCAATGGCGTAGAGGCAGGCACCGGGGACAGCGAGGTCAGCCTCCGGGCACCGGGAAATGTGACAATCAGCGCGAAGGTAGCAGCATATCTTCCTGAAAAGCAGGATAGTATCGGTGAGAAAATCGTCCGGACGCCTATTGATGTGACGCCTTTCTGGGATATCGAACGTTCGCGTATTGGAAAATCGAGAATGGTGAAAATAGAGTTGATAGTCAATGGCGTTGCGGTGGATGCGGCCGAAATCAGGGCCGACGGGCAATTGAGCGATGTGAAATTTTCTCCTAAGCTAGCTGTATCAGGCTGGGTAGCGCTTAGAATTTACCCCAGCTCGCATTCTAATCCTGTTTTTATAAAGGTTGGGGACAAACCGGTGGTGCAAAAGCAAAGCGCGGAATGGTGCCTGGCGGCATTGGAACAGTGCTGGAAGATGAAGGAGCCGAACATCCGGGCCGAAGAACGGAATGCAGCCGCAGCTACATACGATAAGGCCAGGGCTGTATACCGGGGACTGATCGGGGCCGCTGGCCGGTAGCGGTCAATCGGTATTGGTTTCTGTACGCTTTGGACGGAAAAGACCTCCTATGCGGCTGAACATTCTTTTTTCAAACTCCCAGAAAAAATTGAATTTGCCCCAAACCCAACCCCACGCCAGCAGTATTACCTGATACAATGGCAGAATAATGAGGATATTGAACCCCCAACGCATCCAGCCCGGAGAATCTGCCGTGAGTCCGACGAGATCAAACAGCCATCGCTTGACATATAAGACCGAAAAACCGGTACATGCAAAAACCACCAGAATGATGAGGACATCCCATCCATTCCTGACGTTCCAGCGCTGTTTCAGTTTTTCGATCATCGGGCATTATTCGTGAAAAAAGTCCAGGTGCTCGGGCTTGATAACTTCCTTGTCCAAAGTTAAAAACTCTTCCCAGAAGGGATCGTTAGGCAGGCCTGCCCGGCATATCAGCGGCTCTTTTTTAACGGGATGTTCAAAGTATAGTCTCCGGGCATGCAAGTTGATGCTTCCGTCGGCATTGCCTTTCGGATAGCCGTATTTGACGTCCCCGCGAATGGGGCAGTTCATCGATGCCAGCTGAACCCTGATCTGGTGTGGACGGCCCGTAACCGGCATTACTTCCAGTAAATGGAACTTATTGACTTCCCCCAACCAGCGGTACGACAGCTCTGCACGCTGAGCGCCCGGTACTTCTTCGTCGTGCGCGGTGGTGATGTTGCGGGCTTCGTTTTTGATCAGCCAGTGTACCAATTTACCCTTCTTTTCGGCGGGTTTGTTCTTGACAACCGCCCAGTAGGTTTTTTGAACGTCGCGTTTGCGGAATATCTCGTTCATTCGTTCCAGCGCCTTGGAAGTTCGCGCAAAGACGACGAGCCCGCTCACCGGACGGTCGAGCCGGTGCACGGTGCCGAGAAATACGGCGCCAGGCTTGTTATAGGTCTCTTTCACATAGTCTTTGACCATGTCTAGCAGGCAGGTATCGCCGGTGACGTCGGCCTGAACCAGGATACCAGGCTCCTTATTGACGATGATCAGGTGATTATCCTCGTAGACAACCCGAAATGGTTTTTTAGCCATATAAATAGTTTAATACTTTTTAAAAGGTCAATATGATTCCTGATCGTTCGGGAATGATCTTCCTTTAACATCTTTGATATAATTGGTAATAGCATCGGTCATGACCCCATTGAGATCGGCGTAATGACGAAGGAAACGGGGTTTAAATGCCTTATTGATACCCAGCAGATCGTGAAGGACCAGGATTTGGCCATCTGCGTGAGGACCTGCTCCTATCCCAACCGTCGGGATCTGTATGCTTTCGGAAACCTGTTTGGTCAGCTTGGAAGGGATCTTTTCGAGCACCACGGAAAAACAACCTATTTCTTCGAGGAGTTTGGCATCTTCGAGCAGCTTCTGCGCTTCCGCTTCCTGTTTTGCACGTACGGTGTACGTTCCGAATTTGTAAATGGATTGCGGTGTGAGGCCCAAATGACCCATGACAGGCACTCCCGCGCTCAGAATACGCGTGACGGAGTCTTTGATTTCGAGCCCGCCTTCCAGCTTCACGGCGTGTGCGCCCGACTCCTTCATGATCCGGATCGCCGAATTCAGTGCTTCCCTCGAATTACCCTGATAGGAACCGAAAGGAAGGTCAACCACTACCAGTGCTCTTTTAACGGCCCTCACTACGGACGACGCGTGGTAGATCATCTGATCGATCGTAATGGGCAAGGTCGTTTCATGTCCGGCCATCACATTCGAGGCGGAATCTCCTACCAGGATCAGTTCGACACCGGCGGCGTCTACAATTCCGGCCATGGAATAATCGTACGCGGTAAGGCAGGATATTTTCTCCCCACGGTTTTTCATTTCCTGAATAACATGGGTTGTAATGCGCTTAATATCAGCAGTATGTACAGACATGGTGGTTATCGGTATGGTATTCGAAATCAAAAATCGACCAGTTTACAATGGCCGGGCATTGTCATGTATCGTCTCAGTGTGGCAGGGGTGTGTTTGGCCGTACTTATCTGTTAATCAACCAGTTTTCAGGGTTCAGGCGGGAAGTGTTTTTCCAGATCTGGAATTGCAGTTCGGAAGTTCCATCGCTGTCGGTGGCTACACGGCCGATGTTTTCACGTGCTTTCACTTTCTGACCCGCACGCACTGCGACACCGGTCATCTTCGCGTAGATCGTCATGTAATTACCATGCTGAATGGCTACAACGCTGCCCATCCCGGGTAGCTCGGTCACATCCAGCACCAAACCGTCATACACAGACCGAACAGCTTCTCCCGCTGTGGTCTGAATGTCGATACCCAGATTATCCACCATCACACCTTTCAGAACAGCATGTGGCCGTTGCCCGAAATGGCTGGAAACAAATCCTTTAACTGGCCACGGCAACCGGTTTTGAGATGCCGTGAAAGACGACGCCAGGGTCGTTTCCTCTTCGCTCATGCCACTGGAAACCACCGGCTCTTCTTCCTCTTTGGGTGTTTCAGCAATCGTAGCTTCTCCTTTTTTCTCTCGTTCTGCATTCTCACGTGCAATGCGCTCGCGTTCCGCCTTACGACGCGCTTCTCTTTCTTCCCGCTCCCGGCGTTCCCTTTCAAGACGTTCCCTGCGCTCACGTTCGGCAATCCGTCGGATGCTGGATTCCAAAAGGTCGGTAGCACGCTTGTTCTCGGCGATCTGCTTCCGAAGCTCGACTTCCTTTTGCGACAGTTCCTGGATGACCTCGTTCTGTTTCACTTTCAGGCCTTCCAGCTTGGTATTTTCGGTCAACCGTGTATCCAGTACGGTTTTCTGCTGATTCTTTTTTGAGGTAATCCGCTGACGTTCGGCCATTACCTGCTTTTGTAAAACATCGATTTCCTGGGCTCTTCCCTGCCGGGCCTCGGTATATTGTTTCAGGTATTTATATCTTAAGACAAACTGGTTGAAAGTTCCGGCAGAAAACAGGAAGACCAGCTGATTGAAATAAGCGTTCCGCTTGGAGGCTTCGTAGATCATGTGGCCATACTCTTCTTTGAGGACTGCGAGGCTGCTATCCAGCGCCTGACGTCTTTTTTCGAGCACTTTTAATTCCCTGTCGAGTATTTCAAGGTCGTCGGTGAGCAGGTCGATCTGCTTTTTGTAGGTGTTGATTTGTTGGTTAAGCGCTTTGAGCTGTCCGAGATTGACGTTTTTCTGGGAAGAAGTTTGTTTCAGGATGCTCTGTATTTCCCTGATCTTGCCCTGGTTCTCAGCTTTTTCACGTTCCAGTTGTTCGCGGGTTTTCTGCGCAAATGCACCTGCGCATGCGCAGAGCACGAAAGTAAGCATTAACCAAAAACGACGGCTACCAGGGGTACGAAAGGGCATAATATCAATTCTTGCGGCCAAAAATACATCTCACGGCGGGCAAAGTTAAGCAGACTTTCTGTATTTTACCTTTTACGCTTGTAGCTCGAAGGAACATTAAATGGAAAACCCGGGCTTTGATTTACCAATTCCACTTTACTGTGTTTGAGGCGCATGGTTGTTTCGAGCTTTTGCTGCTCTTTTGAAAGCACATTCAGGTTGATGTGGCTCACAAATGGGAAGAGGAAGCTACCAACTTCCCTGAAATCCTCGTAATCCAGGGTAAAAGTGTTCTGGGTGGGCACTTCCGTCGCTTTCAGGCGCGAGAGTTTCTGGTTCTTTTCGGCAATGTAGTTGTCGACTTCCAGCCTGTCCACGAGCTGTTTGAGGATGTAGAAATCATTTTCCTTTACAAAACGACCTTCTTCCTGCTTTTCAAATGGCATATTCCCGACGATCACAGATTGCAGCAGGTCAAAATTGAGATCGAAATTATATTGCTTGCTGAGCTGCGCGTAACTGAAAACGAAATAGTCGCGATGGATTTTGTCCATAAAAACAATGGAATCCCGGGTGATGAGGCCTCGCGCCACTTCCAGCCCCACACCGGTTACAGAAAGCCAGATAATGCTATCCTTCTTCATCCGGATATTGACATTGGTATTGTCAAAATCCTGCTTGGCGCTTTTGAAAGAAAACTTGGATTTAGCTGTCAGATAATCAAAATCTACTTCGTTGACCTTTACCTCCGGCATGGCCTCACCGGCGTCGGGTACGGCTGTAACTGCCGCACTGTCCATCGGACTGGTGTTTCTGGCAATGGAGTCTTTGGATTCCGGAGCCCTGGTAATCAGCGTTGTATCTTTGGCTGGACTTTGGGAAGTACTTTTGGAAGAACGTGGTTTGTGACAAGCCGTGAACCATATCAGAGACATGGCTACCAGCCCGATCGTAATTTTACTGCTCATGTAATGCACCTGTTGCTATTTTTTTGTCAAGAAGTTCGGTGGTCTCGCCCATTCTTTTGGCTTTTTTCCATTGTGCCACCGCATTATCCCGTTCGCCTAATTTGAACAGGACGTCTCCATAATGCTCAACAATCGTGCCACTGACGCTGCTGCTGTCGACCATCGCTTTTTCTAGGAACTCCTTGGCCTTTTTGTAGTCTTTCCGGATATACAACACCCATGCATAGGTATCAAGGTAAGTTGGGTTATTCTGGTGCTGCTGAACCAGTCTTTCCGACATTTTGAGTGCCAGATCCAGCTTTTCCTTTCTCAGAGACAGAAAGTAGCTGTAATTGTTCAGCACATGGTCATTATCAGGATCGGCTTTCAGGGCCATTTCATATGCGGAATCCGACTTTTCGTGATCTCCCAGACCATTATATGCGTCGCCCAGCTGTGGGAGAATATAGGGAGTCAGTTCACCTTTGTCACCCATGATTTTCTGGGCCTCTTCCAATGACGAGATGGCCGGTTTGAAGTTTTTCTTCATCAGGTTGGCCGTTCCGTTAAAATACCAGAACATTCCCTGATTCGGGAATAGCTCCAATGCTTTCTCCGAATGCACAAGCATACTGTCGGCCTGATTAAGCTGGCCATCCAGCTGCAAAATGGCGATCCAGACCTGAAATACGGAAGCATCGATTTGGGCCGCTTTGAGGTACATATCACGCGCCTCCTGTTTCTTGCCCTGCCGCATCAGCAGATCACCGTAAATAACAATGGCCTTGGACTCCCCGGGATGGGTTTCAGTCAATTGCCTGGCCAAAACCACCGCCTCGCTCATTTCAGTATCGGTTTTCAGCATGGTGAGGTAGCCGGTCAGTACCCTTATCTTGGGGTCGGCATCGAGGTTCGGATTGGCAAAAACAAGTTTCAGCTCCTGGTTGCATTTCTGCACATCGCCATTACGGCGGTATATATCGGCAAGCAAAACGTGCGCCTGGGCCTCATCCGGATTGATTTTAAGCGCTTCCTCCAAGGGAGCGACAGCCTCCACGATCCGGTCGTTCGCAATGAGCATTTCTGCCAGCTCCACCCGGTAACCCACTTCGCCCGGTTCGGCGGCAATCAGCTTTTTCGCCTCATTGAGCGCTTTGTCGAGGTTATTCTGGCGAAGGTAAAGCTGTTGCTTCTGATGCGTAATTTCTTCGGTAACACCCATTGATTTTTCGAGGGTGTTGTAGGTTTCAATGGCCTTGTCGAACTGATCATTAAAAACGTATACGGCTGCCAGTTCTATACCATACTGAATGTTTTCGGGGTTTTTAGCCACCAAAGATTCGTAGATCTGTGCTGCTTCGGCGTACTTCCTTCGTTTGGCATATAATTCGGCAAGCTGCTGGGCATAAAAAATATTTTCTTTGTCGAGCTCATAAGCCTTTTTCGATGAAGCGATAGCGTCGTCAAATTTTTCGAGTTTGACAAGCGCTGTGGCGACCATATAATGACTCGCCGCGTCCTGCGGATTGGCTTGTGCCAGTTTTTCGAACACAGGTAACGCACGGTCGGGCTCGTCCTTCATCATAAACTTCATCCCCTCGGCGGCCATTGACTCACCTTCGAGCCTTAGACCCACATTCTCGCCTTTCTCGGGTTGTTTTTCACGGTCTTTACGGCGCTGAGCATGAGCCGACGTCAATACGGAAGTGACTGAAACCAGGCAAACAAGAAGGGTCAGTTTTAAATATGCGGTCCTCATATATTCATCGTTCGCCATCAGATCGTGCGACATGACCGGCTATTTCAGTGTAAATAACAAAGTTACCAAAATTTGTCTGTAAGATGGGGGCAAATCCTTAGGCAAATAAGATTAGTAACGTGGAAAAGCATATAATCTTATGCCAGGAAATCCCTCAGCGAACGGAATACGCAGATTTCCCAAATCCCGGCACTCCTGTGGCGGTCAGTACCTCCGCCCGGATATCCATAAGGCCGGGAGCGTCGGAATGGTAGTACTTCAAACGGACTTTTCCATCGGGGCCAGTTTTCAGCACTGGTGCCCAGAAAACAGTCGAGCGGAAATCCGGAACTGCCGGAGCTTCACTGGAGATGTATTTTGGGGCATAAAACGCTTTGGGGACATTGAAACCGGCAATTTTAGTCACCAGAACGCCTGGGACGATATCCTGCGAGTAGTCGTAATTCGCATTGCCTCTCTTGGTCAGGACAGAAATAACCCCGTTGCCTCCCCGGCTTCCGTAGATCGCAGCCGACGCTCCTTTCAAAACGTCGATAGACTCTACATCATAAACGTTCAGGGAAGTGATGAGTGCTTTGTCGACCGGCATACCATCCAGCACAAAAAGTGGTTCTCCCCGGTTGCCACGGATAGACACGCTCGCATTCATACCCGAGCCTGTAACGAGCACGCCAGCGACGCGCCCCGCGAGCATATCGATGACGCTCATATTTCCCGAAGCCATTTGGGGCGTCACTTTGAGCGTCGCGTCTGCCGAATTATAAAGTTTTCGGGAATCGCGCGGCACGTCTTTTTTTGCCTTGATGGTGACTTCCTTTAAAAGACGCTCCCGGCTTTCACGGATCTTTCTCGCAATCTCCTGATCCTGTTCGGCTCGTTTCAGGAAGTCGGCCAGTTGCTGTGCATTGATTGTCAATGGTTTGAATGGAATCTTCACCACGGAAGCTTTGGGTACGTCAAACGGGTTGATAAAGAACGATAGGCTCTGATTCCCCTTTTTGTTCATCCCCTGAAGACGGAGCTGGAGGGAATCGGTAAAGGCCAGATTATATATGGAGAAATGCCCGTTTTCATCCGATTCCGAGGTCATAAATGTGCTCAGGCTGTCATTGCTCAGATAGAGCGATAATGCAGTCTTTTCGGTGGTTTTCTTGTTGTTTTTGCGCACTTCACCTTCCAGCGTTACGCCCTGCTCGACAAATCTTCCCGGTGCCGGAATGGAATCCTGCAACACATCTTCCCAGCGAAAGCGTGTCCAGCCTTGGGTCATCATCAGGTAGTCGAGACGGATTTTTCGTTCCGAATAGGCAGGATCAAAGTAGTAGGCAGGTTGTTCTATATATCCCTTTAAATCAGACGATAACAGGAGATAAGAAACGATATGCTGTTCATGGGGCTGTTGCAGGATTTGCCCGCCGTCGGTGACAGCCAGGGAAAGGTTGGCTTCTACCGGCTTGCCAACGGAATCGGTGACACTTACTTCTACTTCCACCAATTCACGCGGTTTATAGTCGGCTTTCGACGGGTTGATCTGCACGCGGAGGCTGCGGGAATGATTAATGAATACCAGCCGTTCGCACACGGGTTTGTTCTGGTCGTCGAAGAGCGTTAAATGGGTGATACCATCCGGTAATTCAGCGGTGGGTAGTTGCATGATCAATCCCCTGCTGCCGATCTTGCCTCTTGCAACGAAGGCGATGATACCCCGAGCGTGGCCGACGACATGGATTGGAATTTCAGTCTTACCTGGGATCCTTGCGTAAGCGATCACACGCATTTTGGATGAGCTGGACAGGTTGTCCACCAGCATGGTATAGCCGGCTTCCTGCACTTTCGGAAAGCTAAATGCACTCGCTTTTCCATCTTTTTCCTTCACAAATGCCTGGAACGAATCCCCGGCCCTGGGCTCGAACTGAAAGCGGCCCATACCCAGATGTTCGCTTTTGAAAGAAGCGACTGTGTCCTTGTTCTGATTGAGTACAAAGCCCGCTACCTCCTGCGCAGTACCAGTCGCGTTGACTGCTTTAAAAGCAATGCGGGTGTTGATCCCCGCTACAAGCTGGCCGCCTTCCGGGAAGAACTGGAGATCTGTCGATCCAGCCTGGGGCGAAGTGTTATTTTCTTGATAATCAAAAATATAAATGTCTTTTTGAAAGAAGAATGCTTGTTCAAAATTGCGCATCCAGTTGGTATACGCACGGATGGTGTAGGCCCCTGGCGCAATAGAATCGGTCAGGACAAATTCACCGTGCCCATTACCTCCTTCCATGTGTACGCGGCGGAGCCCGGCATTTTTGCCGGAGCGCTGTTCGATAAGGTCTACGTACAGCAGGTTACTCGCACTGTCGGCCAAATGGAGCGAACCTTCCGTGAGATAGGCCTTAAACCAAAGTGTGTCGCCGGCTACATAATAGGGTTTGTCGAGATGAAGATATGCTTTTTCGGAGGGCAGAACCTGCCGGTAATGCAGTAATTTGCTGGAAATGAATTGTGTAAAATCTTCTTCCGAGGATTGGAAAGCGAATGTGATGAATGCAAAGAGTGTGATGAGGCAGTAGTTGATGAAGGGTATTCTTTTCAGCATATCGATGAGTAGTTTAGTTTTATATGCAATTTATTTAAAAAAAGAAATTGCGGGGCACTTTTACTGATTGAGCTTTCTGACGAGCAAAAAAGCGGGATAGCTGATGATCAGGAAAAGCAAGGCGTATTTACTTCCAGAGAGGTCCTGTACCACCGCGCCAGCGAGGAAGGCAATGGAGAGTATGAGCATGATAATGGGCAAGGCAGGATAGGCGGGAACTTTCCAGGGGCGGGGGAGGAGCGGCTCTTTCCGCCGCAGGGCGAGCAACGATGCGAAACCGGACGTGTATCCGAGTACAAAAAAGAAAGTTGCGATATCGGACAGTTTCTCGCAGGCTTCTTTACCTATGAGGATCAGGGCGATAGCGACGGAGGAAGTCACCAGCATGGCTACGGCAGGGGTGCCGCCTTTGTTGACCGTCACACCGGATTTCAGGAAAAGACCGTCGCGGCTCATCGAATACAGAACCCGCGGATTGAAGAGCAACTGCGCATTAACAATCCCGAGAATGGAAATCATCAGGAACAGCGTTACGATTTTTCCGGATCCGTCCCCGAAAATCAACCTTATCGCATCGGCTGCCGCAAGCTTCGAGTGGGCCAGCTGATCCATGGGCAGGACATACAGAATGGCCATGTTGCACAGCAGATAGATGGCGATAATCACCAGAACACCCCCGATCATGGATTTGGGCAGGTTTTTCGAAGGGTCCCGGTCCTCTTCGGAGAAGTATGCCGCCGTGTGCCAGCCGTCATAGGTGTAAAAAATGGCTTGGAGTGAAAAGACCACCGGGGCAATCCAGGAGCCGGTTTCGATGATTTTACTGGTGGTAACCCGTGCTTCTTCGGCAGTCACTTCATTGCCGTAGACGTAGCAAATGGCAACAAAGAGGAACAAGCCAACTCCTTTCAGCAGGCTCATGATGTTTTGGAAGCTACTTGCGAGTGCGAGCCCGATCCAGTGTATAATCGTCAGTATCAGCAAGATTGCGGCGGCTACATAGGGTTCGTAACCGGTTAGGGAAGGGATCAGGAGGGCCAGGTACTCGCTCATCGTGTATACGCCGAAACCCAACGCAGAACAGGTCCCCAGCCAGCTGTTGATACCTACTACAAACCCGGCATAGTTCCCGAATGCGCGCTGTGCGTACACGTACCATGCGCCTGCGCGCGGAACCGAGGTGCCGAGCTCGATGGTGCAGAGTGTACCCAGGAATGCATACAGGCTCACACCCATCCACAAGGCCATGATCAGCCATGAATCGCCCAACTGGGCGGCGATGGGGCCAGGCTTTCTCAGGATGCCGGTTCCAATGGTGCCACCGACCGTTACGGCAATGCCGAAGCCGACGCCCAGAATTTTAAAAAGTTCGTTTCGGGTAGCAGGTTGCTGCATGGGGAGTGAAAATGTGCATTTCGAAAATAGGAAAGTTTTTTTGAATGTAACTCCTATATTCGCCATCAAATACTTGCGCAATCCACAATCTCTCTACAACGACCATGTTTCGGGCTAAGAACCTTTGGATCATTCACTTGCTGGGCTGGGTGTTGTTGATGAGCTTGCCCCTGACGATTGTGTCGAGGGGGGCTGACACCGACTTTCAGATTTTTGTGCTGCGGTCGTGGGCGTTCTGGCTCTTCTTTCTGATCTACTCCGTACTGTTCTATGCCAATTTGCTGGTGCTGATACCGCAGTTGTTTCTAAAACAGCGATATGTGCTGTATGGAGGTGTTTTTGCTGCATTGTTTGTCCTTACCTATATTTCTCAGCCATTTGAGCATCTGATATTCAAAAAGTTTCATCAGGTGCAAATGCGGGAGCGCGAACTTCCGCCAGGTCCTCCGTTCGATATGGAGCGGGGTGACGGCACCCGGTTACCTCCGCCTCGCATTTTCCGCGATTCGCAGGACCGCGGCAGAGAGGTACCGCCCCGGGCAGTAGATTTTGTGAGCCTCACATTGTTCATTGTCGTGTGGGTGGCAGCGATGGTCATACGCATTTCGGAACAATGGCGGCAGTCGGAGCGGCGGGCGATCCTCTCGGAGGCAGAGAAGGCACATGCGGAGCTTTCTTTTTTTAAAGCGCAGATCAACCCTCATTTTCTTTTCAATACGCTGAACAATATTTATGCTTTGGCGGTCAGCAACAGCGGCCATACTGCACCCAGTATCCTGAAATTGTCGCAGATGATGCGCTACATTACGGAAGAAGCGATGGAAAACTATGTTCCGTTGGAAGATGAGCTCGCATGTCTTGAAAATTATGTTGAATTGCAAAAGCTAAGGCTGAATGCGAAAACGACGCTGGATTTTCAGTTAAAAGGAAACCCTGAGGGGATTAAGATCGCTCCATTGATCCTGATGACTTTTGTAGAAAATGCATTTAAATATGGGGTGAGCAATCATCGGGAGTCCCAGATTCGCATTGCGGTCAAAGTGGTTGAAAAAGAGATCTTGTTTTTTTGCCAGAACAGGGTTATCGAGCGCAGAACGGACGAGGAGCGCACCGGTGTGGGTATCATAAATACGCAGAAACGGCTGGATTTTCTTTATGCGGGCCTTTACAACCTCGATATCCGGAACGATGGGGAGATATTTACCGTGAATTTAAAGCTGACAGGCCAATGAAATGTGTCGTGATCGATGACGAGCCGCTGGCATTGCGAATCCTCGAGAAATACATCGGGTCCTATCCGGTGTTGGAATTGCTGGGCGTTTTCGATGACGCCGTGGAAGGTGGCCGGTTCCTGAGGGCCAATCCGGTGGACCTGCTTTTTATCGACATTAACATGCCCGATCTGTCGGGTCTGGAACTTGTTTCCCGTCTGGAAGTACGGCCGATGGTCATTTTCACAACGGCCTATAAAAAATTTGCCTACGAAGGGTTCGAGCTGGAAGCGTTGGATTACCTCCTGAAACCGATTACGATAGAGCGCTTTGAAAAAGCAGTACGAAAGGCAGCCGAACGGTTTGAACTGCAAAGGGCGAAGCAGGGAGAGACTGAGTCTATCGTGGTCCGTTCGGAATACAAGGCCATTAAAATTGCATTGCATGATATCGCCTTTATCGAGGGAATGGAAGATTATATCAAAATCCATTTGCTGGGTTCAAGGCACCCGGTCCTGACGCTGATGTCGCTGAAAGGTATTCTGGAAAATTTGCCAAATGGATTCAGTCGGATACATCGTAGCTACATTGTCCCCAATGCGCAGGTGAAATCCATTCAAAATAAGAAAGTTATGTTGCTTTCAGGAGTAGAGCTGCCGGTCAGTGATAGCTATCTCGAGTTCATTGAAAAATGGAAAAGTCAATAAATTCGCCGGCAGGCCGGCCGATTCACCGGTAAAACAGGGCTGTTAACCGATAGATTACCAAGATCCCGCAACAAAGAAGGTGTGGAATACGATAATGTATTTAAACTCACAGAACTGTTGCAATTATGGAACGCAAGGAATTTTTAAAAAGAGGATTTTCGGCATTAGGTTTCGCAGCGATCATCCCGGTGATCAGCTGTTCAAATGACACTGTGGACCCGGTAGAAACCTCAACAGAAACAACAGGCACACCGGGAAGCTGTACACTCACCGCCTCTGAAACCGAAGGCCCTTTCCCGACGAAGACGCCGGCCAGCCTGGTTTCCAATGACATTACGTCCGATCGTTTGGGGACAAAATTGACGGTTAAAATCACGATTCAGAACAAAAATAACAGCTGCGAGGGCCTTGCAGGCGCATTGGTGGACATCTGGCATTGCGACGCGGCTGGAAATTACTCGGAATACGGTGGTACAGGAATGCAATCGACCAATTATACCAGCGTACACTTCCTCCGGGGCCGCCAGACTACGGATACGAATGGCCTTGTTACGTTCACCAGCATTTACCCGGGCTGGTACTCGGGCCGTGCGGTACACATTCACGTACACATCTATAATGCGAGCGGGAAATCGTTATTGGTGACCCAAATAGCGTTCCCGGAAGAGATCAGCAAGGTCGTGTTTGCGCAGGGCGTGTATGCGGCGCACGGGCAGGCGGATACGACGAATGCAAGGGATAACGTGTTCGGTGACGGCGTCAGCACCGAAATGTCGACGGTAACCGGCAGTGTTTCGGCAGGTTACGAGTTGACGCACGCGATTGTGGTAAGTGCTTAATTTGACTTCGGCTGTCGGGAGTCGGCTTTCGGCAATCGGCTTTCAGCAATCGACTTTCGAAAAAGAGTAGATGTTTTGAAGATGTATTTTATCTATCAACAGCCAACAGCCAACAGCCTACATCCAACATCCAACCGCCAACCACCAACAGCAAGCACAGAAAAACGAAAC
>CBFGMV010000153.1:0-15929 GCA_965649915.1 uncultured Dyadobacter sp.
AAATGGCGAAAGCCGCCTTACACATCTCTTCACTGAGCAGCTCGAAAAGCAGTTCCCGATAGAACGCAGCGACCAGCCGCTCCGCTTGCGCAGTCCGCAGGACTATGCAAGGCATTTAAATGTACATGTCAATTACCTGAACCGGTCTGTCAGGGAAACGACGGGTAAAACCACTTCGGCGCATATATCCGCACGGATTATTGCCGAAGCGAAAGCACTGTTGCAACACAGTGATTGGAGCGTGGCCGAGATCGCTTACGCACTCGGGTTTGAATACCCAGCCTACTTTAATAACTATTTCAAACGGCAGACCGGCAGCACACCGAATACTTTTCGCAAGGTTTGAAAATCATAGTGATTGGTTTGATATTGATTGGCTGCCCGCCAAGCTGCGGCCTAATTTTGCCGTATCATTATTAAATCATTCGACAATGAAAATTTTAGTAACAGGAGCGACAGGAAAGGTAGGCAGCCGTTTAGTGCCACGCCTGATAGCCAAAGGCTACGACGTGTCGATATTGGTCAGGGACGCTGCAAAGGCCGGTAGTTTGATCGATCTCGGCGCTACACCCATCACCGGCGACCTATTTGAACCCGCCACCTTGCCAGCAGCGGTAGCTGGTATGGATGCAGTGATCCATCTTGCCGCGCTCTTCCGGACCTTTACAGATAACGAAGGTATCATCAAAACCAACCGCGAGGGAAGTATCGCATTAGCACAGGCAGCACACGAAGCCGGTGTCAAACGATTTGTGTTTACCAGCACCTCAAATGTGTACGGTTCGGGTTACCACCGCCCGGCAAAAGAAGACGAACGGGTAGATATCAACGATCCGCGCGCTTACTCTTCCAGCAAGATCGCCGCAGAAAGGGAATTGATCGGGATGCAGCAAAACCAGGGATTCGACGTCCGTATCCTGCGCCTCGGCTTTGTTTATGGAGACAAAGACCCGCATATCGCTGAAATTATCCCATATATAAAAAAGCTGAACATGCATTCAGGATCGCGCATGCATATGGTCCATCACCTGGATGTCGCGCAGGCGCTGACCCTGCTGCTCACTATCGAGGGGTTGGATGGGGAGATCTTCAATGTAGCCGACGATGCGCCGATCACTTTGTACGAACTGGCTGATTCTGTCGGAAAAGCGGCCGATACCTTTGATGGAACCGAAGGCCCGCTTAACGACCCTTTCCAGGGCGTTCAGGATATTTCCAAACTTCGAAGGAAAACCGGCTTCCGGCCATTGGTGCCGAGCTACTATGTGGCCCGCGATCTTGATATTTTGTAGCCATGGACAGTGGGCTTAGCAACATTGGCAAATTTGGATACCTTTTACCCGGATTTGGATAATTGCGGCCGCAGGCTGCTTCCTAAGTTTGTATCATATAAACGATACTATGATCACAGCAAAAGGATATGCGGCGCAAACAGCGGAAAGCCCACTAGCGCCCTGGCAATTTGAAAGACGCGAGCTCGGCGCACACGATGTACAGATCGAAATACTATACTGCGGGGTTTGCCATACCGACATTCACCTGACCCGTAACGAATGGTTTGCAGGAATTTTCCCAATGGTTCCCGGCCATGAGATCGTAGGGCGTATCAATGCCCTGGGTGCCCATGCCAAGAAGTTCAGCATCGGCAGTCTGGGTGGGGTGGGCGTGATGGTAGATTCCTGCCGGGAGTGCCCTGATTGCAGGAATGGGCAGGAACAGTTTTGCAGTATCGCCCCGGTGCAAACCTATAACAATCTGGGCCACGACGGCCAGCCTGTTTACGGCGGATATTCCAATACCATCGTCGTCCATGAAGACTTCGTACATCGCATTTCTGAAAAGCTCGACCTGGCCGGAGTTGCGCCATTGCTTTGCGCGGGGATAACGACCTATTCGCCGCTAAAGAGATGGAATGTAGGTAAAGGACATAAACTGGCTGTGGTAGGATTGGGTGGACTCGGTCATATGGGCGTTAAGTTTGGGAAAGCTTTGGGTGCAGAAGTGACGGTGCTGAGCACTTCTCCCGGCAAAAAGGAAGCGGCTATGCAGCTCGGGGCTGATCGTTTTATCATTTCCAGGGACGAGGCGCAGATGAAAGCAGCCTTCAAAACATTTGACTTTGTGCTGGATACCGTTTCGGGCAATAGTGATGTCAATCCTTATCTGGCGGTTTTAAAAAGCAACGGTGTTTACGTTAATGTCGGGATGCCGGCCAAGCCTTGGGAAGTAAGCTCCTTTTCGCTGGCAACGGGCAATAAAGTCATTGCCGGGTCTGGCGCCGGAGGCCTGCCCGAAACACAACAGATGCTGGACTTTTGTGCAGAACATAATATCGTCTCCGACATTGAGCTGATTGATATCAAGGATATTCACAAAGCCTATGACCGAATGCAAAAAGGTGATGTCCGCTACCGTTTTGTCATTGATATGAAAACCTTGTAACTTCAATCAGTGAACAAGCCATACCTCATCAATTCCATATCCGAGCAGCACAGGCTGCTCGGATTGCCCAAGCCTAAACATCCGCTGATCAGCGTATTCCGGCATGAACGTGCTGATTACGCCAGACTGGTCGATCTGCAACATTTTACCGTCAATTTCTACTGCATATCCATCAAAACGGATTATGACGGCAGGTTAAAGTACGGGCACCGGCACTACGACTTCGATGAAGGTATGATGGCCTTTGTTTCGCCGTATCAGCTGCTGATGAAACTGGATCCTGGATCGAAACCGCCGGGTGGCATGACACTGATGTTTCATCAGGATTTCATTGCAGGCACTTCGCTGGCTACCAAAATCCGGAATTTTGGCTTTTTCTCCTACGAGCTCCACGAAGCCCTTCATTTGTCAGAGCAGGAAGAGGCGAAGATCAAGGACCTGTTTGCCAGCATTGAGACGGAATACCAAAGCAGCATCGATCATTTCAGCCACGAAGTGATGATCACCCACATTGAGCTTTTGCTGCAATATAGCAGCAGGTTTTATGCCCGTCAGTTTATCACCCGAAAAGTGGCCAACGACGAAATCCTGGTCCGACTCGAAGTTGTGCTGAACGCATTTCTGGAATCGGAGAAAGGGCTGCCGACCGTGCATCAGGTCGCCAGGGAGCTGAACGTGTCCGCCGATTATCTCAGCGATATGCTGCGGACCGTTTCCGGAAAAACCGCCCAGCAGCATATCCAAGCCCGGGTGATCGACAAGGCCAAACAGCTACTGGCGACCACAAACTTGCAGGTCAGCGAAATTGCCTACCAGATGGGCTTTGAATATCCACAATCCTTTCATAAGCTGTTCAAGAACAAGACGAAGATGTCTCCGGTACAGTACCGTGAAAGCTTGAATTAGGCAATTGCTCCATTTGTTGAAGGCCTCGGTTTTTGATCAGCTTATTGATTCGTCCGGGGAAGTAACCAGCGCACCATAGAGCATCGCGGAACCATACAAAGACCTACGCTCCCCAAGTTTTGATATCGAATAATTCCGGACACGGCCGAAAATGCTTTTTAAACCTTTGAAGTCAATGGGATGCGGCACCCAGGGATTGGATGCTGTTGTGTCATACTCGACAATCAAAAACCTTCTACCTTTACTAAAATGGTTTTCCAGACGCCGGATTAAGGATTCCTTATCCCTGATGAAATGAAGGGAGTTCGCCATCAGGATCCCGTCTAATCCCGCCACCTCCAACACCTCCGTTCCAAAATCGGCCTCGATGAATTTGATCGAAACCTGGTTGCCCATTTGCGGCGGAAGATGTTGGTAGTTTTGTCCACGCCGGTAATCTTGCTGTGCGCTGGAAGGATCGTCGCTAAGGCCTCGGTGAAAGTCCCGCTTCCACAACCCAAATCCAGCCAGCACTGCGCATGCTCGCCATTGGCTCCGCCACCGATTAGGTCTATCGCCTCTTGATTTGTCATGGTTTCTAGATAGTTAATTGCTATGATTGAGAATCAAGCCATGGGCAGGCTATGTTGCCTGAGCCGACCGCAACAAATATAGGATACAACGACCAGGGGGAGCATGACCAGCCGCGATTAAGCTAAATGCAGGGTCGCCCACCAGAGAGCGCGCAATGGAGGCCGGAAATAAATGTTGATCTAGACCGCTCAGAAATAGTATTGGGTATTCTTTGCGAAACGTGATGATCAATTGAATAAGGGACAGTCAGACTCACTTACTCCATCATAAACGACCATTTTCGCTGGCGCAATATTCGCGTTGCAATAGCCAGCCGCCTTATTTTCCAGCTCCGCCTTAGGGTCATAATGAAACTGCAATTGAAAAACGGTATCGCGTTTGAACAACGATTGTGGAAGATTTATCACTGCAGCCACATAAAATTCGTTACTCTGGCTACCTCTTTCCATTTTTGGTGCGTACGGGGTTGGTTTCAGCAGCCGGACCAAATGTGTTTCCGTTTTCGTCGGGCAATAGCTAGTCAGATACACGGCAGAATGCATTGAATTTCCGACGCCGGTTCAGTATTGTCTTTGGTACAATTGAGTAAGGCCAGAGCCGCCGTTGCCGATGCTATAATTTTGCTGATCCACATATTTGAAAGCTACGGAATAACTGAATGAATTTTAGGAAACAGTCTCATTAAGACATTTTGTTTGAGATATATCCCAACATCTAATGGTGGTAAAGCAAATGCTAACAAAAAGCCGGGCCTTGGCCAGATGAATTGTCTCGCCCTCTACGGTAATATGCGGCATGTAACACCACAGCATATTGGTCTGATTTTTCTTACCTAAAAACAAAATCACAGTCTTATGCAATGAATACCGCTACCTACAATATCAACGGCGTAAATGACCGCCTCCGGGTTCTGTTAAAATGGCTCGAATAGGCCAAGCCTGATATCGCTTGTCTGCAAGAATTGAAAGCGCCGCAGGATAAATTTCCTGAAAGGCCATTGCTCGATGCCGGGTACAATGCGATCTGGCACGGACAGAAAATGTGGAATGGCGTGGCAATCCTATCGAAAGATTTGCCTTTGCAAGAAGTGAGGAACTTCCTCTCAGGTGACGAGGATGATTTACACAGCAGGTATATTGAATCGATCGTTGGGAAGATGTTGGTGTGTTGCCTTTATCTACCGAACGGGAATCCGGCACCGGGACCCAAGTTTGACTATAAAATGGCCTGGTTTAAGCGATTGAAAAAACATGCGAAATATTTGTTATCGGAGGAAGTGCCCGTTGTGTTAGCGGGAGATTATAACGTTATCCCGACGGAGAAAGATGTTTACAAACCAGAGCGATGGTCCGATAACGCATTGTTTTTTCCGGAGCCGCGCAAAGCTTACAAGGAATTAGTGGATCAAGGCTGGATCGATTCGATCAGACATCTTTATCCTGATGAAACTATTTACACATTCTGGGACTATCTTCGGAATGCGTGTGGCCGAAATGCTGGTTTGAGATTGGATCATTTGCTTTTAAGTCCGCAGATTGCCCCGCGACTGATCTCGGCAGGCGTAGACAAGCATGTTCGTGGTTGGGAAAAATCCAGCGATCATGCACCGGCCTGGATTGTACTGGCGGATGAAGAAGAAACGTAAACTTGAAAATGAACACTTACTATTTGCCTGATGACCTTCTGGATGATTCTGCGGCGAGAGCAGACGAGGTTGTCATTCGCTATTACAGCTCTGATCAGGATTCTGTTAAAAACAGGATAGTCCTGTGATATACTAGTTAGAACGTTGAACCGGTACCTCCTTATGTCTCAAATACCTGCCGCTCTTAAAGGAGCTAATGACCAAATTCCTTTGTTCTCTTCGATTCTTGTCGGCCAAGATAAAATAGAATTAGAAAATGAATCTACCGTGGCCGAAGTAACCGGAAAGATCGAGTTTAGAACATCGCCGACTAATCATGTATGGTTCTCCGGATTTGCGAGTCGAGAAAAGCCCCCATGTGCCTACTGGCAATAATGGAAACCAATTACAAGGCCTCTGTTGACGGGCTTAGTATCGGCGTTTTGGGAATTCGAAGCTATAATGAGCTAACCCTTTCAATAGAGGGTGAAATTTTTGGTGAAGTGATATATGGCGACAAAAGTGTCGACGTGTCAATCATAAGGTTCCGGGTCCCTAATATGGTTGAAATCCCAGGTGATCCTATTGAGTACTTTGATGGGGCAGTTGCCTTAGGTCGCCATGTGTTCGACGATGGCAAGTTTATTGTCACGATGGATGAGGTACATGATTTTCGTCGTAGAATGCAGGAATGGCAAAGGAAAGGCGGAATGTTTTTAAACTATGCATGCGAATTGAGAAAGAAAAATGGTGCAGCAATCTCAAGAACGGAAGCTACGACCTTCATTGAAAAATTTGATCTATTCCTAAGCTTCCTAAATGGCCGCAAGACGGCGTCGCTTTTACTTCAAGGGATGGATAATGATAACGATTATCCGATATGGTCAGATTATACACGATACGCATATTATCAAGGACCAAATGTACAGATCCATAGTTGGGCGCAATCGAGTTTTCGCAGAAGGCTTAGTTCCCTTTGGCGAGATTTTTCAAGCTTCTTCAACGAATCAACTGACACAAGTTTTATAAGATTGGCTGTCTTGTGGTATACCGAATCGAATACAAACCAAACGGATGAGACTTCAATTATAGTTGCACAAACCGCTATGGAGCTAATCTATAATTGGCTTGTTATTGAAAAAAAGAAGTTATTGTCTGGAGACGATGCCAAGAATATCACGGCGTCAAACAAGTTGCGTCTTGTTGCAAATTCTGTCCAATTTAAAGTTGATCCTAAAGCCCTTCCTATTTTAGTGAAAATGATTGAAGATCAAGGCCAGCAAAAGGACATTTTTGAAATGATGGTAGAAGTTAGAAATGCGTTAGTTCACTCCCAAAAAGTGAAAAGAGAAAGCCTTGAAAAGATGCCATCTGGCGCGATACGAGAAACCAGAAGAATATTTTTGTATATGGTAGAATTGAGCCTACTGAACATCTTTGGCTATAAATTTCGATTCTCAAGCAGGTTAATCGCGCCAGAAATGCGCATGTTAATCGGTATGCCGGTTCCTTGGCATCAATACTATGAAAGAATAATGAATAATCTTACAGGAAGTTCGCAGGATAATGAGCTTGGAACTTTGGAAGACAGCATCCCTGACTAGAAATCTTTTGCTAAACTTCATTGTGCGGAAACAAAGACATATATATATGTCGTTCTAGATGAACGACGCTTAGCCTGTCCTTCAAACGAAAGCTCTCCGTCACCAAAATTTCTATGCGCATAGCGGCCATGTTAACTTCGATGACTTTGCGAAAAACTAGTGGTCTAGAGCATCGCCATAATTTGGGAAGCTTACCCCATCGTTATAAAACAAACACCGCCCGCCGACATCTGGGGCAAAATCCGCAGCCGGAAATCCGCTGCGCTGGCCGGTTTCCTGCAAACCGCCGAGGCGCGCAAAGCAGTACAGACGAGGCTCGTTGGCCAGGTGGCGCAAGGCTATTACAAACTGCTGATGCTGGACGCGCAGATTGTAACCGCCCGGAAGAATCTGCAACTCAGCGACAGCACCCTACGCATTATCCAGCTGCAATCGGTGGCCCAGCGGCTCAACGAACCTTTATAGTGTTTCTCTCTGCGAGCGGTGTTCCTCACGCGTCATTATCGGATGTAGCGTTCTGAACGCCAAAGGTAGCATTCGCAAACACACTTAAACTGTGCCGATAGCCACACAAAATTTGCAAAAGACTTTGCAAGGTTATTTAAACATTAAAGGCACTCTGTGATGAGGAAGTAATGTAAGTTGACGCAGAGAAAGCTCGGCATATTTAGATTATTCCAAATGACCACTACCGAAAATGGCGGAATACTTCGCAGCGTGAATGGTGTGTTTGCTTTCTATCATACTATGTCATTATTTTACAATGTAAAATAATGACATAGTATGATACAAGTCGTGAATCGTGCGCTCGATATTCTGGAAATCGTTGCTGCTGAACCGGAAAGACCTAAATCTTTAGGTGAAATTGCAAATTCCCTGGCGTTAAATCATGGAACATGCGCAAACATCATGAAGACGCTTGTTGCCAGAAAGTACATCGAGCAGGTGGGGACTAAGAAAGGTTATATCCTCGGGAGTCGTTCTTATACGCTTTCGGGAAATGATGCATACCGCAAGGATTTGATTGAAGCCGCTGCGCCCGAAATGGAAAAGCTAACAAATGCAACCAATGAAAATAGCTTGCTGGCTGTTCTCAATGGTGACAAGCGGATCGCGATCCATAGAGTAAGTGCCGAACAGGAGCTGCAAGTTCGAACAGCAGACGAGAAACACATCTACGATTCGGCGTCGGGACGATTGTTATTCGCGATGTTTTCAGATGCTGAAATAGAGCGGTTTATTAGCAAATACGGGATGCCGTCACCGGAAATGTGGGTAGAGGCAAGTACCGACGAAGGGCTTAGAGCGGTCACTGCACAGATAAGAAGGGAGCATTGTGCATTTCAGGTGCTTCCTGGCAGGCAGGTGGTCGGGTTGGCCGTACCTGTTTATAAAAATGAACGAATCGTCGCGAGCCTGAGCATCTATCTGCCCGAATACCGGTTTATGGCTATCGACAAGCTGACGCTCATCAATCTGTTGAAAACAACTGCGCAAAAAATAACGCAGAAGCTCAAACATTAGGACGCATCATTTTTTTGCAAAACGGGAAGGCAGTCAGCTTTCCCGTTTTTTGTTTACCAGAACGCTGATTGGATATTTTTTGCAAAAAGCTGTAAAAAAATGGTGAAGGATTTGGATAAAATCAGAACATGTACCAATATTGTCATAAGGTAAAAATAAATTTTATAATATAAAATTAAATCAAAAAGTCACCACAATATTCAGCAGATAGTCAGGATGAAGAACCCGCACTTTGAATTCCCTTTAGGATGAACAAATTAAAGATGATGATTTCATTGTACACCGCATTAATGATTTTCAGCGACGTTATGGCGATGCCTAGGCACATAGGGCAGCCGGATAGAGCATTGGTAGCAGATACAGCCGCCGCTTTCGTCGAGATAAGCGGCTCGGATCCTCGTTATTTCGAGCTGAAAAACGGAAAATTATTCGTGCCCGTTGGCGTCAATATCTGCTGGCCGCGCTTTGTCTCACAGGAAGATTCGGTGCTTGCCAAAATGGAACATTACCTGACAAAGCTCGGACAGAACGGAGGCAATTTTACCCGTATCTGGCTAAGTGCACCTGCTTTTGAGGTCGAGCATGTTAAGGCAGGAGAATACGACGAAAAGCTGGCGCAGCGCATTGATAAGGTCGTTGAGATGGCCAGAAGAAATGGGGTCCGCATTAAGTTTTGCCTGGAAAATTTCCGAAAGCTTACCAACCTGCCACCATTGTTTGCAGGCTCGGTGCCTTTTGATAAACCAGTCTACGATCAGTCGCAGGGCACCGGCCTGGCAAGTGTTAGCGACTTTTTCACCAGTTCTCAAGGTCGCGATTTGTATTTGAGGCGCGTTGAATTTCTGGCCAAACGCTACGCGGCCGACACCGTCGTTTTTGGATGGGAACTTTGGAATGAGGTTAATGCGGTCCAGGTTGACAAAGACGTTTTGGCTCAATGGACGCAAAAAATGCTCGGAGAGGTCAAAACGCTGGTCCAGAATCAATTGGTCATGCAAAGTCTTGGAAGTTTTGATTCGGAAGCTTCGCGGGACTTATACCGCAATTACTCGGTCATGCAGGGCAACCAGGTAGCGCAGGTGCATCGCTATCTTGATCCAGGCGCAAAGCTGGACGTCGCCAGGGGGCCGATGGACCAGCTGGCCTACGACGCGGTCACCTCGCTTACAGGATATACCCAGGCAAAGCCCATATTGCTTTCCGAAGTCGGGGCGGTGGAGCCTCATCATGCCGGCCCATCCAAACTTTACGGGAAGGATTCGGTGGGTATGCTGCTTCACGACTACCTGTTTGCCCCGTTCTTCGCGGGTGCGGCCGGGCCCGGGCAAAGCTGGCATTGGGACTTCTATATCGACAAGCATGATCTGTGGTATCATTTAGCCCGATTCAATACAGCAATACAGGGCATCGATCCAAGATCGGAGAACTTCAAACCTTTCGTGCTGGAAGAAAGCGCACTGACCATATATGGTTTGAAAGGGCAGAGAACAGTACTGCTTTGGTGTCGAGATAAGTCGAACACGTGGGAGAGTGAGCTGACCAGGAATTTGAAGCCTAATGTCCTTTCTGGACTTTCTTTCCAACTGCCATTCAAGATCAAAACTCGGCAGGCAAGCTTGTATGATCCATGGAAGAACACTTCCGAAATTTTGGCAGGCAAAGACGGCAAGATCCGGTTGCCGGACTTCAAACGATCCTGTGTTGTGAAGCTGCTCGTCGATCCGTAAAAATGCTTTCACATTTCAAAATGGCTTGCGGCACATACCGACCATTTATCCTCAGAACGATATTGCATGAAACTATCTTTTCTTTTTTTTGGAAATAAGCCTGACGAAAAATGGGCGCTGGCCAGGCAAATGGGAATCGACCATGCCATTGCCAAGCTTGCACCAGAACTAACGGGCGATTTGCCGCCATGGGATAAGGCATCTCTGAAAAAGTCGAAAGAAACTTTTGAGAAAAGTGGTTTCAGACTCATCGGCTTTGAGGGCGATCAATTCGATATGACCCGCATCAAATTAGGTATTGACGGCCGCGACGAGGACCTGGACAGCTACATGGCCATGCTCGAAAATATGGGTGAGCTGGGCATCAACCTGCTTTGCTACAATTTTATGGCCACCGGCTGGTTCCGCACGGCCACGAACATTGCCGAACGTGGAGGCGCGCTGGTAACAGGATTTAGTTCAGAGGCGGCAGCAAAGCTTCCTTTGACGCGGTACGGGGAGGTTTCAGCAGAAAGGATTTGGGATAATTATGCCTATTTTCTTGAAAAGGTATTGCCCGTGGCTGAAAAGGCGGGGGTAAAAATGGCTATGCATCCCGACGATCCGCCCGTACCGGTATTGCAGGGTATCGGAAGGATTTTCATTACTGCGGACGCTACCCGAAAAGCGCTCAACTTGTCGAATAGCCCAGCGCATGGCATTACATTTTGCCAGGGAACTTATGCTACCATGGGAAAGGATCTGATTTCGCTGGCGCAGCAGTGGAAGGACCGCATTCATTTTGTGCATGTCAGGGATGTTTCAGGTGTGCCAACCGATTTCCGGGAGACTTTTCACGACAATGGACCAACGGATATGGCCTCGGTTTTTCGTGCTTACCGGGATCTGGGGATCGATGTGCCGCTTCGGTCTGATCACGTCCCGACGATGTCCGGAGAGGCAAATGAGCACGCAGGGTACGGGGTGAAAGGTAATCTGTTCGGCATAGGCTATATCAAGGGCCTGATGGATGCCTTAAATATCAGCACGATATGACAAAGCGAAATGCGGGTTACAAATGGCAGTTGCTTGCCTTGCTCTGGCTGGCCTTTTTTCTGAATCAGGCAGATCGCCAGATTTTCAGCATCGTGCTTCCCCTGATCCGGCAGGATCTGGGTCTTAGCGACGAGCAACTTGGACTCATCGCATCCGTATTGGTATGGACCTACGGGATCATGGTGCCTGTGGCCGGTTTTTGGGGCGACCGTTTTTCGCGGAAGAAAATTATTGGGTTCAGCCTGATTTTCTGGAGTATTGCCACCCTTTCGACAGGACTCTGCACGACGCTGCTTCAATTCATTTTGCTCAGAGGCATTGCGACAGGCGGCGGCGAGGCGTTTTACGCCCCATCGGCCAATGCGCTCATCAGTGAGCATCACCAGGAAACCCGCTCGTTTGCCCTATCGGTACATCAGTCGGCGAATTACCTTGGAATCATACTCAGCGGGCTGATCGCCGGATATATCGGTGAAACCTACGGATGGCAGAAGGCATTTTATTTATTCGGGGCTTTTGGCATTATCGTCGGCATGCTCGTTTTTATGCAATTAAGAAATGACATTCCCGTGCCTGTTCAGGAGAAACCGGACATACTTAAAACCGCCGGTGTCATTTTCCGTAAGCCCACTGTGCTGCTGCTTACGCTTGGTTTTGCCTGCATGGTTTTCGTGAACGTGGGCTATTTGACATGGATGCCGTCCTTTATTGCAGCCAAATTCAGCTTGTCGCTTTCTGCGGCAGGATTCAACTCCATGTTCTATCACCATGGCGGGGCGGTGATAGGCGTATTGGCAGGAGGGAAGCTGGCCGACCGGTTATCCCTTTCAGACAGAAAGGCACGCTTAATGCTGCAAGGTATTTCATTGCTCTTGGCGGCACCATTTATATTCTGGATGGCAGCGGCTGGCTCAGAGCCCGTCACTTATCTCGCCCTATTCATTTTCGGCCTTTTTCGCGGGGCATACGATTCTAATATTTTTGCGTCTCTTTATGAGGTCGTACCTGCCGGTTTGCGCTCTTCTGCTTCGGGGCTGATGTTGATGTGTGCTTTTTTGGCCGGCGCATTTTCTCCGTATTTGCTTGGGGCGCTCAAACCCACGCTGGGCTTGTCGCTGGGGTTGTCACTGCTTTCGGTTGCTTATATATTGGGCGGCGCTTTCATCATTGTGGGCGCGCTGCTATTTTTTAAAAGAGATCAGGTTCAATTTCAGTAGATCAGGAAGATCATCCTAACAGCTTGATGCTTATGAAACCATCATTATCGGGTAAAAGGGCGCTGGTGACCGGGGCGTCGCGTGGGATAGGACGGGCCATCGCACTGGCGCTCGCCGGTGATCAATGTGAAGTGGGTATTCACTACTACGATCAGCCCGCGGAGGCGGACGAATTGGCTGAGCAGATCCGGTTGCGGCAGGGCAGGGCGTATGTGTTCCGTGCGGATCTGGCCGACCCTGAGCAGGCCAAGGCGTTGGCAAAAGTTGTGTGGGAAACGATGGGGGGCATTGATTTTCTGGTCAATAACGCAGGGGTGTCGTACAAAAAGCTTTTTCTGGATACCACCGAAGACGATCTGGATTTGTTTACCAATATGAATTTCAAAGGGACTTTTTTTCTCACGCAGGCAGTCGCCAGAATGATGGTCGACAGCGGTGTAGAAGGCGCTATCTATTCCATTACGTCTGTGAACGGCATACGCCCCGGCATTGGGCAGAGTGCATATGGTGCTTCCAAAAGCGCTCTGGAAACGCTGATGAAAGGTGTCGCCCTGGAGCTGGCTCCTCACAACATTAAAGTGAATACCATCGCCGCCGGCGCGATCGAAACGGATATGACCAGGGATGCCCGCGAAAATCTGGACTCTTTCCGGGAAGTTACCGAAGGTATCGCCATGAAACGCTTTGGTTTGCCCGAGGAGATTGCCGCGGTCATTGTGGGTCTTTTGGCCAGCGGAAGTTATCTCACCGGGGAATCGATCACCATTGACGGAGGTCTTCTGTTGATGAGAGGCTATGGAAAACCCAAACCTTACGGGACCTGAAAAACCATTTTAGCTTACCCAATTTTTACAAACCAAAATCAGCTGTTCATGAAAGTACTTCTGCATGCGAGGGTCTTTATACTAATGACCGTTTTGACATTCACCTTTTCAGAAACGGCCCGGAGCCAGTCCTCCGAAAAATCATTGTGGCAACCTTACCGGGTCACCGAGCGTGCGGGAAGCCAGCACGTCGAGCTTTCCGGAGATGGCTGGCGACTGGGGTATACGGACAAGCCTGTTGGAGCACTTTCCGAGTTAAAGGGCATCCGGGACGAATTTCAAACAAGCGTGCCCAACTCGGTGCAATGGTCTTACTATAAGGCCGGAAAACTTCCACATCCGTATTATCATAAAAATTCGGAGCAGTATGCCTGGATGGATGAAAAAGTCTGGTACTACCGCAAATCGTTTCAAATGCCGCAAAGTACCGACGGCCAATATGCATTTCTTTGTTTTGAAGGATTGGACTATTTTTCAAAGGTATGGGTCAACGATTCCCTTGTAGGCGTGCACGAAGGGATGTTTGGCGGGCCAACTGTGGAAATCAGCCGGTTTTTGAAAACAGACAACGAAATCGTTGTGGAGGTAAAGGCGGGTAACTGGGGTAATAAGGCCAGCAAGCCAGGCGAAGCACCCGTCCGCAAAGGTTTTGACCCGCGTAACACCGGTAAGATTATCAAACCCTGGGTAATCTCCGGTGGGCTGGGAGGGGAGGCTTTTTTCAGCGTGGGAATGTGGCAGGGTGTTAGGCTGGAAGTGGTGCCGAAAGTGCATTTGGAGCGGCCATTTTTGACCACCTCCACCGTGTCGGAAAAACAGGCTGATCTGCACCTTTCGCTGGAATTGCTGGCCGGAGAATCTTCAACGAATCTGACGCTGCATCCCTGGAAAAATACCCAGATGGACCATCCTGACAATTTTGGACAAAAGTTTGAGCCGGTTTCGGGCGATTATGCTGTTCAGATTGAGCTTTCGCTCGATGGTAAAAGCTTTATTAAAAAAAGCTGGAAAGTGGACCTGACCAAGGGCCGTAACTGGCTGGAAAAAGACATTATCGTCCCAAATCCCAGACTTTGGAATCTCAATGGGCTGGGTAAGGCCGAAAGTTATGATGTCAAAATAGCGCTTTTAGACGCTGGCAAACAGGTCGATCTGATTGGCTTCAAGCACGGGATCCGCAAGATCGATTTTGTGCCTACCGCCGGGCCCCGAACAAGAGACCGCTGGGATAACTGGCAGTTTGTCATCAATGGCAGGAAGGTATTTGTGAAGGGAATGAATTTCACCCCGCAGGATATTTTGCTGGACTTGTCTCCCGAACGATACCGGTGGACGCTGCAAGCTGCCCATAAAATGGGAGTGCAGATGATCCGCATCTGGGGAGGGGGATTGTTGGAAACAAAACAATTCTATGAAATCTGCGATGAGCTGGGGATGATGGTATGGCAGGATTTTCCGGTTGGCAATCAGGATTCCCCCGACTTTCCACAGGACGTATGGGAGGCCCAGGTCGTGCAGAATATTCTTCGGCTGCGCAATCATCCTTCGCTCGCGATATGGTGTGGAGGCAATGAATTCAACCCCTATTCAACTGGTAATACCGCCGTTATCGGCATTGTCGAGCGCAATCTGAAAATATTTGACCCCTCGCGCCCCTTCAAGCGTACCACCCCGGATCATGGTGCCGTGCACGTGTACCCGGACATGGACCCGGTTTGGTACAACCACAGCTATGCGAAGGTGCCATGGATTTCCGAAACTGGGGTGCACTCACTTCCCGAGGCTAATGTGTTTTATGAAACCGTCGACAATCAGGAATTCAAGGAGCTGGGTAAGATGTGGGATAAGGATTTTGCAAAAGATCATCCCGAATTCATTCACCATTTTACCGAGTACGGGCCTAGCAGGGTACCGCGTATGTTGAGCCGAGCATCGCATATCGTCGATGTGACTGATCCAAGTATTGAGGATATCGCCGAAGCCTCGCAGGTGGGGGCGGGTGAATTTTATCAGGTTTTCTCTGAGAAGGTACAAGGGAATTATCCGGTAACCGCCGGTCTTATTCCCTGGGTTTTCAAAAGGCACTGGCCAGTGGTAGCCATCCAACTGATGGACTGGTTTGGACACGCCGCTGCACCCTATTATTTTTTGAAACGCACTTACGAGCCCACGCATGTGGCCGTAGATATTCCCAGACTTTTATGGAGGGCAGGCGAGCAGATCGACCTTCCGGTGAAAATCACGCACGCTACACCTGTTGCTATGAATGGTGGGAAACTGTCGGTGCTGGTGATGGATGATGCCTTCAAGGTGCTCTGGCAAGGGCAAAAGACTGCTCAGGTGGCGGCTGGGACTTCTGTGACAGGGCTGGATATGGGGAAATTTGCGATTCCGGCAGGTTATCGTGATCGTTTTCTGCTGGTTCTCGCAGAGCTGAAAGACCCTGGTGGCAG
>CBFGMV010000154.1:0-15540 GCA_965649915.1 uncultured Dyadobacter sp.
AAGAAGACAGCGAGGAATCGAAGGCATTTATGCTCTCCGACACCATGATGAGCCGCATCAGCCTCGATACTGTCAGAACGGAGCCGGTTCGCAATGAACTCACGCTTGTCGGCAAAGTGGTACCGGACGAGAACCAGGTGATTAAAGTATATCCGCTCGTGGGTGGCAACGTGGAAGAGGTGGATGTGGAACTGGGTGATAATGTACGTAAAGGCCAGAAACTCGCTACGATCCGCTCGGGAGAAGTAGCGGATTTCGAGCGCCAGATGATCCAGGCGCAATCCGATCTGCTGATCGCACAGAAAAACCTGTCTTCCACCGAAGATCTGTTCGAAAGCAAACTGGTCCCTGAACGGGATGTGATATCCGC
The DNA here is from genome assembly GCA_965649915.1 of uncultured Dyadobacter sp. Lineage (GTDB taxonomy): Bacteria > Bacteroidota > Bacteroidia > Cytophagales > Spirosomataceae > Dyadobacter. The sequence continues at coordinate 371 of CBFGMV010000154.1, forward strand.
TCGCCAGATCGTGGACAAGGCGCAGGCTGAGCTGAACCGTGTCAAAGAAGTATTCTCGATTTACGGCCTGGGAAAATCCACCAATTATACCGTCAAGTCGCCGATCAATGGCTTCATTATCGATAAGAATGTGAACCGGGGCATGCAGCTACGCTCCGACAATTCGGAGAGCCTGTTCACAGTGGGGCAGATTGCCGACGTTTGGGTCATGGCGAACGTCAACGAGAGCGACATTCCGCGGGTGAAATTGGGAATGCCCGCCGAAGTGCGCACGATCAGCTTTTCCGACGAAGTATTTAAAGGAAAGGTCGATAAAATCTACAATGTGCTCGACCCGGATACGAAAGCGATGAAAATACGCATCCAGTTGCAAAATGTCGGTTTCAAACTCAAACCTGAGATGCACGCGACGGTGTCGCTGCATTTCGAAGAAGGTATGCAAATGCAGGCAATTCCTTCCCAGGCCGTCATTTTCGACCGTAGCAAAAACTGGGTAATGGTATATCACAGCCGTTCCAAAATCGAGACACGGCCTGTCGACGTCTACCGTTCCCTGGCAAGCACGACCTACATCAAAGAAGGCCTTCAACCAGGCGAAACCATCATTTCCAAAAACCAGCTGCTGGTGTATGATGCGTTGAATGACTAATGTTGAATGATTGAATGACTGAATGATTGAATGACTGAATGACTGAATGTTTTTTAATGAGTGAATGAGTGAATATTGCTTACGCTTGATTTCCCTCTCATTTGCTACCCATTTTATATCAATACACATCCAGTCATTCGCAATTCAAAATTGAATCATTCACACATTCACTCATTCACTCATTCAAAATTCGGTCATTCAATCATTCAATCATTCGGTCATTAATCATTGACTCATGAACAAATTCATCCGAGGTATCGTGGGCTTTTCGCTCAAGAACCGGTTCTTCATATTCTTCATGACAGGCCTTCTGATCATTTCAGGGATTGTCAGCTATCAAAACACGCCGCTGGAAGCATTTCCGGACGTGACTAATACCCAGATTATCATCGTCACGCAATGGAACGGCCGCAGCGCGGAGGAAATCGAGCGCTTTGTGACGGTACCCATAGAGGTCGCGATGAACTCCGTGCAGCAAAAGACCAACGTCCGGAGTACAACCATGTTCGGACTCAGCATTGTCAAGATCATTTTTGACGACGGCGTCGAAGACTTCTTTGCCCGCCAGCAGGTCAATAACCAGCTGCGGACCGTGTCCCTGCCCGACGGTGTCGAGCCCGACGTACAGCCTCCCTATGGCCCCACCGGTGAGATTTTCCGTTTTACTCTTCAAAGTAAGGATCGCGACAGCCGGGAATTGCTCACCTTGCACAAATGGATCATTGACAGGCAGCTTCGCAGTGTGCCCGGTGTTGCCGACGTCGTCGCATTCGGTGGGCGCGACAAGATCTACGAGGTGCAGGTGAACCCCACGAAACTCGTGAAATATAACATTACCCCGCTGGAAGTGTACCAGGCTGTTACCAAAAGTAATATCAATGTCGGTGGGGACGTGATCGAGAAGAATGGGCAGGCTTATGTGGTCCGGGGAATAGGTCTGCTGAATTCGATTCCCGACATCCAGAATATCATTGTCGAATATGTGAAAGACAACCCCGTACTCGTCAGGGATGTGGCGGATGTGCGCGAATCAGACATGCCGCGCGTCGGACAAGTCGGGCTCGACGGGAACGACGATGTCGTAGAAGGCATTGTGGTGCAGCGGAAAGGCGAAAACCCAAGCGAGGTGCTGGCCCGCGTCAAGGAAAAGATCGAAGAGCTGAACACAAAAATCTTGCCGCCTGATGTCAAAATGGTCACATTCTATGATCGTGACAACCTCATCGATTTCTGCGCGCATACCGTGAAGCATAACCTCATCGAAGGGATCGTGCTCGTGACCGTCATCGTGTTCATATTCATGGCCGACTGGCGCACGACCGTGATCGTTTCGATCATTATCCCGCTCGCATTGCTGTTTGCATTCATGTGTCTGCGGCTGAAAGGTATGTCCGCCAACCTCCTGTCCATGGGTGCCATCGATTTCGGGATCATCATAGACGGCGCGGTGGTTATGGTGGAAGGAATCTTCGTGGCACTGGATCATCTTTCCCACAGAAACGGAATGGACCGTTTCAACAAGCTTTCGAAGCTGGGGTTGATCAAACGTACCGGCGGTGAACTTGGCAAGGCGATATTTTTTTCCAAACTCATCATTATCACCGCATTGATCCCTATTTTCAGTTTTCAGAAAGTGGAGGGTAAAATGTTCACACCGCTGGCCTACACCCTTGGTTTCGCATTGCTGGGCGCGCTGCTTTACACGCTGACCCTGGTACCGGTGCTTTGCTCCATTTTGTTGAAAAAGAATGTACGCGAAAAAAGCAATCCCATTGTCCGATTCTTCGATAATGCAGTTACAAAAGGTTTCGAATGGTGCTATGGCCACAAAAAATTAAGCGTCGTATTCGCCACTGCATTCCTCGGGCTCAGCCTTTTTTCCGCCAAATTCCTGGGCACCGAGTTCCTGCCTACACTCAATGAAGGTGCATTGTGGGTGGAAGCTAAAATGCCGATGAGCAGCTCGCTGGCCGAGACCGTCAAGATGGTAACCGTACTCCGGGCCAAGCTGAATGAATTTCCGGAGGTCAATGGCGTACTGTCGCAAACCGGCCGTTCCAATGACGGCACCGATCCATCCGGCTTTTATTACGTCCAGATGCAGGTTAACCTGAAACCCAAAGACGAGTGGAAACGGAAAATCAGCCAGGATGATCTGATCGAAGAGATGGATACAAAGCTGAAACAGTTTCAGGGTATCAATTACAATTACTCGCAGCCCATCATCGACAACGTCGCCGAAGCGGTCGCCGGGATGAATGCCAGCAATGCGGTCAAAATTTATGGAGACGATCTTGAAACACTGAACAACAAAGCCAACCAGGTGCTGGAAGCCATCAAGGATGTGCCGGGGATTAAAGATGTGGGCATTCTGCGAAACATTGGTCAGCCGGAGGTAAGCGTGATCCTGCACGACCATAAAATGGCACAGTATGGCGTCAGCATCGCCGATGCCCAGGCGGTGATCGAAATGGCGATCGGCGGGAAAACTGCCTCGATCCTCTATGAAGGCGAACGCAAATTCGATATCCGTCTGCGATACGAGCAGCAGTACCGCCGCACGGTAGACGACATACAGCAACTCATGGTTCCCACGCTGACAGGCGGCAAAATCCCCCTGAAAGAGATCTCTACGATCCGCACCGTCACCGGCCCGGCATTTGTATACCGTGACAACAACAAACGTTTCATAGGCGTGAAATTCTCGGTGCGCGAACGCGATCTGGGAAGCACCATTGCCGAAGCGCAGTCAAAAGTGAAACCGTTGCTCTCCTCACTACCGAAGGGCTACTCCGTGAACTGGTCAGGTGAATTCGAAAACCAGGTACGCGCCACTGCCCGTCTGGGTCAGGTAGTACCGATCAGCCTCATCGGCATCTTCATACTGCTGTTCATTATGTTCAGTAATGCAAAAGATGCCGGCCTGGTACTCATTAATGTTCCTTTTGCGCTGATTGGCGGTATCCTCGCGCTGCATGTGACGCATATGAATTTCGGTATCTCGGCCGGCGTAGGCTTTATCGCACTGTTCGGGTTATGCGTACAGAATGGGGTGATATTGATTTCCGTATTCAACAAAAACCTGGCTGCGAGGATGTCCCTGGACGAAGCGATCCGGGAGGGCGTCAAATCACGTATCCGCCCGGTCATCATGACGGCCCTGATGGCAGCCATCGGGTTGCTTCCGGCCGCAGTTTCTACCGGTATCGGTTCGGAAACCCAGAAACCGCTGGCCATCGTTGTCATCGGCGGGCTGATCACCGCAACAGTGCTGACGTTGCTGATCTTCCCGATCATATATGGTTTCTTTAACCGGAAGGTCAAGACATCGAAGTACGCATAGCAGCACAATTTGTCCCAAATGAATAAGGCCATCTGCGAAAACGGATGGCCTTATATTTTTCCGGCATTATGGCCAAGCGGGGAAAAATCATAGCCGATATGGAAGACATAACGCAGGGATATGCCAAAATTCCAGCCAGAGCCGTCACCTGTGATTCTCGCTTGCTCCATCTCGACACCATTGACCTTGTAAACCAGATCGGTGGAAACGGAATTTCCCAGGCCCCATTGTTTTCTGGCAAAAACCGACAGATCAATGGATTTGGCAACTTTGATCACATATTCCGCGGAAGCTTCTACCAAGCCGGTCATCGAAGAATTGATGCGTGTGTCGCTGGACATGAACAAGGTGTCCACGCCTTGCCTCCGCCCTTTTTCCCTGTACCCGGAAAACTCCATGTAGTCCTTTTCTTTTCCTGAATTGGGAACCAGCCCGGCACCAGCGCCGACCCAGAACGCGGATTTACGAATATAGTTTTTACCAAAAAGCAAACGCATCTTACCTCTCACAATGAGACTGTTCTTGTCATTCTCCATCTGATAGCTGAGCGGATTGTCCCCGTAAATCATCAGGACATTATGAATGGCCGAACGGTCGTATGCTGCCTCCACAGCCCATTGCTCTCTGAATACCCAACCCACCGACACGCCCCAGGCCGACACCGCCGGCGACTGTGTGCCGATCAGCCCGTCGAAATCATTAGTGATCGTATTTTTGTCCGTCCTGACAAAGCCATTCACACCGGCATACCAGCGGTCCCGGATGCGTACATCTCCGAATTTTTTCAGAAGTGATTCAGTGTTGTAAGGTCTTTCGCCGATCGGCCGTTTGTAGATTTTGCGGTAGTAGTCCGAATGGTCCTGTGCCCGGGCCTGGAAGAGCATAACTGCGAAAAAAACTGTAAAGATGGGTTTCATAATGCTGCACCGGTTTTTCTGTCTTTACGCGTATGCGCATGCAACCGTTGCACAAAATGGCCCTGATACCGTCAGCAAACGATTATTTGCTGACCTGAAAATTGATGATGAATGTAGTCCCGGCGCCCAGCGCGGACTGTACATCGATGCGCCCGTGATGCGCATGTATGATGCTCATAGTGGTAGACAAGCCAATCCCCATTCCGTTATTCTTTCCGGTAAAGTAGGGCTCAAAAATTTTGTCCATATGCTCCTCGCTGATCCCTGAACCATTGTCAGCAAAAACGACCTGGATCTGATCGCCCTGGTTGCGGGTCGTGATACGTAAAATGCCCCTATCTTCCTCCATCGCTTCGATCGCATTGGTGATGAGGTTCAGGAACGCCATCTGCAACGAAACCCTGTCCAACGGCAATGCCAGTTCATCCTCTGCGAACTCGTTCACAATCTGGATCCTTTTGAGTTGTACACGGTCCAGCGCTGCACCGATTGCCTGGTTCAATACCGAATGCACGGAGCTCTCGATCAGTTCTATATCCTCAGACGATGATGGCTGGAGCAGCTGTGTGATCAGGTCGTTAATGCGGGTACAGTTGCGCTTGATGATCTGTGTGTAAAACTTCTGGTCTTCATCGACGAGTTCCATTTCCAGTTGCTCTGCCGAAAGGTTGACATTCGTGAGCGGATTACGCACCTCATGCGCGAGCATTCGTACGAGACGTCCCGTAACCGCCATTTTTTCAGAAAACAACCTTTCATTCTCCGACTGCTTACGGGCTGTCATATCATGTATCCGCCCCTGCACATAGGGATGATCATCGTCCACCTCGACCGACGCCGACAGCAGGCAGTACCTTTTGTCATTGTCTTTTGTCAGCAATTTTACTTCATGGTCGTGAATGGGCTGGTCGGCAATGTCCGTCCACAGGGCCGAAAACAAAGGGCCTTCGATCAGCTCTGTGATTTTTCTCTCTTTCAGCTCTTCTACTGAACGGCCTGTGAGCATACTTGCCGCTTCGTTGAAATCGATAATATTGCCTTCCAGGTCGCTGATAAACAGAAAGTCACTGGACTCCTCGAAAATACGCCGATAGCGTCTTTCACTATGCCGCAATGCCTTCAAAACCGACGTTCTTTCCAAGGCATAGCGAATGCTTCTTTCCAGCTTTTCAGCATCCAGCTCGCTTTTGATCAGGTAATCGGCAGCTCCGAGACGTAATGCCTCCACGGCGATTTTGGTATCGCCTTTGCCTGTCAGCAATATAATGGGCTCCTCGCATTCGAAACTGCATGCAAGCTCTATGAGGTCAATGCCTGTACTCTCCCCCAGAAGGTAATCAAACAGGTAAAGGTCGTATTTGTTATCGCGGATATGCTTTTCGGCATCCCTGAACGTGGCACACCAGGTAATGTCGAACTTCCAGTTGACAAGATCCTGAAAATATTCCCGGGTAAGGAAATAATCATCCTCATCATCATCTACCAATAAAACTCTGATCAATTTGTTAGTCATCCCCTCCCTGGTCTCCCGCTATCAGATGTCGAATTGCTTCATTTTGTTATAGAGTGTCTTCCGATCTATGTTCAGCAAACGCGCTGCCTTACTTTTATTGAAATTCACATCACGCAACACCTGCATGATCATGTCATACTCAGCCTCGTTCGCGACGGTTTTCAGGCTCGGTTTGCTATCCTCACCGTCGACACTATCCGGTGACAGCACCGATGAAGCCAACGGGCTTGCCGGTGCAGGTTCGTCGTCCAGGTCTTTCAGGCGCTTGTAATTGACTATTTCAAAGGGTAATGCCTTTTCTTCGATCAGCTCCCCGTCCGAAAGCAGGGTTGCCCTTTTGATCACATTCTTCAACTCCCTGAGGTTACCCGGCCAGGAGTAGTTGAGAAAATCATTCTTTACTTCTTCCGAAAATCCTCTTACATTTTTGTTCAGCTCCGCATTTGTGGTATCCAGAAATGCGCCCGCAAACAGCATCAGATCGTCCCGGCGATTCCTTAATGCAGGTACTTCAATGGTAAATTCATTAAAACGGTAGTAAAGGTCTTCCCGGAATTTGCCGTTACGGGCGGATTCCAGCAGCCGCTCGTTACTCGCCACAATGATCCTCACGTCCAGATCGATCTCTTTCGAACCGCCGATCCGCCGCATTTTACGTTCCTGAACTACCCGCAGCAAGGCTACCTGGATTTCATACGACAGGTTCGAAACCTCGTCCAGAAACAGCGTACCTCCATTGGCCAGCTCGAAATGCCCGATTTTGGTTTGCAATGCACCGGTAAATGACCCTTTTTCGTGGCCAAACAATTCACTTCCTGCCAGTTCCTTAGAAATTGCACCGCAATCCATCGCCACAAAAGGCATGTCCTTTCGCCTCGACCGGTTGTGTATCTCCTGCGCGATTGCCTCCTTACCGGAACCGCTTTCGCCGTAAATAATGACGCTGAAATTGGTGGGAGCAACGAGATCCACCTGCTTGAACAGGTTATCAGATACATCGCTGTTTCCCATGACGTAACCGGCTTTGGTCCGCACCTGACTTTTACGGGACGGCTTCGACGGTTCGGAGCTGCCATCGACGACAGGCACTGCATAGTCGTGCTCCTCATTCTGCGAAGCCTCCGCATCCGCTATCGCCTTTTTAACCGTCACCAGGATCTCGTCGGGAAACAATGGCTTGGTGATATAATCGTAAGCACCGAGTTTCATCACATTAACGGCCACCTTGATATCCGAATATCCGGTGATGATCAGTACTGGTACGTTAGGTCTTTTGGCCTTAATGGTGGTCAGAAGCTCGGTACCGGTGATATCCCCGAGTCTGAAGTCGGTCATCACCAGATCGGGAGAAATGGACTCTATCAATGCGAGGCCATCTTTTCCATTCTGGGCCGTTTCAACTATAAAATCATTTTTTGATAAAAACCGCTTCAACAAGAAGCAAATATCCGCTTCGTCATCAACAACAACTATTTTTTTCATTCCGGCTCTCTGGCTTAACATGTTGTTTAAATAGTAACTCTCAACCTTGCGGTGGGTATGTTCAGCTGCTCGCGATACTTGGCCACCGTCCTTCTGGCAACCGAATATCCTTTTTCTGCAAGCATGTCTGTAATCTGCTGGTCATTATACGGATGCCGCTTGTCTTCCTCGCTCACGATTTCCCGGATCGCCTCCTGAATTTCGCGGTTGGAGACCTCTGTTCCGTCTTCATTGGTGACGCCTTCCGTAAACAGGTCTTTAAGCAGCACAATGCCGAAAGGCGTCTGTACATATTTGTTCGTAGTTACGCGGGATACGGTCGAGATATCCATATCAATAATCTCCGCCACGTCTTTCAGGATCATAGGACGCAATTTCTTGATGTCGCCCGTCTGAAAATAGTCGTATTGCAGCCGCACGATGGCCTTGAGTGTGTTCAGCATCGTGTTTTCTCTCTGCTTGATAGCGTCGATGAACCATTTGGCCGAGTTCATCTTATTTTTGAGGAACTGGTTGGTGGCCTTGTCGTTCTTTTGTTCCGCCATCTGGGTAAAAACCTTGTTCAGCTTCAATGCAGGGCTATTTCCCCAAGTCAGCTGTACTTCGATTTCCCCGTCCTCAGTATACCAGAGCATAAAGTCCGGTTTGATACTTTCATTCACGATCGAGTCGTTACGCAACCCCGAGGCCGGCTTGGGATTAAGTGTCGTAATGAGCTGTATCGCCTTCTTCAGTGACTCTTCATCCAGCCCCGTGATCCGCATGATCTTGTCATAATTCCTTGACCCCAGCTCATCGAATGCATCGGAAACAATCTTAAATGCCCACCTCCATACCTCATTCTGATTCTCCGTCCGGTGGAGCTGGATAAGCAGACATTCTTTCAGGTCGCTCGCTGCGATACCCGGAGGATCCAGCTGTTGGATGATTTTCAGCATGGTGTTCACTTCGTCGGTATCGATAAACATGCTGTTCGCAAATGAAATATCGTCCGCAATCACATCGCTTTCCCTCCGAAGAAACCCGTCTTCGTCCAGTGAATCCAGGATGAAGTCGGCTACGAGCTGCTGGCGCTCGTCGAGCCGCAGAAAGTGTACCTGCTGTTTCAGGTCATCGCGGAACGACATCGTCTCGACCATCGGCCGGGTGTACAATTCGTTGTCGGCCGACTGGTTGTTTGCGTAGGTTTTGTAATCAGGGATATCGTCATCACGGAATTCATCCCAATCATAATAATCCTGTACCGAATTATCCTCCCCTCCCGAAGATACATCTCCGTCTTCAAACTCGTCGGCACTCTCCTCCGCCGTATTCTCATCCTTTCCCTCTTCCAGTATGGGGTTTTCTTCCAGTTCCTCCTTAATCCTTTGTTCAAGCTCCATTGTAGTCAGGTGCAGTAAATTCAGCATCTGAATTTGCAAGGGAGAGTATTTTAAAGTCTGTCTTTGCGTCTGCGTCTGTCTTTGCATATAGCAACTAAGGGTAAAATTGTAATTCTCTTGATGCTTTAAATTTACGACTCTTTATCTAATCTAACCGCAATCGCTGGGTGCGTCACTGAAGATTGCGTAGTTATTTCCACAGACTGAGTATTATTATTCAGAATGTAGAGGGAATACTCATCTGAAAACTGCCTTTTTTGCTATACGGGCCGCATGATCAGCGCCTGCTTCCGTCACATTTTGCGATTCTATTCCATTACGGAGCAAGCTATACTTTGCTGAAAAACGATCCACATACAGCTGATAATCAAAAGAAATCCAATTTTTGCAGCGACCGGTCTGCCTTTACTGTTTACTGCCCTTTCATCCGCCGGCACCCGCAAATTGCAGCTGGTTCCATCCGAAACCTTCTTTAAGAAATGCAAAATTCTTGCCGACGTATATAAATGCAAAAACCCTCCGGAAAGGGAGGGTTTGCACAGGTATTATTCCAAAGCAGCTATATCGGCTGCGCGGGCTGGTCGTCGGTCGCCCTTTTAATCCAGTACAATCCTTTCAGCAACAATTCCCTCCCTTCGTCCACGCCATGCTTCATGATTATTTTCTCGATCAGCAATGGCGCTACCAGATTCAAGGGAGCCGGAAGACGTCTTAATGCAGTGCGGGCCAACGCGGCGCTGAGTCCCATTTCAAGCCCCCTTCCCGCAACGCCCGTAGGCCCGGCAGCCGCAAGTTCCCTGATGTAGCCGATCGTGTCGGAGACGGTGTCTTTTAATTGTTCCGTCTTCGAACGGTTTTCTGTCGGTTCCATAGATCTGCTGTTTATGGTTATCAGAGATGTAGGGATCAGAGCTTACCCGCTTCTCCGCGGGCGGTTTCCACATATCCTTCTACTTTATCCGCAGCTTCATTCGCGTAGGCGCTTCCTTCATTTTTTAATTCGTCCGCTGCTTCCGCTGCTTTTTCCTTGCTTTTTTCCAAAGCAGCAATCAGGTCACCCGCGAGACTATTGGTTTTTTTCCGAAGTTTCTTGATCGTCTTCTTTCCGTCATCCGGCGCGATGAGCATACCGATCGCTACACCCGCTATTGCCGCGGTTACAATACCTAAAATGATGTTTTTGCCTGACATAGCACATTCGTTTTAACGTGATCACTTCAATTTGCTGAATATATCGAAAATCCTGTACCAAAACGGCGAGCAGATTTCTATTTAACCACTATACAATTGTAACACAACCAATTAACCTAAAAACTGAAATCTGGCCACCGGCTGCCCAATTCTTAGGACTGTAAAAAAACTACCCTAAACGGAGTAAAAAAGGAACAGATGCAAATCGGAAACTCAGAGCTGCCGGAGGATTAAAGGACATTGTGTCAATCTGATACATGGCAGGATTATTGCCTCGGATAAGGGAAAAGGTTATTTCATAATTCGGATGCTCTTCATAGCTTCGGAAAATACCTCCACCACCGATGACTAAAAATTTACTTGTCACACAGCGCTATGAAAATTGTAATTATTGAAGATGAAAGGGATTTGGGAGTGTTGATGCGCAATTTTCTAATTAAACAACTGGACATTCAAACACCTGATGCCGCCATCAGGGTCGTGGCATCATTGACAGAGGGGTTGGATTGCGTGCGGGTCATGAGCCCCGACTGGATCTTCATAGACAATAACTTACCTGACGGAAAGGGCGTACAGGCGATCCGTACCATCAAGGATGTTTACCCGGATAAATTAACAAAAGTGGTGATGATGAGCGCCATGACTAATCTGAGAGAAGAAGCCTTTCGGAATGGTGCGGATTTCTTCCTGGACAAGCCTATCAGCTTTGTTGAAGTCAAGAATATCTTCACAACGCCGGGTACTGATCCGACGGGATAGCGGAGCCCGCCAGCATTCAAAATCGTGGAGAAATTTACATCAAGTGCGGATTCGCACCCCGGATGCGTGGAAATTATTACTCAGAATGTAGCTTTTAGACGGTTAAGCGGCATTTAACTTCTAAAATAGTACAGGACACTTGGTTCCTGACCTGCCTCGCCCTCCGGGCATCTTTACTTTCTGGGAGTGGTACCGAACCCGCTTCTTCTTGTCGTCGCCTTTTTTCTTTTCGTAGGCAATGAGTTTGAAATCATATTCCGGAATGAAGTAATCTTCTTTGTATTCGGCCACAGGCAATGGCATGTAGTGCCGTCCGGGAAAGCTCAGGACATCGTACTCGTAGTCATATAGGTAAATGGTCACAAAGCCGTCGCGGCTGTACTTGATCCCGATATCCGAAAAGGGGCTGTTTTCATCCGCCGACGCTACGAGCCGCATCATTTCCTTCTGCTTTCCTTTTACCAGTACCGACATGTTGTACTGAAACACCCTGTGCAGTGAATCGATCTGAATAGCGACCCCCAGGTAGTATTTGGCATCCTTCATTCGCTCCTGGCCGGCGTACATGATGGCGGTGTTGTTTAATGCACTTTTATCCTGATAGGTCTGATAGCTGAGCTTCGCTTCATCGAAACGCTCCATATAGCGGAATACATTTCCCTGGTTCACGTTGTAGAACTTCCGCGTCGGGGCTGCTGCCATGGCAAGCCTGAAATCCTCGAAAGCGCCATCGTAACGCGCATTGGCTTCATTGACCTGGTGCTTCTGGTCATGCCGGTTACCGATGTAGGCCTGCACAATGCCGTGGTTATTGTGAACAAACGGCAGTTCCGGCTTTTCACGTACCAGACTATCGAACAGCGCCATGGACTTGTCGAGCTGGTCGTTTTCAAGCAGAACGATCCCCCAGCCATTCTGCGCATTTACATTGGCGGGATTCAGCGCAACGGCCCGCTTGAATACCTGGTAGCCTTTTTTATACATGTCAAAATGCATCAGCAGGTTTCCGTAGTTACTCCACATCAGGTCATATCCTTGCTCGTACTGAAGTGCCTTGGCCAGGTGCTGCCCTGCTTCGGAATATCGTTTCTGATCGATCATGATGCCGCTCAGCCCCGCAAGCGCTTCGTACCGGGCCGGATCGAGCCGGATCGCCTTCTGAAAATCCTCCTGCGCCTCAGCGCTTTTTTTCAGATAATATTCCGAAAAGGCTTTGGTCACAAAGAGGTCGGCAAAAAACTTGTTATCCGCATTAAGCGCCTTTTCTCCCTTCTTGAAATCTTTGAGGGCGAGGTCATACTTCTTCTGACCATAGTAGGCGACCGCGCGCCCCAGGTATGCGGGCAGGTAACTGGAGTCCTTTTTGATCACCCGATCGAACAAGGTGAAGGCGGTCTGATATTCGTGCTTGGTAAGATGCGTGTTGGCGATGCCCGATTGCAATGCCGGGGTTTCGCGTTTCAATGTCGAGGCCAGCTTGTAGTAACGCTGCGCTTCGCCGGTCTGCTGAAGGCCGTAGCAGGAGTGGGCCATTCCGAGATAAGCATCTCCGCGGAACGTGCGGTCATCCGACTCAAGGTATTTTTCAAAAACGGCTTTGGCCATTCCAAACTGGTTCAGCGATAACAAAGCATTTGCATAGCGGATCTGCGCTTTCGGATGGGTTCGCGCTACCTTTTCGAAGTCCTTCACGGCCCGCTTGTCGTTACCTGTCCGCATCAGAATGTCGCCTCGCTGCAGCCGGTACGCCATTTCGTCCTTTTGCCGGATTGCGCTCGTGATCTCGTCTACGGCCTGCTCCATGTTGCCGTTGTACTTGTACACCATCCCGACATTAAAATTCCACTTTCCCCCGGTGTTTTTCGCAGAATTGTTGTTCGCGAAGCTTTCGGCCTCCTGGTATTTTTTCTGCTTACCCAGCGACACCAGTGTATTCACGATAGCCTCGGACCCTGATGGAGCTTCCGCGAAATCGTTGCGGGCTGCCGCGTATTTCCCGGATAATAATGCAAACAAACCACGATTATAATGCAGGTGAGGGTCTAGCGGAGCCAGATCCAGTTCTTCCATAATGTGCAGCGCTTTCTGATAGTTGCCTGAAAGCGCCAGTATTACGGCCTCATTGTTCATTCTTTGCACAGAGTCGGCCGATTGATACGCGCCTTTGTGATAGGCTGCATACGCGGCCTGAAGGTTGCGTACACCTCGCTGGTATTCTTCGCCGCGAAGTAACGCAGGATTATTCTCCTCGAATGATTGATTGAAAATAGGTAGAAGTTCTTTTACAAGCCGCTGGCATTCACTAAAATCCTGCGCCGATACTTGCCTTGGGGTTAAAGCCATCAGCATCAGCAACATACCTGTCATCACAAGTAAGCAGAATTTCTGTACCATAGTCAGTTTAATGGCTCAAAAGCTGCTAACGTACAAGGAATCTGGGAAAATTACAATTAATGACTTGACCGTTTGATAAATTTCAAACAAAATATAATTTTTTAAACAAATAACATCATTTTAAGTAACTGGTGGTAATTAAATTTGCACAGAAGCGAGAGCGTCAATGAAAACCTTCTGATCGTTAATCCAAACGGTGAGAGGGCTTTCCGAGGCATTTTCGAGCGCGATCGACTGTTTTGATACCGTAACTTTTAGCAAAGCCCCGCGGAAACCGATCCGGAAAGAATACCCGGTCCATTGTTGAGGAATGTAGGGTTTGAACGAAGGTAACCCATCTCTCACGCGCTGACCGGCGAAGCCTTTCACAATGCTCATCCAGGTCCCGGCCATCGAAGTAATATGCAGGCCATCTTCGGTATCGTTATTGTAATCGTCCAGGTCCAGACGGGCGGTTCGCAGGTACATTTCGTAGGCCTTTTCCCGCATACCCAGCCCGGCAGCCAGGATCGCGTGCACGCAGGGAGAGAGCGAGGATTCGTGGACGGTCATGGGTTCGTAGAATTCGAAATTCCGGCGGATCGTCGCCGCGTCGAATTAGTCCTCGAATAAATAAAGTCCCTGCAGAACGTCTGCCTGCTTGATGAAGCACGATCTCAGGATCCGGTCCCACGACCAGCGCTGATTGATCGGCCGCTGGCTCGCAATGTCGGTGACGGTCAGCAATTGTTTATCGAGAAAACCCTGTTGCTGCAAAAATACCTGCCTGCCATCATCAAACGGGTAGTGCATGTTATCGACAATGTGTTTCCAATCGGCCAGTTCCGAGTTTAGTTCCAAATTGGTTTTGAAAATGACCTCATTGAGCTTTCTGGAATCTTCCTTCCACAATTTATCGATCACCTCGAGCGTATAGCGGAGGGTCCAGCAGGCGATATAATTGGTATACCAGTTGTTATTGACGTTATTTTCGTACTCGTTAGGCCCGGTAACGCCCAGCATCACGTACTGCCCTTTGTCCTCCGACCAATTCACCCGTTGCTTCCAGAAACGGCTGATGCCGATCAATACTTCTAGTCCCCATCCGTTTACGTAGCTTTCATCTCCGGTGTAGCGGGTGTAGTCATAAATGGCGTAGGCAATGGCACCATTACGGTGAATCTCCTCAAATGTGATTTCCCATTCGTTATGGCACTCTTCGCCGTTCATCGTCACCATCGGGTAAAGCGCGGCACCGCCGCTAAAACCAAGCTTTGCCGCATTCTCGATAGCCTTCCCAAGGTGCTTGTACCGGTACACGAGCAGATTACGTGCAACTTTCTGATCGGCAGTCGAGAGGTAAAAAGGAATGCAGTAGGCTTCGGTATCCCAATAGGTGCTTCCACCGTATTTCTCGCCCGTAAATCCCTTGGGACCGATGTTGAGCCGTTCGTCTTCGCCGGTATAGGTCTGCCCGAGGTGAAAAATATTGAAGCGGATGCCCTGCTGCGCTGCTACATCCCCGGCGATAGCGATGTCGTTCCTCTCCCACTTCGCCGCC
>CBFGMV010000155.1:0-15463 GCA_965649915.1 uncultured Dyadobacter sp.
GGAACAGCATAGGCCGGAACCGGAAAGACGGCTCGGCATTCCATTGACCGAGGATCAGCAAGAGTGTAATCAATGCGCCTGCTAGTGCGATGTTCTGAAGATAGGCCGAAGTTTTTTCCTTACCGATGCGTTTCACCAGCATGATTTCCGTCAGCAGGAAGCCGCAAAAGAAAATGGCCAGAAATATTTCAGGTACGATTCCGCCGAGGCTCTGGCGTATATGGATGAGCTGATCGTTGATGTCCAATGGAGCAGGTACAATTTTTGTGCAAAAGTACGGAAAGATGGCAGGGAATCCAGCCCTTAGGCTTCCCAAGCCCGAACTTATCAAATTAACCAACTTAAATCATGAAATATCTGCTAAGAATTTTCCTGCTGTGGCCTGCTATCACCGGGATTCAGGCAATGGCACAGGATTCGACGGGCCTGGCCGGAACACCATATCAGGAAGCACAGCTTTCGGGAGCGGGCGATACCTCCCCCTATCTTTTCAAAGAATGGTATTCCGGTACTGTGCGGACCAATGACGACAAGGTACACGATGGTGTTCAGCTGCGTTATGATTTCGCCAAGGATGAGGTTGAATATAAAACAGGCTCGGGGCTGTTCCGGTTATCTGCCGGGGTAACTGAATTTACAATACCCACCGGGCTGGATCTGTACACATTCAGGAGCGGTTACCCTTCGGTTGCTTCGAATACAGAGAAGAGCTTTTACCGGGTGCTCTACGATGGCAACACCAAGCTATTAAAAAAATACACACATCCTATCAAAGTAGAAAAAGCCAGCGCCACGCGCGAAATGGACGCGGGCGCCAGGCTTTTCCTTTTGAAAGACGATAAAATGAACCCTGTGCAGCTCAGCAACCGCAACAGTTTTCTGAAATTGCTCACCGACGAACGTAACAAGCTGAACTACGTGATCAAAGAGCAGCAGCTGGATTTTGCCGGCGAGGACGATCTGATCCGACTGCTTGAAGAGTATGACTCGTACAAAGCGGGGCGGGGCGGCAATTAGGCCTATTTTTCCACAATCCAGCGGTTAGCGCTGTTGTATCTGCCTTCCAGAACAATCTTGTAAAAGCCGGATGGATATTTTGAAATATCTATTTCGGCTTTTTCATTGGTAACCTCCACTTCGTCCATCAGGTAATAGAGGTCGCGTCCCCCTTTTTCAAAGTGATTGGTAGTTGTAAGCCATATTTTCACTTTTCCTTCTTTTTCGACGGCCTTCCACGAAAGATTCACTTTGCCAGCCGATTTCTGCACGGCTGGTGACAGTACCGAGATCTTGCCTGTAAAAGGAACACCATCGACTTCGAATGCCTGTTCTTTTGGAACATTAATGCCCATATGCCTTGCCACGGTTGGGAAAATGTCGACGACGCCGGGCATGGCTTTGAAATTGGGATTCAGATCTTTTGCATTCGTAACAATCCACGTACTGCGCTCGCGGTCGCTCTGGCCTCCGTGGCCCTTGCCGGTTTTCGCATCGCGGCCGTGATCGGTAGTCACCACGATCAGCCAGTCTTCGTCAAAGTTCTTTTCGCGGTAGGTAATGGATTTCCAAAGTCTGCCCATTTGATCGTCCATCATCTGAATCGCTTTATGGAATTGCTCGCTGTCGCCGTATTTGTGGCCCATATCATCAGTGTATTCCAAATAGACCCACGACAGATCCGGCCCGTTGTCGTGAATATACGCCGAGGCTTCGTTCACCACTTTTTCATCGATTTGATGAATGTATTCACTTTGCTTGTCATGCTTGAAATGCACGGTATCGAGTTCAAAACCGTCGTACGAATAATCCAATTGCAGTTTATTGGTCTGAGGCAGGTTCGTGCCGACGAGTTTGGTGCGGTTATCGAGCCAGGTCGAGAAGACGGCGGTCCTTTTGTGGGGGTATTGTTCTTCTAAAAAGCGGAATAATGTCCAGTAATTGTAGTTCGGTTCCTTAATATCGTTATCCCAAACGTTGTGTTTGTTGACCCAGGTTCCGGTTAGCAAACTGTTGTATCCCACGGCTGAAATGGTCGGTGTTTGCGAGTAGGTGCCCTTACCGCCGCCAACGTGGGCGCGGGTGTAGCCGCCCACTTTCGCGATGGCGTCGAGATGAGGCGTCGCAATTTTTTCTTTGCTGTCGCTTGAAATGCCATCCACGATGACGAAGACGACTTTCTTGGTTTTGGCGTTCTGAGAGAAAGCATTGGGAAGGGTGCTAATGGCCAGCAACGCCCCAAAAAACAGGTATAACCGCTTTTTCATAAATTGAATGACTGTTTAATAAAAAATCCCCCAAATTAACGGCAAATTCGCCGGATTTAGGGGATTTTTAAAGCTAAGAAATTATTATCAAACAGAATTTTTCAATCCTTTTTCGTCAGGGGTTGGCTGGTTGCTCGGACGCGGCTTCGGTTTTCTTCTTCTTGCCAAAAGCGTATATCAGTCCGAAATGGCTTTTAAGAACGCCGCTGTCGAATTTATCCTTTACATAGGGGTTTAATTCCAGCGCCAGCTGTATCCGCCGGTTCTGCTTCAATGGCGCAATGCGGACACCTACGTTCACCGAATAACCGTCGATGGTGATCAGATCAGCCTCGGAATCGGCAATGCGGTACAATGGGTTCAGGCGAAGACCGCCTCCAAGATACCACTGCACTATCTCCCCCCGTTTCAGGTTGACCATCGGCAGCAAGTCGATGCTCAGGCTGCTGAACAGCGAGTTGGTTTGCATTCGCGTGTCCAGCCAGATCGCTTTTTTGGCATTGGTACTCACCGTCAGCAGGCTGCTCCACGGATAGTAACCGACCGACGCCTGCGCCCGGAGCTTTTGATGGCTCGCGAGGAGGAGGAGCAGTGACAACACCTGAAGGGTACGTTTCATCGGGGAGTGTTTATCGGCGCATGGCTTTGCCCAACTTGCCGGCAGCCTGCATGGTATTCATTTTCTTCATCATTTTCCGCATTTCATCAAACTGTTTGATCAGATTGTTGACTTGCAGAATGGAGGTGCCGCTACCTGTTGCAATCCGCTTCTTGCGGCTGCCATCGATGATATCGGGGTTCTCTCTCTCTTTTTTGGTCATCGACTGGATGATCGCCTCAATGGGTTTGAATGACTCATTGTCGATGTCGAGGTTTTTGATGGCGCTGCCCATTCCGGGGATCATGCCGATGAGGTCTTTGACATTACCCATCTTTTTGATCTGCTGCAACTGGCCGAGGAAGTCGTCAAAATCAAATTTGTTCTGACGCATTTTGGCGTTGATACGCTTCGCCTCGTCTTCATCGAACGCCTGTTGCGCACGTTCCACGAGGGAGATCACGTCACCCATACCCAGGATCCGGCTCGCCATACGATCGGGGTAGAAAGAGTCGAGCGCCTCCATTTTTTCCCCGGTACTGATGTATTTGATCGGTTTTTCGACCACCTGACGAATCGAAAGCGCCGCACCACCGCGGGCATCACCGTCGAGTTTTGTCAGAACGACCCCGTCGAAATCGAGTCTTTCATTGAACGTCTTGGCTGTATTCACGGCATCCTGACCGGTCATGGAGTCAACCACGAAGAGGATTTCGGATGGTTTTACAGAGGATTTAATGTCCTCTACCTCTTTCATCATGACTTCGTCTACCGCCAAACGACCCGCGGTATCGACGATCACGATCTTCTTGCCCGATTTTCTGGCGTGTGCCACGGCATTCTGGGCGATGTGGACAGCATTCTTGTTTTCAGGCTCGGAATATACCTCCACGCCGATCTGCTCGCCGAGTACTTTCAGCTGGTCGATCGCCGCGGGGCGGTACACGTCGCAGGCGGTGAGGAGCACCTGGCGGCCTTGTTTTTTGAGTAATGCAGCCAGCTTCCCGGAGAAAGTAGTTTTACCGGAACCTTGCAAGCCCGCGATCAGGATCACGGCCGGGTCGCCTTTGATATTGATCCCCTCGGCGTTACCGCCCATGAGTTCGGTCAGTTCTTCCTGCACAATTTTGACGAACATCTGCCCGGGCTCAACGGAAATCAGGATTTTCCTGTCGATAGCTTTCTCGCGGATGCGGTCTGTAATTTCTTTAGCTACCTTGAAGTTAACATCGGCGTCGACCAGTGCTTTACGGACTTCCTTGGTAGTAGCGGCAACATTTATATCGGATATCCTGTCCTTTCCTTTTAGTGTGCGAAAGGCGTTATTAAGCTTGTCCTGTAAGTTTTCAAACATGGAATAATATCTATGAATCTGAACCTGAATTTGAAATAAAACACAAAGGTATAAATAAAATGAGGAGTACAGGAAGGTTGGCATCCGTACTCCTCATTTTATTGGGCTCGCTAAGGCTTGTCTATTGTTTCAATGCGACGCTCAATTCGGCGGGTTTAGGAGCCTGAATGCCATCCTGCGCGAATTGCCGGCTGATGCCTTCGTGTACGTTATAATAGGTTTCCCAATACGTGGCGCTGGGGGTCCATACCCGCACGTCGAAGAAAATGGCATTTTCTGTGAGTTTGGTAACGAGGATGTCGTGCTGGATATCTTTCAATGCAGTAGGGCAGGCGTCCACGACTTTTTGTACCGACGTTCTGATTTTATCGACGCCATTCTGACTTCCGGCCGCAAAGACCATATCGACGCGAATCTTGCCCTTGCCTGAAATGTTGGTGATCGGTGAAGTGGAAAGTGACCCGTTGGGCAGGATAATGGTCTTGTTGTCGGGCGTTACCAGGATGGTGTTGAAGATCTGAACACCCTCCACTGTGCCAGTAAAGCCCTGTGCATTGATCAGGTCACCTACCCGGTACGGTTTGAAAATGAGAATGAGCACACCGCCCGCGAAATTGGCAAGGCTTCCCTGCAATGCCAGACCGACGGCCAGACCAGCGGCACCGAGTACTGCTACGAATGAGGAAGTTTCGATCCCGACGATACCGGCAATGCTGAGGAGCAGCATGACGTTGAGGAGGACTACGATAAGAGAGCTCAAAAATGGCTGCACATCGCGGTCCACATGCCGTTTCTCCATCACATTACTGAGCAGCGAGCTGATTTTGCCGATAATGAGTCTTCCAATAATGAACGCGACGAGCGCCAGCAAGATCTTTCCGCCATACAGCGTCACCAGGGTCCAGATTTGCGCTTTGATAATGTCAAAATCCATGTGTTGCAGAGGTTTTTGTGAATAACTAATGGATATGTGAAGCGTGTAAGCAGCTGAGTTGCTTACAGATGCAAAGTCTATCATTCCGGTGACATTCGCAATGCTGATCATGCATATTGGTTGTCATAATTATTCGACTTTGCCAGCACGATTACGAAAAAAGGGTGAGCGACGCCTTATTGGCAATCGCTCACCCTTAACTGTATACTTTTATAAAAATTATTTTTTGAATTTACCGGCGATCCATCGGAACATTTTCTTCTCTTTTTCCCAGAAAAACGAGAACTGGCCGAGGAGGAAACCGTATAACAGCAGCAATGTCTGGTAAGTCGGAAAAATGAAAAGGATATAGGTGATGGTTTTGAGCCAGAGCGGTGTCGTATCGTCGTATCCCAGGAGATGGAACAGGCCTTTCCGAAGCCACACTACCGATGAACCCGACAAGCTGAAAACGGCAAGTACCAGTAAAACCTGCCTGGTTGTTTCCAATCCCCATTTTTCCTGCATTTTTCCCAACCAGGGCTGTGCATTCTTTTCTCCGCTTTGCATATAGTAATGTATTGACTGCTTCTGAATTTCCTGCAAAGAAACAACGCGAATCGCAAAAATCCTTGGTTTTAATGAAGGTTTAATGGTGGAGTTCGTGAAAGGCGGGCCATTTATTTCACCTTCAAAAACACCAGCAACCCCAGCACACTAACAATCAAAACGCTCGCCGCGGCTGCGGTCATCACTCCATCGCGCGCATTTTTGCCCAGGAAGTCCAATCCGCTGTATTTGTGGAGGAATGCGAAGCTGAAACCTTCACGGCGATTGCGATCTTCGACCTTCGTGGATAGCCGGGCCGTGGTCGTTTCAATGTAGTAGGTGGTGTGGTCCGGCGTGTTGTAGGCTAATTTCACCACGGGCAGTCGTTTGTTGACGAAACCATATTCACCCGCAAAACTGGTCACCAGGGAGGCTTTTTCGACTTCCGCGTCCGAAATGGGCGACGAGATTTGCGCTTCCATCAGGTCGCAGCAGCTTTCGGCATTGCGTTCTTGCTGCGCGGCAAACTTGCGCGCGAGGTATTTGGCGAAGCGGATATTGCCGTCTTCCAGCTTTTTGCCGTCGCGGATGTTGGTATAATCCACAATCGTTTTGTCGGTTTCCCAGTCTTTCCTCACGGTTTGCCAGAATATGTTTTCACCCCATTTGATCAGGCCGACGTTTGAAACACCTTTGAGGTCGATCATGGAGGCCTGGGCTACTTCTCCGGTTTTGATCACGGGGTCATACACATACTTTTGGCGCTCGTCGGGGTCGAGTTTCTGAACGGCATGATAGGCGCCCGAGAATGCGAAAGTGAAGGTGAAAATGCTGCACCAGATGCCGATCGAGCGATGGTACTTTCGGAGTACGCCACGTTGACTACCCGGGCGACTGGTCTTGAATTTTTTCCACATTAACCCATAAACCAGCACCCCGGCGACCGCGGAAAGGATAATGAGGCTAAGGAACGTCACCATCACGACAATGCGGATCGTGTTGTTAGCGATCATATCCATGAAACCCCAGTTATGGAAGGTGCCAAATACCCAAATGAACGCCTTGCGGCCCTTGTCGTTGAACGTGGCAAAGCGGCTCTGCCCGGTTTCAACATAAATATCCATCTTCCGGTCGTCGTCGAAGCTGACTTTCCACACCGGCAGAAAGCGGTTTACATATTTGTACTGGTCGGTGAATGTGATCAGCAATGTGCTGGAAACGATCTTCGATTGCTGGTCGCCGAGCATGTAGCGGGCCATATGCTCCGCATATGTACGATCGCCGTCGGCGAGTTTGATACCGGAAACGGCGTTGAAATAGGTCAGTTTGTCATCAGGGCCTTTGATCTGATAATAGCCTTTCCCTCCGAATTTGACAAGTCTGAAATTTTTAAATTCAGTCACTTTGTTTTGCAAAAGTACTTGACCCAGCGACAATGCAACGTCGCTTTGCGCCACAGGCTCCGCCTTGTAAAATTCGTTGGCATTGCTGGTTTTGAACCAATGCGACATAAAAGGATGCATTACGCCGGAAGCGGTCCAGAAGATGGTCGGGATAATAGCCAGCAGCCCGAGCATGCGGTGCCAGCGGTAAATGTTCCGGCGGATCGTTTTTTTAGCCTTCGTTTTGAACGACTCCCTTGGTTGAATAGCAATATCGTCGATCATAGCCCTCTGTTTTTGCCGGTGAATGTGTATTGAACCCCAAACACAAATGTCCTCGGAGCTGCCGCATTGTAAGTAGTGCGGTCGGTCGCATTATTCCCGCGCGTCGCATTCGTGGCATACAGCGCGTCGTTGAGGTTGAGGATGTTGGAAAACAATTCGATACCCTTCCAGTTGTAGCCGAGCCTCAAATTGAGGACATCATACCCTTCGTATTGGACGGTATTGATCTGATTCTGGTAGTAGGAGGCTACATGCTGCCATTCTACCGACGAACGGAAGTTTTTGAACCATTTGGGATAATAGCTGAATTCCGTATTCCAAAGCCAGCGTGGCGATGAAGGCATGTCCTTACCATTCACGTTCTTGACCGCATCGGATTCCCGGTTGCTGAGCGCAAATTCTTCATACCGGTGCATGGCAGTTGTTCCCCCGAAACGGAAGAAGAGTTCTTTCGTCGGTTTGTAGGTCAGGCCAAACTCAATGCCCCGGTGAAGCGTTTTGCCGGCGGACTGGTAGTCGTAGGAATTGTCCGGCAGGCGCACATTGAGTAGTTCGTTGCGGCCATTCATCTGGTAAAAAGCAAGATCGATATAGACCTTGTTGTTGAACACCGATGCCCATCCGCCGATTTCGGCGTTGTTGAACTGGGCGGGTTCCAGGTTGTAATAAAACAAATCGCCATTTGGCAGCGGCGTGGTACGCTTCCGGAATACCGACGTCAACCCAGGGGGTGAAAAGCCTCTTGAGTAATTGGCATAAATACCTTTTCCTTTACCCAGGTCATATGTCGCGCCGATCTTGGGAGTGACTTTACTGTACGATTTGCTGCCCGAGGTACTATCCAGAAAATTGGTGTAGCTGAATGACATCCGGTCGTAGCGCAGCCCCGCGGACACACGGAGTTTGGGCAGCAACTCGAAATCATATTGCGTGTAGGCAGCCGTGTTTTTGATATCCGCATCATAATCGGCATTCCTGATATCCGGCCGCTCTTTTATAATGGAATATTTTTCGACCGATTTCTTGTCGGGCCTCAGTTCAGCAGCCAGATCGACCTGGTACGACCAGTAATTGGATGGCGAAAAGTCAAAAACACCACCGGTAATCAGTTTGGAGTTCAGAAAACTGAACCGCTGGCTATGCTGGGCAATGAGGCCTAGGCTCTTGAAATTGCTGGAATTAATCTCGCCCTTTGCGGTCGTTTGGCCCGTTGTCCAGCGGATACCGTAGTTGGGGTTCTGGCCATGCTCATTTTTTCGGGCAAATGCCGTAATGAATGTCTGTGAGCCATTTTTCCAGTCTTTTTCAAATGTGAGCCGACTGCGCAGCGCATTCGATTTACGGTAAGTAAAGTCCGTCGTGCTTACATATTGGCGGGAATAGAATGCGACGCTGTCGACACTGCCGCTGGTTTGCGAGTCATATTTGCTGTATGCAAATGTGTAGATCAGGCGTGAGGACGGAGTGAAATGGTATTCCAAACGTGCGTTCACCGAATTTTTATCGTAGTCCGAGTTCTTCATCCAGCTGTCGCGCTGCCTGGCCACGAAGCCACCCACATATACGCCAAACTTGCCTGCCATTCCGCCTGCACCATACTGGAGTCGCTGGTAGCCCCATTGATCAGCCTGTATGCCGATTTTGGCTGTTGGCAGGATCGTTGGGCGTTGGGTGATGAAATTAATGGCGCCACCTACGGCCTCAGGACCATAAATAGAAGAAACGGGTCCCTTTACAACCTCCACGGAGCTAATGGCGAACTGGTTGAATTCGAGGATCGAATTGTGGTTGAAAACACCCATGGGGCGGATCGGGACGCCATCCTCCATGTAGAGGAAGTAGGCATTGGTTGTGAAAGGCTGACGGATCGCCATCGAGTGCTGTTCATTGCCGAGGTTGACCATCATGACGCCCGGTACCTTGTTTACGATCTCGTACATCGCCGTCGGTTTCGCTTCATCGATCATCCGGGGTGTGAGCTTCGAAATGGCGATGGGGCTGTCGGTCCGCAATGTAGCTTCGCGATTACCGGTGACTACAACCGACTGCAAATTTTCGGCAGCGGCATCGAGTCCGACGGTAATGCGCTTTGTCTCGCCGATCTGGATTTCCCGGGTCGAAAAGCCGACACTAGAAATGCGGACTTTTGCATCCGGGAAATTTTCTCTGAATGCAAAATGCCCATTGTTATCGGTAGTGGTCCCAAACGGCGAGGATAGTATCTGAACGGTGGCGCCGGGAATCGGCTCTTTGGTTTGGGAGTCGAATACGCTGCCTTCGATTCCCTGCGCGATCGACGCATGCGCGCATACATACAGGAGTAGGGCCTGTAAAAATATTTTCAGGTTCATTATAAGTCATGTAGAAGATAAAAATTCAGTTAGGTAACCTTTGAATTTTTATCTCCTGGGCGGGCGCAACAGTTTACCCAGCGGTGCCGAGTAGAACAGCAACTGGTGGGCGAAACGGACGGGTTCGAGGAATGAGACCGCCGCAGATTCAAATGAGTAAGTGTTGGTAGAGGGAGTAAATAGCTGAATAACAGGTGTATTGCGTACCTTTTCCGAGGTTTCCTTATCCTGTTTTTCCTGCTGTTGTTTCAGTTTTTTGGCGAGGTAACACTTGCCATTACAACGCATTTGCGGTCGATTTCGGTTTTCGCACAGCACTTTGGCGATATATTCCCGGTTCAGTTTGAAATACGCAATCGTCCCCCACGGGCTGAGCGTGGGCAGCATAATAGCGAGGAGCAATATGTATGCTATGAGGGGGCGCATATTTTTACTTCGGCAATCGGCTGTCGGCAATCGGCTTTTGGCATTGGCTGTTAATGGTTTGATTGCCGATGGCCGAAAGCCGACTGCCACTAAAACGATGTCCCTATTCCGGGATCGGAGAAACGTTTGTCTTTGATAAAATCGTCGTCATTTAAAGTGCTCAGAAAGGCAATGATCGATTGCTTTTCCGAGGTGGTCAGGCTGATCCCTTGTTTTTGTCCCGTCACGTTCAGCAACGGGTCTAATGTGGGCGAATCGAAAATGGTGCTTTTGCCGGGCTGGTCATTGGCATAATGATTAAGAACCTGCTGCAAGGTGGTAAAGCGGCCATCGTGCATGTAAGGCGCCGTGAGCCCTACGTTGCGCAGGCTGGGAACCTTGAATTTCAGCCGGTCATTCTCGTTCAGGGTAATGTCGTATCGTCCCTGGTCATTGATCTTGTTCGTCGGCAAGCCATTATTCCGGAATTTTTGATCGGAAAACAATTCCCCGCTGTGACAGGTAGCGCACTTTTGTTTGAAAATAGCCAAACCATCCTTTTCCTGGGCAGTCAGTGCGGAGGCATCTCCGCGGACGGAGTAGTCGTAGCGCGATGTGGCCGATACCATCGACATCATAAATTGGGACAATGCCTGCATCATCCGGTCCGCATTGATCTCATCGGTTCCAAAAGCGGCCTTAAACATCTTAGGGTAATCGACCTGCTTGGCTGCGCCTGCAACGGGTGTCTTTTTCAGCTTATCGATCACATTCGAAACGCGTTCGTCCATTTCCACTTTGTTCTGAATAGGCACGGGCGGAACCATATCCATGTCATGCACGCCCCCATCCCAGAAGAATGAGGTATTCCAAGCCATATTTTGAACTGAGGGGGCATTGCGGGTGCCTATCAGATCGTCGACGCCGTGACTGAGGTCATGGCCGTGGTGGGTAAACGCAGCCTGCTGCTGGTGACAGGTCCCGCAGCCTATTTTATCGGTTCTGGACAGGATGCCGTCGTAAAACAGAAATCGGCCCAGTTCCACACCTTCGACCGTCATGGGGTTTTTGGACAGGTCATATACCGGATCAGGAAAATGGGAGGGCTTGGTCCATTGCAGCGGAGTCGGTTTGCCGGTCGGAAGAACCGGTTCAGGGTTGCCGGACCCCTTATTGCAAGAGACCGCCAGTCCTAAAAAGGCCGCTATTAAACCACAAATGCCGATAACCTGCTTCATTCCTTGTGATTAATTGAGATCGATCCGGTCAAAACTGAACATCGTCGCATAGTTGTCGGCTATGGTTGCCGAGAACGGCGTAAACATCACTCCTGAATTTTCCTTAATGCTGAATGGCTTGGGGCCATTGAATATCTTCAGAATATCGGCTTTGAGATAGACATCAGAAACGAGCGTAGTCGTTACGATCGCTTTCTGGCTGGTGAAATTCAGCTTTATTGTTCTGATGTTGTTTAACGTCCGTTCGGTAAGACCTCCAAAGCCGCCGATATGATAGTAGTAGTTACCGTTCGGCGTACTGGCCGAATCGGCGCTGCCTTCCATTTTCAGGAAAATATAGCCCGGGTTCCAGTCCCAGTACATAGCCTCTTCATTGGTTGGCCCCATATCTTTATCCAGAATGCCCTTCCGTTTCGAAATGTCTGCAACACTCCGAAGACTGTCGACCCCGATCATAAATTCCATACCGATATACTCGCCGGTCAGGACGTGGTTAATACGGATTTTGCGGGACGAAGCATCGCCTTCGCGGACCAGAAAATAGCTCGAATCCTGCGGGACAGTAAATGCAGAACCGTCAATTTTGATCAGCTTGATATTCGAAATGTAGTAATTGAGCTTGTTCACGGTAAACTCTTCACCCGCCGCATTGGTATACTTTGTACTATCCAATTGCAAATCCCGGTCGCCGACTACATTATCCAGGTTGATGCGAATGGAGCCAGTCTCGATCGGATCGGTATCATCGTCTTCATCTGGGAAAGAGCATGATACCGCAAGGATCCCTACTGTTAACGAAAGTGCGGAAAGGGATAGAAATGAAAATATGCTTTTCATAGAGCTATGTGTTATGAAATATGACTCATGTGCACGACCTCGTGCAAGGAGTCGGCAAAATTGCAAAGAGATTTGTTCTAACTGATGTCAGAACTCATGATGGGGCCGTTTTATGCGAAATTAAGCCAGCGGAGGATGAAAAATATCGTCCGGAGCGATACGGGGTATGAATAACGGGAGAGAGGCGAAGTTTGCAGCTGAAGTCGTGTGCAGTATAACAGCGTTGGTTTTGAAATCAAATCCAGAGCGCTGGTCCATTACCTGGTCCAGGAGTTTGAACATATAACTTTTTTCGGCCTGCCGCTTTTCATGCTCATCCAATGCGGCAATGCGTTTGGCGAGGTAACATTTACCGTCGCAATGCATTTGGGGGCGTGCCCGGTTTTCGCATAGATTGGCAACGATATACTCCCTTCTGATCTCAAAATCCAGGTATAACAAGGGAATCACCCATACTTTGATCAGCATGAGGCTCAGCAGGCTGAGCGATATCCATTGTTTACAAGAATTTCTCACAATAACAGAAACGAAGGAAACGCGGGAAATGGTGTTTCGATGGCAAAGGTAATGATGAATACGTATAAAGTCGTCGGAATGTTAAACGCAGGAGCCAGTTAGCCGCCAATTTGAAATCAAACCCAAAATAGCCTTCGATTCCCAAAGCGACATTGTTACTTTGCTTAAAGCGGCCTTCATAATCGCCAAACGTCGGGCCTTTAATACGGAACTTGCCTTCGTATCCGGCAAGTGAAACGACCGGGCCATAGCCGGCATAGAGGATTCTCCTTGTGTTGCGCATTCGCCTTACTTCATACGCAGCGTGTAAATACGCACCCGTGAATGCCTGTGAAGGGTCAGAATCGACGTATTGATGCGTGGACCCACTTGCAAAGCCTGCTCCGAGGTACAGTCGTCGGCCGGGCTTCTTCAAACTGAGCAGATAATGTGGCTCTACGATGACAGCGTTCCGTATGTAATATTGTTTGGGAAAAATGAATGAGGGCAAGCTATTGATCACATCGAGGCCAATGTAGGAAGCTCTTCTCGCAAGCGTGTCCTGCGCCTGTGAACACAGGGATGTAGTCATCAGGATAACTATTGTAACGAATCTTTTCATGGCGTGATTCGGATTAGAATTCCTCCGCCAGGTACAGGACTTGTCCAGGATAGTTTACCTGGGCGAACGTAAGTGTCGTAAATGATTTCGACCGAACGGAATGTGCTTTCGTAATGCTTCTCTTGTGACGGCTCGATAGCATCGTTTATGAATCCGCAGCCTCCTTTGTAACGGAACGTCCGTCTGTAATAAATGGAGAGGGTATCAATACGATTGGCAAACCGAAATATGTAAGTGGTTGTGTCCGAGCGAAGGGAGATGGGAAGATCTAATTCAAGATAAGACACTTTGGTTTTTGGGAGCTGTGCATTCGTAGCCTGTTGATTAAATGCGTTCAGTGCGTGTATCGAATCGAGGCGTATGGAGTCTCCCGAAAAGTTAATCCTTGCCGTGAGCTCGGCTTGTGGTCCGCAATCCTCGCAGCTTTGGAGAGCAATGACTGCAAATAGGAATACAATCAGTAAAAGATATTTCATAAAGATGGAAAAGGTTTTGCGCAGCTTCTGAGACACATTTTCTTCTGGCAACGTTGCCTACCGCAGGATAATCGCTGGATTTATGTGTTCTGGATTTGCCTTTTTAAAGTTATATTTGGTAAAAAGCACACTATGGCAACACTTGCACTTTCACAATCGACCATGTACTCAGAAGAGGAATATCTCCGGCTCGAAAACGACGCATTGGAAAAAAGTGAATATTTCCAGGGGAAGATCGTCATGATGGCTGGGGGGACGCCGAACCACAATCGCGTTAAGGAAAATATTATTGGCGAAATTTATCCCATCCTTAAAAAGCAGAGATCCTGCAAAAGTTATTCGAGCGATCAGCGGATCCACATTCCTTCCAATTCTCTATACACCTATCCCGACATTGCGATCGTGTGCGGACCCAACCGGTATGCGGAGTTGGACCGGAATAGTATCGTCAACCCGTCTGTGATTATTGAAATAATGTCTGCCGGTACGGGAGATTATGATCTCGGCGAGAAGTTCAGGTTGTACCGCGACATCGAATCTTTACAGGAGTATATCACCATCCATTCTCTGCATGTAGAAGCGGAAGTGTGGAGGCGCACTGCGGACAATCACTGGCTCCTTGCCGATGACGCCTTTTCGTTAAATGACTCCATTACCATTCAATCCATTGGCGCTACCCTGCAAATGGCCGATCTTTACGATGGCACCGAGAATGTAGGCAGTCTCTTTCCGGCTCCCAAAGAGTAATTTTCCTATATTTGCCCTTTGAACAATAAGGGCCCTTTCGCTCCGTTTATTTTCAAAATTGTTTTTTTGTAGAATCGACCTCTGTTCCATTCGCTTAACCATTCACTTTTTACTTCTCATATGATGCTTCTGCAAGCACTTACTGACTCTACTGCGGCTGCACCCGTCGCTGAGCAGGGCCTTTCTGTAATCGATCTTCTTGCAAAAGGGGGCTGGGTGATGTTGCCACTCGGGCTGTTGTTTCTGGCCACATTATTTCTCATTATCGAGCGTTTCCTGGGAATTGGAGCTAACGGAAAGATAGAGCTTCAATTTGTGGATAATGTCAAAGATTTTATTCAACAGGGAAACCTGAAATCGGCTGAGTCGCTTTGCAGGAATCAACGTAATGCAGCAGGACGCATTTTGGAAAGGGCGATTGGACGCATTGGTTATCCGATCAAGGATATTGAGACCACGATCGAGAATGCAAGCCAGATCGAGATTCAGAGAATGGAAGGTAATTTGCCTTACCTGGGGGTTATCGCCGGTATCGCGCCGATGCTCGGGTTTGTGGGAACGATTTCCGGTATCATCCGTATCTTCTACGACATTTCAATTTCAAACGATTTCAATATCAGCACCATCGCGGGTGGTATGTACGAAAAAATGATCACGTCCGGCTCCGGTCTGATCATCGGTCTGATCGCCTATGCCGGCTACCACTTGCTGAACATGAAAATCGACCGGTTTGCTTTGCGCCTGCAAATGGCTGCTTCCGATTTTCTGGATGTGCTTCAAAAGCCGGTTGCCGCGAAATAGATATTTAAGGTCCTGGAATGTCTGTAAGGCCGGCCAGGGCTGACAACCCAATATTTTTCCTCAAATATGAAAATACGTCGGAAGAGCCGGTTTGCCCCGGAAGTGTTTACGCACTCGCTCAACGATATCATGTTCTTCCTGCTGTT
>CBFGMV010000156.1:0-15242 GCA_965649915.1 uncultured Dyadobacter sp.
CACGTTCAGGAGGATGGCTCCGTGATGAATAATCCCGACCTGATGCCGGAAGTGGGCGAGCCAATCGCACCGTTTGTGATGCGCGGGCTCGATGGAAGAGAGTACGATTCGGAGAAACTGAGGGGGAAATACATTCTGCTGGGTTTCTGGGTGCGCTACGAAAAGCCGCTCTACACGCTTGCCAGCACGAAGGTGATTTCCAATTTTGTGGATGAGAACAAAAAGAAAGGGATAGAGATCGTCTCGCTGGGTACTACGCTCAACACGCAAGAGGAATGTCTCGAAGCGATTCCGAAACGGAACTGCGGTTTTATTCCCGTTCCGGAATCGTATGGTTTCAACCATCGCTACAAGGTCAGCGAAACGCCCTATTTCATACTGGTGGATCGAAAAGGGATCGTACGGGCCATGGCGCCCCATACCGAATTCTCCAAAATCAGTGAGCTCGTGCTGCGTTAATCAACCCAATGCGCCGCTGATGCGGTTGTAAAGACGCTCCGGATGCCATACCCTGCGCGGGCCGAGGACCATGCGGCGGGAAGTACGGTACATATTATAGCCCAATTCCTGAAGACATGTTATGCCCGCGCTGTTCCCGAGAGGCAGGATCGCTACCGGACGTACCGCCGAGCGGAGTCGGATCAATGCGAACCCGGCATCGTCGGTCGACGCGATGACAGGGCCGTCGCTCCACGTGGGCAGGTAAACTCCCTCCAAAATGCCATTAGCGTTAACATAAATGAAGGCATCCACCAGAAACTCGGCCATGACGCCCCGGCGGTCTTCGCCCGACACCATGCGGTCGAGCGCGTAGGCGGCCTGCCTGTATTGCTCTGTAAATGGCTGGATATTAGTAGATTGATCATTGTTCGAAACAATCTCTTCCCTTTTTAAATGTGCATATTGCCCTTCCACCTCAAAGCCCTGTTTCAGATAGACCGGATAGCCAAACTCTGTGGCATCGAGGTAAATGGTCGGGTAACGGTTCCGGTCGACGCTTTCGATGAGGCTGCGGGTAATTGCGCTGCCGAGGCCCTTGTTGCGGTGTTCGCCATGCGTGATGATGCACGCCAGCCACACGCTATCAGCATGGAAAATAGTGGTCCCGACGGCAACCGGCACGCCGTTTTCTTCGATCTTGATGGGTTTGCAACAATCGGATTGTAAAAAATAGCTGAACCGCGGGCGGATGTCGCCCCAACCCTCAGGTTCGAGGGCGGGAAGGTGGGCAATGTCTTGTTCTGTAAATTCCTGACTAATCATGGCATGGATCGTTAATCCTGCTAAAATGTCAAAAATCTGCTTCCAACTGTTTGAAATGCGCGATTTTTCTTTGCCAGCTAATCCATGAATAGTAAAACAGCAGAACGAATGCGACGATTAATGCACTCAAAATGATGTATTTGCGCTGAGTGAAAGCCGTTTGATAAGTCAGAAAGATTAGGAGGGCCGTAGCGTAAACAATAGACGATACCAATGACAGCACAGCCAGCCTTTTTAATGCATGGGCCTGTTTTGCCAGAGCATTCCTGATGTTTCCGGTTACCGAAGGGTTTTGTATTTGAAAATACCCCAATGCATTGTTAAACATATAAAGAAGGATGCTGATGATCAGCAAAGCATTCACCAAAAGTGGCTTCGCTGCGCCATCTAACCCATCGTAATAAACAAAGAGGAACGCGCCAAGGGCGGCTATCTCCGTCAGGAATTTGATCCGCAATTTGTGAAGCGACGGGTGGTTGCGGACGCGTGTCATTGCGGCAAGTTGTGTTTCAGAAAGTGGTTCGCTGCCGTCCTGCTGCCAGTCTGATTTCAGGTCATCGATATTCATAGTTTCTTCTGGTTTAAAAGGTTTTTAAGTTTTTCCTTGATACGGTTGAGCTTCACGCCCACGTAATTTTCAGAAATGCCTGTCACCGAGGCGATTTCGGCGTATGAGTAATCTTCAAGGTAAAGTGAAATGAGCGCCCGTTCCGATTCGCCGAGCGTCCGCAATGCGCGCAAGAGCCATTCCTCCCTTTCCGAGGTGATTTCACCTGCATCGGCAAGGTCGGGCGGGTGTTCTGAGAGGGAAATGGGAGGTTTCTGTTTGCGGTAAGTCGCCATGGCGGTGTTCAGCGCGATCCGGTAGATCCAGGTACTGACTTTGGCCTCTTGCCGAAATCCCGGAAACGCGCGCCAGAGCTGGTACACAATCTCCTGGAAAAGGTCTTGTTGGTCTTCCCGCCCGTTGCGGTACAGCCTGCTCACCTTGTGGATGATGCGCTGGTGTTCGCGGATGGTTTCCAGAAAAATTTTCTCCATGATTTGAAATCTTTTGCCAATTGGTTGCAGGAAATCGTCAAAACTTACAGTCCTCTGGATTAATTCTGTTTTTCGCCAAAAGTCACGTTATTTACCAAAGTTTTTTAAAGGAACCGGCATATGAATATCATCACCACAGACCAGCTTAAAGCTTTACTGGAAAAAGAAGACCCCATTGTGATCGACGCAAGGGGCGGGATCGATGCCCTGGAACGCTACAATGCGGCCCATCTCGAAAATGCGCAATTTGTAGATCTCGAAACGGACCTGTCCGAAAAGGCAGGCGACCCGTCGAACGGAGGGCGGCACCCGTTGCCCAAGCCGGAAGACTTCGGTCGTTTTTTGGGGATTCTGGGCATTAGTCCGTCTTCTACCGTGGTGGTGTATGACGATAAAAAGGGCGCCAATGCATCAGCGCGTTTCTGGTGGATGTTGAAAGCGGCCGGTCATGAGAAGGTCTACGTCGTGAGCGGTGGATTAGAGGCGATCGTGGAAGCGGGTATCAGGCTCACGGGAAAAGCAGCATCGTTGCACGCGCTCGAAGATTACCCGATCAATGGCTGGCGCATGCCGCTGGTGGATGCCGAAGACGTAGCGCTGGCTGCAGCGGATCCGGAGTCGACCGTGATTGATGTACGGGAGCATTACCGCTACATTGGAGAAAGCGAGCCCATCGATCTGATCGCCGGACATATCCCGGGAGCGGTCAATATTCCGTATACATCCAATTTGAATGAAAAAGGGGAATTTATGTCCCCGTCGGAACTGGCTGCAAAGTATAAGGAAGCATTGACAGACAAAGACCCGCAAAAAGTGATCGTTCATTGCGGGTCGGGTGTAACGGCATGTCACACGCTGCTCGCATTGGCAGAGGCCGGTCTGCATGGCGCGAGCCTGTATGTGGGTTCGTGGAGCGAATGGTCCAGATCCGAAAGGCCGGTTGCGACGGGAGAAGAATAATGTAACAAACAGCTGTGCCGGAGAAGGTTCTCCGGCACAGCTGTTTTCATTGGATGGACCGGAGATACTGGTATAGCGATGCCAGTTCGACCTGCGTATACTGCGCGGTCATCTTCCAGGGCATATCCTCATTTTTAAGCACGTGCCCTTCCGGCGTTTTACCCGTCCTGAGCGTAGTCATAAACTGTTGCTGCGACCACTTGCCTATGTGGCCGGAAGATGTAATGTTGGGCACAGGTGGAAAGCCCGGAGCCAGTGGTTCGCCTCCTTTTAAATTTTCGCGGTGGCAGCCTGTGCAGGATACCGCCAGGTATTTTCCCTGCACTACGCCCTCTGTGGAATCGACTTTTGCAACCATAGGCCGCTGATGGTCTATTTTCTCCACGGACAGTAACGGCATCTTGTCGAGATAGCTCATCACGAGCGCGACCGGGCCGAGATCGTTGGCCGGCAACACATGATCGACGTCCGGAACCTGCCGGCAGTAGGCGATCAATGCAGCCATATCCTGCCGGGAAAGTAAGGTGGTTTCGTGCGACGGCATAAAGAGTAATGGACTGCCATCCTGATGCACTCCGTGACGGAGTGCGGCGAGCCAGTCGGCGGTGTTGTAGCTTTCGGGTAATCCGCCCTTCCCATTAGTCAGGTTGCTTGCGACGAGCCTGCCTATAGCGCCGTCCTCATTCATTACCCGGCCTTCGAGTTTAGTTCCGTGGCAATCCTGGCAGCCCTTTATTGCAACCAGATGCCGGCCCCTTGCGAGGGAAGTGCTATCGGTAGGCAACGTGATGTGCTCCTTTTCAAAAACATAGGATTTGGTCATCCGGTTTTTCATGGTGATCGAAATCATTGCATAGCCTCCTGCGAGCAACAATGCAATGCTACCGAGCACAATGCCGGTCCATTTTAAAATTTTACGTATCATGGCGTGATGGATTTTTTTGCAAATTTGGATCGGCGGCATGCGGGATCACCTACGCAAAACGGATAATGAACTACGACGAACGGATTTCGTCGATTATTAGGGCCGTTCACTCAGAAAGTCGAATCTAATGGCTTCCGGCAGCTCTATTTTCGTAGCAGCATATCAAAAACCGAGATCATGGCTGCGACGATTATCCAAACCGCTGATGTAATAGATTTCAATGCATTTCCCAATCCGCAATCGTTAAAGGGAGGGCCGAAGGCTACCGGTTCGGGGGAGTTTATGACGCGCTACCATCCGAAAGTGGGCGCATTTAAATTCAAAAGCCTGGTCTTTTCGCATATGCATGTGATGAACCTGCATTGGGAGTCGGCCGGGCACGTCCGGATGCTTGATCACACACCTACAAACACCATCAATATCAACTTCCACATGGCCGGCAACCTGAACACCGTATTCAACGGGATTGGCCATGAATTGAATATGAAGCCCGACAGGCACAACCTCGTTTTCTCACCGGGCGGCGGGGAAGTCAACGAAGTGGCGGCGGGGGATTCCCTTGAAATGTTTCACATCAGCCTGGACAAAGATTTCTTCTCCGATGTCATTGGCTGTGAGGACCGATGGAGTGAAAAGGTGCAGGAGAACCTGCTGCATGACCGGGCTTTTTCCGGTATTACCGGCACACTTGGCGTAACGCCTTCGATGCAACACCTCATCCGCGAGGCCAAGCAATGTGCATTGGCGGGCCCGATGCGAAACCTGTTCGTCCAGTCGAAAGTACTCGAACTCCTCGCATTGCAGATCGAACAATTCCGCGGACAGGACAAGGTTGCAAGCAGTGTTTCGCATTCGGACGCGGAAAAGCTATATCAGCTGAAAGAATTTCTCGATGTACATTTCCTGGAAGATTTCAGCCTGGCGCAACTGGCGCGCGTTTGTTTGCTGAATGAATTTAAAATCAAAAAGGGATTCCGGGAATTGTTCGGTACGACCGTCTTCGGGCACCTCCGGCAGCTGCGTATGGACTACGCCGAAAGGTTGCTCCTCGATTCTTCCTGTACAATCGAGGACGTGTCGGATGCACTGGGATATGAACACGCGCACCATTTTTCAACGGCTTTCAAAAAATTCAGGGGGGTAAGTCCCTCGGCGATTAAATCGGGTCGAAACCTCACCAATATGCTGAAATGACAATGGGAAAGTATCTAACACTGATCAGTTTATTGATAGTGAGCGCATATGCTTTTGCCGCCATGTCGGAATGGCGTATCGCCGAGGGCTATTCGATCCGTTTTGACGGGAAGTATGCGCACGGAACTTTCGGTAAAATGGAGGGGCGCATCCGGTTTGACCCGGCAGCGATCGGAGACGCTCATTTTGAAGCCTCAGTGGACGTGTCATCCATCGACACCGGCATTGAACTCAAAAACAAGCACGCCAAAAGCGATAAATGGTTTGACGCAGCGAAATATCCATTCATTACTTTCCAATCGGAATCGGTAGCCAGGACAGACACCGGCTTTATCGTCCATGGCGACCTGGAACTGAGAGGGATCAAAAAAGCGATCGCCATACCTTTCGGCTTCCGGCAGTCCGGTACACAGTCACAGTTTTATGGAAAGTTCAAAGTCAACAGGGGTGATTTCGGGATTGGTAAAGTCAACGGCAAGGAATCCGACTCGACGGCCGTAGAGGTAACTGTACCCGTTACGGCAATTTGAATGTCCGCTATTTTCCCCTGAGTACATTCAGCTGTTTCAGCAGCGACTGAAGTTCCTGTTCGGCGGCCCTCAGAGACCGTAAATCTGCCGGATCGGCGACGCTGTCGGCCGGGTCGTTCAAATTTTTAGCTTCCTCCATCACTTCCGGATTTTCGCGGTTTTCCGGTGAAAATTCAATGGATTCGTCCAGGTTCTTTTTCTCGAATTCGATCTGCTGGCGCTTGGAAAGGATTTTTTCTTCCAGGTCTTTCTTTGATTGTTTGTCCATGGTGACGGATAAGTTTGATGTTGACATTCAGCCGGAAAAAATTGAGCCAAAGCTGCTGCCGTGCCTTCAAAATCTGCCCAAAATCCCCGACGTCGCGCTGTTCTGACAGGCTGTAAAACTAATGTGATCGAATAGTCGCCGATTTGACCAATAATTTCCATATCATTACCGGATAATAACTCATAGTGCTATTTATGAGGAACTTGGGTCATATTTACGATTTAACATACCCGGCTTATGAAACACTTTCTCCTTCTTCTACTGGTGATCGGTACACTTGACCCGAACCACTGTTTATCGCAAAGTTTAACAACGAACCTCCCCATCGTAGTGATCGTTTCCGACCAGGAGATCCCGGACGAACCCAAGGTAGGGGCAAGCATGAAGGTCATCTTCAACGGCGATGGCCAGATGAATTCTTACAGTGATATCAGCAATCCGGCCAGCCTGAACTACGATGGTCGCATTGCGATCGAGATACGGGGTTCGAGCTCACAGCTTTCACCCAAAAAATCATTCGGATTCGAGACGAGGCAGAATGATAATGTCTCCAACCGCAATGTTTCACTGCTCGGCATGCCCAGCGAAAACGACTGGATCCTGAACGGGCTTATTTTTGATCCGTCTTTGCTGCACGACTATCTGGCATATAACCTTTCCAGAAATGTCGGACAGTATGCCAGCAGGACGGTTTTTTGTGAGTTATTTATCAATGGCGACTACCGGGGGCTGTACATGCTGCAGGAGAAAATCAAAAGCGATGGGAACAGGGTGAACCTGGTGGATATGGCAGTCACAGACAATGCCAGCCCGGCTGTTACAGGCGGGTACATTATTAAGGCCGATAAGACGACGGGCGGAGACCAGGTTGCCTTTGTAATGGACGGAAACCATTTGAATGGCTATGACGAGACCATCGATTTCATTCACGATACACCGGAACCGGAAGTCATGACTGGTCAGCAGAAAGCGTATATCGAGTCCGTTTTTCGCGATCTCGAATCGAAAATGGCGGCCAACAATGCGACCCTGGCCAATGGATTTCCGTCATTGATCGACATCCCCACTTTCATTGACTACATGCTGGTGAGCGAATTAGGTGGCAGCGTCGATGCTTATAAGTACAGTACCTACTATCATAAGGACAGAAACGGGAAGCTGCGGGCGGGACCGGTGTGGGATTTCAACTATGGGTTTGGTCTGGTGGGAGGAGCGCCCGACTGGCGATCACAGGCATCAGGATGGCAGTTTGAGAATGGCAATAATGAAGGGCCAAAATTCATCAGGCAGCTGTTCTATAATTCGGATTACAGATGCCATCTGGCACGTCGCTGGAACCAGCTGACCCAATCGAACCAGCCGTTGAATGTGGCCGTCATCAACGGGATGATCGATGCGATGAAAAGCTGGGTGGCCAGTGCTGCTACCCGGGACAATGCCCGCTGGGGAACTATCGGGAATTTGGATAACAACATTAGTTATCTGAAGCAGTTTATTCAGGATCGTTCAAACTGGATTACGGCAAATATCGGTTCGTTTAGCGGGTGTGCCAATCCCGCCATACCGCAACTGGTGATCAACGAAATTATGTACAACCCGCCGGCGGGGCCATTCGGGACGAGCAACGATCAGGAGTTTATCGAAATAAAGAACAATAGCAATGCTATCGTCAATCTATCCGGATTATACTTTGCAGGGTTGGGACTAACCTATCAGTTTCCGGCCGGAACCTCGATCGCGGCCAATGGTTTACTGGTGATCGCCAGTAACAGCACCGTTTATGCTTCAAAATATGGCGCGCAGCCATTTGGGCAATTCACCAGAAACCTCTCCAACAGATCGCAAAAACTAACATTAACCGACGCCTACGGGAATCTGATCGATGAAGTGGAATACCTCGACAGTGCTCCCTGGCCCGTATCAGCCGATGGCGGGGGCAAATCACTGGAATTGCTTAGTCCTACGCATAACAACAGCGTCGGAACCAGCTGGACCACCCGGACAGCTAATGGAGGGAGCCCGGGGCTCGACAACTTTGGCCCCCTGCCGGTAAAACTGATTTCCTTCGCGGTTGCAGTTGAAGATGCACAGGCGTCGTTGAGCTGGGAGGTAGCGGAAGAGACGAATTTTGACAGCTATCTGATCGAAAGCAGCCAGGATGGTAAGGTGTTTGTGAAGATCGGCGAGGTGGCTGGACAAGGTAAGAAGTCGTATGAGTTTCTGGATGCCTTTCCGTTTTCAGGCAACAATTATTACAGGTTGAAGTGCCTGGACCTGGACGGTAGTTACGCTTACAGCAAAATAGTGACAGCCCGCATCGAGGGACAGGGAGGCTTTGACCTGTATCCCAATCCGGCCCAGGTTTACCTCGAAGTAAAGTGGAAAAGTTCGAAAAAGGAGTCCACGGCCTTTGAAATTTACGATATCCATGGCACCCGGCTGATCAGGAAGGTGACACTAAATGATAAATCTTCGATAGATGTTACCGGGCTACCCGCGGGCGCGTACGTAATTCGCTCCTCCCAGGACGCGGGTGCGAAGGCGAAGCGGTTTATTATTGCCAGGTAACAAATGAGTAGCGGGCCGGCAGTTAGTAGCTTGGCCCGCTATTTCATATTTAATGCCCTTTTCAAAAAGCCTCCCAGAAAACTCGCGGCGAAAGTCAGGATCATCGCGCCGTACAGGCTGAAATTTTCGAGCTCCTGCCGGCTCTCGTTGTCAGGCAATGCAAAGAACACAAAGTAGCCGGCCAGCAACAACAGGCACTGCACGATTGCCAGCAACCAACCGCGGTAGGGTTCTGCGAAGCCGATCGAAATCGCGGAAAATACTGCGATGAGATAGGGTAGGTGAATGCTTTCCGCATTTTTGATCACATAAAGCAGTAATGCGCTGGTCATGATGATCAACGCTATATTGACGACGAGGCGTTTGTCAAAAAACGGTTTTTGTACGTCGTTGAGTTTGTTGGATGGATTTTTCAGCATTTCAGATAGTTTGCTCTCGGGTTCAAGATCAGCGATAACAAGAATTCCGCGTTTACTCTGCAAATGGGGAGACCGGCTCTCATTTTATGCCAAAGTTGGTCACGGTTGCTTGCAAATCAAAGATGAAATGAATGTTTTGCTGCCCGGTGGAGGTAAAAAATCACGGGGTCGTCATGTTGCAGACGACCCCGTGATTTTTTGAAGATATGTGACTAAAGGAAGTTCAAATCAAAATGGCAGTATCCGGCTCCGCGCCACCTTCTATCGTGGGGAGCGAACAGATCAGAGCGATCCGTTTGCCTGAGTTCTCTGCCAGTTCCAGAAGCTGGAATACTTTTTCTTCTCCTTCGATCCGGAGCGCCTGATACAAAATGTTTCCATAGTTAAATTCCTTGGAACCGAGTCCGTTTTTGAGAGCAGCCAACTGATAGCGGTCGAAAATTTCCTTTCCAGTCATGAGGTGCAACATTGGGTTACGATTTTGCGTGAGTTTGCCGGAAAGATGCCCAAACCCGCCCCAAAGTTGCATGGAAGTTACTTTAAATGTTCCGGTAACGGAATATTAATGCTCAGATCATCCGCTACCGGATTTCCGCGCCTCGTTTCCAACGGGATAATGCCGGACCAGATCGGTAGGGAAAGGTCCTCCGGTTCGTCTTTGGGCATGCCGTCCCGCATTTTCGCAGAGGCTTCGTCGAATGAGAATGCCAGGGCGGTCGTCTTCCGGACCTCACTATCGGTCATCGGGCGAAGGTAGTCCCAACTGTCGGGGACGATCTTATTAGTGAGCCATTCAAAAGCGGCCTTTTTCGTAGGCATATCTTCCACCTTTTCCGCCTGGGAAAAAATAATCACAGACCGGTAGTTGACCGAGTGGCTGAAAGCCGATTTCGCCACCACCAGCGAATCAGTGAGCATTACAGAGATACAAACAGGGATTCCCTTTTCAATTTCCCTGATAAAATGGCTTCCCACGGAACCATGAATGTAAATTTTGTTTTCATAGCGGACAAAGGCCGTCGGGATTGAAAACGGCCTGTTGTCCACGGCATAGCTAATAGTGCAAAACAATGCTTCATCAAGAATGGCGCAGATCGTTTCCTGCTCATAATGTGTTCGTTTGGCCAGGCGGCTGGGTACCAGATAGGGAGGCGGTGTGTTCATGGGCTTTGTTTTTCTTCAAAATTATGATTTAATTGGCCTACTATTTTGATCCAATGTTTTAAATTGTAGTGGTCCAATTATGATGAATGTCCTGTCCACCCTGATCACACCCGAAAAAGGAGGCAGATTGCCGGTGTATATTCAGATCGCAAACCAGCTCATGGCGCTGATCAAGGACGGGACGCTGCAATCGGGATACCGGCTGCTGAGTACCAGACAACTGGCTTCTGTGCTGAAAGTGCATCGGAGGACGGTTGTTCAGGCCTATGATGAGCTGCTTGCGCAGGGATGGCTGGAAAGCCAGACGGGAAACGGGACGTTTGTGGCAAAAAACTTACCTGAGATCCGCCCGCTCCCAGCCCCCGTCCGGGAAGTTCCCAGCAGGGACCCTTTGAAGAAAGCCGGATTTCAATTCCAGAAACCGGTGCACCTGGACCGTCCGATATTAAAAGCGGGATCGCGGCTGCACCTCGACGATGGCTTTCCCGACCCGCGCCTGGCACCACTCGAGGATCTCTCACGTGCGTACCGGAGTCAATTGCTTCACGGCAATCCCTATATAAGGCTCGGCTATGGCGACACCAGCGGTACCAGCTGGCTACGGCAGGAACTGTCCACCTATCTGAATGAAACGAGGGGGCTGAAAACCGCTGCGACGAATATCCTGATTACCAGGGGGACGATCATGGGGATGTATCTTGCTGCTACCAGCCTGATCCGTCAGGGCGACTGTGTGGTGATAGACGCCCCGGGCTGGTTTGGTGCGGCCATGAATTTTACGCAGGCGGGAGCCCGGGTGTGCCATGTGCCCATGGACGAGCATGGTATGCAGGTAGATGCGCTGGAAGAGCTGTGCCGCAAACAACCCGTCAGGATGGTGTACGTGACATCCCACCATCAGTATCCCACAACCGTTGCATTGAGGCCCGACAGACGTATTAAGTTGTTGAAACTGGCCGAAGAATTTGGCTTTGTGATATTCGAGGACGACTATGACTATGATTTTCACTATCTCAGCAAGCCGCTTTTGCCCTTGATCGGGGCCGATGGGGCGGGGATGGTGCTGTACTGCGGGTCATTTACCAAAACGATCTCACCGGCATTCCGGATCGGTTACCTGGTGGGGCCGGAGGATGTTATTGCGCATCTGGCTTCGCTTCGACGGATCATCGACCGCCAGGGGGACACCATGCTTGAAAATGCGATCGCAGAACTCCTGCAGACAGGTATTATTCAGCGGCACCTCCGGAAATCGGTCCGCGTTTACAAGCAGCGCCGTGATCATTTTTGCGATCTGCTCAGAAGCGAACTGTCCGATATCGCTCATTTCCAGGTGCCCGACGGTGGGATGGCCGTCTGGACGCGGATTGACCCGGGCGTTGATATTGCCGCACTGGCGGCGAAGGCTGCCCGGAAAGATTTGTATTTCTCAAGTGGAAAAGTATCCGGATATCCCCCGGAGTTCAGGAACTATATCCGCCTGGGTTTTGCTTCTTCTGATCAGAGTGAGTTGGAGGAGGCTGTAAAAATTATCAAAGATTTGCTATGAAAAGACGGCCTGACGGCCGCAAACCTATGTTCCGCAAGATCATCAACACCTATCGCACATCATTCAGCGGCCTTAGCCGCGAAACCTGGTTGCTCAGCCTGGTCATCCTGGTAAACCGCTGCGGCTACATGGCTGTCCCCTTTATGAGTATGTACATCACTCAAAGTCTTCACAGGAGCATCGAGGACGCGGGACTGATCATCACGCTGTTTGGCGTGGGGTCAGTGCTGGGGGCGATGGCGGGTGGCTATCTGACCGATAAGCTCGGTTTTCAGCCAGTACAGATCGGAAGCCTGGTTTTAAGTGGTGTATTTTTCGTTCTGTTCGCTTTTGTGACGGATTTCACGTGGCTCTGTATGCTCATTATTGTCCTGAGCTTTTTTGTGGAAGCATTCAAGCCGGCCAATCAGACCGCTATTGCGGCCTATTCGGCCCCGGAAAACCTCATACGGTCGTATGCGCTGAACCGACTTGCGACCAATGTAGGTTTCGGCTTCGGCACGGGAGTGGGAGGGTTGCTGGCAGCGATCGACTATCATCTGTTGTTCTGGGTCGATGGCGTGGTGTATGTGCTGGCCGGCATACTGATTGTCATTCTGTTG
The DNA here is from genome assembly GCA_965649915.1 of uncultured Dyadobacter sp. GTDB lineage: Bacteria > Bacteroidota > Bacteroidia > Cytophagales > Spirosomataceae > Dyadobacter. The sequence continues at coordinate 12,484 of CBFGMV010000156.1, forward strand.
CCCAAACGGAAGCGGGCTATCAGAGCAGAATTGCCTGAAAGTAGCCCTGTGGGGACCGGCTCACCGTGGCGGGATGGTTTTTTCGTGCGTTTTCTGCTCATGGTGACCCTGTATATGTTCTGTTTTGTGATGCTTTTCCGGTTGGTGCCCGTTTACTGGAAGGAGGAGATGGGCATAGGCGAATCGACCATCGGTATTCTGTTGGGCATGAACGGACTGGTTATTGCACTGTTTGAAATGATCCTGGTACAAAACCTGGCCAACCGGAAGCCGGATCATTTCTATATGGTGGCCGGCCCTGTTTTCAGCGCAATGGCCTTTCTGGCGCTGGTGATGCCGGAAATACTGCCGGTGGTGCTGGCTATCGCTACGGTTTTACTTTTTACCGTCGGCGAAATGCTCGCATTTCCCTACCTGAGTACATTTGTTATGAACCGGGCGACTGACCTGAACCGTGGGAAATACTCTGCTGCTTACTCCGTGGCTCAGGCAGCTGCACAGATCATCGGGCCGGTGGTAGGGGCTTACGTGGCCGGGCACTGGGGGTATAGCGCCCTTTGGATCCTGCTTATCGCGGTCAGTTGTATTTGTGCATTAGGCTTCCGGACACTGTTTCAAAGGTCACTCGCGCTATGACGGTGCCTGATCATCGGTCTTATCGGTCTTTTTTGCCTGCTCCAACTGTTCTTCGAGGTTGTTGATGCGCTCGCCTTCGAGTTCAAGCGCTTTACGCTGAAGGTTGATGAGGTCGTCCTTTTTGATCATAATGTATTGCTCACGCGGTTCTTCGAACATGGGGACTTCGCCCACCAACTGTGCGACAGTCGTTTCGAACAATTCAGCCATGAGCCGAAGCTCTGCGAGGGAAGGGTCGTTTCGTCCCGTTTCCCAGTTGGATATCACTGCTTTGCCCGATTTTTTTAACGCCTTGGCCAGCTTGTTTTGGTTCCAGCCCGCCAGTTCACGGTATTTCTTGATTCGTTGTCCGACGATTGACATTTAGTTATAATATTAAATATAAAAATACTTGACTTTGATACACTTAGTTTGTACTTTTGTATAGATCAAAGCTTACCGTTTTGATAAAGCGCAAATTACAATTTTTTACACACACCGTATAGCACTTATGACAGAGCTGCAAGCCAGAGTCTCCGAGTATGGTGGTCTTTCCATTAAGGAGCGCCTGTTAATCAGGTTTATCAAATCAAGAAATATTGTGGGTAAGAATTGGCGGGGTGTGCTCGCCATGCAGGATCCCTTCTTCAATACGAAGCTCGGCGGGGACTACCTTACCTCTGTGGCACAGGCTGTTTCGGATAGCAGCCGGGGCAATGTCGACCGGATCGAGCGGGTTACCGTAGCCCTGGAAAAGGCTGCCGGTATCCCCTGTGTTCCGATTGTCTGAACTGCCGCGGCGGTTGGATTGCACCGTTTTTTTAACTGTGCATACGATTTAGCTGCGTGTGAGGATGAATGTTCAAAAGGATTATTTCAGCATATTAACGGTTTTATTTTTGCCGTTTGGCGATCACCGTTATTTATCCTGTGGTTGCGTTTGGCTGAACCTTCGTTTGTTAGTTAGCGGATCCGAAGATACCGGTTTCCAGTCCATCAAAGCTGGTGACGTTTTTTCGTCCCCAGTAGTCGTGGATGCCTTCGGTACCCTGTTTTTCAGCCCATTTGTTGAGTTCTTCACGCTCATGGTTGTAATCCATGAATGGGACCGCCATGCCGCAGGATGTTTGAACAATCTCGACAGTAATGTCGATCAGTTGCCTGGCGCCTACGAAGGAGGGGAATAAAGGGGCGTACTCATCCCATTGCGGGTCCTGATGGTGGTAAGCGCGAGCGCGCCCGTAAAGTCTCAATATCAGCGGCTTGCCTTCGAATGCACAAAACATGACTGTAATGCGATCGCTTTGAAGCAAATGGGCGGCCGTTTCATTGCCGCTGCCCGTCACATTCAGCCACATGACCCGGTTGGGGCCCAGGACCCGGAGGGAGTCCATGCCTTTCGGGGAAAGGTTAACGGTGCCCGTAGGCGCGGCCGTGGCTACGAAGAAGATTTTTTGTGCGGTTATGAATGCCTGTAATTCAGGAGTAATTTGGTCTAATTTCTTTCCCATGATGTGAAACGATGGCCGTTCTGGCAATCTGTGGATATAAGTATTAAATACTGGCAACAACATCAAGTCTCATTGAGCAAACGGCTAGACTTTTTTACCCTGGATACGATAGGCATTCAGGATGGCGAGCAATGCTACACCTACGTCTGCGAAAACAGCTTCCCATAAAGTAGCTACACCACCCGCACCCAGCACCATGACCGCAATTTTAACGCCCATAGCCAGAGAGATATTCTGGTAAACAACCGATCTCGTAATCTTTCCAATTCGGATGGCCGACACAATTTTGGAAGGCTGGTCGTTCTGGATCACAATATCCGCGGTTTCGATCGTGGCGTCAGACCCCAGTGCGCCCATGGCTATACCCACATCTGCGAGGGCGATGACGGGCGCGTCGTTCACACCATCACCGGCGAATGCGATCATTTTGCCGGTGTCTTTAAGTTTTTGAACAATGGCAACCTTGTCCTCAGGCAACAATCCCCCGTAGCTTTGGTCGATGCCGAGCTGCTTGCCGACGCTTTCCACCATAGCCACCTTGTCACCAGAAAGCATTACCGTGCTGATGCCCAGTTTTTTCAGAGATGAAATCGCCTCGGGAGCGTCTTCTTTGAGCTCGTCGGCAATGATGAT
>CBFGMV010000157.1:0-14936 GCA_965649915.1 uncultured Dyadobacter sp.
TTATCGATAACGAGCCGTCAAATGAAAATATCCGTATCGTCTTCCCTTTCGATGTGAAGGGTGAAGGAAAGGGATTTGGCTCGATTATCAATGCAAATGGCAAAGCGCTCACCTATTCGAGGGCGGTTGTTAAAGGCGATCAGGTTTTTAGTGCCGGCTTGCAGGGCTTCGGGCCTACTGCGAAGGATTATGACATCCGAATTGAAAATACCAAAACAAAAGCAGGGGTCAGGATCACCTGCGACCAGCCTTTGGAAAAGCTTGTTTACTGGGCGTGCCCAACGACGTCCTGCCCCGAACCTTACATCAGGATCGCCGCTCAGCCCGGCCAGGAAACCAAATGGAAGGTCACCTATGAGTTTTATACCTTTTAGCGTATAGAGGGTGCGGATTTTCCTAAATTCGCACCCGCATTTCAACAAACTGTCAATGGGTTCACACAAACATCTGGACAAAGCATCGGCTGCCGGGCTTTTAGTTGCATTAGGAATTATTTACGGAGACATCGGAACATCTCCATTGTACGTGATGCAGGCCATCATTGGCACGCATCAAATCACCGATGACGTCGTATATGGTGCCGTGTCCTGTATTTTCTGGACCCTTACTTTACAGACCACCATTAAATACGTCACGCTCATTCTCAGAGCCGATAACAAGGGAGAGGGGGGAATACTCGCCTTGTTTGCCCTGGTCCGCAGGCGTGCAGCCTGGCTGACCGTGCCCGCCATCATAGGCGCCAGCACGTTGCTGGCCGACGGTATCATTACCCCGCCTATTTCGGTTTCCTCGGCGGTAGAGGGTTTGCGGATCCTTTATCCCGACATTCAAACCATTCCCATCGTTGTCGGTATCCTGACACTACTTTTCATCATACAAGTCTTCGGAACAACCATCGTAGGACGTGCATTCGGACCTGTGATGATGATCTGGTTCCTGATGCTCGCCGTTCTCGGTGTGGCGCAGGTAATCGGTCATCCGGAGATCATGAAGTCCCTGAGCCCGTACTACGCCTACCAGCTGCTGGCCCATCATCCGGGCGGTTTCTGGTTATTGGGAGCGGTGTTTCTCTGTACAACGGGTGCGGAAGCGCTTTACAGTGACCTCGGGCATTGCGGGCGTGGTAACATCCGCATCAGCTGGGTTTTTGTGAAAATATGCCTGATCCTTAACTATTTCGGGCAAGGAGCCTGGCTGATCGTCCATTCCGGTGATTTGCTGAACGGCAGAAAACCCTTCTACGAAATCATGCCCGATTGGTGGCTGCTGCCGGGGATCGGCATTGCTACAATGGCTGCGATTATCGCCAGCCAGGCGTTGATCAGTGGCTCATTCACATTGATATCGGAGGCGATCCGACTCAACTTCTGGCCCAAAGTGCGTCTGGTTTATCCCAGCGACCAGAAAGGCCAGTTGTATGTACCCAGCGTCAACTGGCTGCTGTGGGCAGGATGTGTAGGGATCGTTCTTTATTTCAAAGAATCCTCGCATATGGAGGCGGCATACGGCCTGGCCATTACACTGACTATGATTATGACGACGATCCTGATGTCGGTGTATTTGTATGTCAAAAGGGTAAGCAAATGGATCCTGGCGGTTTTCGTAATCGTATATCTCGCTATCGAGGGCTCGTTCCTGGCTGCTAACCTGTTGAAGTTCACCCATGGAGGCTGGGTATCCCTGCTACTGGCTATGATCATCGGCCTGGTCATAACGGTTTGGCTCAAAGCATACTATATCAAGATACGTTTGACCGAATTTGAAAGTCTTGAAAAGTACATCGGGCCATTGCGGGAATTGAGTAATGACATCAGTATCCCCAAATACTCTACGCATTTGATATTCATGTCCAATGCACCGAGGGAAAACGAGATCGAGAACAAGATCATCTATTCGATTTTTTACAAAAGGCCGAAGCGCGCGGATATTTATTGGTTTGTCCATGTAGAAACCACCGATGAGCCCTACACAATGGACTATCATGTGAATATCATGGCGGAGGACGATGTGATCAAGGTGACATTCCGCCTGGGTTTCCGAATTGAACAACGGATCAACCTGTTTTTCCGGAAAGTGGTAGAGGATTTGGTGCTCAATAAGGAAGTGGACATTACCAGTCGTTATGAATCGCTGAACAGGCAGAACATCACCGGAGATTTCCGGTTCATCGTGCTCGAACGTTACCTCGCTTTGGAGAATAACCTGCCTTTTATGGAAGAAATGATCATGAAGGTTTACTTCGGGATCAAAAGTATTACCACGTCGGAAGATAAATGGTTTGGTCTCGACAGCAGCTCGGTCAAGGTGGAAAAGGTGCCGCTCGTACTCACCCCGAGCCAAAAAATCCGTATGAAGCGGGTTTATAGTTAAGGTCGTCGATCGAAATACTTCGTATGATAAAAGACATGATGCTAAGCTGAGTTTCAAATGTTGCGTATCCATTTTGGGTATTAGTCTACGCAGTTTGTGGACAGCTGATTTAGGATAAATCATGTAAAATCCCACTTAGACGGAGCCCTTGGTATTTTGTGATTACTCGCGGGTGTAAAGTCAGGTTCATCAAACCGTCTTTTTAGGTGACTAATGAGTGGTGGTGCTGGTATGCTTTTGGTGTATAAATGGAATTCATTTGTAAACAATTGCTCATTAAACCAGTTTGACCATGAAATATCTTGCATGTACAGTGGCAATTCTTCTGGGGATTACAGGAGCATTGGCGCAGGCACCGGTCACGCCGGAGCCATCAGTGCCGCAGACAGTACCAAAGGAAAACCCGGTCCCGACTACCGCACCGGAAACGAAGCCTGAATTTAATTCCCCGCAAGCACCAGCACGACCAGCGCAGATTCCATCTGAGGATACGCTCATCAAAGGACAGAAAAGCTCAGGGGCAGTAATTCATGATACATTGATACCATCCGGCGATAAGAAGAAACAACGTGCTGAGAAGAGAAAAAACCGTAAAGGAACGGCGGAAACGACCGATACAACATCAGGAAATGCGTCTGCCGACCCGGTAAAGCGACCTGAATAAGTGATGACGACAGCACATTAAAGTAAAAGCCCGGAGCTGTCTCCGGGCTTTTACTTTAATGTTATTATAGAGAAATGCGTGAAGGGGTAAAGTGTAATGGAGGTGGTAGATTAGATCACCTTGGCTGCTGCATAAACTGCCGGTTCCAGGTCGTCTTCCCAAAAAGGCTGAGTGATCACGGCCTTGTTTTCATTGATCCACGTACACCACACCTTGCCACTGAAAACCCGCCTGCCCGTGGAACGGGACGCCAGGCCGTTAGGATGAATCGCAGCTTCGACAATCTGGTATTCGTCAACCTGCATGAGTTGGTTGCCGTCTTTTTCCTTTACCCAATCGCCTTTCATAAACTTAAGAGTGTCCATTGGTCTTGAAATTGTTTTTTTGCTGGATACAGTTTTCAAATCCTGTGCCATGAATTATACATTTTCAAGTACAAGGCGGCGGGAGCCATTCTTGTCGAATTACCAAGTAGAATTATTTCAACAAACTTATCGGTATGACCGATGCTGCGGAACCGGCCCGGGGAGGGCAGCACTCGCAGGAAGGATTGTGCCGGTTATCAATTTGAGCGCGAGAATGCTCAGGATGATCAGCACTGTGATCGATAGATTTTGAAGAAATATGTTCCTTGCTTTGGTTCTTTTGTTTTCCATTTGCGCTTCATGATGACCGTACAAAATTCGTCGGCCAGACGTGCGTATGGAAATTCTATTTGGTTATGATGGATAACAGGAAGTTATAGCAGGGAAGATGTTGATGCAGGTATCAAAACAAGAGGCGTTTTACCGGGTAGCGAACTTCGTTCCCCGGCTAAAACGCCTCACTCAACACCATTACATCAGAGGCAGTTTCCTGTTGATAAGGCCGCGATTTGTTCGTACCTGAACCACAAGGATGCCCGCAGGTATTCCGGATAAATCTACCGTGGCGGTTTTTGATACCGCGACAATCCTGCCCGAAAGGTTGAAAACAATGATCTGCTCAATGGTATCGTCCGTTCTGACATGTGCCCGACGTGCGGCGTCTGCCCAAACGACCAGGTTTTTGTCCTGGTTTTCGTATCGTATCGCTTGAACCCGGGAATGTTCGGTCTTGCCATCGAAATCCGTTTGGCGGAGACGATAATAGTTCAGACCGGGCATCGGGTTTTCGTCCGTGAATGCATACTCCTTCATTTGCGAAGTGGTGGCATTGCCGTCCACAAAACCAATGTCCTCCCATTGCGTTCCGTTATTGCTGCGTTCGATATGGAAGCCTGCATTGTCTGTTTCGGAAACCGTGCGCCATTGCAGTTGTATTACGGGACCGGCCGCACGGGCCGTGAACGCCACTAAATGGACGGGCATTGCAGGCGAATACAGCAGCTTAACGCTCGTAGGTGAGTAAATGACGAACCAGTTTTGAGCCAGGCCTGAAATGGAGCTGAACTCACCCGAAACAGCGGTAGCCGTCAGGATCGTTACTTCGTCACCCTCGATGGGCGTAAAGTTGATGGACAATGCCAGTGTGCCGCCCAATGCAGCAGTTCCTGTTACGGCCACCTGGTCGAAGTTCACACCTGCTGTTCCGGTTCCGTTCATTTCAATGTTCATCGTGCTGTTACTGAAATCCTGGTTGTCTGAGAAAGTCAGCTTGCCGGGAGAATAACCTGGCGACAATGCGCCCCCCGCGTGTACAAAAGCCGCCGTAGAGATCTGTCCTGTGGCTTTGAAAATGCCGTCGGCGTTATTGCTGAAACTACCTGTTCCCTGTTGCGTAAGGAGGCTTGCTATCGCATTGACGCCGCCAATCGTGACCGCTCCTGCATTGTTAAATGTATTGCCTTCCAGGAAAATGCCTTGCTGGGCGTTATCAACTCTTATATCTCCACCGGCATTGTTCGAGAATGCAGTTGAGTTACGGATGCCATAAGTTCCGACACTGGCTACCGATCCAATCGTTATCGCTGCCGCATTGGTAAATGCCCCGTTGAAATTACGAAGCGCCGCCAGCGTTGTACGGTCGATGCGGATATCGCCGCCCGCATTATTGACAAAATCACTTTCATTGAAGATACCATGAACGCCGGTATTGGCATTCGCCCCGATGTTAATGGAGGCGGCGTTTGTGAACTTGCCTTTGAACTGATAAATACCGGTGTCTTTGGTCCGGTCGATCCGGATATTGCCTCCTGTATTGTTTATCAGGAACGACTGGTTCTGGATCCCATAGGTCCCGACGTCCTCCACCGAACCGATGATGAGATCGGCGGCATTGGTGAATGTGCCGTTAAAAACGCGCAGCCCGGCAAGCGAGGTGCGATCGATCCGGATGTTTCCACCGGCATTGTTGTCAAAAACGGTTTCGGTGAAAATGCCGTGAACACCCACCTCCGCATTGGCGCCGATCGTAATGTCGGCGGCATTGCTGAAGGTGCCTTTCAGCTGGTAGATTCCGGTATCAGTCGTCCGGTCGATACGGATATGCCCGCCGGGGTTGTTTTTGAAAACCTTCTGATTGGAAATACCATAGATCCCCGCGCCTGCAACACCGCCTATCGTAATTTCCGATTCATTGTTGAAGGTATCACCCAGGTGGACGATCGCAATGCTGGTGGAACGATCAATGGCGATCTTTCCACCGGCGGCGTTTGAGAAATTTCCGGAAACGGCTGTCTCGATGCCATATTTTCCGACGGACGCAGAGCCGCCAATGGTTATGTCGGCGACATTGCTGAATGTAGATTTGACAAAAATAGCCGCCTCCGTGGTCTGATCGATCTTGATGTTTCCTCCCGCATTGTTATTGAATGGCCCTGCGATATCGATACCATACTTTCCCACCGGTGCCAATGCCCCGATCGTAATGTTCGAGGTGTTGGTGAAAGTACTGGCATTATCGATGGCTGTCAGGTTCGTGCGATCGATGTTGATCGTACCACCCGCATGATTGGTGAAGGTTGCCTGTAACCTCATTCCGTAGTCTCCTCCCGAAACCGCTTCGCCAATCACGATTGCGCCCGAATTGCTGAATGCACCTACCTGGTGCCGAAGCCCGGTCGGCAGCGCTGACAAGGAGCCGCTCACCCGGTCGATCCGGATCACGGCACCGGTGTTATTGTTAAACGTCCCGGATACAAAAAGGCCAAAATGGCCTACCGCTTCCGAGCTACCGATCGTGATCGTACCGTCGTTGACGGTGACTCCGTTTGTTTCCATACCCTGGTTGCCCGTCCGGTCTACCGATACAGTGCCCCCATTCAGGAACGTGGCTTTCGCATTCAGTAAACCTGTCATACCCGGTTTACTCGTCGCGCCGAGGATGATGCTGCCATCGTTAACCAACGTGTCGGCCCCTATACTTATGCCAAAGTTGACGACCCGGTCAACTTTCAGAGAGGCGCCGGCGGCATTAACGAAATGTCCCCAGGTCTCGAGTCCGGTGTTGCCTGTCGCGGCGGCCGACCCGATCGTGATGCCTGCCGCATTGGTAAAGGTGTGTACATCATGGTAAATAGCGGTCCTGATGGTGTTGTCAACATGGATATCCCCGCCCGCATTGTTGTTAAACGTGCCCGTATTATGGATACCATTGGTACCCGCACTGGCGACGGCACCGATGGTAATGCCGGCTGCGTTGGTGAAGGTTGCGTGTATGGATTTAGTTTCGTCGGCATTGTTCATAAGCGCCTTTGCCGAAGAGCGGTCAATGCTGATCATCCCGCCGATATTGTTATTAAAAACGGCATCGTTCCAGATCCCATGCAATCCGACGGGGCTGTTGCCCCCGATCGTGATGTTTGCGTTGTTGGTAAATATGCCTGATGCATTGAAAAGGCCCGTGTCCGAAGTGCTGTCGATGCGGATATCCGCACCCGGAAGGTTATTGAATATGCCCTGGTTCACGACGGCATAAGTTCCGACACCGGCATTGGAACCCACCACAAGCTGCCCGCTATTGTTCACAGTGCCCTTATTGTTGAAACCTGCCGTGAAATCGAAAGGCGCTGTGTAAGTACTATGCCCGTTGATCGTGAGCGTTCCCCCCGAACTGATGGATAGCGAGCTACCCGTTTCCACTCTTACCGCATAGGCCACCATACTTTGTCCATTCCCAATAATAGGGGCATGGGTAGACACATCCGGGATGATTGCTTCCGTGTAAATATCGGGTATGCGTGGTGTCCAGTTGGCTGCATTGTTCCAATCCGAGCTTACGGTACCCGTCCAGGTGGTATGGTTCGTCAGGAATTCATATTCGAATGACACGATATATGAGCAGGCATCCCCGGGAGGGGTGACCTTCGCATACAGCGTGTGACTGCCGATTCCTAACGAAGGGTCTGGAATGAAGTTGTCGGGAGCGGTGAAAGTTCCCGCAGATAGCGTTGCTCCATTGTCTTTGAATATACCGTCTATCGTCGCCGAGAAGCCGCTGCCCAGGGTGAAAATCGGTTCCGGCTTGTCATGAATAATTACCTGGTTGTTGGTAATGGTGCCGGTGATGCTGCCGTATTTCAGCGTGCCGTCATTCGTGAAGGTCCCGTCGTTGACCAGCGCGTGGGTGATCAGGGTCAGGCCGGTATTGGTGATGGTTTTGGATAAATCATTTTTCAGATCACCACTCACAATAATCACTCGCCCACACTGGCCGTTCATGAAATTCCCTGAATTCCGCAATCCGAGATCCGCGGTCAGGGATGGCTTTCCCAGCGTCAGTTGGCCATTGTTCTGAACAGTCCCTGCATTGTACAGAATTGTTTCCGATCCCGAAACCGTCTTCACGCCTTCGACGGTCAGGGCGGCGGTGGCTGCAATGGTGAGCGTCGCGCCTGTTTGCACCTCCACTGTTTTGACCCGCGCAGCTATTCCGTCGCCGATCACCGGTGCATTTACCGCAGCGGGGATGATCACGTCGTTGTCCTTGGCCGGCACGCTGGCGGGCGACCAGTTACAGGGCTTGTTCCAGTCGGTGTCGGTGAGGCCGGTCCAGGTAAGCGGACCTGTGGGCGTAGCTATGGGTACACAAACATCGCTACCTGCCCCGGTGATCGTAAAGGTGTAGGGATTTTCATTTGCGTCGTTGCTTGCAATGCTCACAACCGCGGTTTTTGCACCTGCCGAACCTGGGTCAAAAGTGATTTCAACCTGGGTTGTTTCCCCTGCGGCTATGGCGGTCGCCGGCTGGGCTGTGACGGTAAAGTCCGCAGAGCCGGTCAGGCTGACAGCCGGCGTACCAGTCAGTGCCAGGGCTTGATCGCCTTTATTTTCAATTGTGAAAGTACGTACCGCATTGCCGGCAGCTGTGTAAACAGATCCAAAATCGGTGCCTTTCGAAGTATTGGGGCTGCTGTCGCCATTGGTTATACTAGTGTTATTGCCTTTTACATTAATGTCGGGCCCGGGTGCGGTATAGCTATATGTAAATGGAACTATGTAGCTGCAAGCAGCACTTTGAGGGGTTATCCTGGCATATAATGTATGGCTTCCGTCGGTCAGGCCTTCCGCCACAAACTGGTTGGGCGCGGTGAAAGTCCCGGCCGACTGTGTTGCTCCGGCATCCGTATAAATTCCATTGACAATCCCTGAAAAGTTGCCGCCATAGCTGAAAATCGGCCCGGGCGCATCTCTGACGACCAGGTAATTGTTGATGTAGGGTTCCGAGAAGGATCCGTATTTTAGCACACCATTATTGGTAAATGTGCCGAAGTTGGCCAGGTTGTTACTGATCTGCACCAATCCCGTATTGGTGATGGTCTTCAAAGCTGAATTGGAAAGGTTACCTGCCAGCAGAAGCAGCCGGCCGCATTCGCCGATGGTCATTGTGGCTTCGTTTTGCACACCATTTGTACCCACGGCAGCTATTGCGCCAATCGTCACTACACCGCCGTTGGCGAAAGTACCGGCCGCGTTGTACAACCCGGCCAGCGCTGAACGATCGATGCTGATATGGCCGCCGCTGGCGTTGTCGAAATTCCCGAGGTTTTCAAGCCCATAATTGCCGGCGCTGAACAACGAGCCGATCACTATACTTCCGCTGTTGTTGAAGGTCGCAGCTCCTGCACCGGCTGGGTTGAAGTTATTCATCAGGCCGATCAGGGACGTGCGGTCGATATGGATCGTTCCTGCTCCATTATTTTGAAAGGTGCCGTCGTTCCAGATACCATGCTGGCCGACGCCGGTGCCATTGCCCAGTGCGATGCCACCGTCATTGGTGAAGGTGCCGGAAGCATTGTAAATGCCGGTATTGACCCAGTGGTTGATCTCAATGGACCCGCTGGCAGTATTGTTGAATGTCTGTTGATTGACGATCCCGTGGGTTCCCACATCGGATACCGATCCAAGGACGATACTTCCGCTGTTCGCAATCGTCCCCAGATTGTTAAGCGCGGTGCTGAAAGAGGCAGGAGAAGTGTAGGCGGCCGAACCATTGATCGTCAGACTGCCCGATGCCTGAATGGTGAGCGAGCCAGAGGGCTGCACCAGCACGGATTTGGCAGCAGCCGAGATCGTGCCGGAGATGACAGGGGCGTTCGGGCCATCGGCAATGATGACGTCGGTGCCCGTACCTGGCACACCACCCGACCAGTTCGCGGCATTGTTCCAGTCGGTATCAGTGCTGCCGTTCCACTGGGTTTGGGCCTGCACACCCGATACGACCAGCAGCAGCACTGGCAAAAGCATTACCAATCGCCTCAGCGCAGCTTTCCCGCTGATCACGGAAGCAAGTATAGTTCTTGTCATTATCATGATAGATTTGAAACAGGAATGTACCAGGCCGACGCATCGCACTGCGGAAGCCTGGTATTGGTTTATATATCTGATTGCCAGATATATAGTATTAATATGTTAGCGTTGAGTAAATTACATGTTGTCATTGCTCGGCATACTGCATGACGTCTTCCACCCGGAACTTCACGAGTTCGACGATCTGCGCCTGAGGTCTCATTAATGGAGGAATAGCTTGAAGCACCTGCTCCTTATTATCGAAATCGTAGATAAACCACATCTTGTGAACGCCGTCCTTGCATCCCCAATGCGCTTTGGAAATGATGTGCGACCCGGAATTCAGAAACACGTTGATCACGTGCATGCAATCCGAAACTTTTTCGGAATGAGGTATTTCAACCAGATAAGTCGGCATATTTTTGAAGTTTACAGGTTTAAGTTTTTGCGGTTTACAAGCCAAACCAACGGCTTATCCGGCTAGTGCCGAAATGTTCCTTGTCGACGGCCAGATCAGTCGAAGCCGTAGTGTAATGCCCGGCAGGAACTGGCCCGGAGAAGAAATCGACGCTGACCTGCCCTACACGGCCCTCTCCAAACTCGATGTAGCATATCCCATTCCCTTTGTAAGGATCGGGCGCCTCCCCGCGCTCGAAATCCGCGATAATGGAGGCAGCCGCAACTTTGGCTGCGCCTTCCGCAAACACACCCGCCTTGGGCGTACCTACGCTATTCACATCTCCGATGGCGTACACACCCGGGTACTTTGTTTTCAAATTGGTTTTGGAAACCGGGACCCACCCATTCTCGGTCATGCCACTTTCCTCCACCACCCTGGGCACGCGGTGTTTGGGGATTCCCAGGAAGAGGTCAAACGGCATTTCTTCGCCATCGTCGAGGATGGCAACCTTCCGCGAAGGGTCAATGCTTTTGACCACATGTTTAGGGATGAAACGGATGCTGCGTTTTGCGAAAGCGTCCAGGAGCGCCACGGAGGTGTCGGGAGAAGGCGGAATAGGCACTCCAAACGGCATCACGATGCTGATCTCACAATCCTGCCGGATACCGCGTTTCAGCAGATAGTCGTGCATGAGCAATGCGGCCTCGCTGGGCGCTGGTGGACATTTGAACGGGGCGGAACATATGCCCACGATTACGTGGCCTTTGGAAAACTCGAGAATAACGTCGCGCAGGCGTTCGGCTCCGGCAAAGGAATAGAATTCGTTTCCTCCCTCTGCCAGCCCCGGCGTGGCGGCTACGTCGTAATCGGCTCCCAGTGCTATCACCAGGACATCGGCTTCGTAAGCATTACCGCTTTTCGTTCCGATCCGCCTTGCGACCGGATCAATGTGCGTCACATGCTCCTGTACAAATTTGACACCGGGCTTCACAATATGTTGATAGTAAACCAGTATCTGCTCAGCAGTTTTTCGACCGAACATCAGGTCGAATTTCGAGAAGCCGAAGTAGAATGAATCGCTTTTGTCGATCAATGTCAGATCGAGCTGCTCACCGATCTTTTCGGAAAGCATGCTGGTGAGTTCCAGACCCCCGAAACCCGCACCAAGTACTACCACTCGTAATTTTGTTGCCATGAGCTGTGCTGTTTCTGTTTCCCGGACACGAGCGATTGTCCAATTTTTCTAATTCCGGGCCGGCTGTGACACCATGCGCAGGTATGGTTTGAGGGTTTTCCAGCCGTCGGGGTACTTTTCTTTTGCCTCGGCGTCGGACACTGCCGGAACGATGATCACGTCCTGGCCATCCTGCCAGTTGGCAGGCGTTGCCACCTTATGCTCGGCTGTAAGCTGCATGGAGTCCAGTACGCGGAGTATTTCATAGAAATTACGTCCGGTAGTCATGGGATAGGTCAGGTTCAATTTTATCTTCTTGTCGGGGCCTACGATGAAAACAGAGCGTACCGTCTGGTTGGTGGCGGCTGTTCTGCCTTCGGAAGTACCTGGCTCCTCCGCGGGAAGCATGTCGTAGAGCTTTGCAATGGCAAGGTCGGGATCGCCGATCATGGGATAGTTCACGGCGTGTCCCTGTGTTTCCTCAATGTCTTTTTCCCACTTTAAATGGCTTTCGACGGGATCTACGCTCAAACCGATCACTTTACAGTTCCGCTGTTGGAAATCCGGTGCAAGTTTGGCCATGTAGCCAAGCTCTGTCGTGCATACCGGGGTGAAGTCTTTGGGATGTGAAAAAAGGATAGCCCAGCCTTCGCCGATCCATTCATGGAAACGGATGGGGCCCTGGGTAGTATCGGCCTTAAAATCGGGGGCGATGTCGTTTAATCTTAAACTCATGGTACGGTGAGGTTAATGGTTTTTGAAGGGAAACAAATGGTCAGATATCGAAGAATACGAACCGCTTTTTACAGGTTTCGCATTCGTAGGTCGCGGGTTTGATCGTGCCCAGCGAAATCATTTTCGCGAGTTGCCCGGCCAGGGATTTCTTTTTGGAAATCACCAGGTTTCCTCCGCAGGCAGTGCAGCGGATCCCAAGAACGGTTCGTTTAATGATGATTTTGTCCAGGTCAAGCAATCCCATAGCACCAGTAAATCTGGCGTTGAATGAGCGTATGGCCAAAAAATAGGGATGAACGTGCCTGAAAAGGGACGAATGACGGAAACTTTGGGAATGAGGGCCGGCACGGTGAGGAAGTGCCGGCGACGTGAATCAGGAATGTTTTATGCCCAGTACATTCAAGAGCTCATCACGGTAGGATTTACCGATGGGGATCCTGGCACCGTGCAGTGAAAGCTCGGCAGGGAAAATGTCGTCGATGAGGTTGATGTTGATCGAAAAGCGCCGATGGACGCGAATGAATCTGTTAGGATCCAACTGTTCCATGAAATCGTTGATGGTGGATCGCACCATCACCTTTTTTTGCGATGTCAGGTGCAGGAGAATATAATTGGCTTCACTCTCGAGGTATAATAATTCATCCAGGAGTATTTTTCTGAAAACATAGCCGTCTTTCACAAACATGAAGTTCTTGGTGTGGTACGAAACGGCCTTTTCAGGTTTGGGCTCGCCCTGGTTGCCGGTAAAATTGTGGAAGGCGATCTCGATAGCGGCATACAATTCCTCCTTGGTGAAGGGCTTCACGATGTAGGCGTGCGGTTTTACTTTTTTCGCACGGTCGATCGTTTCGATATCGCTGTTGGCGGTGAGAAAGATGAATGGCAGATGGTAGGATTCGTTCAGTCTTTCGGCTACATCGAAGCCGTCTTTCCGGCCGGCCAGCTGAATGTCCAGTAGTATCAGGTCCGGTTTGTCGTTCTCGATGATCTCGAGGGCCTCCGTGTAGTTGATGGCCGGGCCGCAATGCGAATAGCCCAACTCATCGAGCGTGCTCAGTATCGTGCGGGCGATGACGAGTTCGTCTTCTACAACTCCAATTTTCAAAAAGGTCATGAGATCTCAGTCTTGGTTCTTACGTACGTCGCGGTTGGTAAAATTAATGGTAAACATAGCTCCATTTGCGGTTACATAGTGAACTTTCCCGCCGATTTGCCTGCTCAGATCATTAACCAGCTGTAAACCGAGGCTAGTGGCCTTCCGGAGATCGAAGTCGGGCGGCAGTCCTGGACCGTTGTCCGAATAGGTTAATGTGTACCTGCCTTCGTCCGTCGAAATGATTTCAATGGTTATCTCTCCTGCAGGGACATCGGTGAATGCGTATTTATAGGAATTTGAAAGTAATTCGTTCAAAATCAATCCCAGCGGAACGGCAGAATCTATATCCAGATGTAGATCCGGCACATCAATCGTCAACGTTACCACTTTTTGTTTTTGAAATACACTCTGAACCTGCCTGCACAGGTCATTAACAAATAATTTGAGGTCGATGGTGCTGAGGGTCTCGAACTGGTACAGGTTCTGGTGAATCAATGCAATGCTCCTGACCCGGTTGCGGCCTTCCTGCAACGCCTCTATGGCTATTTCGTCGGTCAGGGTTTTGCTTTGCAGTTCAAGCAAACCGGATATGACCTGCAGATTATTCTTTACCCGGTGGTGGATCTCTTTCATGAGCACATCCTTTTCCAGCAGCAGGGCCGACTGTTCCGTCAGCGACCGTTTGAGCTGGACAGTACGTTCATTCACCGTTTCTTCCAGTTTCTTTTTGTCCCGGGCCAGCTGTTTCAGTCTCAGCCGGATGATGAGGTAAACACCCAGGAGGAACAGGCAGGCGACGCCCAGGATAAACCACCATTGCAGGTAAATTGGTTTCAGGACCTGTAATGGAATGCTGAGTTCCCGCTGATTCCATGCACCTTCCCGGTTTTGTGCCTTGATGCGAAGCGTAAAGTCACCGTAGGGCAGCCCGCTGATGCGGACGGAATTTTCATTGATATAATTCCAGTTTTTGTCGAGTCCTTCAATTTGATAGGCGTACCGATGGCCTTCGTCTTTGGTGAAGTCCAGCAGCTGGAAGTCGAGCGTAAAGAACTTGTCGTCGGGTTCCAGCACAATGCGGGAATTGCGTAGTAGTTCCCTGGTCTTGTCGATCAGCTCGTTTTGAGTGCCGACGAACTGGTTGAATGCGATGATCCGCAGTGGCACCTGCAAGCCGGCGACGTCGGCCCGGAAATCGCCGGGATCGAAAGCGTTGACACCATTCAATCCGCCAAAAAACAGCCGCCCGTCACCAGCCCTGAACGAAGACGTCCGGTTGAACTCATTGTGGGAAATGCCGTCGATCGTTGTGTAGGTTTTGACTGAGAGGTCCTTCCGGTTAAAACGGATCAGGCCGTAATCCGAACTGATCCAAAGGTTTCCGAACTCATCGGGCTCAATGCGGTACAGGATATCGGACGGGAAGCCTGCCGTAATGTTGAACTGGCTGGAAGTGTTGGTTTTCGCGTCCCAGCGGTAAAGCCCTTCTCCGTTGGTGGCCAACCAGAATGCACCGCCGGGCTCCTGGTAAGCGTCGAGCAGGCTAAGCCCATCGAGGAAAGGCGATTGCAGTTTAGCCATCGACCAGCCGTGGCTGCTTTTCGAAGCGGGTCGATGAATCAGTTGGTAGAGTCCGTTTTCTGCCACTGCCCAAACTGTACCCTGCTGATTGGCAAAAAATCGGTACACAAATCTGGCAGTGGGCATGGTAGCGGATGCGACGGGCAGCGAATCGAAACGGCTGGTTTTTGAATTGAAAAGTGAAAAGCCCGTGGATCTTCCCAGGAGCA
>CBFGMV010000158.1:0-14881 GCA_965649915.1 uncultured Dyadobacter sp.
CCCCGCGAAGAAAAACAGCTTTTTAGCTTTTCCGATGGAATCACCATTGAATGTAACTTCGACTGTACCTGGCGAGCCCAGAAAAGTCGTGAAGGCTTTGCCGCCGTAATCCATGTAGATTTCCTCCTGGGGGAATAGAAGGGGCAGTGACACCCGAAAGCTGCCGTCAGCTTCCAGAGAGGCCTGCTTACTAAGCTCCGATTGAGGTTGGAGTATATTGTTACGAGAAAATGTAATGAAAGGTGCCTGCCTGTATAGTCTTCCGTTCAGGTTTTGGATCCTGCCTTTAATAATAAGAGAATCGGTAACGGCAGATGCAGAATGCAAAAAACCTAGAAAGAGGGCGGCCAGTAAGATGAAGCGCATGCGGGTGATCATTAAAATTTGGTAACGAAAAATAATGAGGCTTTTTCATGCTACCAAATCTCGGTGATTATTTGCTGTGCGCTCACAAAGCGGTCTCCTACGCTCTATCGGGATCTGTGATCGGTTCTTCGGATTTTCCGTCTTCATAACGGACATAAATCCCGTGGTATCGCTCTTGCAGCACATAGTCTTTGCGCAAGGGATGGCCCTCCCAGTCTTCGGGTAGCAGAATGCGGCGAAGGTCGGTGTGTCCTTCAAAATGGATGCCCATCAGGTCATACGCTTCCCGCTCATGCCAGTCGGCTGTGCGCCAGATATGGCTTACGGTAGGTACTGCCGGCAATGCAAGGCCTGCGGTATTGCGGGGGAAGACTGTTTTTACGACCAGGTCCAGGGCGTAGGGAATGGAAGTGAGGTTGTAAATCAGCTCCATCGTATCTATGCTTGGCCCGTTGTCAATGGCAGTAATACAAGCCAGATAATCAAAATAGAGCCTTTCGTCTTCGTGTAGAAACTGGCAGATAGCTGCGACACTTTGTGCCGGGACCAATAATACGGGTTGGGGATTTTTGGTATCGGTAGCTATATCGTACTCCGGAAAACGGGCAACAACGATATCGGTGATTTCCTGAAAAGTCATAGCGTTGTGTTAAGATAATATGGTTTCTTTGCCGGCAGCCTCCATTTCCAGAAAGAGCTCGGGGACGACCTCCTGCTTTCCACGGATTTTTTCCTGCAATTTCATAAACCCGCCAATGAGCGCCTCGGGACGCGGCGGGCAGCCGGGTACATATACATCCACAGGTATGATCCTGTCCACGCCTTTTACCACATGATAGCCATGTTCCCAGTAAGGGCCTCCGCAATTAGAGCAACTACCCATTGAGATGACGTACCTCGGTTCGGGCATTTGTTCATATAATCTCCGGATGCGGTCGGCCATTCTGAATGTAACGGTGCCGGCCACGATCATCACATCCGACTGGCGGGGCGAGGGCCTTGGCATGATCCCGAAGCGTTCGAGGTCGTAATTGGCCGCGTAGGTCGCCATCATTTCAATGGCGCAGCATGCCAGTCCGAAGCCCATGGGCCATAATGACGACAGGCGGGCCCAGTTCATCAGGTCCTCGGCATTCGTCAGGATAATGCCGCCATCGCCGGTTTTAATTCGTTCACTCATGAATATTTTCAGGAAGTCGGGAGTTGGTATGGATATTGCTTTAAAACAGCTTTCACCATCTTGCAAAAGTAACCATATTTGGCAAGAAAGGGTTTCTGACAGCGTTACAAAACAAATACAACACTTCAACTCTATGAAACACAAATTACTCTTCTGCTTTCTCTTCCTGACCTTTATGGCAGGGAACTCCCATGCGCAGACTGATTCCACCGTGAGAATTTTCAAGACCGGAATGGCGATCTATGCCGAGTTCGGGTTGCTGCCGAATAACAAGGCCATCCGCGACGAGTTGGCTCGGTTACAAGTCAAGCCGTTTACTTCACTCATGGGCAATCTGGTGCTTGCTAGGCGCACGGAGTCTGAAAAATGGTTCTCAGAGGCGAGGATCATCATCATGAACAGTACCAATTACACGACGGACCGTGATGAAAAAAAGGCGTATCTCAACGGAATCGGCATTGGTACCGATGGAGGCCCCAAGCTTGTGAATACCTCCCGCTGGAATGTGACCATTCCGCTCGGGGCTGACTTCATGCTCTACCGGATGAATATCAAAAGCAACGGATCGGCCACCATGCAGCAGTTACTCAATAACCCCTCGGCTTACCAGTCGGTGAAAATATTTACCGCTAACATTAACCTTCACGGTGGAGTAGGGGTGGATTACAAGATGAACTTTCTTCCAAAAATTAATGAAAAGGTATACCTGAGCGCAAAAGTCACCTATCATCATCCCATTCTGGGGCGCCGGAAATGGAAAGGCGATAATGTAACGATCGACGACTTCCCGAGACTTAAAACCAACCAGATCTATACGCAGGTCGGATTGGTTTTCTTTCCCAAACCGCACGCGAAAAAGTGGGGCAGGATGCATTGATATTATCCGTTTTTTTTCGCGAGTAAGATCCTCAGCTGATTTTCCAGGATCCGTATGTAAGTATCCTTGTCGGCTTCGCTCAGTAATTCAGGCGTAAAATGTACTCCGGAAGGCCGGTGGGCTGTTTCCCGCAACGGCAAGTCGGAAATCAGCTCGGTGACGGGAGTTTTGAAAACCTGAGATAAAAGTTTTAGAACAGGTACCGAAGGAAGGGAGGAGCCGTCTTCCAGTTCGGAGTAGGACGCTTCGGTCATTTCCAGAAGGAGTGCCATATAACTTTGGGAAAAGTCCCTTTCCGCCCGGAACCTCCGCAGGTTGCTTGCAAAAGCTTCCATAAGATGTTTTTGTTGATGATTAATTGATCGGTAAACTACCCAGGCAAAATCGGTA
Source organism: uncultured Dyadobacter sp. (assembly GCA_965649915.1). GTDB lineage: Bacteria > Bacteroidota > Bacteroidia > Cytophagales > Spirosomataceae > Dyadobacter. Next base: position 2,814 of record CBFGMV010000158.1, read on the forward strand.
ATTTTTAAGTCACTGTCAATATAATCAGTCAAAACCCTGCTGGAATACGGCAAATTATAACTCTGGTTATCAGGTTATTGTAATTGCTGCTACTTTTTGTAGCGTTCGTTCACTTTGGCATACAAGTCTGCGGGGACGTGGGAAGTCACTTCCGGGACCTGTGGTTTGGGCAATACCCAGTCCAGGTAACCTTTTGCCCATGCATAGGCGAGACCTAAAATCAGGATACCGATAAATACCGTCATTTCTGCCATGGCGAACCACCCCCATTGCCCGTTTGTCTGCGCGATGAGCTCCTCACTTCCGAAAACGACAGACCAGGGGAAAAGGAACAGCAGTTCCACTTCGAAGAGTACGAAAATCAATGCAACGACATAAAAGCGCACATTGAACTGGATATTGGCATTGCCGAGCGGATCTTCGCCGGATTCATAGGTGGTCAGTTTCTCTTCGTTGGGTTTGTGCGGCCTCAGGAATTTTGCAATGGTCAGCATCACACCCAGGAGGATGAGCGCGGCAATAACGAATAGAAGAATATAACCGAAATCGGAAAGCATAGGATCTGCCTGTTTACAGCAAAACTAGGCAAAATGGACGGGAATATGGCGGAATGACCTTATTAAATGCTCAACAGGATCGTGCGGATACTCAGCCCGATCACCAATGTGCCTACGATCAGCATTAGCGGTTTGCGTTTGATCTTACCAACCAGCATGGCACCAAACGGCGCGGCCATTACGCCGCCGACGATCAGTCCCAGGACCACTTTCCAGCTGTCCACCCCTGTGAAGAGCATGAAGGTGATCCCGCTCGCGAATGCCACCGCAAATTCCGCTGCATTCACAGAGCCGATGGTGTAGCGGGGATCGCGCCCCTGTCCGAGTAGCGTAGAAGTAACGATAGGACCCCAGCCGCCCCCGCCGACGGAATCCAGAAAGCCACCGGCAGCGGCCAGTACGCTGATGCGTTTGGTTTTATTTTTGACAATGTTCTTTTGTATGGCCTTGCGGATGATAATCACTCCGAGTATCAGCATATAGAATGCGATGAAAGGCTTGATCATATTGCCGTCGATAACATCAGAAAGCAGGTAGGCACCTACGATGGATCCCGCAACACCGGGGATCAGAAGGCTTTTGAAGAGTTTCTTATTGATATTTTTAAACCGGAAATGGGATATCGCCGAAGCACCGGTCGTAAACATCTCAGCAAAATGGACACTCGCACTGCTCACTGCGGGCGTAACACCCAGGCTGAGCAGGAAGGAATTCGAAGTAACACCGTAAGCCATACCCAGGGCGCCATCCACCAGCTGCGCTCCCAGTCCCACCAGCACGTATAATGCAAATTCCCCCGTCAGGAAAGAGGTAACTTCTTCGGAGCTGACAGAAATTATTCCGCTTGTCAGCAGCACGCCCACAAGGAGTACGATGGCCGCGGCGGGAATGAGGTACCAGGTTGCTGATGAAGGGAGTCTGAGTGCGAGGACTTTGGCAAGCATTACCGTGAATTTTAGAATGTTGGAATCTTTGAGATTACAAAAATAGCAAAACTATTTAATCTACGTAATTGATAGATTATTAAATTTTACTTAAAGTGCACGGATGGTGGCGCTTATAGCTCGCCTTTTACGAAATCGATAAAATTGTCGCGGTTGATCCAATGCGTCGCCGCGTCGGGGTAAGCTTCGACAAAAGCCTTGGGGAATTTGATTTTGCTGTCGTTCCATTTGAATTCATATCCTGCGAGTTTCTCGTCGGCCACTTCGAGCCAGTCGAGTTCTTGCTGATCGTAGGTTCGCCAGAAATAACAAAGCGGATTTTTTCTCGAATAGAAATTATACTTGATGCGTTCGGCGATCAGGTAATTTTCCCACAATGCACCGGTGTCTTGTCGTTGATTGATGGGTAGGAAGTTATTAATAAGTGCATTACGAATGCCATTGTCAAGGAAGTACCACTTAGATGATTTGGTCACCTCCTTTCGCAGGTTCCGGCTGAACCCACCCAGCCGGAAGATGATAAAGACTTTCGAGAACAGGTCGAGGTAGCGTTCGACGGTGTTGCGGTCAATTTGCAGCGCTCTCGATAGTTCGTCGTAAGACACTTCCTGACCGGTTTGATAGGCGACCAGCTGCAACAACTGCAGCATTTTATGAGAGTGCCTTACCTGTTCAAATGTGAGGATGTCTTTGAGAAGATAGGCATTGGTCAAACCCCTTAGGTAGTCTGTTTTGGCTTCTGCTGTTTCCGCGAGCAGGACGTCGGGATAACTGCCGAAGATCAACCGGTTTTCGAGTTGCTGCCGGGTCTCTATGTAGTTTTCCTGGCCGGACAATTCCAACTGGGCCATGGGAAATAGCTGGTAGTTGATCTGCCTTCCGACCAGCGGCTCCCCTGTTCTGTTGGATAACTCAAAGGCTGAGGAACCGCTGGCAATGATCGTGAGTTTAGGGAACGAGTCGATTAGCAGTTTCAGCGATTTGCCGATTTCAGGAACGACTTGCGCTTCATCGATCAAAAGCAGTTCGATATCAGTTACCCAGCGTTGATAGGAGGCCACGCGGCGATCGGACAGCAATGCGGCCGTATCCAGATCTTCCCCATTTAAGAAAAGAGATTTTCCCTCGAAACGCTCCTGAATGTTCCGGAGGAGAAACGTTTTTCCAACGCGCCTTGCTCCGTAAAGCGTCAGCACTTTGTTAGAACGAACGTTCCGCAGCATTTCGTCGAATAGGTATCTGGAATAGCTCATGATTGCAGCAAACTGATGTATTCAACGAATTTAGCTAAATTCATCGGATTTATTCAATGAATTTAGCTAAATTCGTTGAGTTCGCTCAACCAATTCGTATTATAGCCACACTACCTTCTGCTCCGACTTATGTTCCTGTCCGATAATATGCCCGTACAGTTCGGGCCTCCGTGCTTGCAGGTAGCGGTAGCCGCCGGCGCGTTGTAGTTTTTCGGGCGTGATGGTGGCGATGGCTATGTCGTTATCCAGTGCCCTGCACTCCGCGATGATGTCTCCATAGGGGTCAAGGATCATGGAGCAGCCGTTTTTTAACTGGTCATCATCCATTCCGATGGGATTAGAGAAGATCGCATACACAGCATTGTCGTACGCGCGGGCCGGAAGCCATTTCATGAGCCATGCGCGGCCTTTGAGTCCGTCGAATTCCTGACGAAGCGAGGTGGGATCGGCCTCGCGGTTTTGCCATAATGCCGGATCGACGAAACCCGCACCCGGCCGTGTGGATGGCGTGCACATCGTCACGTGCGGCATGAAAACGATGTCGGCACCCAACAGTTTAGTTGCCCGGACGTGCTCGATGATGTTATTATCATAGCATATCAGTATGCTGCATTTCCATCCGTACAGATCAAAAATGACATACTGATCGCCCGGAGTAAGATGTGGATTGATAAATGGGTGCAGTTTCCTGTACTTGGCTACCAGGCCGTTGCGATCTACACAGACATAAGCTTTGTACATTTTGTCGTCGGCATCCCTTTCGAACAAGCCCGCCAAAATGGCGATGTCATGTTCGGCTGCGATGCTCTGGAGGGCGCGAATGCTTGGGCCATCGGGAATTGGCTCGGCAACCGCAAGCAATTCTTCGCGGGACAAATGCCTGGCAAATGTGTAGCCGGTTATGGAACATTCATGAAACGCGATCGCCTTCGCCCCTTGCCGGGCTGCCTGAGCGCTCATTTGGCGGATTATGCCAAGGTTGTAGGCTTTGTCGTTGCTCTTATTTTCGAACTGAGCGGTCGCAATTTTGATAGGTTCCATAGCTTTTCCTGGTTTTTTTTACCAAAAATAAATAATGCTGCCGATCAAGTATTGTACAAACCCGACAGTCAGGACGGAATGTGTATCAGGTTCGCAGCCAGGAGATTCTGGCTTTGGATATGTTGAGTGGGAGTAAGGCCGGATATGTTTTTCAGTTCCCTGATCAGGTGGGCCTGGTCGTAAAATCCGCCTTCATAAGCGAGCCCGGCGAGTGGAGTATCATGCTGCCTCGTCCGGAGCAATTTTAAAAAGTATTGAATGCGGGTAATGCCGGCATAGCGTTTGGGCGAAATGCCGATCTGCTGTTCAAAAACGCGTTGGATTTGTCTTTCCTGAACACGGAGTGTCGAGGCCATTTGCGTGACGGTAAGCAGGCCGTGCGCGGAATGGATCAGGTTTACAGCTTCCGCAGCCAGAGAAACGCCACCGGCAGGACTTGCCATTATCCCCAGCAGCCAGTTTTCAATGAGACCGATTTTATCTGAATAGGTGGAAATGCCTGCCAGCTGATCAGGTAGTGAATGCGCCCCGGCCCGGAATGTGTCCAGGCTCAAAATCTCGTTTTTGAGCTTACAAGCAGGTATTTTGAACGGCATACCGGAAGCAAACGGATGGAGGACAACGATGAGAAGCCCTATTTTACCTGCGGCGATCACGTTCCGGTAGCTATCGAGTTGCCCGTAGAGAAAGTGGGCGGGAAGCGGTTCCGGTACAATGCATTGTTGTGTGTGATGAAAAAGCGGATCGCCGTAGTTGAATGCCAGCCCCGTATTACCGTCCGAGAAAATGCGCATCGTCGCTGCCTGGTCGGTTTCCAGGATCAGAAAATGCTTCACGATGCCTGAAAGCAGAGGCAATGGTTTGATCTGCATATGCTTTGCCTTGTTGAAAAGGTTCTACCAATGCTGTGCCCAGTAGGCCGGTCCTCCGTAACCGCTCTGCATGAGTAATTTGGCGGCCTGTATGCTCCTTTTACCGCTTTGGCAATAAAAAACGAGCGTTTTGCCGGCCGGGAAACTTCCGATGCTTTCCGGGATATCGGAGAGCGGGATGTTTTCACCACCAAAATTGTCAGCTTCGAATTCGATGTATTCCCGGACATCCACCAGGAAAACACTTTCAGGGTCAGATTCTTTTAATGCTTCAAATTCTTCGAAAGAAATTTCCTTCGGCAATACTCCGCTCTCGTCGGCTCGCGGATTTGCTGACTTCTGAGGGCGCGGCAGCAATGCGTCGGCAGATCTGGAAAATCTGAATAGGGAAGTGCTGTTTGTCAGTGTATTGATGATCAACAGCTGGCCTGACAACGGCTCGCCGATGCCTGCAATGATCTTCATAGCTTCATTCGCCATGTAGGTGCCTATAATTCCCGGCAATATCCCTATCACACCCGCTTCGGCACAGTTATCACCTTCTTCCGCATCAGGAAATAGGCATCGGTAGGTAGGACCTCCCTGGTAATTGAAAACCGACACCTGGCCTTCAAAGCGTAATATCGATCCGAAAACAAACGGTTTGTTCAGTTGTACGCAAAAATCGTTGACCAGATAACGGGTTTCAAAGTTATCGGACCCGTCGATCACCAGATCGTAGCCGCTCAGCAGGTCGGTTGCATTTTCAGCATTGAGCCGGTCGGGATAGGCAGTCAGGCGTACAAACGGATTGAGCACCGACAATTTTTCAACGGCCGTGATGGCTTTGTTTTGACCGACATCGTGCGCAGAGTAAAGGATCTGCCGATGCAGGTTAGTGAGATCCACCGTGTCGTCATCGATAATGCCGATTTCCCCCACACCAGCCGCAACGAGATATTGCAGCACCGGGCAACCCAATCCACCCGCGCCCACCACTACGATTTTGGCGGCCCGCAGCCTGTCCTGTCCGGCAAGGCCCAGTTCCGGTAATAAAATCTGTCGGCTATATCTTTTTCTTTCGATCGGTTCCAGCATCACTATATCGTTTCAGAACACGAAACTATCAATTTGTTTTCAAACCAGCACGGCATCCCAGTCTTTCCACACCGGTTCATAGCCCATTTTGCGGATCTGCGCTGCGAAGTCGGAAGGACTCCGTTCGTCGGAAATTTCGAATTGTTCCAACGATTCCGGCTCTACTGCATAGCCTCCGGGATTGGTTTTGGATCCTGCGCTGATGGATGTTACACCGAGTTGAATGCAATGGTTCCTGAACTGCTCGGATTCGCGTGTCGACAGCGATATTTCCACCTCCCCATTAAAGATCCTGTAAGCGCAGATCAGTTGCACCAGTTCCCGATCCGACATTTCAACTTTCGGTTCAAGTCCGCCGGAAAACGGGCGGAGGCGCGGAAAAGACAGGCTGTATCGCGTTTGCCAGTAGGTTTTTTCGAGATAGGTCAAATGTAGCGCGGTAAAAAAACTGTCGGTACGCCAGTCTTCCAGGCCGATCAACACGCCGAGGCCCATTTTGTGGATACCGGCTTTGCCGAGCCGGTCGGGTGTTTCCAGGCGGTAGTTGAAATTTGATTTCTTGCCTTTCGGATGATGCTTCCGGTAGTCATCCCGGTGATAGGTCTCCTGGTACACCAGCACGGAATGCAGTCCCAACGGAATCAGCTCTTCATATTCATTCTGATCCAATGGCTGCACCTCCATCGAGACCTGCGCAAAATGCGGGCGGATCAGGTCGAGCACCATTTTGAAATAGTCCACATGAACAGTCTGATTGGCCTCGCCGGTGACCAGCAGCACATGTTCATACCCCATCGCCTTGATCACTTCCACTTCTTGCAGGATCTCGCGGGCAGTCAGTGTCCGCCGCCTGACCTTGTTATCCAGGCTGAATCCACAGTAGGTACAGATATTGGTGCATTCATTGGAGAGGTATAGCGGTACGTACATCTGAATGGTTTTTCCAAAACGCTTCTGCGTCAGTTGCCGGCTGAGCCTTGCCATCGGTTCCAGATAGGCGGCCGCGGCAGGAGAGATCAGTGCTTTGAAATCCTCGATTGTCCTTTTGGAAGCGAGTAATGCCCTTTCCACATCAGCCGCGGTTTTGGCATAGATACTTTCTTTTACCGTATCCCAATGGTGTTTTTCAAACTCGATTTTAAAGCTCATCCAAAAATGCGGTTAGCGGGCTGCTGGCATTCGCCAGGGACCCTTTTGCTCCTAATCTGGCCTCGTAGGCCATTCTGCCTGATTGTACCGCCAGCCTGAATGCTTCGGCCATTGCCGCCGGATCGCCCGCGACCGCAATGGCGGTGTTCACCAGTACCGCATCCGCCCCGATCTCCATGGCTTTGGCGGCATCCGACGGAGCGCCGATACCCGCGTCGACCACCACCGGTACTTTACTTTGCTCTATGATAATTTCAAGGAAATCGATGGTTTTGAGCCCTTTGTTGCTCCCAATCGGCGCGCCTAGAGGCATTACCGCGGATGCGCCGGCTTCTTCCAGCCGTTTGCACAGTACCGGATCGGCGTGGATGTATGGTAGAATGATAAAGCCAAGCCTGGCCAGTTCCTCCGTTGCTTTTAACGTTTCGATGGGATCGGGAAGCAGGTATTTGGGATCCGGATGGATTTCCAGTTTGAGCCAGTTGGTTTCCAATGCCTCGCGCGCCAGCTGGGCTGCGAAAACCGCTTCCCTGGCAGTACGGACGCCGGAGGTGTTGGGTAATAAATGGATATGGGCATGGTTCAGGTGGCTGAGGATGTCGTCACCTTCGTCGTGTACATCCACACGGCGCAATGCGACGGTCACCAGCTCGGAGCCCGAAGCCAGCAATGCTTCCTCCATGAGCGCCGCCGAACTGAATTTGCCGGTCCCTGTAAAGAGCCTGGATTGAAATGTTTTATCTGCGATGGTCAGCATAATGCCTGGTGGATTTGATAAACAGTTTTTTTCGGATCGTCTGCGTTGATAACCGCTGAGGACATCGCCACACCATGTACGCCCGCTGCGCGGAGAGCGGGGATATCTTCCGGTAAAATGCCGCCAATGGCAATGATCGGTACGGACCGTGCTGCATGAGCCATCCGGGCTATCAGGGAATCGTAGCCTGTCGCACCTAGGACAGGACTCAGGTTTTGCTTGGTGGTGGTAAATCGGAATGGCCCGAGACCGACGTAATCGGCCCCCTCATTCATGCGCAATGCAATGTCTTCCCAGGTGTTGGCGGTACCGCCGATGACCATATCGCTTCCTACGAGCGCGCGAGCGTCGGGTATGGGCATATCCGTGAGGCCGAGGTGCAACCCATAGGCTTCCACGGCCCGGGCTACGCGCGGGAAATCGTTGATAACGAGTTTCGCGGCGTAGGAATCGCAAAGGCGCGTAGCTTCCCAGGCCAGTGAAAGTACCTCTTCTTCCGGGCGGTTCTTTACCCGCAGCTGTATCCACCGGCAGCCTGCACCGAGTGCGAGGTGGATGCTGTCGATATGCGACATCGATTCGGTCTCGTTCGAGATGAAGTGGAGGCGGTCGATGACCCGCAGGTCCTGCTGTGGCAGGTCCGCCGAGTGCGGGTGCCCTGTCTGGGCTGCTGTGCTGCTCCCAGCCTGGTCTGCCGCGCGGCCCCAGGGTTGAAACCCTGGGTTGCGCGCGCGCGCGGAGCGGAGGTGCGTGTAGGCGGCCGCCGGGTGCAGGTGCTCTGTCTGGTCTGCTGTGCGGCTCCCAGCTTGGTCTGCCGTGCTGCCCCAGGGTTGAAACCCTGGGTTGGGGGGGGGCGCCGAGCGGAGGTGCCGGAGCTGTGCGGAGGCGGCCGCCGGGTTCTGCCAGATGGTGCCTAGGACTGCTGCTCCATCAAAGCCCATGTCCGGCACACGTGCGAGGTTACCGTACTCAATGCCGCCCAACGCGATCACTTTGCCGGGAAATCCCGACCGGTCCAGTTTGAAATCGACCGGTAGCGCAGCCTGATAGCCTCTTTTGGAGACACTATCAAACACTGGGCTTAAAAACACATAGTGAAACCATCCGGGCAATGTCCGTAGCCTGTCCGGGTGATGGATGGACGTGCTCAATACAAACCCTGAATCGTGCAATGCAGCCAGGTGCTGAGGGGGTACAGTGTCCAGGTTGGCCTCCGTGAAATGCAGCCTACGGATGCCCAATCTTTCGGCAAGACCGTGGTGCTGATGCAGTGAAATGCGTCCACGCCATTCCGGAGCAATCGATAAAATTAATGCGGCGAGCTGCTCCTCTGAATAGCCGGGTTTCCTCAAATGCAGACATTCGAGCCCTTCTGTAAAAAGGTCGTTGATAATGCTTGCTTCTCCCGCTACTTTTTCAGGATTTGATATGACAATGAGGTCCATGCTACAAGTAAATCTCGCTTCCCTTCTCCGCAAACTCCCGCGCCTTTTGCTGCATTCCCTCCGAAACGACATCTTCCGTGGCGAACCCATTCTCCTCTGCGTATTCCCGGACGTCCTGGGTGATCTTCATCGAGCAGAAGTTCGGCCCGCACATCGAGCAGAAATGCGCGATTTTCGCTCCCTCGGCGGGCAGGGTTTCGTCGTGGAACTCCCGTGCGGTATCAGGATCCAGGGAGAGATTGAACTGATCTTCCCAACGGAACTCGAAACGGGCTTTACTTAATGCATTGTCGCGGTATTGCGCACCCGGATGACCCTTGGCAAGGTCGGCAGCATGGGCAGCGATCTTATAGGTGATCACGCCGTCTTTAACATCCTTTTTATTAGGTAATCCCAAATGCTCCTTGGGTGTGACATAGCAAAGCATCGCCGTTCCGAACCAGCCGATCATCGCCGCGCCAATGGCCGATGTGATGTGATCGTAGCCCGGCGCAATGTCCGTCGTGAGCGGCCCGAGCGTGTAGAAAGGTGCTTCATGACAATGTTTCAGCTGTTTTTCCATATTTTCCTTTATCAGGTGCATCGGCACGTGTCCGGGGCCTTCGATGATCGTTTGCACATCGTGTTTCCAGGCGATCTTGGTGAGCTCGCCCAGTGTTTCCAGTTCCGCAAATTGTGCGGCGTCGTTGGCGTCGGCGATGCTGCCCGGACGGAGTCCGTCGCCCAGTGAAAATGCTACGTCATAAGCCTTCATGATCTCACAGATCTCTTCGAAATGGGTATACAGGAAGTTTTCCTTGTGATGTGCCAGGCACCATTTCGCCATAATCGATCCCCCGCGGGACACGATGCCCGTGATGCGTTTGGCAGTTAGCGGAATGTAGCGCAGCAGCACGCCTGCATGGATGGTAAAATAGTCCACTCCTTGCTCTGCCTGCTCGATCAGCGTATCGCGGAATAATTCCCAGGTCAGATCTTCTGCCTTGCCGTTCACTTTTTCCAATGCCTGGTAAATGGGCACGGTACCAATGGGAACGGGGGAGTTTCGGATGATCCACTCGCGGGTTTCGTGGATATTTTTGCCGGTGGACAAGTCCATAATGGTATCCGCCCCCCAACGGCAGGCCCAGACTGCCTTTTCCACCTCCTCTTCGATCGTCGACGAAACAGCCGAGTTGCCGATGTTGGCATTGATCTTCACCAGAAAGTTGCGGCCGATGATCATCGGTTCGCTTTCCGGGTGGTTGATGTTCGAAGGGATCACGGCGCGACCCGACGCGACTTCCGCGCGCACAAATTCCGGAGTAATGTGGCTTTTGGGCGTATTGGCACCGAAGCTGTGGCCCGGATGCTGCTGACCGAGTACGCCCGCTTTCCCATTCAGTTCCAGCATCTGCTGGTCGATCCGCTGGTTTTCCCGGATGGCGATGTACTCCATTTCGGGCGTAATGATACCCTTTTTGGCATAATGCAGCTGGGATACGTTCTGGCCGTCTTTGGCGCGCAGCGGTTTGCTGTTGTGGGCAAAACGCAGGTGGTCGAGTTTGACATCGGCCAGGCGCTGGCGGCCATATTCGGAACTGATCGTGTCCAGCTCCTCCACATCGTTGCGTTCGCGCACCCAGGCTGCCCGTAATGCGGGAAGGCCCTTTTTTACATCTATTTCAACATCGGGATCAGTAAATGGGCCGCTGGTGTCGTAAACTGTGACCGATGGGTTCTTTTCGAGGCCACCCGGACGCAGGCCGCCATGAATGCGGGTGTCGGTGAGCGCAATTTCGCGCATGGCCACCGCAATGTCGTGCACTTCGCCTTTGACATATATTTTTCTGGAATTGGGAAAAGGTGCCCGGGTGATGGTTTCCGGAGTTTTTTCAGCTTTCATGAAGGCTTTGTTTAATGTTTGAAATGCTAGGATATGCCGGGGCTAGCCGCCCTGAGTGGCGGTAATGAGGGTAACCTGGTCGTGGGGGCGGAGCAGATGGTCGGGCCAGTGGGATCTGGGAACGACCGATTGGTTAATGGCGATGGCGATGCCTTTGGCAGATGCCGGAAACAGTTCTGACAAAAGTTCCTCTACCGAGTACGATGCGGCGATTTCTCTGGATTTACCGTTGATTGTGATTTCCATTCCAGGTTCAATTTTGCGTAAAAACCTTAGGAATGGACCTATGAGGAAAGAATAACAGAGATACATTGACAACAGTATCTCCTGCTTTTCCCTTCGGCAGTACTAGCTGCATCAGGTTCAAAGGGTATGATCTCAGTCCGCATGTCGGGACACCCCTAAAGTTGAGGCAAAGCTATTCTAAAAACCCGATTTTCAAAAGAATTATAAAAAAACGTAATACGGATCGGGGATAGGACATGAAATTTTCTAAAATTATAAGGTATTTTTGACCTTAATAATAAACCTAGATAACGACCCGTTTTATTTTGATGGATTTGATCATCAGAAGTGCCGCTCCTAAGGATCTGCCTTCGCTGTTAGAAATAATTAACCACGCTATCCTGCACACCACGGCTATTTATGATTACGAACCCAGGACTTTGGAACAACAAAAGGCCTGGTTTGAGCAAATGTTCAATGATGGAATGCCGGTGATTGTTGCAGAGCTGGAAGGCGAAGTGATCGGTTATGGCTCCTACAATATCTTCCGTCCCAAAATCGGGTACAAGTTCAGTGTGGAGCATTCTATCTACCTTGATGAAAAATCGCGGGGAATGGGTGTAGGCGGCAAATTACTCGGCAGCCTTATCCAGCGCGCCAAGGAATCGGGGCTACACACGATGATCGGCTGCATCGATGCCTCGAATCGTGCCAGCATTGAGTTCCACAAGAAATATGGTTTCGTGGAAAAAGGATATCTCAAAGAAGTAGCTTATAAATTCGACGAATGGCTCGACCTCGTCTACATGCAGCTCTTGCTGGAAGAGGATTGAAAGAAGGGAGGAAGGAAGAAAGGGAGAAAG
>CBFGMV010000159.1:0-14801 GCA_965649915.1 uncultured Dyadobacter sp.
CTTTCCTCCTTTCCTCCATTCCCCCTTCCCTCCTATACCACACAGGCCAGCCACTTACCTCTATTTTTTCAGATTTTTATTCCGGAATAATACAATTAGCCCGCATTAAATTCGCTCACTAAAAATAAAGTCATACTTATATTTTAGATTCCGGCTATTTAACAGTTAATTTGTTTAAATGACCCGATAAGATTTGAACAAGAGACAACGCATCGCTGAAGAGAATGAAGTGCTTTTGAATCTCTGGCAACAAAGCCAGGCCGGGGACAGTCTGGCATTTTGCCAACTGGCCGACAAACAATACCGCACGCTTTTCAACTACGCCTGCCACTTCTCCGCCGACCGCGAATTCATCAAAGACGCCATTCAGGACCTTTTGATCCATATTTGGGAAAGGCGACAAAATATTCAGATCCAGTTCGTAACCATTTATTTCCTGCGTGCATTGCGAAACCAGCTCATGCAGGAGTTTCGCCGCAGCAATGGCTCCCACCCCTTTCTGGATATCGACGAAGCCGGACAGTTATCCGATTACCAGACTATAGAAACAGAGATTGAACGCAATGAGCTGCTCACCGAGAATCAGGTCAAAGTGAGGATTGCGATTGACGAGTTGCCACGCCGCCAGAAAGAAGCCGTTTTTCTCAAATACTTTGAAGGCATGGACAATGAGCAGATCGCCGATCTGATGCAGGTAAACCGGCAATCCGTCGCCAACCTGCTTTTCAAAGCCATTACCTCGCTCAAACAGCACATTCACCCGATCAGCAACCTGCTCTTGCTTTGCTTCACACTGATCGCCTAGGCAACGTTAGTATCTCTTTTTTAACAAATCCCTCACTCCGTGCAACCGAAGGCATATCGCATGCATCCTTTCGGTAACAAACTATTACGTATGAACCAAGCTGCCAGCCGAACCCTCTGGATCGACTACCTCCGTTCTTTTCTGACCGTTCTGGTGGTAGCGCACCATTCCTCCCTGGCCTACACTACTTTCGCCAGTTTTGACAAAGTCGCTTACATTCGCTCCACCCATCCTGTCGTGGACGCAAGCCGCTGGATCGGGATGGATATTTTCGAGAACTTCAACGACGTTTTCTTCATGTCGCTGATGTTCCTGGTCGCCGGGCTGTTCGTCGTCAAAAGCGTAGAGCGTAAAGGCGCATTCGCGTTCATACGCGACCGGTTTTTCCGGCTGTTTATACCATTCCTGCTGGGCGGCACCCTGCTCAATCTCATTGCCCATTACCCAGCCTACCTGATCGCCCACGGCAATGGAAACATCCGGGATTACGTGATTGACTTCTTCGGCATCGAACAATGGCCGGTCGGGCCGCCATGGTTTATATGGGTGCTGTTCCTGTTCAATGTAGCATTCGCATTGATCTATGTTCTCAAAAAATCGGTCTTCAGATCTGCCGCGAATGCATCGGTGGAAGCGCCAGCCCCCCGCACATACACACCCGCGATCGTCATCCTGCTCTGGTTTCTGTTCACCTTTGTATTGTATGTTCCCTTCGCGTTCTGGCTCGGCCCGGGTAAATGGACAGGCTTCGGGCCGTTCGACATGCAGATCACGAGGGCAGCATTGTATTTTGGATATTTTATGCTCGGTGCCTGGCTGGGCAAGGTACGTTTCAATGATCGACTGTTCGGCATCGATTCGTTGCTCGTCCGCCGCTATCCCCTATGGCTGGTCATGTGCGCTGGTGTCTATACGTTACTCACGCTTTCGTCACCGCTCCTTACAGAATTGGTGAAGCAAGGAACCTTAACCGAGCTCACCGGCTATCTCATCTACTTCTCTATTTACATCGCGTCCTGTACTTTCAGCTGCATTGCTTTTATGACCACGTTCAGAGCATTGGCCCGAAAGCAGAATGCCGTGTGGGATTCACTGTCGGAGCATGCATACCTGATCTATTTGCTGCACTATCCATTCGTGATTTGGACACAATACTACCTGCTCCAAACGCCATTCCCTGTATTTGCCAAATTCATGATGGTAGTCTTCGTCTCGGTCGCAGGTAGTTGGGCATTGGCCATTCCGCTACGAAAACTGCCGGTTATAAAAAAGTACCTGTAAAGTATCCTTGCAAGAACTGTTTAGAACTTATCGATACTCAGTTGCCTGCATATCGCGTCGCAAAGCGATTTATCTAACCTCGGGTGTCTCGGGACAGTTGTGCGCGAATTTTGATTTCGATTGACATAGAGATCATGCTTTGCCCCATGCCTTCTGAGAAAACATCCATGCTTTTCCAGATGCTTTATAAATTCGTTGCGCTTTACTGACATCAGGCAAATTCAAGTTCCTGAGTGGATACGATGTTTTTGAAGTTGAGTTTTGCGCTATTACTTTCCAGAACTACATCTGAATCCAGGAAATACAGTTCCAAAGCCTCCTGAATGTTGTCCATGACCTCCTCCACATTGTTTCCTTGCGTGATAACACCGGGTACTTCCCGAACTTGCCCGATCAGCATTTCCTCACCTTGAGTAATTACAACAGTTAGCTTCATCGTTTCCGCTTTTAAGACCCTTGATTGACCGTCACCAAATTTAACAATTTCGGCATTACATCTGGCAGTGCTCCACTTACATTGAGCACTTTACAACTCCCTTGAAAAGCCATCCGCGTAATTATTTTCTGACACCGGCAGCCCCTCCGCCAAACAATTACCGGATAAAGTAGCGCGCAAAATATTGAGTAATGGATATTATTGAAATCAATCAATGATCCACAGGCCACTATCACTATACAAATGGCGGCGGAACAACGCGATCAGGAAGTCGCTCGGCATGGTGCCTGTTTCGCAAAAAGATCAAAAAAATTTCTCAAAAAGAGAGTATTGACCTAATCTTCTTGCATCCTTATTAAAATTAGCCATATTATTATTTGCCCAATATGCTCCATTACCGCAATTTTCTTCCGGAGGAACTGGCCGCCGATCCATCTTTCAGACGCTGGGTGCTTTTCAGCAACCCCGCCGACGAGGCTGTTTGGGCTGAGTGGCTCGAACACAATCCGGACAAACAGGCTCTAGTTAATGGCGCCCGGGATTTTCTGATGATGACGGAAGCGGCATTCGATCAGATCCGGGATGAGGAAGTGGCGAATGAAATTTACCGGCTATCCCATGCGATCGGTAAAAACCACGCTAAAAAGTCGTCGATCTGGTTACGTTTCAGACCCAACTGGTACCATATGGCCGCATCGGTACTGATCCTGATGATAGCGGGCTGGTGGTACAATAAGCAAACGCTTTCGCAGCAGCAATCGGACCAATATAAAGTGATACTCAGCCAGATCAGTGAGCCGCTGATCGAAGCGGTCAATACCACAGGCAAAGCGCAGCTGGTAATCCTGGAAGACGGCAGTTCGGTAGTGTTACAGCCCAACAGCCGCATCACCTACCCGCGCAAGTTCGAAGATCGCAAACGCGAAGTTTTCCTGAGGGGCGAGGCTTTCTTCGAGGTGGCCAAAAATCCGGACAAACCTTTTTACGTGTATGCGCATACGCTGGCAACGAAAGTCTTGGGCACCAGTTTCAAAGTGAGTGCATTCGACGATCAGGAGGTCAAGGTTGTGGTCAAAACGGGTAAGGTGTCTGTTTTCCCGATGACGAAAGAAGCCATTGCCAGCCAGCATGCGGATGACAAACTGGGCGGGATGGTACTGACGCCAAATCAGCAGATTACATTCGCTCCCAAGGAGTTACGACTCACGCGCAGCCTGATCCCCGATCCCAAGCTGTTGGAACTTCCGATACAGCGTCAGTCATTTGAATTCAAGGGAACGCCGATCACCGAAGTGTTCGCGGCATTGGAAAAATCATATGGTGTAAAAATCGTTTTCGACGCGGAGGTGATGCAGAACTGCTATCTCACGGCCTCGCTCTCCGATGAACCGCTGTTCGAGAAGATCGACCTGATCTGCAAGACCATTGGCGCTCATTACGAGCAACTGGACGCCAGCATTATTATCACCAGCAAAGGATGCTAATGAAATTACCTTTCTCTCAATACTTTATGACAAATTCAGCGGTGCCTATGACCAGAAACGACTACTAATTTCCATTTCCAAAAAAGGCCGATGATGCTGCAACATCACCGACCCGATCAATCCCCATGCTTGTGTACGCTTAACAGCATCTGAATGAGGCTGCTGTGGGAACTATTATGCCGAATTTTAACCCGACAAAAATCAAAATTATGTCAAAAGAAGTACAATTTCACCATGCTTTACAGAAAATCATGCGCATTACGCTGTATCAAGCCCTGCTCTCTATTGCGTTCAGCACTTTCGTTCACGCGAACGACGTGCGTGGGCAAAGGGTGTTAGAACAAAAAGTGACTTTGCGTTTAGCTAATTCCGAGATTGACAAGGCTTTGGAGAAGATCGAGAATGTGACGAAGGTTAAGTTTATGTACAACCCTCAGATTTTCAATAACCAGAAAGCATCCTACAAATTTCAGGACGAATCCCTATCCGAAGTACTTTCGAAAATTCTGACCCCGCATAAAGTCACTTATGAAGTCGTCCAGGACCGCATTATCCTGCGTCGCGATCAGGCTCCCGTGGAAGAGAATGCATCCGGTGCCAAAACCGCCCCGAAACGCAATGTAACGGGTAACGTGAAGGACGAAACAGGCGCAGGCCTCCCTGGTGTGAGCGTGCTCGTGAAAGGAACCCAGCGAGGTACTTCCACAGACGCCGAAGGTAAATTTTTCCTGGATATTCCCGATGGCGAAGTTTCGGCCGCGGTACTGGTTTTTAGTTTTGTAGGTTACACCACCAAGGAAGTGACGGTGGGCAGTCAAACCAACCTTGACATCCAGCTGGATCCTGAGGCGAAAGCGCTGAACGAAGTCGTGGTAACGGCCTTGGGTATTTCCAAAGAGAAGAAAGCACTGGCCTACGCCGTGACGGAAGTCAAAGGCAGCGAGTTCACCCAGGCACGTGAAAACAACATTGCGAATGCATTGACCGGTAAGATTGCCGGTGTGAATGCAACAGGGATGTCTACCGGCCCCGGTGGATCCAGCCGGATCATCATCCGTGGTAACGGTTCTCTGAGTGGTAATAACCAGCCGTTGTATGTGATCAATGGTATGCCGATGGACAACAGTGTTCCTGGTGGCGGCAATGCGTCGGACGGTAACGGTAACAACACCGACCGTGGAGATGGTATCGGTGGGATTAACCCGGACGACATCGAGTCGATCAGCGTTTTGAAAGGTGGCCCTGCTGCGGCTCTTTACGGCGCGCGCGCATCCAATGGTGTGATTTTGATTACTACCAAAAAAGGCCGTGCGCAAAAAGGAATCGGTGTCGAGTACAATGGCAACTTTTCGGTGGACAATCTTTCCATTATTCCTGATTGGCAATATGAGTATGGCCAGGGTGTCGACGGCGTAAAACCGACCACCCAGACGCAGGCGAAAAGCTCAGGCCGTTTGTCTTACGGAGCGAAAATGGACGGTACGCCCGTCGTGCAGTTTGACGGCGTGGAACGTCCTTATTCACCTCAGAAAGACAACCTGAAAAACTTCTACCGTGCAGGAACCAACTACATCAACTCCATCTCATTTACAGGTGGTAATGAGTCCGTCAACTTCCGTTTTGGTCTGAACAACACCAGCTCGAACAGTATCGTACCTAACTCTTCTTTCACCAGAAGAATTGCGAACCTGAACCTGAATGCGTTTTTAGGTAAAAAACTGAGCATTGAAACCGTTGTTCAGTATAACATCGAAAACGGCCATAACCGCCCGAAAGTGGGTTACGCCGACTATAACCCGCACTGGGCCACTTACCTGGTTGCAAACACGGTAGACATTAGGAGCCTTTCGCCGGGCTATGACGCCACTACCGGTAAAGAAGTGGAATGGAACCCCGTACCTGCGGCTCCGAACCCTTATTTCGTGGTCAACAAGTTTATCAACGAAGATCAGAAGAACCGTTTCCTTGGTCAGGCTAATATCAAGTATGACATTTTGGACAACCTGTTCATCAAAGGAAGCGTAAGCCGCGACTACTACAACTTCAATTACGAGTTTGTAGTGCCGACCGCCAATGCATACCAGCCGCTGGGAACTTACGAAGCCAAGAAAGTAACTTCTTCGGAAACCAACGGAATGCTGACACTGAATTACTCCAAGGACTTTTCCGACGATTTCAACTTCTCGGCACTGGTGGGCGGCAACATGCAAAAGAGCATTTACGACCAGACAGCCTTCAACGGTTCGGAATTCACGATCCCCGGCTTTTACAGCTTCACTAACCTGGCTACGTCGACCGTGGTGCCTACTTATAACAAAAGCGCCATCAACTCCTTGTTCGGTTCCGCGGATCTGGGCTATAAAGGATTGGCTTACCTTACTGTTTCCGGCCGTCAGGACTGGTTCTCGGTGCTGAACAGCAAAAGCAACAGCATCTTCTACCCTGCTATCGGTGGTTCATTGATTCTTTCGGAAGCATTCAAATTGCCTACTGTCGTAAGCTTTGCAAAACTACGCGGTTCATGGGCGCAGGTGGGTGGCGCAAACGTGGTTCCTTACCAGATCTACCAAAGCTATGCAATGGCGGTCGGCGGTCACAACGGACGTCCTGTTCAGCAGCTGTCGTCTTCCGTGGTTCCAAACCCCGACCTGAAACCGCTTACATCTACAACTTACGAAGCCGGTCTCGAAGCTAAATTCCTGCAAAACCGTTTGGGTCTTGATATTACGCTGTACAACCGCAAGACTACCAACGACATCGTTCAAAGCAACATTGCCTCGTCTTCGGGTTACACTGCTGCATTGCTGAACGTGGGCGAACTGAGCAACAAGGGTGTCGAACTCCTGCTGACCGGAACCGCGATCAAAAACAATGACTTTATGTGGGACATCAGCTACAACATGGCTTACAACAAGAGCAAGATCATCAAGCTGGCTGATAACCTTAAGTCTCTGAGCATCGGAACCGGTGTGGGTGGTGGTTTGATCAACAACGTGGAAGGCGGCACTTACGGAGAGGTTTGGGGTTACAATAAACTCAAAGATGCCTCTGGCAACACCGTATTCAACACAGCCAGCGGATATGCAGTGAGAGGAAACCTGGAAAAACTCGGTAATGGTACTCCTCCGTTGACCATGGGGATCACCAATAACTTCAAGTACAAAAACTTCTCTCTGAATATTCTGATCGACGGTAAATTCGGAAGCGTCGTGTACTCGAACATGTATCAGTATGCCTACCGTTTTGGTTTGCCTAAGGAAACATTGCCAGGCCGTGAAACAGGTCTGACCGTAACCGGTGTAACACCCGAAGGAGCTCCTTTCTCGAAAAACTGGGAAAAGAAAGATATAGATACCTACTATGACAATGACAAGAACTACACAGGCATTTTCACATTCAACAACGACTTCGTGAAACTGCGTCAGGTGATCCTGAGCTACAACCTGCCGGTTGGCAAGTTCTCGATCCTCGGCACCAAGCTGCAGTCGGCCTCTGTTTCGATCGTGGGACGTAACCTTGCCCTGCTTTACAAGGACAAGAGAAACAAGTACTTCGATCCTGAATCGAGCTACACCAACGGCAACGCACAGGGCCTGGAAGCATTCGGTGTACCCAGAACCCGTAACATCGGTGTGAACCTGACAGTGAAGTTTTAATCATTCAAAATTTTAGTGACGATGAACAAATTCCTGAAATTAATATACCTGGCCCCCATGGCCCTCTTCGTTTCCTCCTGCGACAAAAATTTTGAGGAGATGAATGTGAATCCCAATGCTTCCACGGAAGTAGTGCCAGGCTTCCTGTTCACCCGTACGCAGCTGACGACCGTGAGCAACAACTTTACCGGTGCCGCTTACCTGACCATCGGCGGTTCCATGCAGCACTTCGCGACTTACAAAGAAGTGCCGGCCGCAGGTGACAAATACTTCAATTACTCCTATTCCACCGGCAGCTGGGCGCTTTTTGGCGGGGATCCGGCTACGGCGGGTGCGGTAATTGACGTGGAACAGGTCATCAGCGCGGTAAAAACATCGCCCGATGACGTGAACAAACTGTCGGTAGCCCGCATCTGGAAGGCCTATTTGTACCACCGCCTGACAGACATGTACGGAGATATCCCATACAAGGAAGCAGGCAAGGCGCTGACAGACAAGAACTTTACGCCCAAGTACGACACGCAGCAGGCCATTTATGCGGATCTGCTGAAAGAACTCGACGAGTCGATTGCCGCATTTGATGCCAGCAAGGTAACTTTCGGCAATGCAGACCTGGTTTACGGCGGGAATGTGGGACAGTGGAAAAAATTCGGTTATTCGCTGATGTTGCGACTCGGAATGCGTTTGACCGAAATAGATCCCGCTATGGCTGAAACCTGGGTGAAGAAAGCCATTGCAGGCGGTGTGATCACGGCCGACTCAGATCTGGCTAAAATCGACTACGTGGATGGTTCCATTACTGCAAGCCGTAACTTCATTTCAGCGGGCCTGATGAGTACCGATTACGTAAATCCGGGCGGTGATAACGTCGAAGGCGGCAAGTTTGCCAAAACGCTGATCGACCACCTGAAAACGACCAAGGATCCACGCCTTAATGTGATCGCCATCGTATGGACGAAGCCTACTGCCAATTCCGCATATGTGGCTGACACTACGACGGCACTCCAGAAAGGTATGCCAAACGCAGCCTTCAACGGATTGCCGGCAGATTTTGACTCTTACTCGGAGCCTAACCCTGCCACTATCCTGAAATACAATGCACCTTTGCTGGTTCTGACGCCTGCGGAAATGCACCTCCTGCTTGCAGAAGCCAATCTGAGAGGCTGGTATAGCGGCGCTACTGCGGAAGCGTCTTACAATGCGGCGGTAACGTCGGGGCTGAAACAATGGGCATTGTTCGGTACTGCCGGAGTGATTTCCGACGCGAAGATCGCTGCTTACCTGAAAGCAAACCCTTTCAAAGCGGCTGGCACAATGGCTGACAAAATGGAACAGATCGGTACGCAGAAATGGGTAACCCTTTTCCTGGAAGACGAATATGAGATCTTCTCTAACTGGAGACGTACCGGCTATCCAAAACTGACACCTACCAACTATCCAGGTAACCTGACAGGTGGTAAAATCCCTACCCGTTTCGTCATTCCCGATTCGGAAGAGCAATACAATCAGGTGAACTTTTACGAAGCACGTACGCGTCAGGGCGGCACGAATACGCTTTCGAGTGTGGTTTGGTGGGATAAATAAGCAGAGCGGTGCGCTGCCTGTTTAAGAAGTAAATGACCGATACGGATTGCTGACCAAAATCGGCAATCCGTATCGCTTTTTGTATCCCAAAAAAATTCGCCCGCTGAATGAGGAATTTCAACCCGTTTTTTGTCTTATCAATAATAGCATAATCCTAATCCCAAACCCATGATCAAAAAAGTATTATTTGCCGCTGCCCTTTTCTGCTGTGCCGGTATCGCCCATGCGCAAAAGTATTCGGTTATTATCAAGGGCGGTCATGTAATTGACCCTAAAAACAACGTCAACAGCATCATGGACGTCGCGCTCAAAGGCGATACTGTTATGCTGGTAGCCAAAAACATCGACGCCAAAGAAGGGGTGCAGGTGGTGAATGCCAAAGGGCTTTTCGTAACGCCCGGCCTGATCGACATCCATTCCCACAATTTCTATGGCACTAAAATGGACCAGACTTACAGCAATGGTCCCAATGCCCTCCCTCCCGACGGCTTTACGTTCCGCACCGGTGTAACCACCGTGGTAGACGCGGGCTGCGCAGGTTGGAAGTCCTTCCCCGATTTCAAGAAACAAACCATTGACATTTCCAGAACCCGGGTACTCTCGTTCCTCAACATCGTAGGAGAGGGAATGCGCGGAGGCACTTACGAGCAGAACGTGGAGGATATGGATGCCGCCGCCACTGCAAAAGTTGCCAAGGAGTATCCCGAATACATTGTCGGTATCAAGCTGGCCCACTTTAATGGCTACAACTGGGCACCCACCGACCGTGCCGTGGAAGCAGGCAAACTTGCCAACATCCCGGTCATGATCGACTTCGGCGGCAGCCAGCCTGTATTGCCGATTGAAGAGCTATTCATGAAACACCTCCGCCCCGGTGATATTTTCACGCATTGCTTCGGTCAGCTCAGCAGCCGGGAACCGATCGTGGATGTAGCGGCGGGCAAGGTGAAGCCTTTCGTTTATGAAGCACGCAAGAAAGGCATCATTTTCGACGTGGGTTACGGCGGTATCAGTTTTGCATTCTCGCAGGCCATTCCTGCCGTCAAAACAGGCTTTTATCCCAATACCATCAGCACCGACATTCACACCGGCAGCATGAACAATGCGATGAAGGACATGCTCAACGTCATGTCCAAGTTCCTGGCCATGGGCATGGACCTGCCGGCGGTCATCAAGGCCAGCACCTGGGCACCCGCACAGGCTATCCACCGGGAAGAGCTGGGCAACCTTTCGGTAGGCTCACGCGCCGACGTCTCGGTATTACGTGTGCTCGACGGTAAATTCCAGATGAACGACACCGGAACATTCGGGTTCTTCGATTATACGGGTTCCAAAGTGCAGGGCAAACAGAAACTCGAAGCGGAAGTAACGATCCGGGCCGGCAGAGTCGTGTATGACCTCAACGGTCTGACCAATCCGATCGTCGTTTCCAGAAGATAGTCATTCAAACCCTCTAAAAGTGTGATACCATCATGCTGAAACCCTTTCGTTCCCTCTTGCTGGCGGTCCTGGCCATTCTCTCGGCGGGTGCTTCCCTCTTTGCGGATAACACGCTCAATGAGATCCGCATCGAACGGCACAAAGCCGTGCGTATGCGCGACGGCGTGGTGCTGTATGCAGATGTGTACATGCCTGCAACGCCCGGGCGCTACCCTACTATCATCACGCGCACACCCTACGGCGTGCAGCGCGACGGTGTCCACCAAACGATGATCAGGTTTGCGCAGCGCGGCTATGCGGTAGTAGTGCAGGACGTGCGCGGCCGCTACGAGAGCGACGGCAAATGGGAGCCGTTCCGTGACGAGGCGAAGGATGGTTACGACACCATCGAATGGGCTGCCGCTCAGCCGTTTTCGAATGGAAAGGTGGCAACGCAGGGTGGAAGTTATCTTGGACATAACCAGTGGCAGGCCGCAAGCCTGAACCCGCCGCATCTGGTGGCGGCGTTCCCCTCGCTGGCCTCCACCAATATTTATGCCAACTGGATCACCATGGGTGGCGCGTTCCGTCTCAGCTTCAACTATGGCTGGGGCGTCGTGAGAATGCCCAACCGCATCATGCTGCCGCAGTACTGGCATACCGAAAATTATACGCCCGAAGAACTGAAATACGCTAATGTCCTCATGCATTTGCCTTTGCAGAACGGCGACCTTCAGAGTGCAGGCGCCGTGGTACCGCATTACCGCGACTGGATCAGGCACGAGAGTTACGACGATTACTGGAAGGCGATCAGCGACGAGGAGCGTTTTGATAAAATCAAAGTGCCTACTTACGTCTCCGGCGGTTGGTTCGACATTTTCGTCATGGGAACGATCAACGGGTATGTCGGGATGAAAAATAAGGGAGCGACGCCGGAGGCCCGCAACGGAGCCCGCATGATCATTGGTCCGTGGGGACATGGCCCATCGCAGAAATTCGGCGACGTCGATTTTACCCCAGCCGCTTTCGTAGAGCAGTTCGAAACCGAGCTCGCATTTTTCGACTACCATTTGAAAGGCATCAAAAACAGCATCGATACTGACAAGCCCGTGCGATTGTTTTATATGGGTGTAAATCAATGGCGGGCCGAAACGGACTGGCCTGTTCCCGGGACACAGTTCAGGGAATTGTACCTCGACGGCAATGCGGCAGCCAACTCTGTGCGCGGCCAGGGCAAACTGTCATTCAGCAAGCCTGCCAAAGCGGGAACCGACCAATATGCCTATGATCCGCAAAGCCCGGTACCGACCACAGGCGGCAACAACTGCTGCGGTACGCCTACCCCCGCCGGCCCTCGCGACCAGCGCCCGCTTGAACAGCGCGGGGACGTACTCGTATACACGGGCGACTTCCTCGAAAAACCGGTGACGATCGCCGGTCCGGTGAAAATGAAGCTGCACGCTGCTACCGATGGACGTGATACCGACTGGATGATCAAATTGGTGGATGTCTATCCCGACGGCTTCGCAATGCCGGTTTCGGAGGGCATTATCCGAGCCAAGTTCCGTGAAGGGCTGGATAAAATGAAGCTCCTCACGCCAGGCCAGGTTTATGAATACGATATCGAAATGACAGGAACCGCCAACGTGTTCCAGCCCGGCCACCGCATCCGGGTCGACATTACATCGAGCAACTTCCCGCAATTCGACAGAAACCCCAACACCGGGGAGCCGCTGGGGACGAGTACCAAAACCCGGATTGCCAGCCAGACCGTCCATTACGGCGGTGCGCGTGTAAGTCATATCTTGCTGCCCGTCGTCAGCGACCTCAGCGGTAACTGATTTTTGCCTAATTTTATCCACTCACATTCTAGCTGAACTCTTTTTTCTTATCTCATGAAATTACCGATTCTCTCTTTAACAACGATCCTAACCCTGACACTGGGAGGCCTGCAAACGGCCGAATCCCAAACCATCCCGAAGGAAGAACTCATTTTCCTGACCTCCGAATGGAAAGGCGAACGCTTCCCCGACGGACGCCCCAAGATTTCCGACGACCTCGTTCGCCGTGCGAAGGAAATCAATACGGAGGAGGCCTGGGTTGTACTCAAAAATGACGGATACAACTGCCAGTTCGAAGGCAATTGGAAAATTGTGCACGACGACGTCGTGATCGCCGGGCGTGCAGTAACAGCGCAGTTCATGCCTTCACGCCCCGATATCGAAAAAAATATCAAAGATCGCGGCGCCAAAAACGGCCGTATCGGAAATACCAACTCCTGGCCGATTGACGTGCTGACGAAAGGCGACGTATACGTGGCCGACGGCATGGGGAAAATCGTCGAAGGAACGCTGATCGGAGATAATCTGGCGAACTCCATTTTCGCCAAAACAGGCAATGGAGTGGTATTCGACGCCTCTGCACGCGACCTCGACGGCCTATCCAAAATTCCGGGTTTCAATGCATTTGTCCGCGACTTTGACCCGTCTTATCTGAAAGATGAGGTTTTGACAGGCCTTAACACGCCGATCCGGATCGGACGCGCCATCGTGCTGCCCGGAGACCTGGTGCTTGCCAAAAAAGAAGGCGTGATCTTCATCCCCGCACATATGGTCGAGAAAGTGGTCCAAACTGCTGAGTTCATTGCACTACGTGACAAATTCGGCATTCAAATGCTGAAAGAAGGCAAGTACACACCGGGCCAGATCGACAGCCAATGGAGCGATTCATTGAAAAATGACTTCCTGAAATGGCTTGACAAAAACCCGAACGAAATCCCCATGAAGCGTTCGGAACTCGACGAATACATGAAAAAAAGAACCTGGTAAGGGGGTAACCCGGCCCGGTTTTCAGCATTTCCTGTTTGGTAAAGCAGACAGGAAATTTTCTTTCCTTTTTTCAAATTGCATTTTAAATACATTTATATGAATATTTACAAGCTTCTGTCCGGCGTCGCCGTGGTTTGCCTGCTGATAGCACTCTATCTGGCATTCAGCGGAAACCTCCCCTCGGCCGGCCCCTTTTTTATCGCGTTCTTTATTTCACTTGCTGTCAGCTTCCGGGGTTATGAAAAATTGAAAGGTTTTACCTACACCACTGTCATTTTTGCGGCAGTGACCACCGCGCTGTACTACCCGCAGCATTTCCTCACGGTAGGTGATTTCAAACTGGCCGCACTCATTACTCCGTTGATCCAGATCATCATGTTCGGCATGGGCACGTCCATGAGCTTCGGTGATTTTGTGGGCGTCGTTAAAATGCCGAAAGGCGTGCTGATCGGCGTCGTGAGCCACTTTATTATTATGCCAACCATCGGTTATACCCTGGCGAACCTCAGTGGTTTCCCGCCTGAGATCGCGGCAGGTATCATTTTGATCGGCTGCTCTCCAAACGGTATGGCTTCGAATGTGATCTCTTATCTTGCCAAAGCAAATCTTGCATTATCCATCACCATTACCGCCATCTCCACCATGCTGGCGCCCATCGTAACACCCGTCCTGATGAGCATGCTCGCGGGGGCGTTCGTGAAGATCGATACGCTGCACATGATGTGGGATATTATCAAAATGGTGATCATCCCGATCGGTGCAGGGTTACTGTTCAACAAACTGTTCAGCGGTAAGGTAAAATGGCTCGATGCCGCGATGCCGCTGGTTTCCATGGCCGGGATCGCATTCATTATCGTGATCATTACCGCAGCCGGCCGTGACAATCTCTTGTCGATCGGACCTACCCTGCTCCTGCTCGTCCTGATCCACAATCTGTCGGGTTACACGCTGGGTTACTGGTCGGGCCGTTTGTTCAGGATGAGTGAACGCGATTGCCGCACCATTGCGATCGAGGTAGGTATGCAGAATGGCGGTTTGGCATCCGGTATTGCCAAGGAAATGGGCAAAATGGCAACCGTGGGGCTGGCACCGGCGATTTTCGGGCCATTGATGAACATCACCGGGTCGATACTCGCGTCGTGGTGGCAGGG
Organism: uncultured Dyadobacter sp.; assembly: GCA_965649915.1. Classification (GTDB taxonomy): domain Bacteria; phylum Bacteroidota; class Bacteroidia; order Cytophagales; family Spirosomataceae; genus Dyadobacter. The sequence goes on from CBFGMV010000159.1 coordinate 14,645, forward strand.
CAAGCCAACCGGCGATGAAGATACTTACGTAGAAACGGGCAGAGCCCATTAATAACAAACGAGGCGCAGCAAAACACTGCGCCTCGTTTGTTTATGTATTGGGACTGTATGGCCTGTCTTCGGCTCCGCTCAGACTGACAATCTGTTCCTTTCTCCT
>CBFGMV010000160.1:0-14743 GCA_965649915.1 uncultured Dyadobacter sp.
CGCGGACTCGGGCTCCCCGTCGACAATGAAGTCCGCAGCGGAAAGGTTATTGATCCGGAGTTGGCTGATTTCAGGATCGCCACTTACCGGCGCGACACTGAAACGGTCCGCATTACCGACCATATATGCGATTCTTGCCCCAAATACTCTTTTCAGAGTAACCCCGACGCGGAATTTGTGTCCTTCTACATCCAGGAGCTGTGCCCCGTAGGAAAAACTAACGTCCGAAAAGCTTTGCTGTACCAGACTAAAATTTCCCCATTCCTCATTCTGAACCGCGGGGAGGCTGCCGGTGTCGAGCCTTTTTACATACATTTCGTCGATGATACCCGGGATATTTCTCCCCTGAACAAAACCTCTCGTACGGAGCTGCACCGCAATCCCATGGTACTTGCCCAGCGCAAACATCGCCGACGGCCAGCGAATTTCGCCGACGACCGAGATGGGATCTTTATAGGTAAGCGAACCCATTGTGCGTGACCGGCCGTAAAGTTCTTTGGTCGAATGCGCCGCGAGCAACGGGTATAAAAACGAGTTTTCGCCAATAAAACGGAAATAGCGGTATTTGATGCTTCCACCCAGCGTGAGTACGTTAAGCTGCCATTTGTGCCTGGCCCCCCCGAGCACCGAAGGGTTATTGGTTGCCCGGTACAAACCGCCGTAGTTACTAAGTTCGAGGCCTGGAATCTGCTGGGCAAAGCCGCATTGCACGGCAATCAGGATCAATAGTGTTGTGGTAAGAAAAGAGGTTTTCAAGGTTGAGTTTTGTTAGTTAAGGTCAGCAATCCCTCATCGTTGTAATGGACTGCCTCCTCGTTGATTAATGCTTGCAATGCTTTTAAAAAATCGTCCCCGGGCACATTTTCAAATACGCGCCCGAGTTGCGTCGGCAGCACCGGGCCTTCCTGGGTCAGATAGTGGGTAATCTGATCGGCCAAACCAGCGTTTACAGCGACTTCCTGCTTCCTGTTTTGTATACATATGTCACACACACCGCACTCATCCGCATCGAATTCGTGAAAATACTCCAGAAGCAGCAACGTCCTGCAACGTTTGGTATGAGAGGCATACCGGATCACCGCCTGTGCTTTCCGGAGGTCCCGGTCCTTTTTCTTTTGTATTTCAAAAACATTCAGCGGCAGCAGAGAAGAATCATACCTCGGGGTCAGGAACGTAAGCTGGGGCTTGTCTCTTCTGGGCTCGTAGTCGATGACCTCCCGTTCGGCCAGGAACCGGAGCTTCCGTTCGATCTCAGCGACGCTGGCAAAGAAAACTTGTGAAAGTTCCGTCTCGGAAATACGTACGTAGTCTGTGAATAACTCGCCTCCATACATTCTCAGGATTAGTTTGATAAACGAATCGAGCTCCTGGTAGCGTATCTGAAAATCGTACAATTGACGGTTATCGACCAGGAAATGGATCTTGGAAAGGTCATTGAACTGCTCGCTTAGCTGCACAAAACCTTCCTCTTCCAGCAGTTTGAGGGCATAATGCGTTTCGTTTACAGGCAGTCCGAAAATTCCCGTAAATTCTTGTATATCAAAGTCAAAGCCGGACAGTTCACCGGCACCGATGGCGATCTTGTAGTAATTCGCCAACGCCTGGTAAACACGACGGAGCATCTCTGTCGGGGGATACTTCCTTTCGATGCTATCGGTAAGTTCTTCCAGATCGATCTTGTTGAACAATGCTACGGCATAGGCCTTTTTTTCGTCCCGGCCCGCCCGGCCGGCCTCCTGATAGTAGGCTTCCAGGTTATCGGGCAAGTCAAAATGGATAACGGCGCGCACATCGGGCTTATCGATCCCCATCCCGAATGCATTGGTGGCAACAACCGTCCGGACACGGTTCTGTATCCATGCAGTTTGCCGCTCCGATCGGTCCTTCAACGGCAACCCCGCATGATAGCTCGTAGCTGAAATGCCCTGCCGCGATAGCCACTCGGCCAGGTCGCGGGTGCGCTTGCGGGTGCGAACGTATACAATGGCCGTTCCCATTACGTTACGAAGAACCTGTAATAATTTCCGGTCCTTGCTTTCCTCGGCGAATGCCGAGTAGGAGAGGTTGGCCCGTGCAAACGATTGCTTGAAAACCCTTGCATTGCGCATTTCCAGCTTATCCAGAATATCCGCCCTGACTTCCTCCGTAGCCGTCGCGGTAAGTGCCATGACCGGAACCTTCGGTAAAAGCTGGCGGAATTCGGCGATTTGCAGATACGAGGGTCTGAAATCATAACCCCATGCCGAAATGCAATGCGCCTCATCGATGGCGAGCAGACAAACCTTCATCTGCTTTGCACGTGCAATCATGATGTCGGTACGCAGGCGTTCGGGCGAGACGTACAGAAATTTGGTGTTTCCGTGAATGCAATTGTCGAGGGTAATGTCTATCTCCGTTTTGCTCATACCCGAATGGATGGCAGCAGCGGAGATATACCTGCGTTTCAGCTGCTCGACCTGGTCTTTCATCAGGGCAATGAGCGGCGTCACCACGATGCATACGCCCTCGGACGCCATCACCGGAACCTGGAAACAAATGGACTTGCCTCCGCCGGTCGGCAGTAAAACGAGCGTATCCAGGCCATTCAGGACTGCCTGGATGGCATCCTCCTGAAAAGGCCTGAATGCGTCGTAACCCCAATATTGTTTCAGGACAGACCTGATATCAGTCATCAGAATGCTGTTTGCGGTGTGGTCGGATAGAGGTACAAAGTAATTGCATTAGACGCGTTATAGAAAGCAGCCGTGCTTACGTTGGATAAAAAAGAAAACGCGCTGGCTCATTCTTCGAAACATAAAAACCGTTAATTGGCGGCAAATTCACTCCGCATGACGACATTAAGTACGAGCAAAAGCGACAAACACCTGCACTGGCTACCCTGGTTATTTACCCTCAGTTTCATCCTGATCACCTTCCTGCCGCGGTCGGTCGATGATACCATGTTCATGGATGGCGTCACCTATGCCGCCATTTCCAGAAATATGTCGGAAGGGATCGGGTCTTTCTGGCGGCCTTTTTTCGCCCATTCCTTTTGGCTCCCTTATGATAATGCGGCCTTTTTCTCCGGTCATCCGCCATTACAATTTGGTTTGCAGGCATTGCTATTCAAACTAATGGGCGATACGCCCACGGTAGAAAACTTGTATAACCTCCTCGTCCTGATCGGCCATATTCTGATGATCGTGCAGCTCTGGCGGAAACTCCTCGGTCCGGATAGCGAATATCTGGCACTCGGCTGGCTGCCCGTGCTGTGCTGGTACGGTATGGTTACGGTCTGGTACAGCATTCCCAATAACTTTCTGGACAGTACAATGGGCCTTTTCTGCCTGGTTTCCTGCTATTGCCAGCTTGCTTTCATGAAAGAAGAGAAACTTTCGGTGCGCAGCTTTCTTTGGCCGTTCCTGGCGGGAGTTGCTGTGTTGCTTGCATTTTTAACCAAAGGACCGGTAGGACTCTATCCGCTTGCATTTTCGGTCATCTATGCGATTTTTTACCCCTTTGGTAACTTTCAAAAAGCCTGGAAAGCCACCGGAATCATGGCGATTACCCTGGCGACAGGCTTCGCCGTCCTACTCGCCAGTGCCTCCGCACGCGAATTCATGGCAACCTATCTCAACGGGCAAGTGCTGCTTGCGCTGATGCAAAAGCGGGAGAGAACTGGCACCGGCTGGGCCGCTCATTTTACCTTGGTGACAGAGCTCGTCCGAAACCTGTATCCGCATTTTTTCGCCCTCGCGGCGGCTTATGTTCTCTCATTTTGTCTCAAATTGAAGGTAACCCATGACAACGCCATTTCTAAAAACAGCCGATTAATTGCGCTGGTGGCCTTTTCAGGCATTGCACCTATGCTGGTAAGTGTGAAGCAATACCCGCATTATCTGTTACCGGCACTGCCGTTTGTAGCATTGCTGTTTGCATTGCTTTTGGCGCAACGGACGCATGGCCTGATGTTCCTAAAAAGACAAATAACGATTGCACTGTTATGCCTCGGTACACTGGGCTGCTGGGTGGCAACGGCAAAGAAATTAACCTCCATCCAACCCGATGTCATGGTCGCCAATGCTAAAAGACTGACTTCCCTTGTTCCAAAAGCTTCTACCATCGGCATTTGTCACGACTTATTCCAGCACGCCGATATTCACGCCAATTTTCAACGATACCATCACCTCTCGCTTACCACGCAAATCGACTCGGCCCGGTATGTCTTTGCCGACTCTGCCTGCCTGCCGCAATTCGACCTCCGACGAGACAGTCTGGTACCTTTAACGGGGCAGTATTTTCTGGTTATCCGCAAAAGGAGCCCAGCCAAGTGATTGATCGCGTGCTCGTTGATACCGCAAAATTTACCCGAAACCAACCCGAGCGCCGTCTTTGCCGATACGACGAAAATATTACCTTTGTTTTAAGAGTTCAATTTAACCCATTTCCATGCGCACGCTGCTCTTCTTCATCAGTATCATTGCATTGTCAGGCTGTTCGGCATCTCATTATCTGAAACGCGAAATAAACCGGTCACCGGTTTTAAGTCAGCAACACACGGGCGTCTCTATTGCTCGGCTGAATGAAGCGAAACCTCTGGCGTCTTACCAGGACAACAAATATTTTACCCCTGCTTCCAACACCAAATTATTCAGCTTTTATGCCGGACTATCGGCGTTGGGCGATTCCATTCCGGGACTGGAATATCTGGAATGGGGCGAACTGCTGATCATCCGGGGGACAGGTGACCCCTCGCTGCTTCACCCGGATCTGCCACACAGTAAGGTCTTCGACTTTCTGAAAGGCCGTAAGGACCAGATTTTTTATACACCCTACCATTTCGAAAATAAACGGTTCGGCGCAGGATGGGCGTGGAGTGACTATAACGATTACTATCAGCCCGAGGTGACCGCCATGCCGGTATACGGCAACATTGCACGTTTTAGAGGCAATGGATCCGGGCGGTACAATGCCAGTCCGCGATTCTGGCAAAAATCGATGGTCTCGGACAGCGCCGTTGCAGGAGTCGAGCGGGAAGAATTGCAAAACGTCTTCCATTATCCCAAATTATCAGGTTTAAAAGCAAGCACACAGGATGTACCGGTTCATATGACCGACCCTGTCATGCTTCAATTGCTGAGCGACACACTCAAAAAGGAGATTAAACTCATTAATATTCCGCTCGAAATCGAGCTGCAACGCATTAATAGTATCCCGTCGGATTCCCTGTATACCCGCATGATGCAGGTTAGTGACAATATGCTTGCCGAGCAGCTCATGCTGCTGTATGCTACCGCCAATAAACTTCCATTGAACACGGAAAAAGCCATTGCACACGCCATTGAGCACTACTTGGCAGATCTACCGGACAAGCCGGTCTGGAAGGATGGGTCGGGGTTAAGCCGTTACAACCTGTTCACGCCGAGAACAATGGTTGCATTGCTCCAAAAAATCCATCAGAAAGTACCTCAGGAAAGATTGTTCAAAATATTGCCGGCAGGTGGCAAAACCGGTACACTGAAAAATATTTTTAAAGAAGAACCCCCATTCATATTTGCTAAAACCGGAAGTCTCAGCAACGTTTACAATCTGAGTGGCTATATGATTACAAAAAAAGGCAAAGTACTCGTTTTCAGCTTTATGAATAACAATTTCACAAAGCCGACAGCAGATGTACGTAAGGAAGTAGAACGCATTCTGACCGGCGTGCACAACAAATTTTGACCTATTCCTTTTCCTCCCAGGTCTTACCGGTACAGTAAATACGGTTGCGGCCATTTTGCCTCACCAGAAGATAAATGCGGTAACTACCCGGCTCGATCGTGGCTCTGTGAAATCCGGCATAGATTCCCCTGTTGAAATACATAAGCCGCCGGAGCGTGGTCCGCAGCGGTACCGCAACCTGATTGGGAGGTGCCACATACACGTGGTTCGACGACTTCATAATCACATAAGCTCCATCAGAATAGTCTTTTTGTGCATTGAAAAAGTCCCTGTGGAAGCCCACAACGATGTGATCGCCGGTCAATGCGACTTCATCCGGCACATAGGTACTGTCGCAACGAATCGAATCACTGCCATTTCGCGGCTGCCAGCTCTCTGCAACAGGATCTTCGGAATGGTAGTAAGACCGTATTTTTTCAAAATGCTGCTGATCCATTGAAAACATGCGGATTCCCAACCAATCCGCATTGTAACGGGCATTGAACTCCTGCGCGATCGCTACCCGCCTGTTATTGACCGCGTCCGCGAAATTGCTGTGCAGGATTACGAGGTTTATCAACATAGCCGCTATCAGTGCCACCGGCGCCAGTTTTTTTCTCGTTCCATGCCCGACAGTCGCAAGAAACGCAAAGTACAATGCGATACACCACAAGGCGGAGTACATCCGGTACCGTCCTTTGAACATGCCTTCAAAAGTGTCGGTGGGAATGCGCTTGTAGGTCAGTGCGAGGGCCGTAATGCCGGTAAAAATGGCAATGCCAAGCGCAAAAAGTGCCATATCGTTGCGATATGCCGCTTTCTGCCATGTGGAATTCCATAACTGTATGTATTGTTTTCGGTACAAAAACAGCAATGTGACAATCATCAGCATTCCTGTTGCAACGGCGGCGTATAGCCTGACCGGCTGTGCGCTGTACGCCGCCAGCGTTGCCCAGGAACCAATAAATCCGAAGAAACCGAAGAAACCTTCCCGCACCTGCCTGGGGTTCGAGAAGTCGAGATTCTGGGTAATGGGCGTGAAGTCTATGAAATAAATCCCCGCTATGACCAATGTAGTGATCAGCGTTGCCAGGAATTGTTTGCGGTGTCCGCCAAGCAGGAAAATCAATCCGACTACCGGGAAAACCATCAGACCATTTCCATACGTGAAGGTAGCCATTATGGCAAAAATGAGCGACAATGCGGGCCGCGCAGGTCGGTACACGGCAAAGTAGAGCGCGCACAATACAAACAGGATCACCCCAAAATTGCACAGCGAACTCACCCCCCAGAAAATGTTCTCGAACGACTGGATATTGAACCAGAGCCACATTACCGGAACAAAATACCAAACCGAAACACGTAGTTTGCGAAATGCCCTGTAAAAAACCAGCGTGCAAAGCGCCCAGCAGGTGTTGGCGATGATCATTGGCCACACCAGATCGACCTTCCCGAAGATTTTATTCAGAAAAAGGATCACCGACCGTGAAAAAACCAGGCGGTGTTCAGGGAAAAGTGTAGTCAAAAGTTTCCATTTCTCTGCCAGAGAAGCTTTTTCAAACTCGGGTATAATGCCCAGGATGACAATGTCGTCGAAAGCCACATAATTGACATTCAATGCAATGACCTTGAAAACCCAGATGTAGATTAACACGGGTACAAGACACAGTAACAATGCAAGCCAGCTTTTTTCCCTGACGAAACGGAGGAAAGACAAATACATAAATGATGGTTACCGGCGGACAGGTTCGAACCCAACCGGTATGCTAATTAAGCACCTGCTCCGTGATTTTCAACCATAGGGAAACCTAATTTTCGGTGGTCTCCTCTTCAGCGGACGCTCTGGGGTCTTTAGTGTAGTCGTACAGCAGCTTGCCTTTTTCATCCCATTCCCGCAATACAAATGGCTCAAATTCATCGTCCCAGGCGGTTTTCGGATACTGGGTTTCTTTTTTGCGCTGGCGGCGGAACTGGTAATATTCAACCCAGCGGCCCACCTTTTTGCCGGAATCATATTTACCATCGACAGCCAGCTGACCTTCTTTATAAAATTGCAGGTATTCACCTTCCACCTCACCAAATGCAACCGGCATCACTTCCTTTACCTGCGTGTGCGCAGAGTCGTAATAGGCAATGCGGGAATCGGCCGGGAATCCGCGATTCCAGACGGCTTTATCGATCAGATTGTATTTGGTGTCGTATTTGACCCAACGGCCATCCTTGACGCCCATATAGTAGAACCCTTCCTCAATCAGGTTTTCACCGCTATACTTCTTGTAGGAACCGTGCAGCGGCAACGCCTGCGTTTTTTCTTTGATGACCGCGGAGCTAAGCTTTTTTCCTTTTTTATCGTACCAGCGCGTTTCCGTCGCCCGGGCATAGGGATCGATCGGCTTGTACTCCTTTAATACGTGAAAAAGCTCAACGGTAGCCCGGTCACCGCTACCGTATTTGACCGACAGGCTTTGCATTGGAATGCCCTGATATTGCACTTTCGCCAGTTTGGATTTTTCCTTCCTGGCCTTGCGGTCTTTCTTCTGACTTTTATATTCTTTAACCTTCAAACCCAGGTCCGGGATCGTTTCTCCGAACAATGTCGAGAGGTTGGTGGACTTTCCTTTACCTCCTGGCAGCGAGCTACCTACCACCGGATCAAGGCCCGAAACGAAAGATTTCAGGTCTTTGGAACGTGTTACGGTGTCCTTTTTCACCTGCTCTTTGGGCAGCCATGAAGGCGTAGATGTATCCTGTTGCCCCTGCTGAGCCCAGACGGATGTCGTCAGACAGATCGTAAAAAAGCCGCAGGCGAGTGCTATTCTTTGCATGAATATTGGATTTTTCTTCAGGGCAAGATTGTTACTTTTGTAACGAATTGGTTTTTTCTATATTGATTTCCAATACACAAATTTAAAAAACACCGTGGAAAAAAGCGCTAAAATTTATATTGCCGGACATAGGGGAATGGTAGGATCTGCCATTCTCAGAAAATTGGAAAAGGAAGGTTTCAATAATTTCATTCTTAAAAAGTCTTCCGAGCTCGACCTTCGTAACCAAGCCGACGTCAGGGCATTTTTCGAAACGGAACGTCCGGAGTATATATTTCTGGCTGCTGCCAAAGTGGGCGGTATTATGGCGAACAATATCTACCGGGCCGAATTCCTGCATGATAACCTGCTGATCCAGAACAATGTCATCGACAGCGCCTACCGCACCGGTGCAAAAAAGCTGATGTTTCTCGGATCTAGCTGTATTTATCCTAAAATGGCACCGCAGCCACTCCACGAGGATGCTTTGCTGACAGGTTTGCTGGAACCTACCAATGAACCCTATGCCATTGCCAAGATTGCCGGCATCAAGATGTGCGAGGCTTATCGGTCGCAGTACGGCTGCAACTTCATTTCGGTGATGCCTACCAACCTGTACGGGCCAAATGATAATTATGATCTGAACAAATCTCATGTTCTGCCGGCTATGATCCGGAAATTTCATGAAGCAAAGGAGGAGGGCAAGCCGTTTGTAGAGCTGTGGGGTACAGGGGCGCCGCTGCGCGAATTTCTACACGCCGACGACCTGGCCGACGCCTGTTATTTCCTGATGCAGCATTACAATGAGGCTGGCTTCCTGAATATCGGAGTAGGAACGGACGTGACCATCAAACACCTGGCCGAAATGATTCAAAAGATAACGGGTTATGAGGGCCAGATCCACTGGAATACCGACAAACCAGACGGCACGCCGAGGAAATTAATGGATGTAAGCAAGCTGCATGCATTGGGCTGGAACCACACTATCGGGCTGGAAGAAGGAATTACCCGCACCTATCAGGATTTCCTTGAAAAAATCGAAACATATGCGGTGTAACCTGACACATTACAATAGGTTACAAAAAGCATAGCCTAATAATTCCACACTAAAATCATATTTTGCCTACGATAATTCTTTTTTTAGACAAATTTTCAGTATAATATTACAAGATTCTTCGGGAAACTAATTAGTTTTGCAGCGCCTCCGAAATGGGGACGTCACATAAACCTTAGTCATAGAGAAATGTCGGCCATTATTAAGTTAGACCAGATAGACCGCAAAGTACTGGAGATCTTACAAACGAACGCTAAAATAACCAACGCTCAATTATCCAAAGAAATAGGACTTTCACCAGCTCCGACCTTGGAACGCGTCAAGAAACTGGAACAGTCCGGGATCATCAAAAGCTATCATGCGCAGCTGGAACCTGAAAAGGTAGGATTGGGCGTTAGCACTTTTGTTCAGATTTCACTCGTTGGGCACCGCAAGGCAGTAACTGAATCATTCGTTGAGAAAATTCACGCCATCCCCGAGGTGATCGAATGCCACCACATTACAGGAACAGGCGATTTTCTTTTGAGAGTAATTTCAAAGGATATCAGCACATATCAGAAGTTGATGCTCGAAAAAATCAACGAAATCGAAGAGGTGGCAAGCACCCAGACCATGGTAATCTTGTCTACCTTCAAGGAAAGTAAAGTTTTACCGATACCGTGATGTTTAAGAGTTTAGAGTTTAAAGTCGAAAGCTGAACTTTAAACTTTGGACTCTAAACTTCTAAGCCAATGAGCTCAAAATAAAAAACGGTCGGAAGCAATTCCGACCGTTTTTTATTTGGTTACCGCAACTCCTATTGATGCTGCTCCCGAAGCAGGTCGTTGACCGTTTTCACCGGATTGAAAGTGATCAGCGGAACCTCTACAAAAAGTGTGTTCCAATCCGCCATTGACCCATTCCACAAGCCGGGCAGCTCCTGCGCCTTCAATTCCTTACCATCTTTGGATTTGCCTGTAATAAAGCCTGTCATCGGATCCCTGAATTTTTTGAGATCATACAATTCCCCTTTTCTATTTTTCACAGCGCATACCAGATCTACCGGATTAAAGTGCGTTGAATTCTTGAAAATGCTGTTTTGTTCGGCATTATCCACATCCACCTGCGCCGACTCTACGATCTGGAGAGACGAGGAGCCATCTGCATTCTCTGCCCAGAATGGGCCGCCGCCAGGTTCACCCTGGTTTTTCACCATCCCGCAGGCGCGCAAAGGCCTGTCGAGCTTACCCACAAAATATTGTTTCTTCTCTTCATCTGTCCATGAATCGAATGCAGCGGGAGGCACTACACACAATTCCGTTTGGAAAAATGCATTGATTTCCGAAAGCAATGCTGCATCTGACGATGTGCTCAGCTGATCCAGATAGCCAAAAATTTTCTTCTGGTACTGAAGTACGATTCCGGCTAATGCCTTTTTATAGGTAATAGTATCCGCCTTGATGCGGTCGGGCACTACATTGTCTATGTTTTTGATGAAAATAATGTCTGCATCGAGCTGGGCGAGATTTTCAAGCAATGCGCCATGGCCCGCCGGACGGAACAATAACGATTCGTCCTTTTCACGAAATGGCGTATTATCCAGATTCACGGCGATCGTGTCGGTAGAACTTTTTTGCTCTGAAAACGAAACAATGTATCGTACGCCGTATTCGCTCTGATAACTAGGCAGTACTTCCACCACCAGCTTCTCAAATTTATCGCGATGCTCAGGTGACACGGTAAAATGGATCTGTACATTGCTCCCGGCATTGGCATATTTGGCGCCTTCTACAAGATGCTCCTCCAAAGGCGTGCGCGAACGGTCGGTGTAGCCGTGAAATTTCAGGAGACCTTTGGGCAATTCTCCATATCCGAGCCCTTTCGCAGTGAGGAAGTACGACACGATCGTCTTCTCGTCGGCCGACTCAATGCTGTGGCCATCGGTTGCTAATGCAGCTTTCAGGTCATCATAAAATGCAAAATCTTTAAGTTTCGCAAAAAATTCTTCGACTGACTTATCCTTTTTATCCTCCTGCAGAAAGCTAAAAAGTGATTTAAACATCCGTGTGGCCGCACCGGATGCAGGCACAAACTTTAAAAGTGCTATTTCCCCTTCGGAAGCACTCTTGTCGAATTCACTGATTACCTGAGTGATCTGGCTTTCCGTCAATCTGATGATGCCATCTCCCACGGTAGCCGCTTTGGAAAGTTGTAAAAAGGGAAACCCTTTTTCAAAATAGCGAACCTGCTCTTCCACGGTGCCTAAATCGCTTCCGCGTCCCTCTATTTGTTGAATATCTTTTTCAATGAACATAATTTATAGTTTTAATCAGTGAAGCTTAGGGTAAGATTTATTATAAAAAAGCTTGGAATAGGGATACTATAACCATTCCTCTGAATTTATTTCACGATCCTGAGCTTTGCAAAACTCAGAAGCAACGTCTTTTCTCCCACCAGGTCAAACTTGACAGTAGCCTTCCGGTCAGTACCGTTGACGTCCATTTTGGTCACGACCCCGAATCCAAATTTCAAATGCTCTACCTTATCGCCTTCCGTGAGGTCGAATGTATCGCTTGGCACAAAGTCGGTAGATGGTACGTGTGAGGTGGCAGCACTTGCGACCGGCCTGGGTTCAGCGGTTTTGCGTTGTACGAGGTTTCTGGCAAAAGTGGTAACGGGAGGCGTCGAGTCGCGTTCGAGAGCGCTTTGCACCATTTTATTTACATTCAGAAAGCGCTGATCGACTTCCAGCAGAAACCGGCTTGGTTCGCACATTTTGAGGCGGCCCCATTGATAGCGGCTTTCGGCATAGGAGAATGACAGTTTTTTCTCCGCCCTTGTGATCGCTACGTAAAACAGCCTTCGTTCTTCTTCCAGGTCCTGCCGGCTTTCCAGCATCATCTGGCTCGGAAACAGGTCTTCTTCCAACCCTACGATGAATACATTGCGGAATTCCAATCCCTTTGCGGAGTGGATCGTCATCATGGTCACGCGGTCGTGGTCATTATTGTCGTCGGGCTCGTCCGCATTCGTCAGCAGCGAAACCGACTGGAGAAAGGCACTCAGTGTCTTATCTTCGCTTTCATCGCTGTCCACAAACTCCTTGATCCCGTTAAGCAATTCCTGTACGTTTTCGTAGCGGGACAAGCCTTCTACGGTTTTGTCTTCATATAATTCACGGAGAATGCCGGATGCTTTGGCAATGTGGGAAGAAATTTCATACGCGTCTTTCCCTTCTTCAACCTGTATTTTAAAGCTCTTGATCAGCGTTCCGAATTGTTCTATCGGAGCGATCGTCCGGCCCGTCGCGTAATGCCCGATATTCGCTACCACGTCCCAGATCGCCACGTTATTTTCAGAAGCCGTAACCGCGATTTTCGCCACAGTTGTATCACCGATACCTCGCTTTGGCAGGTTAATAATGCGTTTGAATGCTTCTTCGTCCCGTTGATTCACTGTAAACCGGAGGTAAGCAAGCAAATCTTTGATTTCCTTTCTTTGATAAAAAGACTGCCCTCCGATAATACGGTACTTGATTCCCAGCTTGCGCAAGGCTTCTTCAAAAGAGCGTGACTGCGCATTGGTACGGTACAAAATGGCAAAATTCTCGTTCCTGAGGGCTTTCTGCATCTTTTCCTCAAAAATGGCAGTGGCCACGAGCCTTCCTTCTTCATTGTCGGAATTCGCCTTGATCACGTCGATGAGCGAACCTTCTTCATTCGATGTAAAAGTCGTCTTCTCCAACTGGGACTTATTACGGGCAATCACCGAATTGGCCGCATTAACGATCGTGCCCGTTGATCGATAGTTCTGTTCCAGCTTGATCACCCGGACATCGGGGAAATCCTTTTCGAAATTGAGGATATTCTCGATGTTCGCCCCGCGGAAGGCATAAATACTCTGCGCGTCGTCCCCTACGACCACAATATTGCGGTGAACAGCCGACAACTTCCTGGTTATCAGATATTGAGAAACGTTGGTATCCTGAAACTCATCGACCATCACATGTTGAAACTTGTGCTGATATTTATATAGTACGTCCGGAAAGTCGCGGAAAAGGATATTCGTATTGAAAAGAAGGTCATCGAAATCCATTGCATTCGCCTGAAAGCAGCGGGTCGCATAGGTTTTATAAATCCTGCCGATCTCTTTCATCTTTGCAGTATCATCATCCGCCTGAATCACCGCGTTGTTGAGGTAATCTTCTGCGGAAACAAGGCGGTTCTTCGCCCCGGATATCCTGTTGAAGACGACATTGGCCTTATAAACTTTGTCGTCGAGATTAAACTCCTTGATAATGCTTCTCAGCAATGATTTCGAATCGTCTGTATCATATATAGAGAAATCGCTGGTATACCCGAGGTACCGGGCCTCGATCCGGAGTATCTTGGCAAATACGGAGTGAAAAGTACCCATCCATATGTTACGGGCTTCGGTTCCGACTGCTCCTTCGATCCGGCTTCTCATTTCCCCGGATGCCTTGTTGGTGAATGTCAGCGACAAGATTCGGAAAGGATCCACGCCCGTCTCAATCAGGCGAGCGATGCGATAGGTCAAAACCCTCGTTTTCCCCGAACCTGCACCTGCAATAATCATCAGCGGTCCGTTTCCATGCAGCACTGCCTCACGCTGAGGCTCGTTCAAGGTCGAGAGATAATCGTCCTGGTTTAAAATTTTATGCTTTTCCAATTTACTTATTCATATATAGCAAAAGCCAAAGTTAGAAAAAAGCGTCAAAAGGACTCCCGGTAATCCACGACGCCTCCGAATAAGTTGGCGATCACAAATATTATTCCCCAATCAGAACAATAGGACTGACTTGTTGGTTAACTAGCAACAATTTAAATCTTGTATTACTATATAGTGTCGGAGTATCACCCGATAGAAGCGACGATGAGCACAATGGATATCGAAGACCAACCTTTGGAAATACAATGGGAGCATTTGCTGCATAACCTCGAAACATGGATTGGTAAAAAACCGGGCGACCTGAACGGGGTCCTTTTCCTGATAGGTGTCCAGGAATTGGGGCAAGGCGCCAAACGGTTCACCAAGGAGCAGAAGCAGGACCTCATGCATATTGGTATCTGCAAAGTACTAAGTTTGTCGTCCTATTATAGCCTCGAATATATTGACAAGGATGGTTGGCCTCATTACAAGCTGGAGCGCGCCCTACCTCCTGGCGATCTTTTGAAGCAGGAAGTGCTTTTGAAGATGCATGTGA
>CBFGMV010000161.1:0-14425 GCA_965649915.1 uncultured Dyadobacter sp.
TTGGTGTTCGTTTTCAATAATTACTACACTTTACCAAATGACTATATCAAGACACTCAAACTTCATTCAGTCATTCAGTCATTCAGTCATTCACTCATTCACCCATTCACTCATTCACTATTCACCCATTCAAAATTCAATAATTCTCATTCTGCTTCAAAACCCCGTTACTCAAATCCACCTCGCGTTGCGGGAGCGGGAAGTAGTAATGTTTGGGTTTGATAAAATTGCGGCTTGGCTTGAACGGGCCCCTGGCGATTTTATAATGTGCTGCAATGTCGATCAGCCCGGCTTTGTCCCATCGCATCAAATCCTGATGGCGCTCGTTTTCACCTGCCAGCTCCACACGGCGCTCGTGCATGATGTCGGCAATCTTGGCTCCTGTTTTGGCTGCCAGACCGGCACGCTTACGAACGGCATTCAGTTCGGTATCGCCATTCTGTCCTGAACGGATCTTGGCTTCCGAAACCAGCAGGTAAACGTCGGCCGAGCGCAGGAAAGGTGCATTCAGGCTTTGGCTCATATCACCGCCGTCGGTAAAGCTGGTGTACTTGCGGAACGAGTGACCGGTCACTCGCGTCATGTCAGCCGTAAAAGTGGTCGTTCCGGATGAGCCGCGCTCTATCTTGTCACCGGGACTGTAAATGGAGTAAGCACGGCGCGGGTCACCCTTTTCGAATTCCTGCACCAGATCGTCGATCGGTTCGTGGAAACCCCACCCTCCGAAAACTTGCGGGGTATGGTAGAAAGTAGGCGAGTTATCGGTCGTCCAGCCGGTTTCATATTGCAGTGAAAACAGGATCTCCGGATTGTTTTCAGTAACAAGCTGGAAGTTTGCGTCGTACTTGTCGGCCATCTTGTAAGCCGCATTTCCAATGATCTTCTGACCAGACTCGATCACTTTGGCCCAGTTTTCCTGATATGCGTACAGTTTGGCCAGGAAACCATTGGCCGATCCCTGCGTTACGCGCCCCGCCTCGGCATCCGCGTAACTCACAGGCAGCAGAGCCGCTGCTTTAATAAAATCAGCCTCTGCCTGCGCACGTACCTCGGCGAGCGTCGACTTCGGTTTATTGTAGTTATTTTCCAAAGCATCCGCTTCCAGGATAATCGGCACTTCGCCGTAGATCAGCGACAACCGCCAGTAGATAAACCCTCTCAGAAAATAAGCCTCTCCCATGCTGCGGTTCCGCAATGTTTCGTCCATGGAGACCTTCGGTGCATTGATGAGGACGGCATTGGCGCGTGAGATCACCTCGTATTTGGTCGACCAGGTGGCCAGGATATGCGAGTTGGAAGCGTCGAATGTAAACATTTCCAGCGCCGTTTCATCGGAATGGTCGCCTGCCCGGTTCATGTCGTCCGAACAGTTGTCGAAGGTGTATTCGGTGTGGGCAAAACCGTCCTCATTGAGCAGGGGCGCATAAATTGCGTTCGTGGCGGCGATAACGTCATCGCCATTACGCCAGTATTGCTGTGAGGTCACCTGCCCGTAAGGCGTGCTCTCGAGAAGATCGTCGTTACAGCCCGTTACGCCCGTCAGAAAAATCCATGCGGCAAAAATATATATCTTTTTCATGTAGGTCTTTGATATAGTAAGATGGCGGCAAACCGCGCTACTTGAATTTTAGTTAGAAAGATAAGGTAGCCCCGATCGTCCACGTACGTGCCAGCGGGTATTGCGCGTAATCCACATTCAGCTGGTTGTATTGTCCGGCGGACTTGTCGCCGCCTACATAGCCCAGTTCGGGGTTAAGTCCCCGGTATTTGGTAAAAGTGACGATGTTCTGACCAGTAATGTAAAAACGGGCCTGGGACAGTTTCACTTTTTCGATCAGCGTTTTAGGCAGCGAATAACCCAGCGTCATGTTCTTCAGACGGAAGAAATCCCCTTTTTCGATAAACAGGTCGGAAGGACGGAAGTTACGGTTGGGATTATCGATGCTGAGCCTTGGGACCGTAGTACTGGTTCCCGGGCCATGCCAGCGCTCATTCGCTTCCTGGTAAAGGTTGAATGAATAGCTCGCATCCAGTCCCTGCATTCTATCCGCATTGAATATTGAAACGCCTCCTACCCCGACAAAAAACAGGTTCAGGTCAAAGCCCTTGTAATTAAGGCCGGTATTCAAACCATAATTGATCTTGGGTTGCGGGCTGCCAATGATCGTCCTGTCCTTATCGTCGACAATGCCGTCACCATTCAAATCCATAAACCTGACATCACCGGGGTGGATCTGCCCATTGGTTTTGCGGGAATCGTTGGCAATGTTCGGGTCGGAATCAATTTCGCTCTGGGTTTGGTACAAACCATCGGCCTTATATCCGTAAAAAGTGCCGTAAGGGTGTTGCTCGTAGGTGCGCACGATCTCCTGCTGCCCGCGTCCATACAACTGCGAGGCCAGAAACCCGCCCGGAGTGGCCAATTTGGTGATCTTGTTTTTGATGAGCGTCGCATTGCCGCTCACATTCAAGGTCAGGTCGCCGAAAGAGTGACGATAAGTTGCTTCAATTTCAACCCCCTTGTTTCGCAACTGACCGATATTCTGATCCGGAATGGTAGAAGTTCCGATGGTACCCACCGACGGAGGAGCCAGCAGCATCTTCTTGGTATCCTTTACAAAATAGTTGACCGAAAGATACAGCGCGTTTTTCCAAAGACCGGCTTCTACCCCGAAGTTGCTCATTTCTGCGGTTTCCCAGCCTATTTGCATATTGGCTAACCGGCTCTGCGCTGCGCCCGATATCTGGCTCTGCGTTCCGCCGGTGCCCAATGCGTACCGGTACGACGAATTGATCAATGCCAGGTATTGCAAGGAGTTGACGTTCTGGTTCCCCAATTGCCCCCAGCCGCCCGTCAGCTTAAAGTTGCTGAACACCGGCAATGCATTTTTGAAAAACGCCTCCTCCGAAAGTCTCCACCCCAGCGAAAATGCCGGGAAATAACCCCAGCGGTTGCCCGGTGCAAATTTGGAAGAACCGTCCGATCTGAATGTAGCAGTAAGCAAATAGCGGTCGAGCAAGGAATAATTGGCACGCCCGAACCAGGAAGCCAGCGCGTCGTAACTCCGGCCGCCATTTCCGCCATCCGAAAGGCCTACCGAAACGATAGTCCCGGCATATTGCATGTAACGCAATGACGGGTCTTCGCTCGGGAAGTCACGGCCGCGCTGTTTCGACGAAATGCTGTTGAAAGTCTGGGAAGTATAACCGCCTACCAGGTTCAGGCTATGCGCACCGAACTTTTTATCATAAGAAAGAAAATACTCCTGCAAGAACGACCAGTATTTACCATGAGTGAGTTCGAGCTGGTTATAGGAATTGGTACGGAACTGGTCGTTGATCTTGACTTCAAAATTGGAGCTCTCCGAAAAAGTCGCGTCCGTAGCCAGGTTAGCGCGTAACTTCAACCCTTTGGCAATTTCCAGTTCGCCGGTCAGGCTTCCCAGAAAACGGTTACGAATATTGCTCTGGTCCTGGGTATCTACGGTAAATATCGGGTTATTGATATCCCCGAATGCCCCGATTCCTTTGGTAGAGCTGTAAGATCCGTCGTCGTTGCGGATCGGAAGTCCCGGATGGAAACGGATCGCGCTCCACAAAAGCCCGGTCTGGGAGGAAGTAGTGTTCGGCGAGGTATTATGGGTATTGGTAAATTGCAGGTTCTGCCCGATCTTCAATCGCTTGCCAATCTTGTGATCGGAGTTGACGCGGAAGGTGTACCGTTTGTAATAGGAGTTCCCAATAATCCCTTTTTCATTATAATACCCTCCTGAAATCGAGAATGAGGAATATTTACCTCCTCCACGAATAGCCGCGTCGTAGTTTTGGGTTACTCCCTGTTTGAGCAACGCTTCCTGCCAGTTGGTTTTCTGGGTCTGGTATTGCGTATCCTGCCAGATCGGGGGAATGGGTAACGCGTCGTTGGTATATGCCTCCCTTTTCAATGACGACAAGGTAGGCGCGTCGAGCATGTCGAGGATCTTGATGCGGTTTGTTACCCCGGCATAGCCATTGACCGTCACACCAATGGGGTTATCGAACGTGCCTCGTTTGGTAGTGATGATAATGACCCCGTTGGCAGCCCGCGTTCCGTAGATGGCCGATGCAGATGCGTCTTTTAATATTTCAATGGACTCGATATCGTTCGGGTTCACGTCGTTCATCGAGCCTGCGGGCACGCCGTCGATCACCACCAGCGGGTCGGCATTGTTGACCGTACCGAAGCCCCGGATCTGGATCGTACCCGCGTCCCCGGGCGCTCCCCCGTTACGGATAATGTTCACCCCAGCCGCACGTCCCTGCAACGCCTGCTGTGCGCCACCCGAGGGAAGATTCTGAAAATCAGTTCCTTTAACCGAAGATACCGCCCCGGTCACATCCTTTTTCTCCTGCGTTCCATATCCTACCACCACTACTTCCTTTAACGCATTCACGTCGGGAGCCATGCTGATGCTGATCACCGAACTGTTGCCTACAACGGCATCCTGGCTCACATAACCGATGAAGGAGAAGCGCAGGGTGACATTACCATCCGGCACATTGAGCTGAAACTGACCGTTCTGGTCAGTCGAAGTTCCCTGCTGGCTGCCCACGATCAGGATATTGACGCCAGGCAGTCCGTCTCCTTTTTCATCCGTTACCTTCCCTGTAATCGTGCGGTCGGCGATGATATCCGCCGTCGTGGACCGAAACGGGCCGGCGCTTTGCGGGTCGCTCTTTTTACGGAGCAGTATGCGGGAATTGCCTACCACTTCATAGGAAACATTGAGTGGCGTCAGCAGTTGGTCGAGGACGTGGTTCAGCGATCCCTGAAGCTGTCGTGCCGATACGGTGCTCCTCCCCTGAATGCTGCTGGTGCTGTATACGAACTTGACATCGGCCTGCTTTTCGATCTGCCGCAGCACCTGTCTGATCTCGAGGGATTCCGTTTTCAGCGAAATCTCCCTGGTAAGTAGTTCCTGGCTGTATACGCCATGTGCCATGGAGATTCCACAGCATATCAAAGCAAGCAAAAGTTGTTTAGCCGTAGCACTCATGACTTTGTAAACAACCCTTTTGTAGGGTATTTTTTTATGCATAATTTTAAAGGTTTTTGTGAACTGAACAACTCAAAAACAAACGGTATCCTTCTGCCAGGAAGGGTATTCAAATCGCCGGACATGTTAGCGCATGGCCGGCATTTTCTTAAAAAATTCTTCTTGTTCTAATTGGCGCAACCTTCGCCCGAAACAAAGAGCGATGCGCCTCTGCGCTCATATTCCACATTAACCGCCTTACAGATCAGGTCCAGCTGATCGAACATCGGCAGATCGCTGAGATCGCCGGTAAACAGGCAATTTTTCAAAACATCGCC
This sequence comes from uncultured Dyadobacter sp., assembly GCA_965649915.1. Classification (GTDB taxonomy): domain Bacteria; phylum Bacteroidota; class Bacteroidia; order Cytophagales; family Spirosomataceae; genus Dyadobacter. Next base: position 5,354 of record CBFGMV010000161.1, read on the forward strand.
TTCCACCACGATATCAATCCCGTAGGTCTGTTCCAGCGCGGCCAGTACGTCAGCGGCCGGCATTTCTGAAAATTCAAATTTAAAGCGGGATTCCAGAGGCTTTACCACCATCGGATTGCGGACAATCCCGAGTTCCATCTTTCTGGATTCCTTGTCAAAAATCACCTTCTGGTTCGGTGTCAGGATAAAACCGTTGCGGCTTGCCACCTTGTTGCCGGTATTTTCATAAACCGAGACCCTCCCCGTTACCACCTGCACTTCGATAGAACCTGCTCCATCGTAGGATTTCACGCGGAACGACGTACCCAAAACCTGTGTCGCCAGATTTTCGGTCGATACGATAAATGGCTTCGTAACGTCACGTTTCACCTGAAAAAATGCCTCTCCGCGCAGGTAGACCATTCTTTTTCGCTCACCAAAATGATCGGGATAGCTGATGCGGCTGTTGGGTTGCAGGATCACGACACTGCCGTCCTCTAAGGTCAGTCGCTGTGGCTTTTTAGAAGTGTTTTTTACCGCAAAACCTTCATTATCATCATTCCAGACCGATGCAAAGGCAGGAAAATAGGCCTGGCGTTGCACGGGGCCGAGCCATATCACGCCTGCAATCAGCGCCACCGATGCGGCGGCGGCCATCCACCACCATGCTTTTCCGATTGGCTTTCTGGTGGTGTTGGACAGCAATTTCCTGCGAATGCGTTCTCCTATTTCGTCTTTTTCGGACAGCAGGACGGCGGAATCCTCCACCGGATTTTCTTCCAGAAACTTTTCCACGCATTGCCCCTCTTCCGGGGTAGCCTCTCCGGCCACATATTTTTCGATCAGCTTATCGTAGTTGTATGGTGTCATCAGCGCTGGCGTGTATAGGTTTAGTTGTTGGAATAATAGGTTCGGAGATTCTCCTTCAATGCTTTCAATGATTTTGTAATGTGGTATTCCACGGCCTTTTCCGACATATGCAATGCCTCCGCAATGTCCCTCACCGACTGGTTTTCGAACCGGCTCAGGTGGAAAACGCGGCTCGTTTTCTCGGGAAGTTTCCGCATTACCTCGTCCACGGCGTGTGACAAGTCGGAAAACTGCACGATTTCGTCGGTCGAATAGGTCTCCTGGATCTTGTTCAGGATCAGATATTCCTGATACCTGCGCCAGGTAATCTGCGATTTGATAAAATTGGTCACCCGGTACTTCATCGCAATCACGAGGTAGGTTCCGAGGTTGCGGATTTCGTTATCGATGCGTTTCTTCCAAAGGCTTTCAAAAATATCATGGACCAGCTCTTCCGATTCCTCCCTGGACCCCACCTGGTGATAGGATATGCAAAACAGCTTATACCAGTAACGATCGTAAATCTCCTCGAAGGCACGCTTGTTGCCTTCCCGGAGCTGCGATACCAGCTGTTCATCGGTGAGAAATTTAGTCATGAGGGTGCTCCATTACCGGATCTGCATGTATAGTCAAACAACTCCGCCCGACCCCTAAAACAGTTCCTAAAAATTTTTAAAAAATTTATTTCAGCAGAAATTTCCTGAACTCGGAATCGATCTGAAACTCGCGCACGCCATATGCCAGCATGCGGGCGCAGTCCCGTTGCGCATCGGCCATCATGTCCGCCGATTTGCGGTAATGGAATTTATTAATGGCCGCAACAACCCGGATGCCGTTCTCTGCTGCCCATTGTACGTCCCCAGCGGAGACATTGGCAGGCCGTTCGAAAAGATAGTAGTTGCGCGCGTGGTAATGCGCCTGCCGCATATTCGCTTCCAGTTGCCTCCGCGAACAACTCAGTCTTACCCTGCCTGTGAAAAACCCCGTCGATTCGTCGGTCCCGATCATGAGCGCACCCTCCCTCAGCTGATACCGGTCCAGCAATGCAACTACCTGCCCGAACAATGCGGTGTCGAGACCGGCAATTTTGTTGTCGAGCATCACAGCCATTCCTTTTTCCCTGCAAAACCTCAGGACATCTTCCAGTAACAAGGGCTGGCAGCCATCCAGCCTGCTTCGGAGCAACTTTATTTCCTCCCATTTCATATCCGTTACTTTCCTGTTCACACCGTAAAAGCGTACGAAGTCTGCATCGTGGTTGGTAATCAGCACACCATCGGCCGTGACGCGCAGGTCGGTTTCGATCATCCCGTAGCCCAGCCTGGCTGCCTCCTTCAATGCCGGCATGCCGTTCTCGGTGAAAGTGCTGTCGGCCACACCTCCCCTATGTGCAATGAATTTGACGATGTCCTGCGCGTAAGCACCCGGCTGCACCAGGGCCCAGGTGAGGCAAAGAAGTTTGCTGAGTGTTCGTATCGTGCTGGCTGCATTCATTGCATAAAACTAAGGATGATCGGGATCGGCAGTGCCATGTTAACAATAATATAAAGTACAAAATGACGGGGTTTTGAATTGACTTTTGCCGATCGCTAACTGGGCCATGCCTGTCATTCAACAACTTTGTCGAACCCGAATTTTACCCTTTTGTTTGTATCAGCTTAATGAAACGGCAACACACACTATAAGTTACACCTATACACACACTCATTTTCCTCCTCATATTAATAATTTACCCACAGTCCGCACGCGGACTTTTTTTTGCCCTTTTCCTACCTCAAAGTCACAAAATCAACTGCATAGTGACTCATTTGCATTGACCAGTCAAACTATTTTTATATTTGTAAATAACGTTCCTCCTGGGCCAACGTCGGGCAAGAGATCGACAGTTGTTTCAATTCACTTTACGAATGACTGCTTATAATAAACTGTTTACTTACGCTGTCTGGACTTTACTATTTGCGGTTATTGCCGTCTTCTGGTTTTCCGTCATTAACCTATCCTTTAATTTCCCTTTTTACGACGATTTTGAGAACATCGTCCAGTTTATTCTGCGGTTTCGCGAAAGCAGCGGCATGTGGGATAAGCTGTTACTGCTTTTCGAACAGAATTTCGAACATCGGGTGCTTTTCTCCAAACTGGTTACGCTTTTACAATATGCGTTGACGGGCCAAGTCAATATCCGATGGCTGATTGTCCTGGGAAACGTCAGTTTGCTTGGCATTGCGGCACTTTTCTATACTTTTTACCGCGAACAGAAACTTTCCTTACCAGCACTGTTTGCTATCTGCTGCCTGCTGTTCCAGGTTCAGCACTATGAAGATACGATTTCCTGGGCTACATGCAGCCTGCAACACGCGCCCTGCATTTGCTTTTCCCTATGGTCATTTCACCTGGCACTGAAACGGGAAAGACCGTACGCAAGCGCGGCTTTGGCTCTTCTCGCACTTTTCAGCAGCGCCAATGGCCTGGCTGCCATTCTGATCTGGCTCTTTATTACCTGGCTGGTCTTCCCGCAGCGAAAGAGCGCATTGTATCCGACTATTCTGCTAACGGTAGTTACGGCGGTTCATCTCGCCACGCTTACGATCCATTCCGGCTCTCTGCTTCACAATGCGTTCAGTAGTGTGTTGCCCAAATTCTTACTGCTCCTCTCATTCAGCGGCCAGCTCGCCGACCCCCGGCTTTTCGGGAGATCGTACAGCGTGTTGCTGGGTGCATGGACGATCCTGCCATTACTTATCGTAGTCATGCAGGCCCTCCGGCGGAAACAGCACACGATCAGTCATCTGCAGTGGTTGTGCGCAGCCGGAATTGGCGCGCTGCTTTTCGTCGCTTTCCTCATTGTTTTCGCAAGGGGTGAGGAACCGGATCATATTGGCTACCAGATGGATCGGTACAAAATATACGCAGCGTTATTTGGTGTACTTGCAGTCGGCTTCTACGACGCCTACGCCGACCATCTCAAAGCGGGCGTCTGGTTGCGGCATGCCGTTGCGGCTGCGGCTGTGGTGTTTTGCGGCTCTACTTATTACCATTACTACGCCGATATCCGTTACTATCGAAATGCAATCGAGGCAAATCAATATAATTTCCTGTGGAGTAAAAGGATCTACTATCCGATGATCTACCAGGACAGTCTGTCAAGAGAATATCTCAGGGAGGCGCAGCAAAGCGTTTTACGCAGCACTACCCCATCACCTGACGCACCTCTGCTGCATACTGACTGGAAAAACGTTACGGCTTCGCTCAACGTCGCTCAGTCGAATGGTACTGATATTGTCGATCTGAGAAACGATACCTTCACCGAGCAGGGAGGATATGATCAGCTCTTTGTAGCTGCATTGGAAATGGGGAACCCCCAATATCTTTTCAAGGTTGAAAACGACTACCCCCACGCGGCAAGGCGCTTTTTGACCACTTTCGAAAGACCTACCGCACCTGGGTTCCGCTGTACGATCTTCAAAGACAAAATGAAACCAGGCAGCTATGATCTCTGCCTGGTTTCAATAAAAAAGGGCCGTAAGGCCCGAGTCTATTATCTATCGAAAACGTCTGTCTAAATCATCGTTTCAGCCATTTGAAGAAAGATGGCCCTTTTATAGTATTCCGGATCATATTTGACCAGAACCTGCGTCCCTCTCCGGATTGCGTCAAACTTTCCATAAGGAAGCACCTCTTTCATTTCGGCGACAAAGTCAGCACCTGCATTCGGTTTGACTTTAACCTGCACCTGAAATTCGGGTAGGTTGTTCAGATACTCTCCGGTTGGACGGATGGTCAGGACCGTAGCGTTGGCCTCCACTCCTTCCTTCTGGATCTTTTTCTTTCTCTCAGCGGCGATCCGCTTGCGAACGGACGACAAAGTCCAAAATGCGACCATGCAGATCAGCATCAGTGTAACACCTATTTCTCTTGTATTGATTTCCACAGCTAAACTTAGTTAAGAGTAAGTAGTCCAAAAATAGTGGAATAACTCTAAAAAAAGTACCATTTCAGTTATCAAACGGTCGATCTTATTAGCAAATGGCAAAAGTCATTTATAGAAGACAAGTTTTTCCCCGGAAAGCGCAATCCGGGGTAACGGTCCCACTATTCGTTTAAATATTCCGCACCTCGACTTTTACAGGTTTTTTCACTAAATTTTCTATCAAAAATACCCGATCAGTCCATGGCATGGTTTTCCTGATCATCGAATTTCAGATCAATCCTAATTAAACCCGATAGCAAATGGAAATCAAATCGAATCAGTCCACCGGTAATCGTCCGGAAGGTGACCGCATTCTGGATGCGCCCTATGTTTTCACGGATATCCCAATGTATCTGGAACAGCTCAAATCCGAAAAATCATGGGTGAAAAATGACCGCAATGCCATCACGGTCTATAAGTCGGAGAAAGTCACCATTGTAATTTCAATCTTAAAATCCGGGGCTATGGTCAATGACCATTCGATCGATGAATGCCTGACGTTCCAGGTATTGTCGGGTGAGCTTAAAGTTGAAACGGAGGGCCGGGTATTTTACGCCACCAATGGCCAGATGATGACATTCCACGCCGGCCTGGCGCATTCGATCAAAGCTTTGACCGATTCTGAAATCTTAATTACGACCTATAAATAACCATACGGTCTCTGGCAGAGTTTTTGAAGGCATAGTTTTAAAAAGACCATTATGCCTTCACAAATCGTCAAGCAATGCAGCAAAGCACTGGCCGACCGCCAGCTTACGGTTGCATTTGCAGAAAGCGCCACTGCCGGCAGACTGTCGGCGGAATTTTCGATGTGTCCTGAATCAGGCAGCGTTCTGAAAGGTAGCCTCGTCTGTTATGACGCTGCCCTTAAAGAAAGCATCCTTCATGTTCCCAAAGACATGTTGCTCCATTTTACCCCTGAAAGCGCAGAAGTAACGAGAGAACTCGCTGAGCGCCTTCAGCGGTTTATCCCGGCCGACCTCCATATAGCAGTAACCGGCCTGACCTGCCCGGGCGGCAGCGAAACGCCCGACAAACCGGTGGGGACCATGTTTATTCATCTGTTTATGAAGGGAAAATCGGTTGCCGTCCGGGAAGTGTTTACTGGCACCCCCGAAGATGTCGTGATGCAATGCGTTGACCGCACAGCGGCGCTCATTCTCGAAGAAATACCGGTGGCTGCGAACAGCCGCTGAGATTGGGATTGCAGCCGGACCAAAACAAAACGGGCGACCTCATGTCGCCCGTTTCAGTTTGCTGATGAACCGTATTTTTAATGATAGGCTTTTTCCGAATCGCGTAACCTTTTGATGGTATCGTGACCTTCCCGGAGTGTCGCTTTCTGACTCGTGATAAGCGCCCTGAGTTCCGGAGTCAGCTCATCGGATTCCAGAGCCGAATCATAGGCTTTCTGAGCAGCGTCCTCGCCAAACTCGGAGTTGTCCAGGGATGTCTTGCGGCCGTCGCTGCTGAATGCGGCGCGTACGTCCATCCATACGCGATACAATTTCCCGGACACCATGGTGCCGGTAGCAGGCTCGCCTCCCAATGCAGTCACTTCTCCGCTCAGTTCCAATACATGGTCGCGGCTGTGGTTGGCCAGCGTGTTATACAACGATCTCAAATCCGTGTCGCTGGCCTCTGTTTCGTCATAAGCCTTTTCATAGCCGGCAATGCGGTCATTATTAATCAATATCAGGTCATTGAGTACTTCTACGATTTCTGTATTTCGTGCCATGATCTTCGATCTTTTGGTGATGTCACGGTTCAGAACAACTTCTGTTCCAGCGTGGCAAAACACCTGGTTCGATCATGAACAGGACGAAATTTGTAGAGGAATTTGCGCCGTATAGTCGGCAATGCTACCCGTTGATCGTTCTTTACGTTACTTAGCACTGAGCTTTTTTCTGACCTTGCTGAGGAATTCCGGGGAAAAACCAAGGTAAGAGGCGATGTAATGCTGGGCGACGCGCTGGGGAATGGCAGGGTAACGATTCAGAAAATCGAGATACTTTTCTACCGCGCTCGTGGATATGGTACGGAAAAGACGTTCCTGGGTTTGCGCGAGATTGCGCTGGACCATCAGACGGAACATCCGCTCGAACCCGGGCACGTGCGACAACAACTTCTCCTTGTTCTCCGGCGTGAGGATAAGCACCTCGCAATCTTCCAGGGTCTCGATGTACACATGGCTGGGTGTCTGGTTGTGAAAACTGGTGATGTCGCTCACCCACCAATCCTCTACCGCAAATTGCAAGGTAACCTCAGCGCCCGCACTGTCGATGTAATAGGTGCGAATGCAGCCTTTCAGGATGTACGCCTCAAACTGGCACACTTCCCCTTGCTGCAACATGAATGCCTTTTTCGGATAGGTTTTAAATTGAAGAAGGGAATCGAAATAATCGAGGTCCTGGGTTGTGAATGGCAGGCACCTCAGTGCATAGTTGTTAATTTTTTCAAACATAATCCGGTCAGGTATCAGCTACCGGCAAGCGCGTGCCGGATTTCAGAGTAAAGCAATCCGCTGCCCCCTCCAAAATGGCGCTGGCAAACGATGCGTGGGTTGATGGTTGCGCACAGCGACAATATCCGCTCTGCTGTCTCACCGTCCACGCCAACGCCCAAAAGTACTAAATCAACCGAATTTATTCGAAGTAATGCCTCTGCTTCTTCGAAAGAGCCAGCCGGTATACCGTTCCAGGTATCTTGCTGGTTGATCAGCCGGATGATCGTTTCCAGGATCTCCGGATGATTGGCGATAACAAGAATGTTGGTTTTTGACATCATGCAGGCCATTATGCCGGTAATGCTGTCGATCATCACCGGCGCGTTTAAAACTGAATAACAAAAGGTCGGTATGCCTTATCGGCTACCAGCTCCCTGGAACCTCGATGACCAGTAATGCACTATCCTCCGCGGCCTTGATCGCAGCCGCAGATTCCGGCCAGAATCCGTATCCATCCCGCGTCGATACAACCTGACCATTAACTTCCACCTCCCCTTTGATCACAAAGATGTATACCCCGTCTCCTTCTCTTTTTATCGGGTAAGTAATTTCGCGATTCTGATCGAGATCGGCCAGGTGGAACCATGCGTTTTGATGAATCCAAACGCCCTCATCATCGGGGTCGGGCGAGAGAATCTGCAGAAAGCGGTTATGTCGGTCGCCAGCCGAGTAATCGAGCTGGTCATATCGGGGCGTGACATTCAATTGATTCGGATACAACCATATCTGAAGGAAAGTAACCGGCTGCTCGGGATCCTTATTAAACTCGGTATGGTAAATGCCAGTGCCGGCGCTCATGGCCTGTATTTCCCCTGGCCTGATCACTGCCACATTACCCATGCTGTCCTGATGCTCAAGTGTTCCTTCCAGCGGAATGGAAATAATTTCCATGTTGTCGTGAGGGTGTCGGCCAAAACCTTTCCCGCCGTTCACAGTGTCATCGTTCAGTACCCGCAATGCTCCGAACTGAATGCGTTCGGGATCGTAGTTGCCGTGAAAACTGAATGTCTGGGCACTTTTCAGCCAGCCGTGGTCGGCAGAGAACCGCGACGCCGCTGGATGGATTACTGAATTTTTCATGATTTCTGGAAAATCGTGTTGTTCACCAATTTAATTTCCTCCCCTGATATGGTGTGGGGCCGGCCCGAATAAATAGCCTGATCAACCGAAGCATTCATTTTCTCCAGCACAGCAATCGTTTCCCTTACGCGGGAGACCGGTACGTGCGGATCCGGGTCACCGGTTGAAATGAACACGGGCGTCTGATCAAAATCGCCCTGGTAGTTGGCTGTAACCAATTCCTGACCGATCAATCCACCCGTAAAAGCAACAATGCCCCCATATCTTTGCGCATGCCGCGCAGTATATTCCAGCGTCAGACATGCTCCTTGTGAAAAACCTGCAAAATAGATCTGGTCTGTCGCTATCCCCTGCGCCTTAATTTCCGAGACCACCTCGTCGACCAGGGCAAGCGCCGAGTCCAACGCAGGCTGATTCTGGTGAACAGGGGCCATAAAACTGTAAGGATACCACGTATCATCGGTTGCTTGCGGCGCATAAATGGCCATCCCTTCCAGGTCGAGCACACGCTGCAGCGAAATGATATCCGCCGCAGAAGCACCCCTGCCATGTAACATTACGATTGCCTTTTTGGCCTGGCCAACCGGCGTCCCACTTGTGAGAAACTGCTTGCTGTGCATTTTAATTTTGAATGATTGAATGACTGAATGACTGAATGACTGAATGACTGAATGACTGAATGACTGAATGA
>CBFGMV010000162.1:0-14382 GCA_965649915.1 uncultured Dyadobacter sp.
AAATTTGGATCTGGGCTGTCGATTTGTTTGTTTTTAGTTTTTCTATTAATCAGAGCCAATCCGATAATAATCCAGACTATTTCTCTTATCCTTAAAACCACTCCTATAAAAATCCCCTGCGCTGCGGGCAGGCCCACACTTCTCAATGCCAATGCCAGGCCGCCTTCGCGGGTGCCGAGCTGCATCGGGAAAAAGAAGATCAGGTTCGCGAAGAGCGAGGAGCCCGAACTGACGATCAGCGATTGCGCCAACGTCATTTCCATTCCGATCGCATGCGCGGTGAAATAGATTTCCAGACAGCCGATCACCCGCCCTGCAAATTCATAAAACAGCGAGGCGTAGAATGCGTTCCGCCGGTCGGAATACAGCACCCGGATCTGCTCATCGACCTCGTACAGATTTTCGGCATTCTTAAATGCAAATTCCCGGGCTTTGTGTTTGATGAACGGCACCTTTTCCAGCAAACGGAAGGTGCTCACCGTGAAGCCCTTTTTATATACATTGATAAACCAATATCCTAAAACCAGGCCTACCACCAGCAAAACGCCGCAACCCGCCAGCATGACATCGCTCAATGGCACCACCGCGACGATCAACAGAATGGAAGCCAGCCAGAACAGCACGTGCGAAAACATGTGCATTAAACTGTACAGCAGCACCGACGAAGTGGCTTTCTGAATGCCAAGCGTCGGTTTCAGCTCCATAATACGGTAAGGCTCGCCACCCAACGCCACAAATGGGGTAATGTAATTGATCGCATAGCCCGAGATCGTCAGCCGCAGCACCGCCCAGAACGACATATCCGTTTCCGGCAACTGCGGTTCGCGGATGATCGCGCGGAATGCAAGGGCATTCAGGATGTAGATCACCAGCCAGCTGCCTATCACCGGCAGGAACCAGATGCCCGTCCGGTTGATGTTCTCCCAAATCACGAGCAACCCTGTGCCATAGATCATATAGCCCAGCGAGAAAATGCCGATTGCCATGAAAAGGGCCTTGTACAGCTTGCTACCCATTGTATTTGCCGGAGGTTATCTCCTTGTAAAAATGGTTACTTACTTTTTCCTGCTTCACGATCATGTAAATCAGGATCGGGTTCAGGACGAATATATCAAACAAGAAATAGATCCACGATTGATCCAGGAACAGCCAGATAAACAGGAATATCACCCTGGTATTGAACTGCACGATGTTGGTATACTTCATCAATGGCTTGTTCTGCGCCCGGAAATCGGTGATGAGCTTCGCGGGCAGACCATTGCGGTATTTTTCTTTCACCACTGCCAGCAGCTTTTGCAGCTTCGGCGAGAAAAACTCCTGCTCTTTGGTATAGTTCAAATAAAGCCGCGCCACGATTTTCATGCCAAACTGCCGTGTCCAGCTCATGGCTTCGTACTCTTTTTGCAGATCACGACTATTATCAAGCTCGCTGCCATTAGTGCCTTTGATAAAGAACAAATGCACGTTGCGGTAGTAATCCGCCATCGCCGACTGGATCATGTGGGAAACGCCTGCGACGACACCTGGAACCCAGATCCATGCGCTCCAACCCTCTTCCATGAGTCGCAAACACAATGCAATGTGAATCGCAATGAACCAGAAATCACCGGCAACTCCGTCCAGAATGCGTCCAAAACGGCTCTTATCGTTCGTCATCCGCGCCAGCTGGCCATCCGCGCTGTCGAGCGAGTTAGCGAACATGAGCGACAGCATTCCGATCACATTGATCCACAACTGCTGCGAATAGAACAATATCCCTGCCCCAACCCCGAAGAAAATACTGATGATCGTCACCGGGTTCGGGCGCAGGCCTACCTTCGCACAAAACAGCGCGATCTGATAGCCGATCGGCCGGTAAAACCAGATGTCGATCTGCTCCTCGGTATCGTTCGATTTAAGTGAATTCTCGAATGCCGAGGTCTTTTCAGGTTCTTCTGCCAATGGGCGGGGTGTGGTGGTTGTCTCCATTAGTTGTTATTCAAAAATCTTTTATAAAGCCTGCCGGCAATCTTTCCGGCCGCCTGGTCACGGCAAGGTGCGAAACTGGGCCAATCGTTCAGATCGATAATGCGGAAATCGCCGTCCTTTCCAATAATGGCATCTCCCCCGTAAATATCGATTCCTACTACTCCCGCCGCTTCATTGGCCGTATCCTGCAAACCTGCCGCGCTGAACGGGTAATAAACCGAATCCCCGTTGATCTGCTGGTACTCCGCATACTTATGGTGGTTGTTGTCGTACGGGTAGAACCAGAAGAAAAAGTCTGTGCCCCTCACCCCATAAAACTTCACCAGATCACCGATCAAATGCTGCGAAATCACCGCATCCGGAATTTCCCGCAATGCGTATTCCCGCAAAATCTCCTTGGCTTCCTCGCGTGATGCGGCAAACGACACATCTTCCTTATGGATAGCGTGAAAATCGCCCCTTTTGATCCAGTAGCCTTTACCTTTTATTTTATCAAAAACCTCATCTCCCTGATAGCCGGTCGGTACGATATAGCTGTCGGCTACCGGGATACTGGCATTGTTCAATGCATTGGTCAGGTTCGTCCGGAAGCAGTTTTCAATGCCGAATGCCGAATTCAAAACCTGCGTACCGTTCCGTTCCAGCTCCTGCAACCTGGCCACAACGTGCTTCTGGCGGGCCATGGTGAAAATCTTTTTGTAATGAACTGTTTCCATTGCGAGGAATTCGTCTTCACAGCAAATCGTCACCCGGCATCCCAATTTTTCAAGCTCCCTGGCTGTCTGGGAGAAAATCGCATCGTCGTTTCCGATATGGTTAGGCGAGAACTTTTTGTTCCTGTGTACGCCCAAAATCTCTAATTCGTTCATGTATGGTGTTGACCGGCAAAACGCCCCGGTCTGTTAAAATAAAATTGGTGTCAATGAAGTGTGTGTCAATGCATTTAAAAGGCCATTTCGCCGCTTAAAAACAGCTCGGCCGTCCGGATATCGCTTACATGGTCTACGTCCACGATCTTGGTAAATGGATAAGCTTTCAGGTGCAAACCATTTTCCACCAGTTGCCGCTGAAAGTTCCGCATCCGGCTCACCCCATTTTCCACGGCCACGTTCACCGTTTCGATCGCTTTCGTCCTTAGACAATAAATCCCGCCTGAAACAAACGGGGTATCGGTACTATTGTCATCGGTGAATGCGGTAATGCGGTCGTCGTCGTCGACAGTCACATAGAGCGGACTTTCATCATCGATGAATGCAGTGACGGCCATCTGACCTGCCAGGTCTTTATTTTCTTCGAATCCGGCAATGAATGCGCTGAATTCTTCTTCACGAAAAACCGTATCCGTGGTAGTAAGACAAACTTCGCTCAGCTCCGGGTCGCTTTTGAACAATTCGTAAACACTATGCAGCGAACTCGGTGTCGACTTCTTCACCATCACGATCGGCAGGTTTTCGCTGATGCCCAGCAAGTGCGTTTCCAGCAAGGGCGACTCCTCATTGATAATGACCATGATCTTCTCTGCATTGTTTCGCATGAAAATCCCGATCAGCCGGTCGATCAGCATTTCGCCGTGCAGGGTAACCATAGGCTTGGGAAGCGTGAAACCTTCCTGCGCCAGTCGTGAACCTTCTCCTGCTGCTATGATTGCGTAATTCATATAAATCTCTTTTAAACCTGCTGCCTTAAAAATCAAGCCTGAACCGCGCACGGATACCCCATTCCGAAACATTCGGGTTGTCGAGGTACGTAAAACGTTTGACCAGATCCACGCGCAACAGCTTGAAAATATTGGCAATACCTACGCTGCCTTCGATGTAAGGCTCCCGCGATAATGTGTAAGTGACCGGCCTGCCCTCCTGATCCGTCGCGAAACGGTACAGTGAAGGATTGAATGCCGGATTGTTCTCATCCCGCAGGCCGCCCATCAACCCTTTGAAACTCAAAACTTCGCGCAGTTTAAGCTTTTTAAGCAATGGTATTTTGTTGAATATGAACCCATTGAGATAATACTGCACATCCAAACTCGCATAATGGTCGCTAGCGAATTCCAGGAAGTTCATCAGGTTATACGAATTCAACTGATACGCATAGGTCTGGTTGGCTCTATGGATGGTCAGCAAGGGGAACTGGATCTGATTGCCGAAAATGTAGCCGCCCTCTGCTGTGATGTCGGCGAAACCGAATTGTGAGAGGTAAAACCGCTTCTGGATGTTCAGCGCCACATTGTGGTAGTTGTTTTCTCCTTCAAACACACCCTTCAGACCCGCATTGTAGCGTAGTGTGAAAATGGGGTATTTGTTGATGATCGGCGTGCGGTACAACTTGCCCTGGTAATATTGCTCGTGCGGTGCATAACGCAGCTCGATATTCGCCTCGGTATTGTTCAGTTCACCCGCATTTTTCAACTGTCCTTCTTCGTCCAAACGCTCATAACGCAATATTCCAGCCGGTGTTTGTCTCCATTGGGTGAAACCGATCTTGTAAGAAAAGCGGCTCTCGAACTCGCGTACGTATTCCAGTTTATAAATATCATTATATAACCAGCGATTGTTGTCCCCGCGCTTGAACGACAACAGGAAGTTATCCTCCTGTACAAACTGTAATTCCTGGCCCGGGATCTTCGTATCGCGCTGGTAGCTCGCCCGCACATAATGCAGCGGGAAATGGTAAACCGATTTGTTGTTGAATGAATAGGTCCCGCTCACAAAGTACTTCCACTTCTGATCCTTGAAGCCATAGGCCGCATAAGTTTCGAAATAAACGCGCTTGCTGAAATCGGTCGTCGTACGCCCGCCGAAACGGAGACGGAAACCTTCGACGGGGTTAAAGCTGTAAAAAGTATTCACCGGCCCTACTTCCACCTTTCCAAACGACTTGTATCCGGACAGGAAGAGGGTAGCAAAGTCCATTGTCCGCTTGAATGACGGGATGGTTTGCAGCGTATCGATATTTTTGTAGATGTCCTGCTCTGTGCGTTCCAGCGGAATGTGCCGCGCACCTGCCCAGAACGATTCTCCGGTTTTGATTTCAGGATTGTAAACGATTTCCTCACCAGGCCCCCGGTAAGTGCTGTCCGGACGTGGCTGGTTGATGGTATAATCTTTAAAATTCACCGTCCGCTGACCGTACAAACCGCCATTCTTCTCACCCAATGCAAATTCCATAGCAAGGGTCGATTTATTCATGAAATAGCGGCCGTCCGGGCCTTTCTCAAATTCCAGACGCGCTTCGAGGTCGCGCATAAAGTTGAGGTTAATGTCTTTGTTGACGGTCAGGTAAGCGTTTTGGACACCGTATTTGCCGTCGAGGGTAATGTATAGTTTACCTTCAAAAAGCATATCCGTCTTATTCCGCGGAACGAAGCCAAGTTCAATCAGCCACGGATCCGCGGTTTTAATGGTGTCGCGGATAAAGAATTTATAGAATGTCGGTGCGGAGTTCGCGATCGGGCTCAGCAGGAGGTTGGTGGCGATGGAGATATCGTTGTCGTAAATGTTGATATCTTCATACAAACGGTTGAAATAGGCGCTCAAACCGTCGTTATCCACAAACTTTGCATCAAATTCAGCCCGGCGGTTGGCCAGCACGAGTTGTTTCTTGTTGTAAGGACTTTTCCGGAAATATACTTTTGAAAGCTTTTCCTGAATGTAAGCAGGCAGCATGTTCTTGCCGCCCATGGCCGATGAGTCCTGGCTTTTAAACAAAAACTGGTAGTTCTTGAATATACGCTTGTCTTTGAACTGGTCCGAGAGGTTGCTCAATGCGAGCGAGATCTTCTCATACTGCTCGTATTCCACAAATTCATTGCTCGCCATTTTGTTCTCATCCTTGTGCGCAATCACCTCCCGGATGAGCTGCACCGCCGGATTGTCCTTGTTGCGGTAGCGGGCTTTGGTTTTAATGGTCACTTCTTTCAGCATCGAGGCATCCACAGCCATTTTCACGTCGATCACCTGGCTGACGCCCGGTTTGAGCGGCTTCTCAATGGCTACATAACCTACATAAGTGAATTTGATGGTGGGATGATCCTCACGCAATGTCATGGCATAACGACCGTCGGCGTCTGAGGCAGTTCCCATGGTTGTCCCCGGGATCAGGATCGACACGTACGGCAGGGTTTCACCTGTCTTGGCGTCGGTAACGGTACCTTTTATCGTAGTTGTGTTTTGCGCTATGGCCAATCCCGAGCCGATCTGCAAAAGGCTGATCACCAGGAGAATTTGTAACCATATCGACTTGTTGATTGCTTTCATGTTGGAACGTTCGTAACGTGTTTGGGGCTGCCCTCTGCTTGTTTTAAATCATGTACGCTACATGCACACCGGCGGATGCCGGACGCAGCTCATGATCAAGCAGGTACGATAGTTAAAGCCACTTATTCTCTTTATACCACGTCAATGTCTCTGCGAGGCCTTTGTGCAGATTATATTGCGGTTGGTAGTGCAGATGATTTCGGGCCGCATCTATGCTACAGATCCAGTTAGGGGCTGTGAGTTCTTTTAGTTTTTCCAGGTTTAAAACCGGTGTTGTTGATGATTTTGCATAAACAAGATCGAGGAACCGGGCGATCGTTTCGACGAGCAGCAGTGGCAGGTGCGTGCGGAAAGCTTCCTTCCCGCTGATTTCCCTGAACTGGTCTGCCAATGCGTAACGGTCGTATGCCTGTCCGTCCGAGATATTGTAAACCGTAATTTCCTTTTCCGTTTCCCTCAATGCAGCCATCGTAGCCGTCACGAGGTCTGTTACATATACGAAACTCAACTTTTGCGGTCCTTTGCCGATGTAGGCATCGAGGCCTTTGCTGAGTGTTTTAAAAAGAACAAACAAGTCCTTTTCGCCGGGGCCATACACTGCTGTCGGGCGGATAATGCTCAGCGGCAGGCCACTTACTTCTTTCAGGTATTGTTCAGCCAACAGCTTGCTCTTTCCGTAATCCGTCACCGGAACAGGCAAGGTTTGTTCTGTAATCGGCTGAGCTGCATGATAAGCCGCAGGGCCTAATGCAGCCAGGCTGCTCAAAAACACAAACCGTTTCAACGGAATATCCGCAGACATCGCCGCCTGCGCCAGGCTCAGTGAATATTCCGCATTGACCAGATTGTAGCCCGCGGCGGTTTTTGCCTTTGTCACTCCTGCTGCGTGGATGATATAGGTGTACCCTCCATCTTCCAGCAGCATTCTCAATTTATCTTTTGAACTGAAATCAGTATTCACATACACGAGGTCGCCGGCATTCGCATTCAGCGTTTTCAGGAAAGTCAGCTCGCTGCTCGGCCTCACCGCCGCATGCACTTCCATGCCTGCTTCAAGTGCCGCTGCTACGAGGTGGTAACCTATAAATCCGCTCGCCCCGGTGATGAATACTTTCTCCTTCATATCGGTTTCTCAAACAACCGGTACCGTTTGTACAGCTTCCCGTTGATCTGCTCGATCGCGTGGTTCATCATGTAATTGTCTTCCAGCATCCAGGAGCATTCCCCGCCGGTCACTTTCGTGCCATAGGTATTTTTGATAATCCGGCCGTACAAACAGGCTTCGATACCCATTTTCCGGTAGCCGTCGATCACTCCCAGTGTCAGTACCCGTATCCGTGTAATGTTCTTTTTGCCAAACAGCAACTTGAAAATTCCGGTGGGCAACAAACGTCCGCGCTTAATTTTGATCAGAATCTGATTGATATCCGGAATGCCGAGTATAAATCCTACCAGTTCGTTGTCTTTTTCAGCTACAAGGCAGTAACGTGGGTCCAGGATCATTTTCAGGTCCTTTGCCAGGTATTCAAACTCCGCTTCCGTCGTTGGTACAAATCCCAGGTTCTTGTCCCAGGCTTTGTTATACACTTCCCGGATCTTGACGACTTCGTTTTTGAAGTCTTTCAAATTCACCTGCCGGATCGTGATACCGCTTCTTTTGAGCCTTCCTTCCAATGCGTCGATCATCCGTACCGACTTGTCATTGGAATCCGCCACATTGATCTCATAGGCGAGCAGATCGGTCTTCTTCTGCAAACCGGCTTTTTCCAGCAACGGGAGGTAATAAGGCGCATTGTAAGGCATCATCGCCATCGGTGGCTTACCGTACCCTTCGATCAGCAGACCGCAGGTTTCGTTGGTCGATAAATTGACCGGCCCTACGATGGTGTCCGCTCCTTTTTCCTTTACCCAGGCAGTGGCTTCCTTTAAAAGCGCATCCACTACTTTCTGGTCATTTACAGTGTCGAAAAAACCGAAGAAACCGTCATTCCGGCCTGTAAAAGCATTGTGGTTCGTATTATAAATCGCCGCTATCCTTCCGTTCACCTGATCCCCATCATACGACAGAAACAGTTTTACCTCCGAGTGTTCGTGAAAAGGGTGCTTACCGGGGGTGAGCATGTCCTTTTGTGCAATGAATAGTTCCGGGACATAATTCTTATCGTTCTGATAAAGATCATGGGGAAAATCAATGAACTTGCCTAATTCCTTCGGGGTGGTTACGGGGGCTATGCGGGTCATAGTCTTTGTCTTTCGATGATTGCGTCAGGACAAACCTCACGGTAGATGCGGGACATTTTATCCACTGCTTCCTCGATCTGGCTGAATGTATGCGTTGCCATCAGCGAGAAACGGATCAGGGATTGTTCCGGGCGTACTCCGGGTGATACTACCGGATTTACGAATACGCCTTCGTCCTGCAATCTGCGTGTCATGATGAAAGTCTTTTCGTTATCGCGGATATACAGCGGCAGGATCGGACTTTCGGTTGCGCCCAGGTCGAAACCATTCACGAGCAGCAACTCTTTCGCGTATCTTGTATTAGCCCAGAGACGTTCCATGTGATGCGGCTCCGACTCGATGATATCCAATGCAGCCAATGTACTTCCCACGGATGCCGGCGTCATGCTTGCGCTGAACATCAGCGAGCGTGCCCGGTGTTTCAGGTAGTCGATCGTGGCAGCATCTCCGGCGATAAAACCACCCAGGGAAGCCAGCGACTTGCTGAATGTCCCCATGATGAGGTCCGTCGACTCGGTCAGTCCGAAGTAGGAAGCAGTTCCCGCCCCTTTTTCACCGATCACCCCAAGGCTGTGTGCATCGTCAACCAGGACCGTCGCGTCGAATTCCGTGGCGATGGCATTCAGTTCAGGCAATTTGACAATATCACCTTCCATACTAAAAATACCATCGGTGGCGATCAGCTTTACCGCCTCTTCCGGAAGCAGGCTCAGCTTTTTGCGCAGGTCGTTCATGTCGTTGTGCGCATACTTGATCACTTTCGAGAAGGACAGACGGCTTCCATCGATAATGGAAGCGTGGTCGCTTTCGTCGAGGATCAGGTAATCGTTCCGACCTGTGAGGCACGACAATGCACCGAGGTTAGCCTGGTAGCCCGTGCTGAAAAGGACAGCGTCCTCCTTGCCGACGTACCTGGCAAGCCTGCGCTCGAGTTCTTCATGAATATCGAGCGTTCCATTCAGAAATCGGGAGCCGGCGCAACCGGTACCATATTTCTGGACTGCTTTTTGGGATGCTTCAATAATGTAGGGATGCGAAGTCAATCCCAGATAGGAGTTGGATCCGAACATCAGAACCGGCTTCCCGTTGATAATTACTTCTGTATCCTGTCCCGACTCGATCGGTCTGAAAAAAGGATATACGCCTTTCGCCCTTGCAATCGCCGGGTCTTTAAATTCGGCGATGCGATTGTTTAAGATTTTACCCATAATAATTAATGTCAGAATCAACAGCTTGTTTTAGTGGGGTGCCTACCGGCATCAGGCTGCGGCCTGATAGAGACATCAGGCAAGTCAGTTGGTATTGTAGCTTTTATCTTCCATGTTAAGTCCTATTAGATCGTGAGTTTCGTTAATGAATCCTTTGGCTTGTTGACCCGTCATCGATTGCCTTTTAAAGTCAAATTTCCGCGTTCAGGGGATCCCTATCTTCAGCCGGCAACATTTCGGGTTAAGAGTTAAACCCAATACCGGACTGAGTAGTTCATTAAAACACCGGTTCATTTTGTATTTTCCCGGTAAAAAGAAAAAAAATGTTTTGCCCCGTTTCCCTATACAGACCTGTAACCACCAAGCTCTGACCTACTTTGCGTTTAACAGACTGATTTCTTTGAACCGGGCAAAACATTAATTTTTTCATGTTACGAAACTCCGGTTTCCTAAATTTCCTCTGCTACGACGCTTTTCTGCAAGCTTTCCGGCTTCATACGCCAGGCATTCCACTTTTCTCCGAGGCGATCGACCAGATAATATGCCATCGGCACCAGGTAGATCGTGAGCAGCATTGAGCTCGTCAGACCACCGATCAATACCCAGGCCAGGGAGTTCTTCCATTCAGCCCCTGCACCGGTCGCCGTCGCGATGGGCACCATACCGATCACCATCGCGATCGTTGTCATCAGAATGGGCCGGAGACGCTCTTCGCCGGCAACGAGAATAGCTTTTCTGAACGGCACGCCCAGTCCTTTCTGCTGGTTTGCAAAGTCGACGATCAGGATCGCGTTTTTCACCACAAGCCCAATGAGCATCAACATCCCGAGCATGGCAAAGATCCCGATGTTGGACGATGACAACGCCAGTGCCAGCAGCGCTCCGATCACCGCTACCGGTATCGAGAACAGTACCACGAACGGGTACACAAAGCTGTCGTAGAGCAACACCATGATAAAGTACACAAGCATCAACCCAGCCAGCATCGCCAGTCCCAATGAACCAAAACCTTCGCTCTGGTTCTTCGCATCACCACCCCAGGTGAGTATAATGTCGTCCGGGAGCGGATTTTGCTTTAAACTCGCCTGAATATTGCTCACCAGTGTTCCCGATCCAATCCCTAATGTATTGGCGGTTACTGTAACGGATGAGCGACGGTTTTTTCTCTCCACAATACTAGGGCCAGTACTCAGGCTTACGTCTGCAAACTGTGCAAGCTGCACGGATTGTTTAGCGACCGGACTGTAAAAAGTAATCGCCTTGACGTCATCCGGGTTCTTCCTGTCAAAAGCATCCAGCATGATGCGGATATCGTAATCTTCACCGTTATCACGGAACTTGGAATCGTCGTTACCCGCGAATGCATTCTGCATGGTTGCTCCTACGGTTTGAATATCCAGCCCGAGCTTGGCCATTTTTTCACGGTCAATGTCTACCCTTACCTCCGGATTACCCGCTTCGACCGATACATTGACGTCGTTCGCGCCAGGCGTTTTGCGCAGGCGGTTAGCGAGATCATTGGCCGATGCCAGGATCTTGTCGAGATTATCCCCGCTCAAGAATATTTCAATGGGCGCAGTGCCGGAATTTACCATCCCGATTGCCGCCGAATTGAATTCCACACCGGCAAAGCGCTGTTCCAGTTCCTTTCTCACACTCAGCATATAGTCTTCCGTAGGTTGCGCATTCTTGCGTTCCTCCACCGGGATCAGCTCTACGGTCAGCTCGGTGCGGTTGGTTTCGCCCTGGCCCGAACTATTCAAACCGGTGCTCGCTCCGCCCACGTTGGCAAAAATCGTTTTCACTTCCGGCTTCTTGCGCAGGTAGTCTTCGATACTTCGCGCTGTCAGGTTGTTTTGTTGCAGCGAGGCACTTTTGTCGAGCTTCATGGTGAGCAAAAATTTACCCTGGTCACCTTCTGCCACAAATTCTGATCCGATAATGCCCAGCCCCATCACCCAGCCGGTCATCACCACAATGGCGACGAGTATGCCTGAGAAAGCCAGTTTATGCCCCAGCACCCATTCCAGGCTGCCGTGGTACCATTTTGTTAATGCTGTCAAACCTTTTTCAAACCAGATCAGGAATGCCTGTGCCGGATTTTTAGGGTTAAGATGCTCGATCCTCGCCATTTTGGACGTCATCCAGGGAGTTAATGTAAAACTGACCAGCAGACTGACCATCGTGGCAAAAGCAACTGTCAGCGAGAACTGGCGCAGAAGGTCAGCAATGACCGAATTCACCATGGTAATCGGAACAAATACTACCACGATCACCAGTGTGATCGCCAATGCCGCAAATCCGATTTCAGTAACCCCGTCCACAGTCGCATGCCAGCGGTCCTTACCCATTTCAAGGTGGCGCTGGATATTTTCCAGGATCACAATGGAGTCGTCCACCAGGATACCGATGACTAGCGAAAGTGCCAGCAATGTCATGAGGTTAAGCGAATAACCCATTACATACATAAACAAGAACGCGGCAATGAGCGACGCAGGCACTGAAACCATGACAATGAATGCGTTCCTGAAACTGTGCAGGAACAGCAGCATGACGGCCGCTACGAGGATGACCGCTATCACGAGGTCATGCGTTACCGCCTCTACGGAGTCCAGCGTAAAAATGGAACTGTCGTATGCGATAGCGAATTTGATATGGTCCTTTGCATTTGCCTTCTCGATCGAAGCCAGTTTGGCCTGCACCGACTTGCTGATTTCAACTGCGTTGGCATCGGATTGCTTCTTGATAAACAAACCGATTCCGTTCACGCCATTGTAACGGCTGATGCTCTCCGCATCAGTTAGTCCGTCGGTAATCTCAGCCACGTCACCCACGCGGATGGGGCTGCCATTAACCGGTGAGGTAACCACAAGCTCCCGGATGTCGTTGAGCGACGAAAACTTACCGGCCAGACGTAACGTCATGTTTTCGGCGCTACTTTTCACCTTGCCGGTCGGGAAGTCGAGGTTGGCCTGGTTAATGGCCTGCGTGACCTGTAAGAGCGACAATCCGTAGAAACGCAACTTGTCATTATTGACATTGATACGGATCTCACGCTGGTCGCCTCCGGTCATGTTAATCTCAGCCACCCCCTCGATCTGCTGAAGTACCGGCAGGTATTTGTCCTCAACCTGTTGGTAAAACACTTCGTTAGGCAAGCTCGACGTCGCCAGCAGCTGCATGATGGGCTGATCGCTCGGTGAGATTTTCGATAGCGATGGCGTCTCTGCGTCGTCGGGCAGATCGCTCAGCATATTGTTGACGTCGCGTTGCGCATCTTCCAATGCTTTATCGATATCTGTTCCTGCTTTAAACTGCACAATCACCAACGACGCACTTTCCATTGATTTGGAAGTCACATCTTCAATATTATCCAGGCCGGACACCGCATCCTCGATCTTCTTGCTCACTTCGGCTTCCACCTCCGTCGGTGCCGCGCCTGGATATAATGTCGTAATGGTAATGGTGGGTACCGAAAACTCCGGCAACAGCACATAGCTCAGCTGGGTGTAGGAAGCCAGCCCGCCGATGAACAGGATCGCAAATAGCACGATGATCATCGAAGGTCGCTTCAGTATAGTTTCAATGAATTTCATGAGTTTGTTGATGAAGTGATTATTGTGCTACTACCGATGTACCGTTTTGCAGGTTGATCTGCCCGCTCGTTACCACGCGGTCGCCTGCTTTCAGTCCTTTTGTAATTTCATAGTACTCATTCGTGGTTGCCCCCACCATCACGTCCCGCAACACGGCCTTCCCATTGTCGACCACATACAACTGCGGCTGCTTCGCCGAGCTCATGATCGCCTGCCGGGGTACCGCCAATGCCTCGCCTTTTACGCGCGCCGCACTCGCGATGGAGCCATACATGCCTGCTTTCAATGGGTTAGCCGACGAGTTCTGCACCGTAATCTCCACCGGATAGTTGTGCGCTTCGTCACCTTGCGCTGCGACCATCGTTACCCGGCCATTGAAATCCGCATGCGGGTATACATCCGTACGTACAGGAATGCTCTTGCCGTTTTTGAATTCATTCACAGACTTTTCAGGAATGTTGACGACCAGTTTCAATGAAGAAATATCAGTAATCTCCGCAAGCGGCGTACCCTGGCTCACTACGGAGCCTTTTTCAACTAACTTGGCCGTAATAATGCCGCTGAATGGCGCTATAATGCTGGTGTTCCTGATCTGCTTGTTCAGCTGCTTGATTTGCGCCTGCGTGCTGCGGATGCTGAGTTCGGTGCGCTCCACGTTTACCGCAGGAACCGCGTCACCCTTCACCAATGCTTCATAACGTTTCAAATCGTTCTGATAACCTTCCAATGTTACCTGCAAAGCTTCGACCTGGTAGTGCAACTGCTCGTCGTCGATTTTCGCGATCAGCTGACCGGCAGCTACATGCTGGCCTACCTCGATATTCAGTTTAATGATCTCGCCGGCCGCCTGCGGACGGATCTCTGCTTTTCTGTTTGGGTTAAATGACCCCAGAAATCCAGATTCCTGCGAGAGGTCGCGCAGCTCAGCAACCGCCACCTTCACCCCTACCTTCGGATCAGGATCGGGTACATATACTTTTTGCTCCGTTTTTTCCTTGTTGCTCAGCAACTTCGCCGCAGTAAGCCCCAGCGCGGCAATTATTCCCAGGAAGATGAATAGACGTTTCATGTTTGTGAATGAGTGAATGATTGAATGATTGAATGACTGAATGAGCT
>CBFGMV010000163.1:0-14346 GCA_965649915.1 uncultured Dyadobacter sp.
ATAATGAAGAAGGTCAAGAGCAAGAAAGCCACATCCGTCATGGCCGTCATATCAGTATGCGGCGCATGTTTCTTAGGCCTTAACTTTCCCATACAAATATATAAGTTTTTTTTATATTAACGAAACTTCACTATAAAATAGTTCAAAGAACTATTAATAATGTGCAGCAAAGTTCGACTGAAGGCTCATGCCAATTTCGTCGATGCTGTAAGTAAGATCGTCAACACGGCTGTTCAGGTAAGCGTAAGAGATAGTCGCGATAGCCGAAGTACCGATACCAAGAGCGGTATTGATAAGGGCCTCAGAGATACCAGTTGCAAGAGCAGCAGAGTCAGGAGAACCTGAGGTACCAAGAGCCGCAAACGCCTTGATCATACCGATTACCGTTCCAAGAAGTGCCAAAAGAGTAGAAGCACCCGCCAGTGTAGCGATAATGGTAAGGTTTTTCTGAAGCATTGGAAGTTCAAGTGTAGTAGCTTCTTCGATTTCTTTCTGAAGAGCAGCCAGTTTCTGTTCTTTGTCAAGAGCAGTTTCAGTAGTCAATTGCTTGTATTTCAAAAGACCTGCCTTGATAACGTTACCAACAGATCCTTTTTGCCTATCGCATTCTTTGATTGCTTCTTCGATTTGGTTCTTGTCAAGCAGACCTCTCACTTTACGTACGAACGAGTCAATGCTGCCTGAGCCGCTTGCCTTGTTCAAAGTGATCAGACGCTCAATTGTAAAGGTCAATACGATCAGGAAACACGTCATCAAGATCGGTACGATAGGACCTCCCTTGTAAACGATTCCGTAGTAATCTCCATCGATTGGGCCTTTTGCGTGATCACCATCTTTGAAGTGCTCGGGAGCTCCCAGCACGAAAATGTAAACACAAAGCGCAATCGCAAATAGTAGAGGGATTACCAATGCCGGGTTCAAACCGCCTTTGCCTTTTGTTGCTGCCGCAGCAGGCTTTGGAGCTGGTGCCGGACTTGTAGCTTTCTTTTCCATCAGACTTACTTTTAAAGGTTAAATTGAGATTTTGGTTGTGAATTAAATAAAACTTTTGGTTAAAACTGGTTTTAGTAAAATAAAATTTTGAATGCTTTTCAGATAAACGACATCTACAAAAGTATGAGTTTTCCTTTTAAAAAAAAGCAAGCGTTTCGGCAGATTTTTTCTCAGTTTTTTCGCAGAATCGGCTCTGAATTGCATATTTTAAAGATTAGCCTACCTCCTATTTTAGTAAATTTTCCCGTTTTAATACTGATTGAGAAGCGAATATCGACAACTCAGAAACTTACATATAATTGTACTCTTTACGCTCTTGTGTATCAACATGTTTTTTAGTGAGGAGATTTGCG
Source organism: uncultured Dyadobacter sp. (assembly GCA_965649915.1). Taxonomy (GTDB): domain Bacteria; phylum Bacteroidota; class Bacteroidia; order Cytophagales; family Spirosomataceae; genus Dyadobacter. The sequence continues at coordinate 1,347 of CBFGMV010000163.1, forward strand.
TTTCAAAATATTTCAAGATTACCTTAGAAAAGCAAATTTTATTTTTCTCCTACTATGTGTCTTAACAACAATTTTAAAATTCACGGGTTGGAACTTCCCCCGACCACCTGAAATTTGACTAATTCAATCCGCAGGCGATCCCGATTTTTTGGCACCACCAGGCCGGTCGGCAGATTTTCCGGGCCTGCCACGCAAGCGGAATCACAAAAATCCGGTAATTTTGGGTCTCTGCGCTTAACAAGGACGTTAACTTAACAAATTCTTAAAATACGATGAAAATTGATCAGGAGTCGCTGAATAAGATCGCCCACCTGGCGCGGCTTGAAATAAAGCCGGAGGAACAAGCCGCTCTTCTGAAAAGTATGGATTCTGTTCTTACCTGGATGGACCAGCTTAATGAGATTGACACCGACGGCGTGGAGCCTTTGACGCACGTCATGGATGAGGGCAATAACTGGCGTGAAGACAAGGGCGCTAACACCCTCACGCGGGAAGAGGCTTTGTTCAACGCCCCTTCGAAAAATAGTACCTATATAATGGTACCCAAAGTGATTGAGTAAGTATAGGACAAATTGTCCTATACCTCAACAATGAATCTCAAAGTTGTCTGCGTCGGACAATGCAGGGAAACTCTGCCGGTAAGCGGTCAGCTCCGACCTGGAAATGTGTACAACTTTTTCCACCTCATGACTGGCCAGCATGGCGATCGGCTCCCCGAGATAGTCGAGTGCCACAGAGTCGCCCCGGTACTCCAGTCCATTCCCATCCACCCCGATCCGATTTACTCCCATTACATAGCTCTGGTTTTCGATCGCCCTCGCCTGTAAGAGTGTATTCCACGCATGAGCGCGCCTGGCAGGCCAGTTGGCTACATATATAAGTACGTCGTAAGGATCGCTTTCCAGATTGCGGCTCCAGACCGGGAAGCGCAGGTCATAGCACACCAGCGGGCATATCTTCCAACCCCCCCATGCTAGTTGGAGACGCGTGTCGCCTGCGGTGTAGTGGTTATTCTCCTCCCCCATTCGAAAAAGATGCCGCTTATCTGCTTTAAGGTAACTACCGTCGGGACGCACACACAGCAGCCTGTTGTAAAATCGTCCGTTTTCGCTGGCGGCGAAGCTTCCTATGACCAATGCATTCGTTTGGGCCGCAATCTGTTTCATCCAGCGGGTGGTTGTCAGATTCATGGGTTCGGCCAAAGCAGTGTTCATCGTAAAACCAGTATTGAACATTTCAGGCAACAAGATCAAATCCACCGGCTCCGGCAACACCGCTATCTTCTCTTCCAGGGAGGCCAGGTTTGCCGTTACGTTTTCCCAATGAAGATCCGTTTGCACCAAAGCGATGGAAAGAACTTCTTTTTGTTCCTGCTGCATTCCGAACGTCAATTTAGTTTACCCTATTTACGACCCGGGAAACGCATGCGATAGTCTGCATCCACATTACCCTTCGAAATGTCGGTCAGTTTCTTTTTGATAAACTGTTTTTTGAGTGTCGGGAGATAGTCCACAAACAGCTTACCCAACAAATGATCATATTCATGCTGGATAATACGTGCGGCCATTCCGGTGTATTCCTCTTCGTACTCGTTCCAGTCGGTGTCGCGGTAACGGATCCGCAGTTTCTCAGGACGGTACACATCGCCTCTTATTCCCGGTATACTGAGACATCCTTCTTCAAACGCCCATTCCTCTCCTGTCTCTTCCAGAATCTCCGGATTTACAAATGTCTTCTTGAAATCGGCCAGCGACAAATCCGGCTCATCATCTTCGTCATCCTCGTCACGCTCGCTGAATGGTGTTCCGTCGACCACGAAAATCCGGATATTCAGACCGATTTGCGGAGCGGCGAGGCCCACACCATTAGCGCCATGCATGGTTTCGAACATGTCTTCGGAAAGCTTTTTCAAATCCACTTCATCTTTTTCAATAAAGCGGGTAGGCTTTCTCAGAATGGGGTCTCCATATGCGACTATCGGATAAATCATGTTATTGAACTTTTGCTTCCTATATAATATGTACTATTTACAAATTCCCTCTGCTCTCCATGAAGGATTGCAGGATAATGGTGGCACTTACCTTATCGATATTTCCTTTGTCCCTCCTGTCGCTTTTCTTGGATCCGGCGGCGATCATGGACTGAAGCGCCATGGACGAAGTAAACCGCTCGTCATGCAAGTGCACAGGGATTTGAGGAAAGCTCTTTTGTAGAGTTTTTACAAAGGCTGACACCCTTGCCGCGTTTTCACTGTCACTATTGTCGAGCTTTTTCGGCATTCCAACCACAAAAGCTTCTATCTCTTCCGCCAGCACGTATTTCCTGAGGAATTCCGCAAGTGTATGCGTGGGAACAGTATCCAGCGCGGTCGCGATGATTTTCAAAGGATCAGTTACGGCAATTCCGCTGCGTTTGGCACCGTAATCGATCGCCAGGAGACGTGGCATGTGCTTAAAATATGTTAATAAATTGCAAAGATAAGACCTTTCCATTAGCTTTTCCCGATTCCCCTGGCCGATCGTACATTTTGGCTGGACGCATTACGGAATCCGATTATCTTTGCTTTATGATTGAAAAGCGCTGGATCCATCACCCTCCATTTACCTCTGACCAACAACAAGTTGCGGAGCGACTCGCGGAATCCCTGAAAGTAAGTCCTTCATTGGCAACACTTTTGGTTCAGCGCGGCATTCTCGATTTCGAACAGTCACGCGATTTTTTCCGTCCCGAAATCAACCATCTTCACGATCCGTTCCTGATGAAAGATATGGAACAAGCCGTCGCCAGAATTGTGCGCGCAATCGCTCAGGGCGAGAAAATTCTCGTCTATGGTGACTACGACGTGGATGGAACGACGTCTGTCGCATTGTTCTATGGTTTTCTGAAAAGGATCTACGATAAGCTCGACTACTACATCCCGGACCGATATGAGGAAGGGTACGGGGTTTCGTGGCAAGGTGTCGATTGGGCCGAAGCAAATGGCTTCACGCTGATCGTCACATTGGATTGCGGAGTAAAATCTGTGGACAAAGTCACAGTAGCGGCAGAAAGAGGGATCGACTTTATCATATGCGATCACCACCGCCCCGGCAACGAGCTGCCTCCCGCGATAGCTGTGCTGGATCCCAAAAGGGAAGATTGCCTCTACCCTTACAAGGAATTGACAGGTTGCGGCGTCGGCTTCAAGCTTTTACAAGCTTTCTGCCAAAGCGAAGGAATGGATCCGGAAAACCTTTATGACTACCTGGATCTGCTGGTGGTCAGCATCGCTTCCGACATTGTACCCATTACGGGCGAAAACCGTGTTCTGGCCTTTTACGGGTTGCAAAAGCTCAATGCTACGCCGAGAACGGGCATTAAGGCATTGATCCAGATATCCGGTATTTCGGGAGCATTGGATATCACCAACGTTGTCTTCGGACTTGGGCCGAGAATCAATGCCGCCGGAAGGATCAAGCATGCGAAAGAAGCCGTCCGACTACTGCTCTCCGAAATCGAGGAAGAGGCCATGGAATTTGCACAGGAAATCAATAAGCATAATAGCGAAAGGCGGAATTTCGATTCCAGCATTACCGAGCAGGCTCTTTGGATGATCGAGAACGACTCATGGTTTTCCGACGCGAAGAGTACAGTACTATATAAGGAAGACTGGCATAAAGGGGTAATCGGTATTGTGGCCAGCAGGTGCATTGAAAAATACCATCGTCCTACCATTATCCTGACACAATCACACGGGAAGGCAGCCGGATCAGCACGCTCCGTTCCCGGGTTCGACGTATATGAGGCCATTGAAGAATGCGCCGACCTACTTGAACAATATGGAGGTCACACTTTCGCAGCAGGGCTGACCTTGCCGCTCGACAATGTGGAAGCGTTTAAAAAACGTTTCAATGACATCGTGAGCAGCCGCATTCTCCCGGATCAGCTTGTGCCCATGATCAATGTCGATATGTTGCTGGAACTGGAAAATATTACGCCCAAATTCTTCAATATACTCCGGCAAATGGGCCCATTTGGGCCGGGTAACATGACGCCGGTTTTCGAATCCCGGAACATGACCCTGGTCGGGCGGCCGATGTTGATGAAAGAAAAGCATATCAAGTTTGACGTCCGACAGCATAACTCACCTACTTTTACAGCTGTCGGCTTCGGAATGGGGCACTTCTATCCCGATATTGTCAACGGGCGGGCGTTTTCGATTTGCTACTGCCTCGAAGAGAATAATTTTCGCGACAAGAAAACACTGCAGCTTTCGTTGAAAGACATCAAACTGCATTGATACCCGAATTGAATTAAACGAACAATGATACTTAGAACTGAAAACCTCGTCAAGAAATACGGGGTTCGTCTTGTCAACAATAATGTAAGTTACCAGGTGGAGCAAGGGGAAATCGTAGGGCTCCTGGGACCCAACGGAGCCGGGAAAACCACTTCCTTTTATATGGCTGTCGGGTTGGTGAAACCCAACGCCGGGAAGGTATACCTGGACGACAAAGACATCACCGACCTGCCGATGTACAAGCGGGCGCGCCTGGGATTAGGTTACCTGGCTCAGGAAGCGTCGGTATTTCGCACATTGACCGTAGAAGAGAATATTAAGGCCGTTCTGGAAATGACCGATCTCTCCTCTCAGGACCAGAAACACAAGGTAGAAGAGCTGATTGAAGAATTTCACCTCGGGCATGTCCGTAAAAGCAAGGGAATGGTATTATCCGGGGGAGAACGCCGCCGGACGGAAATTGCACGCTCGCTGGCCGTGGATCCTAAGTTTATTCTTTTGGATGAGCCTTTCGCGGGTGTGGATCCCATTGCTGTTGAAGATATTCAAAGCATTGTCGCTAAGCTCAAACACAAAAACATCGGTATCCTGATCACCGACCACAATGTAAACGAGACGCTCTCGATCACGGACCGGGCTTATCTGCTTTTTGAAGGAAAAATATTGAAACAGGGATCAGCCGAAGAGCTTGCCGAAGACGAGGTAGTAAGAAGGGTTTACCTTGGGCAGAATTTCGAATTGAAGAGAAAGATCTGAATCTCTCCAGCATAGAAAAGGGAACGCTCAGCGGCACTCCCTCTCTTACAATTATTCACCATGAACTGTATTACTAGTCAGAAAGAATAACAGCCAATGTTATTTCTTGGGGCACTTCTTACAGTGTTTTCCTTTCTTTTTGTACTTCTCACAACACTTTTTGAATACACATTCGGTACTGTCCACAACGCTCTTCATCCAGAAAAATCCTTCCTCAGAACCGGTATTGCATTCACTATAAGAAAAAGCGCTCATCCACAATGCTGTTAAAACTCAGACAAATGTAATATCTATTTAGAATGATTCAAATGTTTGAAGAAATTATTTTGAATAAATCTAAATAGTCGAGCCCGGAAAAAGGGTGACTTGCCGGTTGGGCGGCAATTATTTCTCCGGCAATGTGGCATTACCGACCACATAGCCTTTTGTCCGCAACGCTTCATAGATCTGATCGGGCGTAACCATATGCTTGTGATAAGAAAGCGTTATCGCACCGGTTTCGATACTCACACTCCCTTTTCTGACACCGTCGATACGCCGAAGGTCGTCCCGCAGCATTCCGGCATCAAAAGGTACCCCAAGCCGGATAGTCAGTTGCCGGAGGTTCCGGAACCGCTCGAAATGCTGCTCCGCGAGTATCTGGTTCTCACTTTTGAACGGCTCGTTGTAGTTGATCAGGATCCCCGTAGCCGCAATAAGCCAGCCGAAGCAATAAGAAATCAATTCGGTACGGCTATGAAAGTTCTTATCAAAAATATAAAATGCAAGAAGCCGGCCGGTGAACCACAGCGCCATACCGTACTGCAAAATTTGGAAAATCATCTGATGCTCGGCCCAAAAACCGACGTTCACAACCGACAACGAGGCAACGGACGCCAGGGGCAGCACACAGCAACCGATATGCAGAAGCGTCACTACCACGCTGAAAGACAAGGAATAAACAGATCTCATAAATGTTACCAGACGGCGCAGTTGTTTATTAAAACTATTTGTTTCATTTTTGCAACATTGTTGCATATAATGAAGTTCCATAGCCAATGAACATGCCACGCTCCGTCATCGTATTACTCAGTCTGCTCTTTAACGCCTCCTGCCACAGTGAGCGGGAAAAAAGTCCTGAACTGGTCGAAGCCAACCCTTTGCATCTGGAAGCCATAAAAATAGCCAGCGAACTCGAAACAAAATTGAAAAGGCTGGCTACCCAACCATACCCTCTGACGGTGAAAGTGCAGGCCGACAGTTTACAGAAGCTAATCGAACTATGGGAGCGCAATGTCGTTGAAGTACCGGGCTTCCCGCATACGCATGATCACGCGCATGGCGCGCACGAGCACCAGAGCGTGCCGCCTATGACCGACCAGTCTATGCTCGATTACCAGCAGAAATCCTGGGAAGCCATCAAAGAATTGCAAAGGGGGATAGTCCGATTAGAAATCGCCCACTGATCATGAAAATAATATTCAGCATTGCCATGGCATTTTTCATAGCAGCTGAACCAGTCCAGGTCAGCTGGAAACGGCTTACTGACGTCCGGTTCTCACGTCGGCTTAATAGCGAAGTCAATATGTATTTTCTCTACCCGGCATTCGGCCCTTCAGTCACCGCACTACAAGGAAAGGAGATTGTGATCAGGGGTTATATGATCCCTGTGGACGAGAGCGACAACATTTACGTCGTTTCGGCCAGGCCGATGGCCAGCTGCTTCTTCTGCGGTGGCTCCGGCCCCGAATCCATTGTGGAGCTTCAGTTCCGTAAGAAAAAGCAGCGTTTCAGGACCGACGAAGTCAGGTCAGTCAGAGGTAAGCTTATGCTCAATGCCAGCGACATCGATCACCTTAACTACATTTTGCAGGATGCCGAGCTGGTCGACTAGGTATTATGGAATTTTCTCCCAGATTTCGTGGATCGGTTTCCCGTCACTGCTTTTTCCGGAATGGTCCCAGCGTCCGTCCACGAGTTTGAAATCGAATTTCAGCGCAGAACCGACGCGATTGTTGTCTTTGGAAAAAAACTGAATGTTCTCGGTGTATTTCCCATCCTTCGCAGTATAGGTTCCTCCGCCGGTCGCATAGAATCCTTTGACGGCCGGGTCGATCGCAAACCACTGAAAGCGGGTCGCTGAAAGTATTTTAATCGTCTTGCGCGTTCCCTGTTGATGAATTTGCGCCATTTCCCCTTGCGCATTAGCACGCTCTGTGATGTGCCAGGCACCAGCCATCGGCACATTGGTCGCATCGTCCACACGCATCCACACCATCGCCTCTTCATATCTGAGCGTAAGGATGTCATCTTTTACCGTAACCGTGAAAACCACCGGAATCCCGATTTTAGCCGTATCCGCCGAATTGAATTCCGGCGTGTAGGTCATCTGATTGCCATTCATTGTAAACGGTCCACCCTCTGCCCGTTCAAAATATTTGTTACCAACACTGTAAGAGGCAATAGCCATATAGTTATCAGCTACAATGAGTGTAGAAGTGCTGCCCGTCGGCTCCTGCGATTTCCACGCTCCCTTGGGTACCTGGGCCATCATGATAGCAGAGATAAAAAGAAAGGCGGTTGTCAGTATGTGTTTCATTTCGATCGGGTTTGATGAACTACCATATACGTTATCAAAATTATGCCAATTAGGGACCGGTGCAATTTTTCAGCGTAAAACTTCCCTCAAAATGTCCAGCGACCTGATCTCACCGAGTGAATCCATATGGATTTTGTAAAAGAAAATCAGCTTTTCAAGAATAGCGATCCGACGTGCCCTGTCCATCGGAATGGACAGACCGTAGCCGTTTTCCAGCATTTGCCCAATGACAGTCCGTTCCCACGCATCCGATAAATGGGGATAGTGGTTGTCTTTCAGCTCATTTTCAAGGTCTTCCATCGTTTCTATCCCAAAACCCAGATAATGGGCGAGCTGTATCAGAAATTGGATATGAAAGTTCTCAAAACCACCATCCGCATTGTCCAGATACTGCACCGCGTGTTCGATAAAGTTAAAGAGCGGTTCATTATTTTCTTCCTCCCGAAGTGTCTTGCCCAAAATCTCGGTCACAAAAAGTCCGAGGCCCGATTTTATTACATCATAGGGAATGGAAAAGAAGGGAGCATAACATTTGAGCTCGGAAATGCGGTGAATAGTATCTTCCTTGCTCTTGTGGTACACGACCATATCGAGCAATGTCAGCGGCTGGAACAATGCTATCCGATTGCTTTTAGACTTACTGCTCCTTACGCCGTTGACGATATAAGTCTGTATACCAAACAATTCCGTATATATTTTGGCGATAATGGACGATTCCTTGTAACGGATGTAGCTTAAAGCAATACCGCGTGTTTTATGAAGCATATCAAATTTTAATATCCATATGACCAAAAATAGGTATCTTTCTTCAACTGTCCGACCGATGGAAAAAGTCCGCAATGGTCCGTGGTAGTCCGTATTATTCCAATCGGTCACAATCCGTTTCAGCGGATCGGCCCGATTTGAAAAATCGTGAGATTTTGAAGTTTTTTAAGCCAAAGGATTTGTACCTTTGTAAGAAATAACGAACTAAACGAAGATACAAATTCGTTAGGCTAATATTCAGGGAATACGCTTTGCATACCAGCAAACACCAATATCTCTAAAGCATTACTCTTCTTATGAGCGACGCCATTAAGCATGAGTGCGGAATAGCACTTATCCGTCTTAGAAAGCCTTATCAATACTACATCGACAAGTACGAAACGCCGCTGTATGCTGTTCACAAGCTTTCGGTGATGATGGAAAAACAGGTCAACCGGGGCCAGGATGGAGCCGGAGTAGCCAACATCAAGATTGATGTCCCACCCGGGAAACGATATATCAGCCGATACAGATCCGTAGAGCCTCAGCCACTTACGGACATTTTCTCCAAAATTCACAAGAAATTCCGCAAGGGTCTCAAAAATCACCGGGACCGTGCCTCAGACGCCAAATGGTTGCAGGAAAACCTCGCTTTCACAGGAGAGGTTTGGTTGGGACATCTTCGGTATGGCACGCACGGAACGAATGAGGTCGAGAACTGCCACCCGATGTTGCGCCAGAGTAACTGGAGAAGTCGGAACCTTGTCATGGCAGGGAATTTCAACATGACCAATGTGGATGAGCTTTTTGGCAAACTGGTTTCACTAGGCCAGCATCCCAAAGAGAAAGTGGATACCGTAACGGTAATGGAAAAAATTGGACATTTCCTGGATGAAGAAAACCAGCGGGTGTTCGAGCGCTTCAAGGGAGTTTATGAAAACCCGACACTTTCCGACGTCATTGAGGATAATATCGATCTGCCTCGCCTGCTTTACCGTTCATGCCGCGATTTCGACGGTGGTTATGCAATGTGCGGTCTCACAGGTTATGGGGCTTCTTTTGTGATCCGTGACCCGGCAGGCATTCGTCCGGCATTCTATTATGCCGACGATGAGGTTGTTGTAGTCGCATCAGAAAAGCAGGCGATCAAAGCTGCATTTAATGTAGACTACAATCAGATCACCGAAATCACCCCGGGCTCGGCACTGATCATCGATAAAAACGGTGAGTACAATGAGTTTCCGATCCTGCCACGTCTTGAAAAACGCTCGTGCAGTTTCGAAAGGATTTATTTTTCCCGCGGTACCGATCCGGATATTTACAATGAGCGCAAGCAGCTGGGTAAACTGCTGATTCCCCAGATCCTGAAAGAAGTTAACTACGATCTCGAAAATACCATCTTCTCATACATTCCCAATACTGCTGAAACCGCATTTCTGGGAATGATCGAAGGATTGGAAGAATACCTGGCCAAGACGCGGAAGCAGGCTATTATGGAAGGCATCCTGTTTGAAGCCGACCTTGATAAAGTGCTATCATTCCGGCCGCGGATCGAAAAGCTTGTGACGAAGGACGTCAAATCCAGAACCTTCATCACGGCCGACGCGCTGCGAGATGATATGGTTTCGAGCGTCTATGATACCACTTTCGAGGTGGTTCGTAAGAATGTCGATACGGTCGTCATCATCGACGATTCCATTGTGCGGGGAACTACCCTTGAAAAAAGTATCCTGACGATGTTAGACAGGCTAAAACCGAAAAAGATCGTCGTAGCTTCGTCTGCACCGCAAATCCGTTTCCCGGACTGTTATGGAATCGATATGTCGAGAATGAAAGACTTCGTGGCTTATCGTGCTGTTCTTAAACTTCTCGAAGAACGGGATCTCGAATACATGCTGGAAGATGTTTATACACAAAGTGTAACGTCCATTGCTACCAGAAATCCCTATCATACCAATTACGTAAAAGCATTGTATGAGCCATTCACCGATGAGGAGATTTCGCAGAAAATAGCGGAGATCATTCGGCCGAAAGACCTCAATGCAGAGCTGTCTGTCGTGTTCCAAACTGTTGAAAACCTACACAAAGCCTGCCCACAGCATTTAGGCGACTGGTACTTCACCGGCAACTACCCGACACATGGCGGTAATAAGGTTGTCAATAAGGCTTTTACCAATTCGTACGAAGGTAAGTTGGAAAGAGCTTACTGACCGATGCATTCACCGATCAAAAGCCGGCTTGGAAATAGGCCGGCTTTTTTATGCATTGTGCCCGGAGGCTATGCGGCTTTATTTTCATGAAGTTTACTAACATTTCCTTTATCTTGCCGACTCAAATCAACCTAAATCTACATGACCCGTTTTACCAAAATCCGGTTACTAAAAAACGCCTGCCTGGCCTTTGCCCTTGCATTAACTGCCTCTTTTGCCCACGCACAATCGAAAGGAACTTTAAATGACATCAGTTTTCTGGACGGTCGCTGGCTGGGAACATATAATGGAGGTCCTATTGAAGCTTCCTGGACAGCCCCTGCGGGTAATAATATCGTGGGTTTTATCCGCATGATTAAGGATGATAAACCAGCTCTTTACGAACTGTTTGCATTTGAGCAAACCGACAAAGGGCCTGTGGCGATGGTTAAACACTTTAAACCGGGAATGATTTCCCTGGAAGAAAAAGAAGTAGCTGATCGCTATAATTTTATCGAAGCCAAAAAGAATCAGGCACTTTTTGAAAAAGATGACGCGTCGGTCAGGATCATTTATGAAAGACGGTCTCCCAAACAACTGGTGATCCAGCGCGGCAAGAACGAAGATGGCAAGTGGACTTTCGTAGACCTGTTCATTTTCAACAAGATACCCTAAGCCATTGATCGATAAAAATACCAACAGCAATCCGGACGGGTTGCTGTTTTTTGTTGCCTAGTTTTTAAGGATAAGATATACGCCCGCTACCAGCAAGACAGCGCCCGCAATGCGTGGCAGGTTTAGGTGATGGACTGCAAAGCCTTGCAGGCCGAAATGATCGATCGTCATAACGGTTACCATCTGCCCTGCGATAACCAGGCACATCATATTGGCCGGACCAATATTTCTGACGATGAAAATCACCGTGATGACATAGAATGCGCCAAGCACCCCGCCCATAAAGCGTGTCCAGGAAACCTGCCTGAGATCCGTGAGAGATGGTATGGGATTCTGATTAAAACAGGCAAATGCAATGCTTAATACCACAAGACCTACAAAAAATGAAGTCATGGCCGCGAGGATAGGATTGTTGATCGACTCGCGGAGTTGCGTATTTACACCGGATTGAACGGCGTTACTAATGCCGATGAGAAAAGCAAAGACAAGGAAAATCCAGTTCATGCGAAGGACGGATATTTTTGGGCGAAGTTAGCTGATTCCTACCTATCCCGCTACCTTTTGAGCTCGCTCACCTTTTCCGGATCCGCGGTTTTGAAACCACCGTACACACGCAGCACAATAGCCAGTGCAACGGTAACCTCAGCGGCGGCCACCACGATCACAAAGAGTGCGAACAGTTGCCCGCTCAACTGCCCGGGATCATGTCTGCTGAATGCAACCAGGTTGATATTCACCGCATTCAGCATCAGCTCAATGCCCAGCAGCATGCCTATAAAGTGTCTTTTGGTAATCGCAATAGCCAGGCCGATACAAAATAATGCAGCGGCAACGACCAGGTAATGTGCTATGGGAATGGCTGTCATGAGATGGTATTTCGGTTCAAAGCGAGATAAGCGGCGCCGATCAATGCTACAAGCAAAAGGATAGCAGCTATTTCAAAAGGTAACAAGTGACTTGTCATCAATTCCACTCCTATCGTCTTGATCGTTGACTTACTAACAATGACGTCACCTGCCATTTTAAAATCAGAGGCTGAGATTACCTTGGCTAACAAGCCGAAAAGAATAGCTCCGGCCAGGAACCCCCATAGCTGCCTGCTCGCCAGGACTTCGACACGGTTATGCCTGGTGGAATCATCACTCTTCTCGCTTTTCTGAGTCAGCATGATGCCAAAAATCAGCAATACCAGGATTCCTCCTACATAGATCATGATCTGAGAAACAGCCAGGAAATCGGCGCCAGCGAGCACATACAAAGCGGCTACTCCCAAAAAGGCAACAAAAAGCGAAAACACGCCATAGATGAGATTCTTTGAGAACAGTATCACCAACCCTGCGGCGAGCGTCAATGCGGAAAATATGTAAAAAATAATTGCTTCCATCTCCGGCTTATTCCTTCGGTTTGGGTTTCATAGTGGGACGGAATGCAGGTTTCGCAGCCACCGGCTTTTCAGGTTCATCCGCGCTGGCTTCCGCAACAGGTTTTTCAACTCCTTCATCTGAAACGATCTTCGGCTTCATCGTAGGACGGAATGCAGGTTTGGGGACTGCCGGCTTTTCTGGTTCATCCACATTAGCCTCCGCAACAGGTTTTTCAACTACTTCATCCGAAACGACCTTCGGCTTCATTGTAGGGCGGAATGCAGGCTTGGCTGCAACCGGCTTTTCTGGTTCATCCGCATAGGCCTCCACAACAGGTTTTTAAACTCCCTCCTCCGAAACGACATTCGGCTTCATGGTAGGACGGAAGGCAGGGTTGGCGGCTGCCGGCTTTTAT
>CBFGMV010000164.1:0-14188 GCA_965649915.1 uncultured Dyadobacter sp.
GGAATTACCGGCTCAAGTTGCCGGAACACTGGCTCTGTTTGCTCCGGAATATCCATACTTAATAATGGCGAAAGAGAACCATTCAACTTCCAGGAACACAGCCTGGAAGCTCTGCAAGGATATCTTATAACGATTGGCAATGAAGGAAATCAAATCGCACTTTATAAAAAGCATCACCCCATAAATCTCTTCAAGCGCGACCGGTTTCTGTTAATCCCAAGCAATCAACGGCTAGTAGCCCTGAATAGCGAAGCCATTGCAATCGATAAAAGCTTTGACTTTGTTCTAGTGGACGGGCACCTGATTGTATTGAAGTTAAATATCTTGGAGAGATTCTTCGGATTTGAGCAGGTTATACGTACACAAGCTCAGAATACAATCGCTTTGATAGAAGCTACCGCGTTGCTCGAGAATATCGAACAACTCAATGAGCTTGCTGTAAATTTACCTAATGCTAGAAAACTTATGAGAATTCGCACCTCTCCGGTTTTAGGAGTTCCGGCAAATAACGTAATCAATTTTATCACCAACCATCCTGAGTTAACCGGTAAAATTGAATTCAATGAGAATAATACTCAAATTCGATTAACAACTGGAATGTCGAAAAAGCTTTTCCTGAAGCTGCTAAATGATGACTATCTATTTTCTCAGCTAACAGAGCTTCAATACGACAGCCTTGCAAAGGATCGCTTAAATCACAATCGACCTGAGGAATAGCCACTTATCGCTTCAACCTTTCCAACGTTTATTCTCCGCTAGTCAAACTGAACACGGTATCTGTTAACCAACGCCGAAACGAATCATTTTCGTAGAATTGCTTAAAAAGCTCTGTATCATCTTTCAATAATTCCACTATCACCCGACCTAACGCATTGTCATGTTCTAGCCTGGCGGTTTGAGGCGTATTTCTTTTCGCGTTTTGGTAAGCTTGATCCGCAGCAACTTTTGGTGCTATGTCCTCAGCAATTCGCTTGCTTACGCGGTCTGCATCGGTAAATATTGTTTTAAATTGCTCATTAAACGTATTTAGGATATTGCTCAGTTTATCTAGCGAAGGCTCCGGCCGGCGGCCAGCAGCACCAATAGCCGCTGGATCGATCTCAGAATTATCATCAGGAAGGAGGATTTTAAGTACGGCCTTCTTCTCAACCCGATAACTATCCATGTCAATTGCCTCCAAGATACCCTTAGATAAATCTTCTTCCTTCGGAGCAGGCAACTTGGAAATTAGAAAAGCCAAAAAGATCGAAAGCTTTTCCCAATCTGCATAGCTGTACGGGAGCACTTGAGCGAGAAATTCATAAGTTCGAGAAAAACTCTTTGACTTCCCCTTGAATCCAACCTGCTCGTCTTCATCCAAAGTTGCTAGATAAACGCCCACACACGCGTCCAAAATCGGGTCCAACTGATCGCGAATACTTCCTCGCAAGTATAAAGCAACAAATCGATCAATCTGTTCCGGCATATATACCTGATATCCATCCAGCTCTGATTTTAAGTTGTGTAGCTTATTGGGGTCCGCTTCCTCACTTAATATTGTTGTTCGGTAATAATTGGCGAAAGATTTTTCTATGGTTTCAACATCGTTAATAAAATCGAGCACAAAAACATCATGCTTCTGTGGATGTGCCCGGTTAAGGCGTGACAATGTCTGCACAGCTTGGATACCCGCCAAGGTCTTATCCACATACATTGTGTGCAATAGTGGCTCATCATAACCGGTTTGAAACTTATCAGCACAAATCAAAAACCGGTAAGGGTCTTCCTGAATTCGGTCGGCAATATCGTTACTAGGGAATCCATTCAGTGAAGCCTCGGTGACAGCGCTACCATTATATTCGTGTTCACCTGTAAAAGCAACAAGAGCTTGATAAGGACTCTTGATTACTTGTAAGTAGGACTGAAAAGCATGAAAGTATTGAATAGTGCGCTCAATTCCGTTACAAACTACCATGGCACGAGCTTGCCCACCGATCTTGTTTTGAGCAATGACTTGTTCCTGGAAATGATCTACCATTATTTCGGCTTTCAATCTTATTGCATGATCATGGCTCTCAACGTAGCGACGTAATTTTTTCTTTGCTCGCTTTGTATCAAACTCTGGATCATCCTCTACCTTTTTTACTAGTTTGTAGTAGCTGTCAACAGGAGTATAGCTAGCCAAGACATCGAGAATAAATTTTTCTTGAATTGCCTGCTTCATGGTGTATCCATGGAATGGCTTGTGTTTGATTTTCCCATCCTCAGCTTGATAGGGTTCACCAAATGTTTGAAGAGTTTTAGCCTTTGGTGTGGCTGTAAATGCAAAATAGCTAGCATTGTTAGCAAGCTTTCGTGATTGCATGCGCGATTCCAAAGCATTATTAACAATATCTTCCGGATCAGTAATATGATCCGGTGCCGACAAGAAATCACTCATCGCGGCAGCGGTTTTACCACTTTGACTAGAATGTGCCTCGTCAATCAAAATGGCAAATTTTCGCGTTCGGTGATCTTCTTCAATTTCCTTTAGAATAAAGGGGAATTTCTGAATTGTACTGATAATGATCTTTTTGCCTTCATTAATAAATCTTCTCAAATCTCCCGCTCGCTCAGCATGACCGATAGTTGCCCTTACCTGGGCGAACTGTTTAATCGTTTCTGTGATTTGTTGATCCAGAATACGTCGATCCGTAATAACGAGAATGGAATCATAGAGGGGCTGTGCTTCATGTTTGAGACCGATTAGTTGATGAGCTAGCCACGCAATGGAATTCGACTTACCACTGCCGGCCGAATGTTGAATGAGGTAGCGCTTTCCTTCACCGTACCATGCTGCGTCCGCCAATAATTTCCGAACTACATCAAGCTGATGGAAACGAGGAAATACTTGCTTTTCACGCCTTTTACCTGTCTTTCTATTACGCTCCGAAACCACTTGGGCGTAATTCTCGATGATATCCGTAAGACCCAAAGGCGTCAGAACACGCTTCCACAAATAATCAGTTTTAATGCCATATGGATTTGGTGGATTTCCTGCGCCGTCATTCCATCCCTGATTGAAAGGCAGAAACCACGAACTTCTTCCTTTGAGCTCAGTGCACATTTGCACTTCCTGATCGTCAACTGCAAAATGAACCATGCAGCGTTTGAATTGGAATAACAGTTCGCTTGGGTCACGGTCCCGCCTATATTGTTCGACGGCGTCCTCGACAGTTTGTTTTGTTAGACTGTTTTTTAATTCAAATGTGGCAACAGGCAAACCGTTGATAAACAGGCAAAGATCGAGCGACAGCTTTGCGCTATCTCGACTATAACGGAGCTGCCGTGTAATGCTAAACCGGTTATGAGTGAAATTTGACTCTGCTCTTCTATTACCGGGTGAAGGTGTGCCATAGAAAAGTGTTACTTCGTATTTGCCGTGTTTGACACCGTGTCTCAAAACATCAATGATACCTCGACGAGTAATTTCACCCCGAATACGGTTCAAAAACTGCCGACGCGTATTTGAGTCCTTATCCAGATCAAAACTTCCAGTTTGATCCGGTTGGCTGGCTTCTAAAAACGTTCTTAACTGAACAAGATCAACAGCATAATTTCGATCGTAGTCTTTCCAATTGCCTGCCATCCAACCAAAGCCAGTCATGCCCGAAAAAATCAGAGATTCTAAGCCAGCCTCGGAAGTATTTGTTTGCCCTATTTCCGTAGACTGCGCAATAGTAGTCGCTTCTATACGAAGAACTCCTATCTCTTGAAGCGGCTGTTTACCAGGTGCCAGGGATAACTCATCATCCGTTTCCAAACGATACACTTGCCTGTTATCGGTCAGCTCAGCCATGAAAGCTACTAAGCGTGGATCCTGCGATTGAAATCCGGCGATTAACGTCTCCGCGGCTCTTCGTGGAAGACATACTTTTACTTTCGAACTATTGGCTTGCGTAACAGAAACAACGTCAATATCCCCAATCTGTACCCCTGCGTAGGCAGCTATAATTGAAACGAAACGGAGTCGCTTGCGTTTGTCTAGGTCATCTGGGTCAAAGCTCATTACAAGATCGACCATCGCCTTTTGCTCTGGTGAAAGTGCAGGCATAATATCCTTTTTCAATGCGCAGGGGTCCTGCTTATAGCCACGCATAACCGTTACCGACCAATTTTCTGTATGCGAGCGTGTGTGACAATTGGCACAAAATACGACCAAGTTTTCTAAGCTGTGATCCTGGGTTTTACTCCAAGGAATAATATGCGCTTTTTCAAGCGCGACAGGTTCACAGCAGCACGAACACCGATGCCGGGATTCTAACATTAAGGTTTCCTGAATAGAACGAGGAATAGCTGAGCGGCTCATATTGGGTAATGGTTCGGGCAACTTGAAAACACATCTAGTAATATGCCTATCTACAAAATTATATAGCTCTTAGTGTGTTAAGTTCTGCATATCAATAGCGAATGAACATACCAATCAAAAAGAATCTTATTCTTCTGAAAGCATTTCTTCTTCTAATTCACTTTCTTCCTCTTCAAGTTCACTTAATGCATCGGAAGATTTCTCCTCATCTTCAGACAGGTTTTGGACAACTTCTCGAACATCCAATTGGCCAGTCACAATATCGGCAATCAGGCGTGTACGATACTCCTGCAAAAGCTTAATTTCACGCTCTATGCGGTCAATTGTAGATTTTAATTTGGTTGTCTCTGAATTAATATATGATAAAATTCTTTCTTGCTCTTCCAAAGGCGGTAATGGTATTTTGAATCCGTCCCAAGAATCTGTCCGCAAACACTTTGTGCCATGTCCAGCTTCCTCTACCAAATTCAATAGTTCTCTCTTGGAGCCTGTAAGTAAAGCAGTTAAATAATCTGGATTTACTATAGATTTAGTCATTATTGCCTTCATATCCTGGTTAATGGTGACCGGTACTTTTGTAATGGCTGTTGGGAATGTCCGCGCTAAAATCATTCCGCGGACAACGATCAAAACAGCTGGGGGGGGAATTAATGAAATACTTGTCTCAGCAAGAGCTAGCGCACTAATATGATTTTTTGAATCGGCAATAACTTCAACTTTCATATCCTTAGGGCTAACCCAAGGGATTTGTCCATCCCAAAATTTTCCATTGCTTTTGCTAGGAGTCATTCCTCCAATCATTGAAGTGACATATTTCATTTTATAGCAATTCCAATGCGCGGGAATTTCTCCAATCCAATCCACGCCCGAGTCACGCATAGGTACGTCAGCATCAAGGCCGCGGGTAACAACATGATGAATAATAGTCTGCTTTTGTTCATTAAGAAGATTGACCAATTTACGCTTTGCACGAATAGCGAGGTCAATCTTGTGTGTAGCATAATCCAAGAACTTAACAATAGCAGCTTGCTCATCAGGCGGCGGGAGAATTGCTTCAATTCGATACAAGTTGTCCGAGTACAGGCGGAGTCTGCTCTCTACTACACCGGTCGAGAAAGCTTTAATGCGCTGCTTATAAATTGGTGACCGCAATAAATGATGAAAATACCAGGGATATGCGTCAGAATTAAATCGATATACGCAATAAGCAGGACTAACAATACCCGAAAATCTCGACACGCCAAGACTTCCGTTCCAAGCTAACATGATATTGATGACCATAAAATCAGGCTGGGCATGTTTATATCCTTTTAGTGACTTAGCTCTCGTATCCGGTTCAGTTCCTCCATTTAGCCCCAAACGTTGTGTAACTCCTGTGTACTGAGAGACTCGTAACAGTTGTTCTTTCCCTTCCGGGGATCGCGAGTCTGTTTCGCGCAGGATGTATTTCATACGTCTGATAGTCCAATGCGCTGGAATATCACATAGCCAATTGATATCCGTCTTTTTATATTCGGAATATGGTTTTAAATCGGTTATCATATAGCAACAGTTTGACGAAGAAGCTCATTCAATAAACCAAGAGCTTCATGCTCAATTGCCTTAATATCGGCCCCAATTTCCGCTAATGTTCGTAGCGGTTGCGTCTTGTAAAAATGGCGCGTAAAGCTAATCTCGTAGCCGATGCGTGTCGCCTCATCTTTGAGCCACGCGTCGGGGGTATACGGCAACACTTCTCTTTGAAGAAACGCCTCAATGCCCCCTTCTTCAAGTAACGGAATTTGTTCTGTATCTCTCAATGTTGGGTCTGGCTCATATTCAACTACTACCGGCTTTCCACTTAAAGTTTCCGCAAACAGTCCCCTGAGCGGGTCTGCTTGCTTTTTGTTAGCCTTGTGTACAGTCGCCCAGACCGGAGGAGCCGTTTCTTCACGCCAACTAACCGCTCGCAGGATAATTTTGAGATCAGTAGCCGACGGCTTTCTCTTGCCCAGCTCCATAAGAGCCATATTTACTCGGTCTTTAAAGCGATTGTAATCCGTGAATAAACCATCGCCAACCACCTTCATCAGGGCAGTGGCCAACTCAATCAGTTGCCCATCCCGCTCCCAGGTTTTTCGCTCTAACAATCGCTTTTTCTTTTTCTCAGGTAATCCCTTCGGTTTTGATGCCTCCTCCTCCTCGGTCTCCTCGGTATCTTCATCCGTGTTCCAGTTAGCAAGCCTTTGAGTCAGCGCTTTCTCAACACTTGTAAAGTCAGTGAATAGCACTTCGCCAAATTCTTCGTAAAGCTGAGTACGGATAGCCTCATCTCCTGACGAAAAACGAAGGCTTTCAATAGCTTGCACCGTAAAACGGCTATGCAATCTCAATGGGCGCTCCACCACGATTTTCCAGTAGCCAAGCGCCTGGTTTGGGAAAATTTTTGATTGCTCCGTCTCCTTGAATGCCAGATAGGTATCTGTAATACGTTGGATATCGGTTTCAGAGAATTCACAGTTCTTCTTGCCAAGGTTCTTTCTCAACGGTACTGACCAACCACTAGCATCGATGAGCTGGACAAAGCCTTTTCTATGTTCAGGTTTGCGATTGGTCAGCAACCATATGTATGTTGCAATGCCGGTGTTATAAAAGAAGTTAAGAGGCAAAGCAATGATTGCCTCAACCCAATCATTTTCAATGATCCATCGGCGGATATTACTTTCGCCTTGTCCCGCATCACCAGTAAAAAGCGATGAACCATTATGAACACTGGCAATACGGCTTCCCAACGCACTTTTATGATTCATTTTGCTGACCATATTGGCCAGAAATAGTAGCTGCCCATCGCTTGTACGTGTAACGAGCGAGTAATCTGGTTGACCGGCGTAATTAATAACAAAACGCGCATCCTTAACGCCCGTTTTTCCACCTTCACCGCCCAAACGCTCCAAGTCTTTTTTCCAGCTTTTCCCATAAGGTGGGTTCGAGAGCATGAAATCAAACTCCTTAGAGCGGAAAGCATCATTTGCCAAAGTCGAATACTCAGCCCCGCCGACAATGTTATCGGCGTTTTCACCTTCTCCTTTTAAGAGCATATCTGCTTTACAGATCGCAAAGGTTTCAGGATTTATCTCCTGTCCATACAGGTATGTATTTACCCGCTTACCTTGTTTTTCGGCTAGTTGTACCAGCGTTTCTTCCGCAAGTGTGAGCATACCTCCGGTGCCACATGCCCCATCATACAATAAGTAAGAACCCGGTTGGATGGTTTCTGCAATAGGCTGAAAAATCAGGTTTGTCATCAGCTTTACCGCGTCCCGTGGTGTCCAGTGCTCTCCGGCCTCCTCGTTGTTTTCCTCATTAAACCGTCGGACAAGTCCCTCGAAAATGGTCCCCATGGCATGGTTATCCAGCCCCGGGTGCTTTATAGAGCCATCACTATTGTAGACAGGGTTTGGGCTAAGATTAATCTCCGGATCAAGCAATTTGGCGATAAGAGTGCCTATTGCGTCCGCTTTCGATAGCGTAGGTATCTGATTCCGAAACTTGAAGTTATCTATAATATCTTGCACATTAGGAGAGAATCCATCAAGATAATCTTCGAAATCGTCGCGTAGCTGTTTTTGACTCGAACGAGATCTCAAATCCCGTAGACTAAATTTCGATGTATTATAGAACGCCTGGCCGGATGCCGAACAGAGTGCTGCTCGTTGTTCGGTTATGCCAGCGGTATCAAGCATTGCTTTCGTGTTTAGGACTTCTTGTTTCTTCGGCTCCAATACGGCGTCAAATCTACGTATTACAGCCATAGGGAGGATAACGTCTGGATACTTGCCTCGTTTGAAAAGATCCCGCAGAACGTCGTCGGCTATTCCCCAAATAAAATTTTCAATCCAGTCAGTTTGTGACTTAGTAATTTTTGGATTCATCAATAGTAAACTTATTATGACTAGCAACTGGAGCTAGACCTCGAAAATACTCAGATATATTCGTTATCTAATTTCATTTTATCCTCTTCTATATCTAATTATCAAATTACACTTACAGAAAAAGAGCTAAAATACTAGCAATAAGTACATTCAGTGAAAATTTCAGTAGGCATCGCCTCGATACGCTACTAGCAAGCACCTGGTCACACGTTATCCACGTTATTTAAGCCCAAAAGAGTGACACAGTTTTGAAATGTGTCATGGGTTGTTCATTTTTAACAAGATAATCGGAAAAAATCCGATTGCCTTGTTAATTGACGCATGAGCCTATTCCAAAACATCCAAAATCCTTCTAACCAACCATTAATCCACCAATGAACTAAATTTTGCTACAAAATTGTACATAACAAATATACTGTTGTACTATGTGTATAATTAGTGAGTCGCTCGTGTCGTTTATATCAAAGAAAGGAGCTGAAATATTGATTACGGGCGAATTAAATGCAAAGTTCGAGACCGGTCTTCATAGTGAGGCGATAGATTGACAAAACAGAATGGCAAATCGCTGCTGTAACCGGGCGCTACTTTAACCAGACGCAAGCTGCTCGTTGCGGAGCGTAATATCCGATTTCAGCAATTCCCTTTGATGCAAGATTTGACCTGTCCAAAGATCTAATCGTCAAGATTAGTCAGATATAACGTGACGCTTTCAGGGGAGAGAAAAAGCTTTGGCCGAGACTGAGGCCTACTGTGCCATTTTGGGGTTCATTTGCACCCCTTGCTATATTTGTTCGGGCATTAAGTCTCTAGGAGAACAGTTCATTTCTCGCGCGAGTATTCCGATATGTTCAATATTGTATTTACTTGGAAATTTGGGACTTTCTATTTGTCCAATAAACCCCCTGGTCAGATTTAGAAACATAGCCAGATCGTCCTGAGTGTAGCCCTTAGCTTTTCGGACTTTCCTCACTTGATTTATCACCGCAATTTCGAAATCTGTTTTTTCGGGCATGGGTTGCAAGAACCAAAAACATCGTTATTTTTGTGCTTAGTTATAACTAAGCAATTGTTTTCGCGCGTCTGCTTTCCGCAGTTTTAGGCACCTAAATAGATGGAAGTGACGTAATACTAGGTCAATAATGTATGATATGGGAATTCGAAAGCTACATGCCAACTCTGGCGGAAACGTCGATCTGTTAGACAGGTTTAAGGATGGTGATGAACGAGCATTTACAGGCTTTTACGACAAGTCATTTTCTAGCCTTTTATATATTGGCAAGAGCTTAGTTAATGACGAGTTCCTGGTAAGCTGCATCCTGCACGAATGTTACCTGAAAGTCTGGGCGCGCCGAGATAAGATTGAAAGCCTGCCTCATGCGTACCGGTTTATCCGTCTCAATCTCCGTTGGCAACTCTTGAAACAGGTCCAAAAGCCCTCATACAAGATATACCGGAAAATGACGGAAATAGACCACTTAGAACCTTTTCTGGGAGAAAAGCCAGATTTGGACAGCTATTTCGCGGACGGCACTGAAGGGAAAAGGTGGGCTGAAATCTCGAAAGCGATCTCATTTCTGCCCAAACAGCGCCAGTTGATAGCCAGCCTTCATTTTAAGGATGGGCACAGCGCGCGCGAGGTAGCGGAAAGAATAGGAGCCAGTACGCTGCATGTGACCAGCGAAATCCAAAAAGCCATAGAGGAGCTTAAAAGAATGGTAGCGCCCCGCACGACTGTGCCGGTACGGCAAGCAAAGCAGTCGTATCCTTACGGGCATATTCTGAGTAGTGAGCAGGCGGCGGTGTTTGAGTTGAGGCAAGACCAGAAAAAATCCTTTGCCGACATCGCATCGATATTAGGCTACCCACAGACCCAGGTACAGCAGCATTACATCAAAGCATATCAGCTTATCAAAAATCATTGGAAGCAAAATGGGCGTTAGGTTATGGGAAAGCTTTTTACTACCCGGAAGATCCGGCTTTTGATCGATTCGGACGACATCGATCAGAAGAACAAGATTATCGACACGCTCTACCAATGGCGCTACATCTGTTTTAAAGCCGCTAACCAGATCTTTACTCATCATTACGTCCAACAGCAGCTCAGAGAAATGCTTTATCTGACCGAAGGCGTAAGAGCAAGGCTTTCTGACATCAAAAAGGACGAGTATGGGATACTGTCGACATCGAGAATGAACACCAGCTATCAAGTCCTTGCTCAGAACCATAAGGGCAGTATCCCGATGCACGTCATGAGTGCCTTGAATGGAAATTTGGTTGCCAGTTTCAACAAGATGAGCAAAGCGTTAGCTACCGGCGAAAGCGCAATGCCAAGTTTTCGAAGAGAAATTCCGATCCCCTTTAAAGGAACCGATGTCAAGAAGCTAAGAAGCAGTAAAGAAGGGGCAGTGTTTCATTTCTCGCTATTTGATTTTCCGTTTAGGACATACCTGGGAAAAACAGGCCATGACAAGCGGGAAATGCTTCAAAGGCTACTCGCAGGTCAGCTCAAGCTTTGCACCAGTTCGCTGGTGCTTGACAAAGGAAAGATTTTCATGCTTGCGGTTTTTCAGGCAGAACGGCAACAGCAACAGCTTGATCAGGATATCATTGCCGAGGCGAGTTTGTCGCTGGATTACCCGATCATCGTTTCAGTCGGCAATAGACGTTATACAATCGGAAGCAAAGACGAGTATCTATACAAGAGGCTCGCTATCCAGGCCGCCATCCGGCGGAAAAGAAAAGCAATGGCCTTTATGAATCAAACCAGCCGAAGGCAAGTCAGGAAAACCAGCATCGATCATCTGATGCGATCAGAGAAGCGGTATGTGTCCCACAAGCAGCACGTATACAGTAAAAGGTTAATTGATATATGCCTTAAAAATAAAGCAGCGACTCTGCTGCTCGTAGATCAGACAGAGAAGGAGCAGCAGGCGAAAGAAGATCCGTTCCTTTTCCGGAATTGGGGTTACTACGGCCTCAAACAAAAAATAGAGCGAAAAGCCGAGAAGGTTGGGGTTGCTGTGCTGGTAGAATGAATTTTCACAGAGGCTGCTTGTACAGCCGCAGGATGAAACCCGTGGTTTCATTAAGTGCCGACGGGCACATACAACTGGGTTAGCTTAATTATCAGTAAGCAAACGTGGCCCGAAATCAAGCAGGTAACCGGGAACGGTTACCTGCATTTATGTAGCTTTATTCTGCATCAACCGAAGCCTTAGGCTTTCTGCCACGGGGCTTTCCGGTATACTCAGGCTTTGGCGCTTCGGTTTCGATGGCGAGCTCATAGCCTTTGGTGGCCTGGTCAAAATCAAAAGTCGAGATCTTAAAGATCAGTTTTTCACTATTGAAGTTGACGTTACCTTTTTTCAGAATAAGTGCCAATGGAATTACATGGCCTCGGCCACTTTTCTCAAAGGAAAAAGTTTGATCCGAACCCACTGCCGGTACAAGATATACGGATTTAATTTTTCGCTTTCCTTCCTGGGTTCCAATTTTGAAATGGGTAGATTCAGGATCAATTCCCAGGTCGCGTAGTGCGGATGCCGGGAAAACAAGCTTGCCGGAATTAGAAATGTAACCTGTCGGAAGTGGTGCAGCCTTTTCAACCGCTTTGGTTTTGGAGACGTTTTCTTCCGGAGAAAAGAATTTAATTGCTTTCAGTTTCATAGGTGCAATTGGTTATTTTTGGCTAAAATAGGTTATTCTTCACGAAAACCCTTATTTATAAGCCCAGGCCGTGTTTTTTCTGCTTTTTCAGATCTGGTTTTAGCTCTTTTTTGAGGCCGATTTCCAAATTTTGAGCCAATCGCTTTTCAAGAGAAGAAAGCGAATAGTCACGCCCTAAATCAGAGCCCTTGATCTTAATTTTCTTCTGCATGTTAAAGAATGCAATGCCGCGCCCGATGTAAGATTTATATCCCGCATTTACCAGTTCTTGTTTAAGCTCATCAATGGATTTTACGTTATCCAAGAGCTTATCTATCGTCTGTCTTAGCTTCAAATGTGCATGGTCGGTTATTGATAGTTCCTGTGTCCTTCGCTGGTTGATGCGCATATCAGGTGCTTGAACTAGTCCCAGTTTATGCTCCATTTTGCGAGAGAATTTCCCGATTCGGGCGTAGTTCTTAAAGTGGTCGGCGGTATTTTTCCCGTTATGATCGAGCCGGTTCGCGACAATGTGGAAATGGCGATGACCAGTATCCTCATGCTTGAAGACAAGCATTTGGTTCTGTTCAAACCCGAACTCCTTGGCAAACTCAGTAGTGATGCTGGTTATGGTCTCGTTACTGGGTCTCTCGCCTGGCGCGAAGCTAAACGACTGATGCCAGATGTATTTGGTCAGCTGCGTATTCCGCTGGTGGTTATCCTCAAATTGTTTGATCAGGTAATCTAGGTCTAGTTTTCCATCCGGCTGTATTTTAATTCCCAGATTCTGTATGTAGACCAGTTCTCCACGGACTTCTTCCGTATCCAGCTTTCTTTGCATTTTCGCTGAAACCTTTTTGTCATAGTAGCAGTACTCGATAAGCCTTTTGGCGCTACTGCCTAAACTTGCTTTCCCAATCATACCTTCATCGTTTTAAGTAATGCAGTAAGAGCACTTTCAATCTCGTGATGGACAGCGCTGGCGTCAGTCTTCACTACTTTCCAGGCCGGTTCTAATTCTGATAGTGGGACCTCATAGTAGGCTTCGTATTTATCGAGCAGGTTACCTGCAAGCCGGGCGTTCGACCGGCACTCTTCAATAAGTTGCTGCTTGCTTTCAAGCTCGTCAGGAAACAGCGACAAAAAACTGGTTAACCCATTTAACCATGAGTGCAGGCTACCGAGCGTCTGCTTTATGCTACGGATCTCAAAGGATTCAAATACCCATGAGGTGATGAGCTCAGCAAGCAGCCGGACACGCTGACTGCTCTGTTGCCATTGGGCGGAAAGCATCTGCTGATCTTTGGTCTTTAAGACTGCCAGCGACAGGATACCTGAAAGTTGTTCCAGAATCCGGACGGTGTCAGCGACCGGTTTGGGGAGCGATCTTTTCTGCGGTTTTTTAAAAGGGATATCCAGCGCTAATGTCAAGAAATACTGGCTGGCGGAAAGCCCGCTTTTTTCTATGAGCTCATTAATCTGTCTTTTCTGATCAGCGCTCACCCAGACTGAAAAGTGTTCCCTTTTGGCAGTGCCCTTTTCCATGGGCGGTCTGCCTTTCGTTTTCTGATTTTGCATATATGTCTTTTGAGATTAGCTATGAGCCGGAGGCGAATAGCAGGGGTCCAGGGGTTTCTCCTGGCCAGCGCCGCCGGGGAGTCGCTTTTTGCGACGTACCGGCGATAGCTGGCTAGGGAGAAAACCACAGCCCACGTTCGAAACTGTTCGAAAGCGTTCGCTTCCGTTCTAAAAAATTCGGATTTGTTTGAAAGTGTTTGAAGTCGTTCGAAATCGTTTGAAGTTGTTCGCTTTTGTTCGAAATCATTTTGATAAACAAGGCCTGTCCTATTCGGTCCCTAGCGGAACCAGCACGCGTTTACCCTGGGAGTCATAGATGTAGTGCTCACCGATCTGGACTTTCCCTTTTTTAGGTAAAGGTGTTAGTTGCAGGTAAAGCATCTTATCGTACTCGACGATTTTTCCTTGCTCCATGATCTGTTTGTAAGTCGGTGCATTTTGGTACTCGTCCAAAATTTTTTGCCGCTTCACATACTGCTGTCCATGGCGTATTAATACATAGAACAAGACGGCAATGGCAATCCCTGCAATGGAGTAAGGGGCGCTTACCCCTAAGCCATAGAATAGTGCCTGGTTACGATCTTGAAACTGCAAGAACCGTTTCCTGCCTTTCAGTTCCAGTGCAGCACGGTCGATCGCTGCAATGGATTAACCGACCCTGGATTCCAGACTTTGAAAATCCTCCTGGGTTTCGGTCAGAAACAGCGCTGACCAGTCGTCGATCTCA
>CBFGMV010000165.1:0-13987 GCA_965649915.1 uncultured Dyadobacter sp.
CTTACACGATCGACGGGAAGAAGCCTCAGACGCTCGATACCTACACGCCATGGAGCAACCAGCTGCATTTGCCCTGGTATCTGATGCTTGCGGATGAACTTCCCGCCGGCAAACATAAGTTGCATTTAACTATTTCACCGGAGAAAAATGAAAAGAGTGAAGGGAACGCCTTGCGGGTTGTTCATTTTCTGGTGAATGAGTGAGATCTGATCCCAGATTTCACTCACTTCAAATTCATATACCTGAAATGAATCCGAGAATAAGGAAAATATTAGCCATAGAACCGTTTGTCATCAAGGCCGTTTGGACTGATGGTCAGATAAGAGTTATCGATTTCCAGAAATTTCTTGCGGAATATGCTGGCAATGACAGCAGTCTGTTTGGGAAAGTACTTCAAGCTGATGTCTTTATGCAGGCAAAAACAGATGGAAGGACAGTCTATTGGGATAATATCGCTCAAATGGAAGATTACGACGGTAGTTTAATTCCAGCGCCACTCGATTTTTGCCCGGACGTGCTTTTCGAAAATGCTACTCCCGCCTAGTCAATCCCGTCCCGTCTGCGTAGTATAGGTACTCTCAAAAATCTTATCCGCATTACCCGCTTCAAAACCGTCCCGCCTGTGTTTTCGTTTGATTTCGTCCGTTGAAAGATCTGCGAATGCCGGCAACACTTTACGCTCCGCAAACTCCACGTAAGAGCCGGCAATGCGCAGCTTTTCGCTGTGTGCAAACTCCGCATCCAGCATTTCCGCCACGGTCGCGCTTTGTAGGAGGCCGCCATCCGGACTTACCTTGATTTTGCCCCCCGAAGTATTCAGCTTAATACCGTGTTTTTCCAGGAAATCATTGAACCGGGCAACGGTATTATAGCCGTCGGGCAGGTTATGGACACTGATCGTGAAGTGATTGAGATAATAGCGATTGTAGATCACCCACGCCGCGTACTCGCTTTCTTTGAGCAATGACTGGTAATCGGCCACGGTGGGAGTCCGCCACAATGGCTGATGCAGGAATGCGTCCACGGCTTCGCCATTGTCGAGATCGAGGGAGTCGACCGGGTCGGTGGTTACTTCATTGGTGTAGCTGTGGATGATTTGCTGACTTTCCTTTGAGAGGTCGCCGACACGGAGCTCGCTCACGAAAATGCGAGGATCGGTGTCGCGGGGTGGGCTATACCACCAGGCATCTAATTTTTTGCCTTCAAAAAAGTAATGATCACGCTTCTCGTAGCCGTAATGCAGGAAAATCTTTTCAAACGACCTCACACCCAGTTGCGGAACACCCATCGTCCTGAATGCAATGTGGTCGTTCTCGATAGCTCCCGCGTTTTTGACGATACCATCCTGCTCCATCGCGTCGAGAATAATGCCGACGTCCGGGACGCGCTCTTTGTAGCGGCGCATTAAGCCATTCAGAACGATGTCGAGGGTAGCGAGTTTGCTGGCTGACGTTTCCATTGTTTTTCAGAGTTTGATGATTGGTGAAGTGCGTTTTTCGAGGTTCAAAAGCATTTAAGCTGTCATCCTGAGCGGAGTCGAAGGCCGTTTCAATACCGGCCTTCGACTCCGCTCAGGATGACAGGCTTCTTATCCTTTCGACAATTCCGTCGAGCGTACCTGTGCTGCGAAAATGCCTTTTTCAAGCGTTTTATCAAGTTCACCGGCTTCAAATTGCCGTAATGCAGCTTCGGTAGTGCCGCCTTTGGAAGCCACTGCTTTAATCAGATCGTCGAGCGACTTGTCGGCGGTGTTAATGAGGTGATAGGAGCCGAGCATGGTTTGTTTTACCAGCAATGCAGCTACCGATTCCTCGAATCCCATTTGCTTTCCTGCTTCGATCATCGCCTTTACCACGTAAAAGAAATAGGCCGGGCCGCTTCCGCTCAGTGCAGTCACAGCATTCAGCTGCTCCTCGTCTTCGAGAAATACCGACCGTCCGGTTGCATTGATGAGATTTTCTATTTTCCGCAATTGATGTATGTCAACTTCCGGGGAGGCCGAATATGCCGTAATGCCCATTCCGAGCATCGCGGGGGTGTTGGGCATCGCACGAATGACGGCTTTGTGGTCCAGGGCGTTTTGAATGCCTTCGATCGTTACACCGGCCATAATGGAAAGTACAACCTGGGCGGGGAGGATCACTTCTTTGAGCGCTCCCGCGACCGAAAGGAAGTCCTGTGGCTTTACGGAAAGTATAATGAGGTCGTACTCGCTGATTTGAGGACCGATGATGCCTGTGATGACGCCGGGTTGGAAGCTCGTCAGGCTATCCATACGGTCGGTGCTCTTTTCAACCAGTAAAAAGTCCTGGTTTTTAACAAGATCAAATTTCAGGAAGGCGCGGGCGAAGGCCATACCCATATTTCCGCAGCCGATTATAGCAATTTTCATTTTGAACTAAACTAATGGTATCATAAGGATTTTAGCGAATTACGTAACTTTTAAGGAATTATCAGCCCAGGGGCGGCGGCTGATTAATTAATGATGAATGAAAGTATGCACAGGCATGTTCTTTCCGGGATGTGTTTACTTTCACGCAGGAATGTCCCGTACATAGGAGCTTCATGTTTTTTGTGAAAAATAAAATTCCGTTTTGGTTATTTGGTAGAATAATATATTTTGAAAAATAAGCTTAATGCATTTGTTTAGAATCTCATATCTACCTGATTGCCAAATTATCTAATTATATTGTAATACTCCAATTATGGCTATAAAAGTTGCTATTTCGCACAAAACAAAATATAAGTTCGATCGGAGTGTTTCATTATCTCCCCATATTTTCAGGCTACGCCCCGCTCCGCATTCCCGAACGCCGATCGAGGGGTATTCCCTTAAAATTGCACCGGAGAATCATTTCATAAACTGGCAGCAAGACCCTTTCGGAAACTATCAGGCACGGGTAGTTTTCCCGGAAAAAGCCACTGAGTTAAGCATTGAAGTGGAAGTAATTGCCAAAATGCAGGTGATCAATCCGTTCGATTTTTTTGTGGAAGATTATGCGGATAAATACCCGTTCGTGTATGAACCGACACTCGAAAAAGAGCTGGGTCCATACCTGGAACCGCGGGAGGCCGGCCCGAAATTGATGGACTTTATCAGCGGTTTGAAGATCGATGGCAACATTAAAACTGTCGACTTCCTGGTTTATCTCAACCAGGAGCTCTACAAGGCGATCCAATACAATATCAGGATGGAAGCCGGGGTGCAGACCTGCGAACAAACGCTCACGATACAGAGCGGTTCCTGTCGCGACTCGGCGTGGCTGCTGGTGCAGATATTGCGGCATCTGGGCATTGCTGCCCGTTTTGTTTCGGGTTATCTGGTACAGCTTACCTCGGATATCAAATCGCTCGACGGCCCGTCGGGGCCGGAAGAAGATTTTACCGACCTGCACGCGTGGACAGAGGCCTATGTGCCTGGCGCGGGATGGATCGGACTAGACCCGACGTCCGGGCTTTTCGCCAGCGAGGGGCACATTCCGCTCTGTTGCACACCCGACTATGCAAGCGCTGCACCGGTAACCGGAGCGACCGACATTGCGGAGGTAACTTTTGAATTTGATAACAAAGTTTTCCGCATTCACGAAGACCCGCGCGTCACGAAGCCTTATTCGGAGGAACAATGGGCGTCGGTGATGCAGGTGGGTTATGATGTGGAAAAAGATCTGCAAGAAGGCGATGTCCGGCTGACCATGGGCGGCGAGCCGACTTTTATATCGATCGACGATTTTGAATCGGCTGAATGGAATACCGCTGCGGATGGTGCATTGAAGCGACAGCTGGCGTACGATCTGGCGCTGCGTCTGAAAAACCGTTTTGCATATGGCGGCCTGCTGCATTTCGGGCAGGGCAAATGGTATCCGGGAGAGCTTTTCCCCCGCTGGCAGTATGCATTGTACTGGCGCAACGACGGCGTTCCGATGTGGAAAAACGACGACCTCATCACAAAAGAAGGGCAGACGAACTTTACATTTCGCGATGCCGAGCTCTTTGCGACAGAACTTACAAAGTATCTTGGGGTAGATACCAATAACATTACCCCGGCTTACGAAGACCCCATCTACTGGGCAATGGAGGAAGGAAAGCTGCCTGTGAATGTCGACCCGTTGAAGGTAAACCTGAAAGATTCGGTCGAGCGCAGAACCCTGGCGAAACTGCTCGAAAAGGGCTTGAACAACCCCGCCGGTTTTGTGTTGCCGCTGACGTGGGAGGAACGTGGGAAACATTGGGCCAGCACAGCATGGCAATTCAGACGTAACAACTGTTTTCTGGTGCCGGGTAATTCGGCATTGGGTTACCGCCTCCCGCTGACTTCACTGCCGGAAGTAGCGAAAGAACGGCGGGAGCAACCTGTCGAGCGTAGCCCGTTCGAAGATCTGCCTGCATTGGCCAATTACCAGCCCATCGTGCAGGCGCGGTATGGATCGGTGGCACCGGCATATGAACTGCCGCATAATCCGAAGCCCGGGGTCGATGAGGATCAAAATAAAAAGCAGGATGATGATTCCGGGAAGGATGTGCTTTTCGATGTGCCGGTGATCAAAACGGCACTTTGTGTGGAAGAAAGGGACGGCATTATTTACATTTTCCTGCCGCCGACGGATTATCTCGAGCATTACCTCGACCTGATGGCTTCCATTGAAGCAACGGCGGAAAAGCTGAGAATGCCCGTCAGGATCGAAGGGTACCCGACGCCTTCCGATTACCGTGTTCAGAAACTGATCGTGACCCCGGACCCGGGCGTGATCGAAGTGAACATACATCCTGCCAAAAACTGGCAGGAATTGGTGGACAATGTCAGCGCATTGTACGAAGAGGCATTCTTCTCTCGCCTGGGTACCGATAAGTTCATGGTGGACGGCCGCCATACCGGTACAGGAGGAGGTAACCACGTCACCATTGGCGGTGCCAGGCCCGCCGACAGCCCGATTTTGCGCCGCCCCGATCTGCTGCGCAGCCTGCTCACTTACTGGCAGCACCACCCGGCATTGAGCTATCTTTTCGCGGGGCCGTTCATTGGTCCTACGAGCCAGGCACCGCGCATTGACGAAGGGCGTGATGAACGACTTTATGAAGTAGAAATCGCATTCGACCAGATCCCGGAGCATGGCGAAGTGCCGTTCTGGATGGTGGACCGGATTTTCCGTAACCTGCTGGTCGACATTACCGGTAATACACACAGGTCGGAGTTTTGCATGGACAAGCTTTATTCCCCCGACTCTTCGACCGGGCGGCTGGGAATTCTTGAGTTCCGCGCATTCGATATGCCACCTCACAAGCACATGAACCTGGTCCAGACACTGCTGGTCCGGGCGCTGATCGCCAAATTCTGGAAGGAACCTTACAAACACAAACTGATCCGCTGGGGCACTGAACTGCACGATCGTTTCCTGTTGCCGCATTTTGCATACCTGGATATGGTGGATGTAGTGAATGACCTGAAAGCCGCCGGATATAACTTCGATATTTCATGGTTCGACCCGTTCTTTGAATTCCGGTTCCCGCATTACGGGGGAATTACGGTTGATAATATCCAGCTGGAACTCCGGCTGGGTATCGAGCCGTGGCATGTTTTGGGGGAAGAATTGTCCAATGCGGGAACGGCACGCTTTGTCGATTCTTCGCTGGAAAGATTGCAAGTCAAAGTGAGTGGTTTTGTGGAAGGGCGCCACATTCTGGTCTGCAATGGCTGCCGTGTGCCACTACGGAGCGCCGGCATTAAAGGGGAATATGTATCAGGAATTCGTTACAAAGCCTGGAACCCGCCGTCGGCATTGCACCCGACGATCGGTGCGGACGCCCCGCTGGTCTTCGATATTGTCGATACCTGGAATAACCGTATATTGGGCGGTTGTACCTACTTCGTTTCGCATCCCGGAGGTCGCAGTTTTGACACTTATCCGGTCAATAGTTTTGAGGCCGAATCGCGTAAAATAAGCTTGTTCCAGGGATTCGGTCACACGCCTTCGGCTTCCCGGGAGGTACCGATCATGGAGAAAACCACATCAGGAGTTTCCCGG
The DNA here is from genome assembly GCA_965649915.1 of uncultured Dyadobacter sp. GTDB lineage: Bacteria > Bacteroidota > Bacteroidia > Cytophagales > Spirosomataceae > Dyadobacter. The sequence goes on from CBFGMV010000165.1 coordinate 6,021, forward strand.
TTTGTGGCCGAAACGAAAAAGGAAATGAAGGGCGACACACCCATTGAACTCATTAATCCGGAGTATCCCAATACGCTGGATTTACGTAAATACTGGAAATCGAAATAGATTTGCAGCATAACCCTGTTTTTGAAATATGCTTACCGAGGCTTCCGTGAACCTGCTACAATCTTACCAACACAGCCTGACTTCCTACGATGAGGTGCTGGATACCAACGGGAAATTGAAGCCTCACTGGCAGGCGCTTTTCAATACACTGGAAAAACTGGGAATAGCTGAGCTTAATAACCGTAACCGCGAGATTATAAGTAAGTTGCGAGAGAATGGGGTTACTTACAATGTATATGGGAGCCCCGATGGGATGAACCGCCCCTGGCAGCTCGATCCGATCCCTTTCCTGATTGAACAGAAAGAATGGAACGGGATTTCGCAGGGCTTGCAGCAAAGAGCAGTGCTGCTCGATCTGACGCTGAAAGACCTGTACGGACCGCGTAACCTCGTGCGCGATGCGGTGATCCCCGCAGAATTGGTGTTTGAAAATTCGGGGTTTTTCCGCTCTTGTATTGATGTGAAGGTTCCGGGACCGCAGCAGCTGACGTTGTTCGCTGCGGATATGGCCCGCGGGCCCGATGGGCGGATGTGGGTGGTGGACAATCGCACCCAAGCACCGTCAGGATCGGGGTACACGCTCGAAAACCGGATTGTGATGAGCAAGCTGCTCCCCGAGCTCGCCGACGGCATGTATGTGAGCAAGTTATCTCCGTTTTTCAACAGCATTCAGAATACCGTACTAAGGCTTTCCGATAAAAACAGGGATGCCCCTAATATTGTTTACCTCACCCCCGGGCCGGGCAACGAGGCCTATTTTGAACACGCTTACCTGGCTTCCTATCTAGGCTACACGCTGGCCCAGGGCGACGATCTGCTCGTCCGTAATGGCAGTGTGTGGCTAAAATCCATTGATGGACTGCAAAAGGTGGACGTGATCATACGCCGGATTGACGATGACTGGTGCGATCCGCTGGAACTGCGGGAAGATTCGCGGCTGGGCGTGCCGGGCCTGTTGCAGGCCATTCGCCTGGGTAATGTGCAGGTGTTGAACCCGCCGGGCTCCAGTGTGCTGGAAAGTCATGCCTTCCTGGCATTCATGGAGAACATATGTCAGTATTTCCTGGGCGAGAAGCTCATTATGCCGAATGTAGCTACCTGGTGGTGCGGGCATCAGAAAGAGCTGGCCTATGTGCTCGATCATATCGATGAGCTTATCATCAAAAAGGCTAACCGCAAGTCGAAATTCAGCTCGGTTTACGGACGCTTGCAAACGGAAGCGCAGAAGGCGGAACTGAAGAAAATGATTTCACAGCGGCCGCATGATTTTATCGCGCAGCAGGAGGTAAGCCTTTCCACGACCCCGTCGCTTATCAATGGTGTCATCGAGCCGCGTTATGCCGCATTGCGGGCATTCATGGTGGCCGACGAGAACGGTTACCATGTCATGCAGGGCGGACTTACGCGGAGCTCTGCGGTGAAAGACCGGTTTGTTATTTCCAATCAGCAGGGCGGTTTTTCGAAGGATACCTGGATCGTCTCGGACAAATCGGAGGAGCCGCAGGAGCGGATCGTGCTCAATACGCCCGCTGCGGTGAACAAGCACGTTTCGTTGCCGAGCCGGAGTGCCGAGAACCTGTTTTGGGTAGGGCGGTATTGCGAACGGGCGATGGCGGTAATCAAATTCATGAATATTACCATTAATGTGCTGAACCTCGACCGCAATTTCGGCGGGTCGGCGAAGCAGGAGCATATCAAGGTTCTTTTACAATCGCTTACGCATGTTTCTGCCACCTATCCGGGTTTTCTGGAAGGGGACGAAAAACTGAATGATCCCTATCAGGAAATCGGCAGGTTGATTTCTGATCCTTATCGTGCGGGTTCGGTGGCATCCAACATCGGACTGTTTCTGAGCGCGGTAGGGGCAGTGCGGAACCAGTGGGAGCTGGAAATCTGGCGGATCGTGGACCTGATAGATAATGGCTATCATGAATTGCGGAATGTATCACATATGAACAATGCCAATATCCAGCGTACACTGGATGGCCTGTTCAATAATATGTTCACGTTTCTCGGCGTGATTGCCGAAAGTATGCCGAGGGACAATAGCTTCCTGTTGCTCGAAACGGGCAAACTGATTGAAAGGATTCTGTCGCGGATCAGTGTGATTCAATCGAATTTTGGGGTTGGCCATGCCGCTGCCGTGGAAAACGAGTTAATCGAGGCGACATTGATCAACCAACATATGCTCGTCAACTATCGTCAGATCTACAAGTCGCATCTGAGCGTGGAGACGATGCTGGACATGATCTTGCTGGAAGCAAGGCTGCCTTATTCATTGACCTACATGCTCGACGAGCTCCGGAAGAACCTGAGCGAGTTACCGGCCACTACACGCGGGGAGCGGTTGAATGAGGCGGAGAAACTGGCGTTGAGGGCTTCTACCCTCATTAAACTCGCCAGCATCCAGGATTTGAGCAAATGCAATGCGGACAACGAACGCGAAGAGCTTTTCGGACTGCTTGCGGAAGTAGCCCGGCTGGTGAGCTCGGTATCCACATACCTGACTAACCAGTATTTCAGTCACGCTTTGATACACCACTCTTTTGAACCGATGGACTACGATACGGATGAAGTATAAGCTGATCCATAAAACCGTGTACAAATATGCCGAGGCTGTGAATAATTACCATAGCCTCGTGTGCCTCACTCCGCGCACCATGCCCGACCAGCTCTGTCTGGGTTTTAGCATTAAAATCACTCCTGAACCAGCTCAGATCAGCGAGAGGGTCGATTATTACGGTAATACGATACACTATTTTTCCCTGCATTCTCCACATAAAACTCTGACCGTGCTGACGACGGGGATCGTGGAGCGGCTGACGGAAAGTACAGGATCGCTGTTCATTCCCTCGTCAGTAACCTGTGCGGACGCCAGGCAACGGCTGGCAGGGGACAGGTCTTTGAAAATTGCGCTGCTGGAATACACGCTGCCCAGTCCGCTTGTTAAATGGGATGCGGACATCAGGGCCTTTGCGGCGGATTGCTTCCGGGACGACGTGCCTTTGTACGATTGCATTGCATCACTTTGCCGGAAAATCTACACTGAATTTGACTTTGTACCCGATTTTACGACGGTGAATACGCCGATCAGGGAAGTGTTGGCCACAAAAAAAGGGGTATGCCAGGATTTCTCCCATTTAGCAATCGCCTGTATCCGTAGTTTCGGTTTTGCGGCGCGTTATGTCAGCGGCTATCTGGAAACGCTTCCGCCGCCCGGCAAACCCAAATTACAGGGTTCGGACGCTTCGCATGCCTGGATATCGGTTTTCGTTCCCGATTACGGCTGGTGCGATTTTGATCCAACCAATAATATTGTTCCCGGCGAGCGGCACATCGTGACTGCCTGGGGACGTGATTACAGCGATGTGCCGCCGTTAAAAGGCATTATATTCAGTTACGGGAAACACACACTTTCAGTAGAAGTTGATGTCATTCCGATATAATGCCGGAAGAGGCCGCATTTGCGACGTTTTTTAACAGAATGGTTCTCTGAAAGAATTTGAGAATTGACCGTGTTTCTCTAATTTTACCAGATCAAATTGAAATAAGTATACAAACCTCTTTTAATGTAACCGCTCAGGTCGGGTCTGTTTCAGATGAAAGATTTTGCGTTGGTTTCTTCTAAGAATTAATAATTATCAGAATACGAATGAAAGAAATAGCATTTAGAGATGCCATTCGCGACGCTATGTCGGAAGAGATGCGCCTTGACAAGAGTATTTTTTTGATGGGGGAAGAGGTTGCGGAATACAACGGTGCTTATAAGGCGAGTCAGGGAATGCTGGACGAGTTCGGTCCCGACCGTGTTATCGATACGCCTATCGCGGAACTTGGCTTTGCCGGGATCGCGGTTGGGGCAGCAGGAAACGGCCTCCGCCCGATCGTCGAGTTCATGACGTTCAACTTCTCACTGGTAGCGATCGATCAGATCATCAACAGTGCAGCCAAAATTCTTTCGATGTCTGGCGGCCAGTATGGTTGCCCTATCGTATTCCGCGGGCCAACCGGAAACGCGGGACAGCTTGGAGCACAGCACTCGCAGAATTTTGAGAACTGGTTCGCCAATACACCTGGTTTGAAAGTCGTGATTCCTTCGAATCCTTACGACGCCAAAGGTCTCTTGAAATCATCGATCCGCGACAATAACCCTGTGATTTTCATGGAGTCGGAGGTGATGTACGGTGATAAAATGCAGGTACCTGAAGAGGAGTACCTGATCCCGTTGGGTAAGGCCGACATCAAGCGCAAAGGTAAGGACGTGACCATCGTTTCTTTCGGTAAAATGATCCCGCGGGTGGTGATGCCGGCGGCATTGCAGCTCGAAAAAGAAGGCATCGAAGTAGAGGTGATCGATTTGAGGACGGTGCGGCCGATCGACTATCCGGCTGTGATCGAATCCGTGAAGAAGACCAACCGCTGCGTAGTGGTAGAAGAAGCCTGGCCGCTGGCATCTATTTCTTCGGAAATCGCCTATCACATTCAGCGCCACGCATTTGATTACATGGATGCGCCGGTGATCCGGGTGACATCCCGCGATGTGCCCCTGCCATACGCGCCGACACTGATCGAAGAGATCCTGCCGAGCGTCAAGCGGACGGTGGACGCTGTGAAGTCGGTGCTTTATAAATAAGACTCAGAGATTTTTCAACAAAGCCATTACCGACTCAGGTTTTGGCTTTGTTCCGTTATACTCCCTGGTATCAGTGTTAGTAAGTTTCTCATTTGAAAGTGGTTATTAAATAAATACTATTCCGAAATAGGCAGAATACTAGTACTTTTGTGCTCGAAACGCTCCTTGATGTAGACTAACAAATCAATTCAGATATGCAAGAAGAACGAACAAGATATTCAGAGGAAGAACTTAGGGAATTTGAAGAGCTGATTCGCGGCAAGTTGGAGGCAACCCGAAGTGAGCTGGATTACATCAAAACAGGGTTGAGTAAGAAAAATGACAGCGGCACGGATATTACATCCGGTGCGGCCAAGTTGGTGGAAGATGGGGCAGATGCCAGTGAACGGGAAAACTTGAGCCAATTGGCAGCGCGTCTCCAAAAATATTCTGTACAGCTTGAAAACGCATTGATCCGCATTAAAAACGGCACTTACGGTGTTTGTATCGATACCGGTAAGCTGATCCCGAAAGAGCGGCTGCGTATCGTGCCACATACTCAGCAGACGATTGAAGCGAAGCTGAGAAGAGCGAGCTGATTTTCATCAAAACCAAATAGGGCGAAGAGCGGGTTATTCCACAAGGAGTAGCCCGCTTTTTTGTAACAAAGTTTTTGGCGATTTGGTACAAATGGGGTGGTATGTGGGCTCCGCTAGGAGCCACCTGTTTGTAGGGAAGAAGTTGATGGCATATTCGGCCACAGCGTGGCCTCCTGTTTATAGCAAAAGTGACGTTACACGGTAATGTGGGCTCCATTAGGAGCCACCTAATGGAGTCGGGCGTGGCGGTATTGCAAATGCGTTTTGCTATAACAGGAGGCTCCAAGCAGAGTCTGCGGGATTTTACATTGGCTTTCAATAAACAGGAGACTCCTGACGGAGTCGGATATGGCGGTATTGCCAATGCGTTTTGCTATAAACAGGAGGCACCTAGCGGAGCCGGTGCGATTAATTTGGCTTTCTATAAACAGGAGACTCCTGACGGAGTCGGTACTTTTCACTCTGCTTCGCTTCCCAGTACCTCCCGGAATACCTCCATCAGCCCCTCCGATGGTTCCTGCCCTTTGTTCTTGGTTTTGAAATACTCCTGAAACAACTTCTCCATACTCAGCGAAAGGTCAACTTCCGACGATGTATCGGCCACTTCGCTTTTCTTAATCTGCGGGATGATCTGAATAATGCCGGAATGGGTTTCCATTAGCCGCTTTTTGTCGGAGGCTTCGAGGTAATTGTCTGAAATAATGGTTAATTCGATGAGATCTTCCTGGTGTTCGCCGAGCCATTCAATGGCTTCATCAATGCTATGGAAGCTTTTGCGATGCAGTTTCTTGCCTTTTAGCAGTTCAATAGGTTTGTAGCCAATGAGCTTGCCGGGCTCCGCCTCAATTAAAATAACATATTTGGTCTGATTGGCTTCTGAAAAGCTGTAAGCCAGCGGGCTGCTGGAATAGACGGACGGTGCCGGACTTTTATCGACCTGGTGAAAGCGGTGCAAGTGCCCTAATGCAATATAGTGGACCTGTGCGGGAAAGTTTTCGGTGTAAATGGCTTGGGCGCCGCCGACGTGCAGGATAGGGCGTTCATCGTCCGGCTCTTCCGGCATCGGACCGCCTTTTTGCATGACAAACAAATGCGTGGCGAGCATATTGAAGCCCCGGTCGTCGAGGTATTCGTTGGCCAGTTGCTGCCAATGCTGTTGTAAATGAATGCGTAATGCCTCCTCCGATTCTTCCACGCCCAGGAACGTTTTCAGGCGCTGCTCGTTGGCATAAGGGGTGTGTAAAATGCGCAGGGGGAAGGAGGCATTGGGTAAATTGATTTCCAGAAACCCCGGAGCGGTACGTATAATCTCGACTTTCCCCTGAGTACAGAATGGTTTGACTTCCGTATTGGGGAAACCAACAAATAGAATGCCGCAAACTTTGGCCAATGCGTCGGGCACCTGAATGCGCTCGGGGGAATCGTGGTTGCCTGCAATCGCGACGACGGCGCGTGTGCCATTGGCAGACAGGCGGTGCAGCGTGCTGTACAGGAGCTCGGTCGCTTCCGACGACGGGTTAAAGTTGTCGAACAAATCACCGGCAATGACAATGGCATCCACTTGTTCCCGCTCTGCGATTTCAGAAATCTCTTCCAATACGAGGCGCTGCTCGTCCAGCCTTGAATAATTGTCGAGCTTTTTGCCGATATGCCAGTCAGCGGTGTGCAGTATTTTCATGGGTGTGGTTAATTTAGCGAAAATAACATATCATCTCCTAAGTTTTGAAATACCTCAGCAACTGTTCACAGGGACGAAGCGGATTTCTTTTGTTGCTGCTGGCTGCGATGGCCGGAGCATTTTGCGGCTGTGGAAGTTCGTCGGGTAAGGCCGGTGCAGGCGGTATCGCGCTTTCGTTCGACGATCATTTCATAAAGGAATGGTACGCATTGCGACCCCTATTCGAGAAATACGATGCCCGGGTAACCTTTTTTATCACTTGTCCCGACAGCCTGAATGCGGAAGAAGTGGCTATGCTGAAACAGCTTGAAAAAGAGGGCCACGAAATCGGCTTCCACGGGACTGTTCACGCTAAATCGACTGAATTAATGGCGGCCGGCGGGCCAAAGGGATACATCGAAACCGAGCTGGAACCCGGAATGAGGCATATGGCCGCAGCGGGTTTTAGCCCCACTTCCTACGCGCACCCGGGAGGGAACCACAACGACCGCGTCGATTCGGTACTTTTAACGAAGGGCTTTACAATTTTGCGTGATGTAGCCATTTCGAGGCGAAAGTATAAAGGCTTTCAACTTTACGCATGGCCACCGCGCTGGATGAAATCGATTTACTATACATTCGATGGGGAACAGCATGTGGATGCCCTGATGATCGATTACGACGAGGTGACCGCGGATGAAATTGCCGACGCTATCCGGGAGGCAAAAGAGAATGGCACGGCGTTAATGGTTTTTGGACATGAGCCATTGTACAGCGCTCCTCAGAATGGAAAATATGGGTTTAGTGTGCGCTTCCTGGATGCGATCCTACGCGAAGCGCATGGGCAGGGATTGAAATTCTACACGATGTCGGAACTGCCAAAAGTCAGGTAACTAGCGGCCAAACTTACGGTCCTTGTACGCGAGGAGTGGTTTTTCAATATAATTAAAAGAAAAAGTAGCCACTGCCACTGAACCTATGAAGCTTAGCA
>CBFGMV010000166.1:0-13712 GCA_965649915.1 uncultured Dyadobacter sp.
CGGTAACCCGCACCGTCCAAGGCACGGCCGACGCCGGACCGAATGCGAGGGTCATTAAAGGAATTGTGAAAGATGAAAAGGGCGTAGGAATGCCCGGTGTGGCTGTTTTGGTGAAGGGGACTGAAATACAGGCCATCACCGAACCCGACGGTTCTTTTGAAATGAAGGTGCCCGAAAAGGGTGGCACGCTGGTGTACAGCTTCGTAGGCTTTACGACGCGCGAAGTGCCTGTTACGCAGCAAACCCAATATGACGTGCAGCTCATTCCCGAAGCCAAGGCACTCAAAGAAGTGGTGGTAGTAGGATATGGTGCACAGAGCAAGCGTGATCTGGCCAGCTCGACGTCCCGGGTGGCTTCCCAGGAGTACAAGTCCGCTGTGATCAACACCATTGACCAGGCCATTCAGGGCCGTGCGACCGGTGTGCAGGTGGTGGAAAACTCCGGCGAGCCGGGTGCCGCTGCGGTAGTGCGGATCCGTGGTAATAACTCGCTGAGCGGCAACAATGAACCTTTGTATGTGATCGACGGATTTCCGATGCCGCCCTATCGCGAGGCGGGTGCCAATTTCTATGGCGCATCCAGCCAGAACGGCCTGTATGGCGTCAATCCGAATGACATTGAGAGCATGGAAATCCTCAAAGATGCGTCAGCAACAGCCATTTACGGTTCGCGTGGTGCAAACGGGGTGATACTGATCACCACGAAGTCGGGCAGGAGAGGGGAAAGCCGCGTGGAGCTGATCAACAAAACATCCTTCGGAAGTATTTCCAATCCGATCCGTATGATGAACTCCCGGCAGTATGCCGAGGTGATCAACGAGAGCTTCCGCGTATCCGACCGCAACCCGCCGTTTGAGAACCTGGACAGTGCCATGACGAACACCGACTGGGTGAAAGCCGTCACACAACCCAGTTTTCGTCAGGATATTACTTTGAGCCTTTCCGGCGGTAGCCCGAAATCATCGTATTACATTTCCGGTAACTACTTGAAAGACAACGGCACGATTATCAATTCGGACAACAACCGGGCGAGCCTTCGGGTGAATGTCAACAATGAGATCAACAATTGGTATACCGTCAAGGGACAACTTTCATTTACCAGGCAGAAAACCAACCGGGCCGTTACCGCCTCACGCGCATGGCCCAGCTCCGGCGGGCTGATGGACGGGTTGCGGGCCGCGCCTACGCTCGAACTCGACTACCTGGGCAACAATAGTTTGGGTATACCTAACTACCAGGGCTACTATTTCTCAAATCCATACAATGAGCTGAGCGCGAAAACCGACATTACCCAAAGCGATTATTCGATCCTGAACATCGAGAACTACTTCAAGATCGCCAGTGGGTTGCAACTGGTGGTAAGTCTGGCCGGAAACCAGAACCTCACACGTCGGAAAGTGTTCCTGCCGCCATCTACTGCCGAAGGGAATCAGGTCAAGGGAAAAGGGAGCAACACTTCGGCCAACACGTACAGCTATAACTTCAATGCGTACCTCCAATACGAGAAGACATTCAGAAAGAACCATTACCTGAACACTACCCTGGGTGTGGAATATAACGACCAGACTGTTGAATTCCTCACCACCAGCTCCTCGGGCTTTGCCGTACCTTTTTTCGGGGTTGATAACATTGGTACCGCACAGTCGCAGGTGATCGGATCCTTCAAGGAGAAGCGCATTCTGCAATCGGGCTTCGTGCGGGCCAACTACTCCTTCAAAGGAAGGTATGTGCTGAATGCGTCGATCCGTGCCGATGGTGCCTCAGCATTTGCCGAGAACAAAAAGTACGGTATTTTTCCGGCCGTGGCGGTTGCCTGGAACCTGGACCAGGAGGAGTTTATGAAAGGGGTAACCTTTATTTCAAACACCAAATTCCGCGCATCTTATGGCGAAACGGGTAGCCAGGCCATTTCACCCTACTCGTCGCTGTCGCTTTACAGTGCTGGTTTTTACGAAATGGGGCCGGGAGGGGATGCCTCGGTGATCAACACGGGGATCTTTCCCAACACAATTGCCAACCCCAACTTATCCTGGGAACGCACGAGGCAGTTCAATGCCGGGATCGATTTCAATACGGCCAAAGACCGGATCGTGCTGAGTTTCGATTACTATAACAAAGTGACTTCCGATCTGCTCCAACCGCGGAAAGTCCCCACGCAATCGGGTGTAAGCACCATTATCGATAATTACGGAACGATGCGTAACCGAGGGGTGGAGCTCAGCATTCAGGGTAATATCATCCAGAAAAAGAATGTGACTTTCTCGACGCGGTTGAATATTTCAAGAAACATCAACACGCTGATCGACCTCGGCGAGCGGACCCAGCCGGATTATGTGAATATCAACGGAAACCTGCTCGGCGGCGTTTCGGGTATTCTGGAGCCCGGGCAGCAGGTAGGGCGGTTCTTCGGTTACCGGGTTGCGGGATTGAGCCAGCAGGGCGATTTCGATGCAGATGGTAATCCAAAGTTCGCAACCTTCGAGGGGCCACGTCCGCCGGGCTTCAAAGGTACACCCCTTTACGGCGCCTGGATCTATGCCGATACCAACGGCGACGGCATCATCACAGCCGACGATCGGGTCGTGCTGGGTAAGTCGACGCCCGATTTTACATTCGGATGGAGCAACGATCTCACCTGGAAAAACTTTTCTGTCAATGCATTGTTTACGGGTTCTGATGGAAACGATGTCCTGAACCTGACGCGGTTTTATGTCAGCAATGGGGTAGTGGATTTTGGTGGGGTGGGGTTCAACCAGTCGGAAGAATGGTATCGCAACCGTTATACCGATGCGAAGCCGCACAACAACCCCAAGTACCCGGGTGTGCAGCGCGGGATTGCCTCGGGCGACATCAATTCCACCATGCTGGAAGACGGCAGCTTTGCTCGTTTGAAAATGCTGACGCTGTCTTACACCTTCCCGAGGCTCGGCCCTGTCCAGAATCCGCGGCTGTTTGTAACGGGTACCAACCTGTGGACCTGGACCAAATATTCCGGCTTTGATCCCGAAGTGAGCTCTTACGGACAGTCGCTGCTGCAACAGGGCATCGACTACGGTGCCTACCCGGCGCAGCGCTCGTATACCATCGGGTTTTCCTGCAATTTCTAGTGTTGACCAAAGCATTCGACGAACATGAAGATACATATCAAGATAACCGTAGTGCTGCTGGCTGTGCTGGGCATTACTTCCTGCAAAGATAATCTCGAAGAGGCACCGTATTCTGCATTGAGCAAAGAGGAGGCATTTAAGGATGAAGATGGCCTGAACCAGGCCACCGTAGGCGTGTACCAGGCCTGGACCGCTCCCGAGTACGGGGACATTTACAATCGGTTCATCCTGGCCGAATCGGGCCACCGCTACGCTACCGCCGGGATTCTCGGATCTGGCGCCGACCCTTACTACCGCTTTGGACATACACCCACCTCGGGCGCTTTCGAATCGGTCTGGTCACGGTTTTATAAGATCATCTACCGCGCCAATACGGTGATTGCCAATGCTAAAATGGCGGTTCCCGGCGAAGAGGAGGAAGCGGATCCCTACATTGCGGAGGCTCGTGTGCTGCGGGCATATGCCTATTTCAACCTAGTAAGACTGTTCGGAGGTGTTCCGCTGATATTGAACGAGATCAAATCGTTCGAAGACCGCGACCTGATCTTCGCTCCCCGCGCCACCGACCTGGAAGTGTACGACGCTATTCTGGCCGACCTGGCTTTTGCCGAAACGATCCTGCCTGATTCCCGGGGAGGTGGGGAGCTCGGCCGCGTCTCGGCTGGTACCGTGAAAGCATTGATGGGTAAAGTATACCTGACCATGGCCGGCAAGCCGCTGAATAAAACAGAAAACTATCAGAAAGCCGTCGAAAAGCTGACAGAACTCGCGGGGCCTGTCAACGAGGAAAAGTATGATATGGAGCTGCTACCCAACTTCGCCGATGTTTTTGCATTGGCCAATGAACGCAACCGGGAGATCGTGCTGTCCTTCGGGTATTTTATTAATTCATCCAATCAGAATGGTAATATTTTGCCGTTCAACCTGTTCCCGTCCGGCCTCGTGAACGGGGATGAGCAGACTAATTACGGATTGACCTATGCCTTTTATAACCTGTTCGACAAGACCGATACCCGGCGGGATTTTACGCTGGTGTCCCGGTACGTGTTCACAGGCGGGTCAAGGGCAGGTGCGCAGGAGGGCGACAGCATTATTTACAATCCGACCATTGCAAATTATATCAACAAGCGTACGAATGAGTCGTTTGGTCATGATGATTTCAAATATGGGATCGCATTCGGAAAGATGGCCCGCCAGGCGCGCCCTGCCGGCGCGCCCGTGCAAGGTTACAGCGCGGACCTTATCGAAATGCGGTTTTCGGACGTGCTCCTGATGTTGGCCGAGGCATTGGTAGAAACGGGTAAGACAGCGGACGCATTGCCGCTACTCAACCGTGTGCGTGCGCGGGCGAAAGCGCTGCCGTCGAAAGCAGCCACCGTGCCTGCGTTGCGTGCCGCGATCAGGGCTGAACGCAGGCTCGAACTGAGCGGAGAGTTCAATACGGTGTTCGATATCCGGCGGTGGGGCACATTGAAGGAGGAGATCGATGCCATGACCGACAGTCAGATCGTCGATAATGTGCTGATCCCCTACACAGCCCGGCTGGAATTGTACCCGATCCCGCAATCGCAGATCGACGCAAATCCGAATTTGCGGCAGAACGACGGCTGGTAGCGGGAAATCCGGAGTTTCGGGCGTAATTTTAAAGCTCTAAAACGACGTTATGAAAACTCTTGTCAGTTCGGTGTTGCTTGCCTGCCTTGGCCTGACGGCATCCTGCCGGAAACACTTTACGGTAAACAAAAGCGAATACAAACAATACGGCATCGACCAGCAGGTCGGTGCCGATTCTGTTATATTACGGTACTACGAGCCCTACAAGCAGCAAATGCAGGCGGAAATGAACCGGGTGATCGGCCAAACGGACCAGGCATTGACCAAACCCAGCGACCCGGAAACGCTGATGGGCAATTTCTTCGCCGATGCTATGTTGAAGGAAGGTCTGAAAAAGGATCCGGCCATCCAGTTTACGCTTGCTACCAAAGGCGGTCTCCGTACGACTTTTCCAAAAGGAAATATTACGGTTTCACATGTTTTTGAGCTCATGCCTTTCGAAAATGAAATGGTAGTACTCAAATTGTCCGGACCCAACGTGCAGAAGGTCATTAATTTTATTGCCAAAAAGAATGGAGAACCGGTAGCCGGTATCCGGATGAAGATCCGGAACAATGCAGCCCATGATGTCACGATTGGCGGGCAGCCGTTTGACATTAATAAAACTTACAACCTGCTGACGTACGATTACCTGGCCGACGGCGGTGACGACCTGGAATGCCTGCGGAACCCGCTCGAACGCCGGGAGATCAATCAGAAAGTGCGTGAAGCATTGTTGGAAAATATCAGTGACCTGACACGTCAGGGTAAGAAAATAACCGCTCAACTCGATGGAAGAATTGTTTCAGACAAATAGCAGAAGGGATTTCCTGAAAACCGGCGCCAAAGCCGCCGCACTCATGGGACTGGGCGCATTGCCGCTGTCGGCGATGGCGAAAGATGCGACGGTTCAGCTCACGATCCTGCATACCAATGACGTCCACAGCCGCATCGATCCTTTCCCGATGGACGGTTCCCGGAACCAGGGCCTAGGAGGTGTGGCCCGTCGCGCGGCGTTGGTCAAAAAGATCCGGGCGGAGCAGCCTAATGTGTTGCTGCTCGATGCCGGCGACATTTTCCAGGGTACGCCCTACTTCAATCTGTACGGCGGCGAGCTCGAATTTGCGATCATGAGCCAGATGGGTTACGATGCTGCTACCATGGGCAATCACGATTTTGACAACAGCATTGCCGGCTTTGTCAAACAGCTGCCGCACGCCAGGTTCCCATTCCTGGTCAGCAACTACCAGTTTGACAACACCGAGCTGAAAGGGAAGACGCAACCCTACAAGATTTTCAAAAAGCAGGGGATTAGGATCGGCGTTTTTGGGATCTGCATCGAGCTGGAAGGGTTGGTCAACAAAAAGAATTACCTCGAAACCGTTTATCTTGACCCGATCGCAAAGGCCAACGAAATGGCATCCCTGCTGAAAAACGACCACCGTTGTGACATGGTGATCTGTCTTTCTCATTTGGGGTACAAATACAAGGAAAACAAGGTCTCGGATCAGGTCCTCGCCAAATCCACCCGTAACATCGATCTCATCATCGGCGGGCATACCCATACATTCCTGAAAGAGCCCGAAAATATTCTGAACCTGGATGGTAAGGTGACGACCATCAACCAGGTGGGTTTTGCAGGCATTAACCTCGGACGTCTCGACTATTTTTTCAACCGGGACAACGGCGCCAGGCAAATGGTTTCCGCGGTGCTGCCGGTGCATGAATCGATTTTGGGATAAAGATTTCCAGTAATAGATTCTATTCCATATGCAGGAATTGCTGGCGGACTTTTTCCTCTTCCAGGTCCAGCTGTGCGAGATGCTGCCGGATTACTTCCTCCTCGTAGGTTTCTTTTTTATTGAACAGGTGGAGAATGTGCCGCTTATGTTCCAGTAGCTCCTTGGTAATGGCCTGATAGCGGGCCACGAATGGAAGCCCAGAATCCATGGCCTCCGAATCGCGGGCATGGTCCAGAAACCCGATATCGCTTTCCAGCTTGAATTTCAGGCTTTGCAATAATTCATTTTCAGGTATTTCGGCGGCATATTTGCTGTTGAGCAGGTCGAGCGAAGCCTTGGCCAGCTTCCGTCGTATCACCACGTCCTGCTCGTGTGAGGACACCGAGTAATCTTTTTCCTCGACGTTCATCCAGCGGACGATCAGCGGCAGGGTAAGTCCCTGGAACACCAGCGTGACCAGTATCACTACAAAGGTGATAAACAGGATCATATTCCGTTGCGGAAATGGCTGGCCGCTGTTCAGCAGCAGCGGAATGGACAATGCCGATGCCAGCGAAACCACCCCGCGCATGCCCGCCCAGCCAAAGATAAACGGCATGCGCAACCCGGGACTGGGGTCGGCCGTGGTAATGAAACGGCTGATTATGACCGTGAAAAAGGAGGAGCCGATGGTACTCGCAATGCGCGTAATGATCACGACGAGCGACACAATCAACCCGTATTTGATAGCGTCAAAAATCGAAGTGTCACCCAGGCCCTGCACGATCACCGGCAGTTCGAGCCCGATGAGCATAAACACCAGGCCATTCAGTACAAATCCGACCGTCGACCACACATTGATCCCCTGTATGCGGCTCAAATGGGTAAGAATGCTATGCTGATTCCCGGAAAGGAAGAGCCCACCCGTGACGACGGCAATGACACCCGAAAAGTGAAATTCTTCCGCGGCGATGTACATGGCGTAGGGTGCTACGAAGGTCAGGATGGTGTCGATACTGGGTGTAGTAGGCATCCAGCGGTGAATGGCGTAGAAAATCAGCGCGACAGCCATTCCGACAGCGAACCCCATGATGATGACGATGAAAAAGCTGGAAACGGCCTCGGTAAGCACAAATTTGCCGGACGCGACGGCTACCAATGCGAATCGGAAGACGATCAGCGACGATGCGTCGTTCAGCAGGCTTTCGCCTTCGGCAATGGTGATCAGGCGTTTGGGGACTTTTATATTCTGAAGTATGGAGGTCGTTGCCACCGCATCCGGCGGTGAGATGATGCCGCCGAGCAGGAAGCCCAGCGCCAGCGTAAACCCGGGAATGATGGCCTGCGTCACGTAGGCGATCACACAGGAGGTGAAAATTACAATGATGAATGCGAACGAGCCGATTACGCGCCTCCATTTCCAGAAGTCTTTCCAGGATGTCTGCCAGGCTGCTTCATAAAGCAATGGCGGCAGGAAGATGAGGAAGATCAGCTCGGGATCTATTTCCACCGCAGGCAGGCCGGGGATCAGGCTCAGGGCCAGTCCCCCGAGTACCAGCACAATGGGGTAGGCAATTTTGATTCGCCTCGCGAGCATGACCAGGAACATGATGATCATCACCAGCGAGAGGTACAGTATGATAGATTCGTGCATAGAGGTTTATTCGGTACCGGTTGTTAGCGTAGGTACAATTTAATACCATTTGTGGATTTCAATACAATCTGGGGATGCATTCCAACGGTAAAGGCCGGGTCGCGTTCGAACGTAAACCGCTTGATCAATGAGGCCAGGAGCAACTGCATTTCCATCAATGCAAACTGTTGGCCGATGCAAATCCTTGGCCCCGCGCCAAAGGGCAGGTAGTTGAATTTGGCCCGGTTCTTCACGGCTTCGGCATTGAAATGGTCGGGATTGAATGTGGCAGGATCGTTCCAGAGGTTGGGATTACGGTGCAGTTCAAAAATAGACATGAATACCGAGCTGCCTTTCGGAACGGAGTAGCCTTCGATTTCCTGGTCGGCGGTGCTTTCCCGGGTCATGGTCCACGCGGGCGGGTACAGGCGGAGGCCTTCTTCCACCACCTGGCGTGTAAAAGGCATATGCATCAGCTGCTCGAAGCCGGGGACGGTTTGGAATATTTCACATTCTTCCCTGATCCGTTTCACGATTTCCGGCTGGGCCGAAAGCTCCCATAACAGCCAGCTCAGTCCTGTGGCTGAGGTTTCGTGGCCGGCCGCGAACATCGTAATGGCTTCGTCGCGGATCTGTTCGTCGTTCATTTGCTCGCCGGTTTCCTCGTCTTTGCTATCGAGCAGCAGTTGGAGAAGGTCGTTGGGCGTCTCGCCGGATAACCTCCGTTTGCTGATAAAGTCAAAAACGAGTCTGTTGAAATAGGCCAGGTCGGATTTGAAACGCCGGTCTTCGCCATTGATGGCCATAAGCGGCAGGCGGTAAGGCTTGCGCACGCGCGTCACCAGATAGGTTTGCGTGCGGCTTACCTGTCTGTAAATCTGCTCCTTATCTTCGCTGTTCATGTTTCCGAAGAGCGTTTTCAATGCGATATCTGAGGTAATGGCCATCATTTTGGCATCGATGTCGACCGCACCTTGATTGCGCAGTGGTTCGAGCTCGTCGAGGAATGCCGCCGTGAGCTCGCCCATTGTCAAAAACAAGTCGTTCAATCGTTCCCTGTGGAACGCGGGTTGTACCAGCCTTCTTTGGCGCAGCCAGAAATCCCCGTCGCTGATCACCAGTCCGTTGCCCAGTACGGGCCGGAGCATTTTGACCGAATTACCTTTTTTGAACTGCTTATGGTGCTGTTGCAGCACATGCCTGAAAAAGGCAGGATCACGCGTGACGATGAATTCTTTGAAAAGGCGGATTTTGTAGGTATCTCCGCACGCATCGAAGCCCTGCCGCAGAAAATGCAGCGGATCGCTGGCAAAGCGAATAGGGGCGAGCAGGCGGATCGGGCCGATTTTGAACTCGGGAATGGGACGCATACGGTTTTGCTGATGGGAATCCATGCAAATAAACCAATCCGGCGTAATAAATGAGAATGAGATCGCAACAAAAAAAGCTGCGCAACGGGGTGTCGCGCAGCTTTTCAGATAATATCGCTCTGATATCTACTTTTTCCCGGCAAACGACCGCAGCATCCAGGTGTTTTTTTCCTTGAACTGCATGAAACGGTTCACCATGTCGTTGGTACCATCGTCACCGGCCTGATCGGTGGCTTCGAGCAATTCCCTTTCCAGGCTGATCAGCTTACTGAAATCGTCGAGCACGGCATCCACCATGTCCAGGTCTTTCATGCCAATGGTGTTGATCTCCTTGATCGAGGATTCGTTGATGTAATCTGCAAAGCGGCTGTGCGGGGGCTTGCCCAGCGTGAGCACGCGCTCGGCGATCTCGTCGATCGTCAGTTGCGCATTGGTATACAGCTCCTCGAATTTGACGTGCAGCGTGAAAAAATTCTGCCCCTTGATATTCCAGTGGCAGCCTCTCAGTTTTTGGTAATGAATGTGGTAGTTGGCCAGGTAGTCGTTTAGTAAATCGACGACCGGTTTGACGTCGGTTTCACTCAGGCTTATTGTTTTGGCATCCATGATTTTGAAGATTGGGTTGACATTGTTTCATGAAATTCTGTCATCAAAACTATACCAGAAAATCAGAAACGGCCATTTGTTGCGTTAATTCTTCCTGACGACCGTAAACGGGCGTTCAAATGCAGGCTTCTGTTGTCGGAATACGGTTTTCCGTACCGGCAGGCATGATACTTGAAGCATTAATTTTATACCCATTAATCCCAATAAGTTATGTTCCTCAACAATTTGAAAACAATGAAAATCAACGCGCTGCTGTGTCTGGGTCTGGCGGTAGCGGTTCCCACTTTTGCCCAGAATAAGGAAGAAGATAAAGTAAAGGCCGCCGCTGCGGTCCTCGACGCTTTCAACGGAATGCAGCAGCAAATCCCTGCGCAACTGCTCGAAGCATCGAAAGGCATTATAATCGTTCCGAGGATGATCAATGCCGGACTGGTAGTAGGAGGGAAGCACGGTAAGGGCCTGGCGATGATCAAGCACGAAGACGGCAAATGGAGCGACCCGGTGTTTGTGACCATCACGGGCGGTAGTGTAGGTGCGCAGATAGGCGTGCAGGCGGTAGACCTGGTTTTGGTTTTTAAAAGCGAGAAGTCGTTGCTGAATATCGAAAAGGGCGACTATACACTAGGCTCGGATTTATCGGTAGCGGCGGGGCCGGTGAGTAAAAATGCTTCTGCCACGACGGATTATAAGCTGGAAGCGGAGGTTTATTCCTATTCGCGGGCCAAAGGCCTCTTTGCCGGGGTTACCGTGAATGGCGCGATGCTGGCAGTGGACACCCGCGCGAATACGGGCATGTATGGTAGTAAGGCCGGTGTGAAAACCATTTTTAATGACTCAAACATCTCATCCAGGGCGGTCGACGAGCTACGCGAGAAGCTGGATGATTTTAACTGAAAAACGGTATGCCATCTTCGGTCGTTTCCAAAATGATTTACAACGAGGAGACGCAGACATTACGGATCGTATATGTTTCGGGGATGGTGTATGATTACAAAAAAGTCCCTCCGGAGGTGTACCAAGCCATGACGGCCTCACGTTCCAAGGGGACTTTTTTAAATAGATACGTCAAAGGCAATTTTGAATTCGAAAAAGTGGACGACTGAATTGCTCAGGCCGGTTCGCAGTTTTTTTCGCTGCAAAATTTCACTTCGCCCGAAACCACGTTCCGGCATTTGATCTTCCCGGTGATCTTGGTAACCGCCCCCTTCTGAATCGATTCATGGTTGAGGATCACCCATACATCGGGTTTCCCTTTCATTCTCACTTTCGCCCCGTTAGGGAATTTCTGTTCGTGCGCCATTCGTGTTAGTTGTAAGGGGGCAAAGATAGGTGAATCAATTTTGAATGTGTGAATGATTGAATGACTGAATGAGCCGTATTGGAATGGGGAATGAGCCGCAGTGGAACTGGGACCGGGTCGCCGGAGCGTTGCGTCGAAGGAGCTGCAATGATTGGTTTAAAGACCGGCTTCGGAGAAGCCTCCTGTTTGTAGAAAAGACATCGTATACCCCTCACGCGGCTCCTTCGGAGCCTTCTGATATTCCGGATGTTTGGTAGCGTTCACGCATGTAGGAGGCTCCGATGGAGCCCTGACAATTTCATCTATCTGATATGCTATAAGCAGGAAGCTTCTCCGAAGCTCCGATTCCTGCACCCTCCTGCAACTATCCACAGTCTATTTGGCCTTAGCGGCACGCCTGCACACTTTATAGATAATGGTAACTGCTGCGCTAAACCACCCCATTTCAGTCATTCAATCATTCAAAATAACCATTCACAGTTCTACCGCGGCTCACTCAAAATTCATTTAATTATTCGGTCATTCAGTCATTCAATCATTCAAAATTAACCACTCACAGTTCCACTGCGGCTCATCCACTCATTCACTCATTCAAAATTCACTCATTTAATTATTGGCTCATTCAAAATTGAAACTTCCGCATCTGCCCCACTGCATAATCTACTGCGCGGGCTGTGAGTGCCATGTAGGTGAGCGAGGGGTTTTGGGTGGCGGTGGAGGTCATGGACGCGCCATCGGTGACGAATACGTTAGGGACCTGGTGCATCTGGTTCCATTTGTTGAGGATCGAGGTTTTGGGGTCTTTACCCATTCTCGCTCCGCCCATTTCGTGGTTTTCGCTGCCGGGATTGCGTTGGGTATCACCTGTTTTGATGTTCTTAAAACCAGCTTTTTCCAACATTTCGCTCAGCTCATTGTAAAAGTCCTTGACCATTTTCATGTCGTTGTCATCGAACGCGACATTCATCCGCAGCTGCGGAATGCCCCAGGCATCTTTCAGGTTTTCGTCGAGGCTGACGAAGTTGGTTTCCTTCGTCAATGTCTCGCCCATCATCTGCGCACCCAGCGACCAGCCACTGTCGTCCGGCGCGAAAAGGCTTTCTTTCAACGACTCGCCCAGACCTGTATTCGGATTCCCGGCTTTGGAAGCTGAAAATGAGGTAGCATACCCGCGCAGAAAGTCGGTTTCCTGCTTGAAAACATTGCGGAAACGCGGGATATAGGCTCCATTAGGCCTGCGACCATCCGTCGTGCGATCATGGAAGCCGTCAAAATCCGCCGAGACGCGGCCCCGGTAGTTGTGGAAACCAATGAATTTGCCCAGCACACCGCTATCATTCCCCAGTCCGTTCGGGAAACGGTCCGACCGGGAATTGAGCAGGATCAGGTTGGAGTTGATCGCCGATGCATTGATGAAAATTACTTTGGCATAATACTCGGTCATTTCCTTTGTGAGCGCATCCACTACGCGCACACCTGTCGCCCGTTTCTTTTGTCCGTCGTAGATTACCGAATGCACTACCGAATGCGGTCTCAGGGTAAGGTTACCGGTTTTTTCTGCCCATGGCAATGTCGCCGCATTGCTGCTGAAATACCCTCCGAAAGGGCAACCCCGCTGGCACATGTTGCGGTGCTGGCATTTGGCGCGGCCCTGCTGGGTGTGAATGGGCTGAGGATCCGTGATATGTGCGGCCCGACCGATGATGACCGGCCGCGTTCCTTTGTAATTTTTGGCAGTCTGGTCGCTGAAATGTTTTTCAACGCAGCTCATTTCATGAGGTGGGAGGAACTCTCCGTCCGGAAGTTGCGGCAGACCATCCTTGTTACCGGAAATCCCTGCAAATTTCTCCACATAGCTGTACCAGGGTGCAATGTCCTTGTAACGTATAGGCCAGTCGGTGGCGAAGCCGTCACGGGCCGGACCTTCGAAGTCGTAATCCGACCAGCGTTGCGTCTGCCGTGCCCAAAGCAGAGAGCGGCCGCCTACCTGGTAGCCGCGCATCCAGCTGAACGGTTTGTCCTGCACATAGGGATGCTCGTAATCCTTGACGACAAAATGCATGGCATCTTCGCGGAAGATATAATGCTTGCTGGCCATCGGGCTGGCTTCCCGCACTGCCAGCGGCGGCAACCCGCGGTGTTCGAACTCCCAGGGCATCATGTTGGTCGTAGGGTAATCGACAATGTGCCTGACGTCGCGGCCGCGTTCGAGCACCAGCGTTTTGAGGCCTTTTTCGGTCAGTTCCTTAGCCGCCCAGCCCCCGCTGATCCCGGTTCCTACGACAATTGCGTCAAATGTCTGTGCTTTTACTGCGTCGATATTGAAATAGCTCATGGTGAGTGAGGTGAATTTAAATGAGTGAATGAGTGAATGAGTGAATG